>JBFWRV010000030.1:0-66132 GCA_050248715.1 Hyphomicrobiaceae bacterium | reverse complement strand
CAAGAAGACGAAGTACCAAGACCTGCCTGAGCGCTACGAATATAGGCTCACCGAGATGGGCAAGGATCTCTACGGCTCGTTGGTAGCCATGATGGCCTGGGGTGACCGTTGGCTCTCGCACGGCGAGCCGCCGCTGCAGCTCACGCACAAGACGTGCGGCAAGGACTTCACGCCGAGGGTGATTTGTGACAAATGCCGCAAGCCCGTCACGGCGCACAACATGAAGTACCGGATGAAGTACGATCCGCAGTCCTATGAGGCTGACAGCGACTACGGCCGGGTCGCGCCCGGCCGTATCTGATGCCTGTTGGTTGTGTGTCCCGGGACCACCCTACTTCTTGACGAGCGGACACTTGCTCTCCGCCAGCGGCCGATAGGCCTCGCTGGCGGGAATCACTGCTCGCAGCTTGTAGTAGTCCCACGGGCCTTTTGACTCGGACGGCTTCTTCACCTCGTAGACGTACATGTCGTGCACCATGCGGCCATCCTCGCGGATGCGCCCGCCCTTGGCGAAGAAGTCGTCGATGGGCATCTCGCGCATCTTCGCCATCACAACCTTAGCCTCTCTCGTGCCCGCAGCCTGCACGGCCTTGAGATAATGCATGGTCGATGAATAATCGCCTCCATCACCCATGTGCGGCATGCGGTTCATCTTGGCAAAGAACTTTTGGGCAAAGGCCCGCGTACCCTCGTCCCGATCCCAGTAGAAGGCGTTGGTCAAGACCAGGCCTTGCGCCAGATCGAGCCCCATCGCGTGCACATCCGTAATCCACACGAGCATGCCCGCCATGGTCTGGCCACCCTGCATGATGCCGAATGATTTTGCGGATTTCACCGCGTTGATGAACACCGTGCCGGAACCAGCGATCGCGATTACCTTGGCCTTCGACGCTTGGGCTTGCAGCAGGAACGAGGAATGATCTGAGGTGTCGATCGGGTACCGCACGGTGCCGGCGATCGTGCCGTCATTCGCCTTCAGGACGGCAATGGTATCGCCTTCGAGCGCGTGCCCAAAAGCGTAATCGGCGGTCAGAAAGTACCAGCTCTTCAACCCCTCTTTGACCAGCGCCTTGCCGGTGCCATTGGCAAGTGCGTAGGTGTCGTACGCATAGTGGATGCTGTTCGGCGTGCAGCCGTCGTTCGTGAGACGCGACGACCCAGAGCCGTTGACGATTGCTATGCGATCCTTCTCCTTGGCGATGCTCGTCACCGAGAGGGCAATTGCTGAATTGATCAGGTTGGCGATGAGATCGACTTTCTGCACGTCGTACCACTCGCGTGCCTTGGCAACGGCTACCTCGTTCTTGTTCTGATGATCTGCAACGAGAACCTCTATCGGCAGGCCCAGCACTTTTCCGCCGAAGTCTTCCACCGCCATCTTTACGGCGGTTACCGAGCCCTGGCCGGACTCGTGCGAAAACTGCCCGGCCATGTCGGTCAGGACGCCAATCCTGATCGGCTCCTGGCTGCCTTGTGCAATGGCACCGGTGCTTGCCAATAGCGCCGACAACGCCAAGCCAACGACCAACTTCCTCATCGTCTCCTCCGCTTCCACATTGGTTGAAGTTGCGCGGAGAGCGGTCACGCCGTTCCCTCAATTGCGCCGAACAGGCAATCGGGGGACAGCGCCCTCTCTCTTCTTGTTGGGGCGCCTAGAGCGCCCTGCCATCTCGCGACCGAAGGGTCGCTTGACTGACTTTCATAAGTAGACTAATCGATAGGGTATCTGTCAAGCTCATGCGGCTTGAAAAGAATCGCAGCTGAGAAAAGAGCACCTCGGGTGCCTGGCGGAGGAGGCGCGGCATGCGTCCTTGCTTTTGCGCGCAAGGAGCCGATCAACGACGACTAGGTTTGGCACCTGGGTCCGGCGCGCGGCGACGCGGGAACGCCAATGCTTGATCGCCGGGCCACTGTACCCGTCCAGGACATTCCGCCGGCGTCGGAGACGGCCGATGTCGTCCTCGAAGCACGCGGCCTCAGGAAGGAGTTCAGCGGCTTCGTTGCGGTGGCCGGTGTCGATCTGGTCGTTAGGCGCGGCACCATTCACGCCCTGATTGGACCAAATGGCGCGGGCAAGACGACTGTCTTCAATCTGCTGACCAAGTTCCTCTCGCCGACCGCTGGCCGCATGACTTTCGAAGGAGAGGACATCACGTCCGAGCCCCCGGCTGCATTGGCGCGCCGCGGCATCGTCCGCTCATTCCAGATCTCAGCGATCTTTCCGCACCTGTCGGTGCACGAGAACCTGCGGATTGCCTTGCAGCAGGGCATGGTCTCGCCCTGGCGGTTCTGGACCGGCGGCCGCACCGTTGCGACCCTTGAGCCTCGCATCTCCGAGGTGCTCCAGCAGTTCGAGCTTGCTAGCCTTGCTGGTCATCGCGCCGGCCAGCTTGCCTACGGCCAAAAGCGCATCCTCGAGTTGGCAACAACCGTCGCCACCGCACCCAAGCTCATGCTGCTGGACGAGCCAACCCAAGGTCTCGGGCATGAGGACGTCGACCGAATAACGGCTCTCATCAAGCGCGTGGCGGTCGGTCGCACCGTGCTCATGGTCGAGCACAATATGCGCATGGTCGCGCATGTCGCCCATCGCATTAGCGTGCTCCGCCGCGGCGAGAAAATCGCCGAAGGAACCTACGATGAGGTTTCGCGCGATCCGCAAGTGATCGAAGCCTATCTCGGCTCACGCGCCAGGCAGAGGAGCCGGAAATGACGACCTCGCTCGCCATCAATGCGCCGGCACTCGCGCATGTTAGCCAGTCTCGAATTGCGACTTCCCCACCGCAACGACGCGAAGTCCTTGCCCTCGATGGAGTTCATGCCTGGTACGGCGAATCGCACATCCTGCACGGCATCACCCTGGCGCTCGCAGAAGGGGAAGTGGTGTCTTTGCTCGGCCGCAACGGCGGCGGACGCACAACCACTCTGCGCGCGGTCATGGGGCTGGTTGACCGCCGCAAGGGTTCGATCCGCATCTCCGGTACGGAAGCGATCAGCCTGGCGCCGCACCGTATTGCTCGTCTGGGTGTCGGATACTGCCCCGAGGAGCGCGGCATTTTCGCCAGCCTGACATGCGAAGAGAACCTCCGCCTTCCTCCGAGCCAGGCCGGCGGCGGCATGTCGCTCGAAGAAATCTACACGCTGCTCCCCAATCTCGCCGAGCGGCGAAAGGCGCAGGGAACCAGGCTTTCCGGCGGCGAGCAGCAAATGCTCGCCATCGCTCGGATCCTGCGCACCGGGTCGCGCCTCCTCCTGCTGGATGAGATCTCCGAGGGCCTCGCGCCAGTGATCGTGGATCGGCTTCTCGAATTGATCACGCGCCTCAAGGGCCTCAACTACACGATCCTGCTCGTCGAGCAGAACACCCACTTTGTCGAGGATATCGCAGACCGCCACTTCGTGGTGGAGCGTGGGCAAGTCGTGCTGCACGTGACGGCGGCGGAGCTGGCGTCAAGCGCCGAGCTTCTCGATCGCTACATCGGCGTTTGAGCGGGAGGGACCGTGTTCGACATTCCTCTTCCAGTGCTGCTCGGCCAGGTCACCATCGGCCTTGTCAACGGCTGCTTCTATGCCATGCTAAGCCTCGGCCTCGCCGTCATCTTCGGGCTTCTCAATGTCATCAACTTTGCGCATGGCGCCGTCTACATGCTGGGCGCGTTTGCGGCGTATCTCGGCGCGCGATGGCTTGGGATCAACTACTGGGTCGCGCTGCTTGTCGTGCCGGTGGTCGTCGGCGCCTTCGGCATGTTGGTCGAGCGGTTGCTGCTTCGCCGGCTCACCGGCCTGGACCATCTCTATAGCTTGCTGTTGACCTTCGGACTGGCGCTCGTACTCGAAGGCATCTTCCTCGATATCTATGGCTCTGCCGGCCAGTCATACGCCGGTCCTGCGCAGCTCGATGGCCTTGTCGACCTCGGGTTCATGCGCTTGCCGCTCTATCGCGTCTGGGTAGTCGGTGTCTCGTTGGCGGTGTGCATCGGTGTCTGGCTCCTGATCGAGCGGACCAGTCTTGGCTCCTATCTGCGCGCCGGGACGGAAAATGCCCGTCTCGTGCAGGCGCTTGGCATCAACGTACCACTCATGGTCACGCTCACTTATGGTCTCGGCGTAGGCCTCGCCGCATTCGCCGGCGTGTTGGCTGCGCCAATCTATCAGGTGCAGCCGCTGATGGGCTCGAATCTGCTCATCGTAGCCTTCGCCGTAGTCGTCATCGGCGGCCTCGGCTCGACGCTCGGAGCGGTCCTGACTGGTTTGGGACTGGGCGTGATCGAAGGTCTCTCCAAGGTCTTCTATCCGGAGATATCGTCCACCACGGTCTTCATCATCATGGCGCTGGTCCTGCTGGTGCGGCCTGCAGGCCTGTTTGGGCGGGAGGCATGAACATGAGACACTCCACCCTCCTCCTGGTCGTGCTCGGCATTGCCGCAATTCTGGCGCCCATGACCGGCCTCTATCCGCTGTTTCTTCTGAAGTGCGTCGCATTTGCGCTGTTCGCGGCCGCCTTCAATTTTTTCACCGGCTATGTCGGCCTGCTTTCGATCGGTCATGCCGCGTTTTTTGGCATGGGAGCCTATCTGGCTGGCCACGCCGCGAAGGAATGGGGAATGCCGACCGAACTGGCGCTGGTTGCGAGCCTCGGCATCGGTGCGGTGCTGGGCCTGGCGATCGGCGGCATGGCCATCCGCCGGCAGGGCATCTACTTCGCCATGATCACCCTGGCGATGGCACAGATGATCTACTTCTTTTGCGTGCAGGCTCCATTTACCGGCGCCGAAGACGGTCTCCAGCGTATTCCCCGGGGCACGCTCCTCGGCACGTACAGCCTGGGCAACGACCTCGTGCTGTATGGCCTGGTTGTCGTCGTGGCGCTGGCGGCGATCTGGGGGCTTCAGCGCCTCATGGAGGCACCCTTCGGCCACGTGCTGCTCGCCATTCGCGATAACGAGGCGCGCGCGATCTCGCTCGGCTACGATATCAAATCCTACAAGCTGACCGCTTTCGTCCTGTCAGCAGCGCTGGCGGGCCTCGCCGGCGGACTGAAGGCCTTAACTCTGGGGCTCGCGTCCCTCCCGGACGTGCACTGGACCCTGTCGGGCACCGTAATCCTGATGTGCCTGCTTGGCGGATTAGGAACATCGTTCGGGCCGATCGTCGGAGCGATCCTGGTCATTACGCTGGAGAGCAAGCTTGCCAGCATGGGCGTCGTCCAGATCGGTCCGCTAGCTGTGGATTTCTCGACCAAGGTACCCATCGTCATCGGGCTAATCTTCATGTCCTGCGTCCTGCTGTTCCGCAAAGGCATCGTCGGCGAGCTCATCGCACTGGCCGAGCGGCTGACCGCGCGGCGGCGGGAATTGTGGCCTGCCTAACCAAGCGTGCAAGTCGCGCATTGCTTCAATTATGCAAGCCAGCAGACCAAAGAGCGCATCGTGTCGGGCCTGCATCGGCGAGGAGAATGAGAGTGGAAAAAGGCTTCACGTTCCAAACGACCAAATCGGTCCTCGCCGAGCCCGGCGCCTCCGCTCGCGTCGGCGAGCTGATGAAGTCGCTCGGTTGCCGGTCGGTCCTGATCGTCACCGACGCTGGCATCATGAAGGCCGGCCTGCTCCGCTCGGCACTCGACAACCTTGCCAGCAACGGCATCAAGACGACCCTGTTCACCGATGTGGTCGCAGACCCGCCGGTGCAGGTCGTGAGCGCGGCCGTCGTCGCGGCGAAAGCCGCAGGTGTTGATGGCGTGCTTTCGATCGGCGGCGGCAGCTCCATGGATGTCGCTAAGCTGGCGGCACTGCTTGTTGCCAGCGGCGAGCGACTAGATGACATCTACGGTGTCGGCAACGCCAAGGGCCCGCGCCTCCCCCTCGTGCTGGCACCGACAACGGCCGGCACCGGATCGGAGGTGACGCCAATCTCCATCGTCACCACCGGCGAGGGGGAGAAGAAGGGTGTCGTCTCGCCGGTTCTGCTGCCCGACTGGGCGGTTCTCGATGCCGACCTGACGCTGGGCCTGCCGCGGGCGAGCACGGCTGCTACCGGCATCGACGCCATGGTGCATGCCATTGAAGCCTACACCAGCAAGCGCCTGAAGAACGTGGTCTCGGATTGTCTGGCGCGGGAGGCCCTGGCGCTGCTGGCCGGCAATATTCGCGAGGCGTGCAGCAACGGCAGCAACCGCCAGGCTCGGCAGGCGATGCTGATAGGCTCCATGCTGGCAGGCATGGCCTTTGCCAATGCACCAGTCGCCGCGGTGCACGCACTCGCATATCCGGTCGGCGCCCGCTTCCACGTCGCGCACGGCCTCTCGAATTCGCTCGTCCTGCCCGAGGTTCTGCGCTTCAACGCGCCGGTAGCGAAACCGCTCTACGCGGAGTTGGCTGGCATCATCGTACCGGAGGCTCGCGGCAACGCAGATGATCGGACGGCGGCGCTCATCAGTTATTTCGCGACGCTGGCACCAGACCTTGGCCTGCCGGTCCGGCTGCGTGATGTCGGCATCAAGCAGGAACATGTCGGACAGCTGGCGGAAGATGCCATGAAGCAGACGCGCCTGCTGGTGAACAATCCGCGCGAAGTGACGCTCCAGGATGCCAGCGAAATCTATGGAGCGGTACTTTGAGCAAGCGTCTCCCCGCCGAGCCGCGCTCGGCCTTCCCACACTTTGTCGAGATCACCACGCGCTGGAACGACAATGACTCCTACCGGCACGTGAACAATGCCGTCTATTACGAGTACTTCGACACGGTCGTGAACCAGTTCCTGATCGAAAAGCGCGCGTTGGATGTGGAGCGCAGCGGCATCATCGGTCTGGTGGTGGAGACGCAATGCCAGTTCTTCAGCCAGATCGCCTTCCCATCCAAGGTGCACGCAGGGTTGCGGGTGGCTCATCTTGGCAATAGCAGCGTCCGTTACGAGATCGGGATTTTCAGCGACGACCAGATGACGGCCTCGGCGCAGGGCCACTTCGTCCACGTCTACGTGGATCGCACCAACAGCCGGCCCATGCCTCTGCCACACGACCTCAAAGACGCGCTTGCGCCGCTGCTGACCTCGCCATGAACGGAGTTTAACAATGGACATGACAGGCGAGATCACGCTTCCTGCACCGCGAGAGGCGGTGTGGATTGCGCTCAACGACCCGGCCGTTCTCAAGGACGCCATACCCGGTTGCGAGGCCCTCGAGAAAGTCTCCGACACCGAGTTCACCGCGACGGTGGTGACGAAAGTCGGCCCGATCAAGGCCAAGTTCTCGGGCCGAGTGTTGCTCACCGATATGGTTGCGCCCGTCAGCTACACCATCAGTGGGGAGGGCCAGGGCGGCATTGCCGGCTTCGCCAAGGGTGGGGCAGAGGTAGCGCTCGAGGCCACGGATCACGACAGAACGACCTTGCGCTACGTTGTAAAGGCGCAAGTCGGGGGCAAGATCGCCCAACTCGGTGCGCGCCTCATCGACTCCACGGCAAAGAAGCTTTCGGCCCAGTTCTTCGCTCGCTTTGCCGAAATTGTCACGGGAGGTGTGTCGCAGCCGACATCTGCGGAAGCCGGCCGTGACTAGACCGCGCCAACAGCTCCAGCGGAACCGTCGGGCTCGTCATGGCTGACCTTGATCTCAACGTCGACGCCTCGATCGCGACCCTGACACTCAACCGTCCAGCGCAGCGCAATGCCATCACGCTTGGCATGTGGTTGGAAACGGCGGAGTTGTTGGCTGAGTTGAGTGCGGACAAAGCGGTGCGGGCGATCCTGCTGGCGGGCGCTGCAGGCCATTTCAGCGTAGGCGCGGACATCAGCGAGTTTGGCCTCGTGCGCGCTTCGGCACAACAGGCAGGCGATTACGAAGTGGCCGTCGACAACGCATCGCATGCGATCGCCGTCTGCCCCAAGCCCACGTTCGCCGCTATCTCCGGCTATTGCCTCGGCGGCGGTTGCCACCTGGCGATGGCTTGTGACTTCAGGATCGTCGGCCCGTCTGCCAGCTTTGGCATACCTGCAGCAAAGCTCTCGATCGTTTACGGGGTGCGGAGCACGCAGCGTCTACTCTCTTTGGTGGGGTTGCCGGCAGCGAAGCGTATCCTCTACACGGCCCAACTCTTCGACGCCGACGAGGCGATGCGGCTCGGTTTCGTCGACGACATCGCCTCCGATCCGTTGACGCGCGCGCGCGAAATGGCGCTTGGGATGGCCGCAAATGCACCGCTGTCCATCGCCGGTGCCAAATCGATCCTCACGGGTCTTTCCATGGGGCTCGGTGAGCTCGCTGAGATCGAGGCTCAGCGTGCCATCGACCGAGCCGCAGATAGTGCAGACTACGAAGAAGGCCATCGCGCCTTCGCCGAGAAGCGCGCGCCCCGCTTCCAAGGAGTCTGAGACATGAAACCCGCCGCCTTCGATTATATCGCTGCGGAGAGCCTCGAAGCGGCACTCTCGGCTCTGAGCGGAGCCGGCGGTGACGGGAAAGTTCTCGCCGGCGGCCAGAGCCTCATGCCGATGCTCAACTTCCGGCTCGCCCGCCCCTCGATCCTCGTCGACATCAATCGTGTTCCGGACCTGGCCTACGTCGAGGCGACGGATGCCGCCATTAAGATCGGAGCGCTAACGCGCCATCACACGCTCGAGACCTCGCCCGTCATCAAAACCCATCTCCCTGTCGTGACGGCCGCCATGCAGCACGTGGCGCACCTCGCCATTCGCAATCGTGGCACCATTGGCGGCAGCCTCTCCCATGCCGATCCTGCGGCGGAACTGCCGATGATGGCGCGCCTGCTCGATGCGCGCATTGGCATTCAGTCTCCGCGCGGGCGACGTGTCGCCGCGGCCAGCGATTTCTTCGTGGCGTCGTTGGTGACGAGCCTCGAAGAGGACGAGATCGTCACCGAGGTGGAGTTCCCCAATTTGCCTGCAGGCGCCGGCTGGGCCTTCGAAGAGGTCGCGCGCCGGGCGGGAGATTTCGCGCTTGCTGCTGTCGCTGTGACCATCTCGGTCAGCAACGGAAGGTGCCGCGAGGCGCGCATCGGCATGATGGGGGTCGGCGAAACGCCGATGCGAGCCGAGGAAGCCGAGACGCTGCTGCGCGGTGAACCCCTAAGCGAAGCCCTTGTGGACGCGGCGGTTCACGCGCTGCGCTCTGCGATCGACCCCAACACTGATCTGCACGCCTCAGGCGACTACCGGCGGCACCTCGCCGGCGCGCTGACCCGCAAGGCGATTACGACCGCCTGGCGGCGCGCGTCTGGAGGCGTGCAATGATCGCGCACAAGACGATCAAGCTGACGGTGAACGGCACAACCTACGAGCGCCCTGTCGAACCTCGGCTGTTGCTGTCGGATTTCCTGCGTCACGAACTCGGACTGACCGGCACGCACGTCGGCTGTGAGCACGGGATCTGTGGCGCCTGCACAATCATCCACAACGGCGACAGCGTCCGCTCATGCCTGATGCTCGCCGTGCAGGCTGATGGAGCGTCAATAGAGACGGTCGAAGGGCTTGGCACCATGCACAAGCTCAACGCCGTGCAAAAGGCCTTCCAGGATCAGCACGCGCTGCAATGCGGGTTCTGTACGCCCGGCATGCTGATGACCATCACCGACCTCATTCGGAAATACCCGCTCGCAACGGACGAGGAGATCCGTGACGGCCTCTCGGGCAACTTGTGTCGCTGCACCGGCTACGAGCACATCGTCAACGCGGTGCGTGCCGTTCTCGGACGCCAGGAGGACACGCCATGAAGATGCACGTCCTCTCCGGCGGCCGCCTGCGCATGAAGAAGGCCATTTATCTGCCGGATGCCGACCGCAGCGAGACGATCGAGCTGCCCGTATCCAGTATGCTCCTACGCCACCCGCAGGCCAACGTCCTGTTCGACACGGGCTGCCATCCCTCCGTCGTAGATGATGCCGAGGCACGCTGGGGCGCCATGGCGAAGGCCGTTGTTCCGATCATGGCCCCCGGCGACCACGTGCTTACCGGATTGGCATCGATCGGGTTGTCGGCGGACGACATCGACATCGTCGTCAACTCTCACTTTCATCCCGACCACTGCGGATGCAATGCCTTCTTCAAGCGGGCCACTGTGATGGTGCACGCTCGCGAGCTGGAGGCCGCAAAGGCTGAGAATGCTGTCGCTGCCGGTTACCTGCCGGTGGAGTGGCAGCATACCATGCCCATGGACCCGTTCGACGCGCAGCGGGACGTGTTCGGCGATGGGCGACTGGTTCTCATCCCGCTGCCTGGGCATACGCCCGGCACGACGGGCGCCCTGGTCGGGCTCGAGCGCAGCGGATCGTTCTTCCTGGCATCCGACGCTGTGAGCCTGCGGGCGTCGCTCGACCGCGACATCGTCCCGCGCAATACATGGAACGCGGAGCTGTTGCTCGCATCGCTGGCTGAGATCCGCCGTATCGAGACAGGCGGCGCCACCGTGGTTTGCGGACACGATGCGGCGCAATGGGGCACCCTTCGCAAAGGGGGGCACGCCTATGACTGAGGTCGTGACCAAGCAGACCCCCGAGGAGGTGGCGCTCGACGACCGCCAGACGCGGCCGAAAAACATCGGCGCGAAGGTCAAGCGCACCGAGGACCCGCGTCTGCTGACAGGGCGCGGCACCTACGTGGACGATCGCCGTATTCACGGTGCCCTGCACGTCGCCTTCCGCCGCAGCGACCATTCCCACGCCCGCATCCTCTCGGTCGACCTGGCTGCTGCGCGATCGGCGCCCGGCGTGGTCGCTGTTCTGTCGGCCGAAGAGCTGAGCGAGGCGATGCCGGTGCATGCGCACTCGCGCATGGCGAGCTATTACGCCACGCCGATCCGGGCACTGGCAGCCGGCAAGGTGCGATTCGTGGGCGAGCCGGTCGTGGCCGTCGTTGCCGAAAGCCGCTATCTCGCCGAGGACGCCTGCGAACTGGTCGAGATTGCCTATGACCCGCTGCCCGTCGTCGTCGACCCCGAGGCTGCCGTGGCGCCCGATGCGCCGCTGCTGCATGAAGAGTCCGGCAGCAACGTCCTCGTCCAGCGTGAGTTCAAGCGCGGCGAGTTCGAGACCGAGATGTTCGCAGCCCCCGTGAAGGTGAAGGCACGCTTCCGCTTTCATCGCAAGACCCCCGGCGCCATGGAGAACCGCTCGTATCTTGCCGAGTACGACATTGGCCGCGACGAGCTGACCCTCCATTCCTCGACCCAGGTCCCTGGCATCATCCGCAACGCGCTGTCCGAGGCTCTCGGCATGCCCGGCCATCGGCTGCGCGTGATCGCACCCGAGGTCGGCGGCGGCTTCGGCGGCAAGGCCTCGCTCTATCCGGAAGAGCTGTTGGTGGCGTTCGCGGCCCGCAAGCTCGGACGGCCGGTCAAATGGACCAGCGACCGCATGGAGGACCTCACCGCCACAAGCCACGGCTTCGACGAGATCGTCGATGCCGAGATGGGGTTGGACCACGACGGCCGCGTGATGGCCCTGACGGCCGACGTCATCGGTGATGTGGGTGCCTATTCCATCTATCCCTGGACGTGTGCGCTCGAGCCGGTCCAGGTCGTAAGCTTCCTGCCTGGACCGTATCGAATCCAGAACTACCGCGGCGCGGTGCGAGCCGTTGCCACATCCAAAGCTCCGACCGGTCCCTACCGCGGTGTGGGCCGCCCAATCTCGACGTTCGTCACCGAGCGCCTGCTCGACATGGCGGCCCGCCGCATCGGCATCGACGCCCGCGAGATACGACTCAAGAATTTCATCCAGGAGCACGAGTTTCCCTATCGAATCGGCTCCGGCATCGTCTGGGACCGGTCGAGCTTCACCGAGTGTCTCGTCGCGGCATGCAAGGCGGTCGATTACGACGCGCTGCGCCGCCGCCAAACCGAAGCGCGCGCTGCCGGCCGCTGGCTCGGCATCGGTATCGCCTCCTACGCTGAGCTGACCGGCATCGGTTCCCGCATCTCCGTGGCACCCGGCATGCCGCTCAACACAGGTACCGAGACGGCCAAGATCCGCATCGACACCACGGGTGGCGTTACGGCCGCGTTCGGGGTTGCCTCGCATGGACAGGGGCTCGAGACCACCCTTGCTCAAGTCGTTGCCGACAAGCTGGGCGTGCGCGTCGAGGACATCCGCATCATCCAAGGTGACAGCGCCGCAGTACCCAACGCCACAGGCACTTACGCCAGCCGCAGCACCGTGCTGGCCGGGGGGGCTGCGACGCTTGCCGCTCGTATCGTGCGCGGCAAGGTGTTCAGGGCGGCGGCGCATATCCTGGAGGCCTCGGCGGACGACCTGGTCGCCGAGGATGGACGCATCTACCTGCCCAATACCAACAAGTCGACGACCTTCAAGGACGTGGCTCGCGCCGTCTATCTCGAGATGGGGCGTCTCCCGCCCGATGCGCGCGGCGAGCTCGAGGCCACCAGTACCTATGATCCCGTGCTCGGCACCACCACGTCCGCCACCCACATCGCAGTGCTCGAGATCGACCCGGATACATATTGCGTGCGCATCGAGAAGTTCATCGTCGCTGAAGACTGCGGCAAGCTGATCAACCCGCTCATCGTCGATGGACAGGTGCACGGCGGCGTTGCGCAAGGCATCGGCGCGGCCCTTTACGAGGAGGTCGTCTACGACGCCCAGGGCCAGATCCTGACGGCCAGCTTGGTCGACTATGTCATCCCGGCCGCGAGCGAGATCCCGCCGATGCACGTTGTGCACATGGAAACGGCGTCGCCCGCTATCGGCGGCTACCGCGGGATGGGCGAAGGCGGAACCATTGGCGCACCCGCTGCTGTCGCCAACGCCATAGCAGATGCGCTGGAACCCCTCGGCATCGAGATCAATGAATTACCGATGACACCCGAGCGGTTGTTCCGGCTCATCGAAGCAGCGAAGTCGCGAACTGGGGACGGCACATGAAAATGGGACTTGAAGGCAAGGTTGCGCTCATCACGGGCGCCGCCCGCGACGTCGGTCGCGAGATCGCGCTGGCGCTGGCTGCGGAGGGTGTGGCGGTCTCCGTGAACTACCACAACTCGAGCGCACCGGCGCAGGCCGTAGTCGATGAGATCAGGGCCAAGGGCGGACGCGCCATTGCCTGCAAGGCGGACATCTCTGATCTCGCGGCGGTGAAGCGGATGGTGGATAGAACGGCGACCGAGTTGGGCGGGCTCAACATCCTCGTCAACAACGCCGGGCTCATCATACGCAAACGCTTCGCCGAAACGACTCCCGACGAATGGCGCCGCCAGATCGATACCTGCCTCTACGGCACCATCCATTGCTGCCACGCGGCCGGGCCCCTTCTCGAAACCAGCAAGAACGGACGCATCATCAGTTTGATGGGCGACAGCTCTCGTGTTGGCGAATCCGGACTATCCATTGGGGCTGCCGCGCGAGCTGGCGTCATTGCCCTTATGAAGTCGCTGGCTCGCGAGATGGGCAGGTCGGGCACTACCGCCAATGCGGTCTCGCTCGGCCTAGTTGAGACGGCCCACGACCGCGATTGGCTAGAAGCCAATCGTGAGAAACTCATCAGGTTCTACCCTGTGCGTCGGCTGGGTCAGCCGGCGGATGTGGCGCCGATGGTAGCGCTGCTCGCTTCTCAGCATGGCAGCTGGATTACCGGGCAGGTCATCAGCGTCAGCGGCGGCTTCAGCATGCAATAGCCGGCAAGAACAACAAGAACGCCGGCACTGGGAGGAATGACGGAAATGCTGCGCACGGATCTGATCGCTCCGATCCCGGAGCTGCTGCGGCGACACGCCGACCAGCGCGGAACCAAGGTCGCCTATCAAGACTCTCGACGCTCCGTCAGCTACGCCGATCTCATGACTCGCACCGGCAATCTCGCCGGCCATTTCGCCGACCTTGGCGTCGCGGTGGGACACTCCGTGGCAATCCTGCTTCCCAACTCCGTCGATTGGATCGAGGCCTGCTTTGCCACGACACGAGCTGGCGCTGTCAGCGTGCCCATCAGCTATGATTCGAGCGAGCCGGAGATTGCTTATCGGCTGCACGATGCCGATTGTCGCGTCATCATCACGACCGATGAGAAGCTCCCCTTGGTGACCCGGTTGCGTGCCGAGGCACCGAACCTGACCGCCGTCATCCTGACCGACCGCGGCACGCAGAATGGCGACGGTCTGCGCTTCTCAAACCTC
This sequence comes from Hyphomicrobiaceae bacterium, assembly GCA_050248715.1. Classification (GTDB taxonomy): domain Bacteria; phylum Pseudomonadota; class Alphaproteobacteria; order Rhizobiales; family Hyphomicrobiaceae; genus AWTP1-13. The sequence goes on along the minus strand of JBFWRV010000030.1, from coordinate 52,001 downwards.
GCGACAACCAAACCTAAGTCGGCACCGCGCGACCCCGCCGATATCGATGTGGCGAGTTACATCATCTACACATCGGGAACAACCGGCCGTGCCAAAGGCGTGCTGCTCACCGTGCGCAGCATGCTGTGGGTGACAGCCGCCTGCTGGGCGCCGATCTGCGGCCTATCCGACAAGGACAGACTGCTCTCGCCGCTGCCGCTATTCCACTCCTACGCCCTGAACTTAAGCGTGCTCTCCATCTTGGCCACAGGCGCCACCGAATACATCATGGAGAAATTCTCCACCGCCGAGGCGCTCGAACTTCTGCGGAGCGGCAACTTCACGCTCATGCCGGGCGTGCCCACCATGTTCCACTACCTCCTCCAGCGCACCCGCGAGGACGAAAGCAAGGCCGCAGCATCACGCTCCTTTTTCTCGCGCTCGAAGGCGAAGGCCGGCGAGGTCAAGCTTCCGAGCGTGCGCATGTGCATCTCGGCCGGGGCCATCATGCCGGCGACGCTCAATCGCGAGTTCGAGGCCTACTTCTCGGTGCCACTGCTCGACGGCTACGGCATCACCGAGACGGCGACTATGGTGACGATGAACTGGCCGGTCGGCGGGCGCGTGCTCGGATCATGCGGCATACCGGTGCCTGGCCTTGCCGTGCGCATCATCGACCCGGCGACAGGGCACGATGCCCCCCTCGGCGCCGAAGGCGAGCTCATTGTGCGCGGCCCAAACGTGATGCTCGGCTATCACAACAAGCCTGCCGAGACCGAAGCTGCCCTGCGCGAAGGCTGGTACCGCACAGGCGATCTCGCCAAGAGCGACCAGAACGGCTTCCTCACCATCACGGGCCGGCTCAAAGAGCTGATCATCCGCGGAGGACAAAACATCGCGCCGGCGGAAATCGAGGAGGTGGTGAACAAGTTCCCCTCGGTCCTCGACAGCGCTGTGGTCGGCACTCCGCATGAGCATCTCGGCGAGGTGCCGGCATTGTTCGTCGTTGCCCGCCCGGGCAAATCAATCGACTCCGACGAGTTGCTCAAACACTGCGCCGCGCAGCTTTCAGCCTACAAGGTGCCCCAATCTGTTCACCCAATCGCGGAGATTCCGCGCACCGGCTCCGGCAAGATCATCCGCTTCAAGCTCCGGGAAGTGCTCGCCCCCCAAAAGCAATAGACAGCCCCTTCGTATGAGGCGCGCCGGCACGGCGAGTTGCACCACGATCCGACCTCAGCGGATCGCTCTTCGCAGCGCGACAAGCTATTGACCCTCCTGGCTGTACCTCGGGCCGGCCCACGGGCATGCAATCAGTGTCTACCGATGACGGCTAGAGGCGGAGATGCCTAAGCCTTTGCGCCCGCCAAGCGCCAAAGACTGGCGAGGAATTCTTCCTTATTGCTGTCCAGGCGCGCGATCATGCGCGTTTGATGTCGCGCAAATCGAGCCTTCAACTCGCTGAGCAACTTCCTGCCTTCGGGCGTAAGCTCGATCAGCCGCGCTCGGCCGTCCTTTGGGTTCGTCACTCTGACCGCTAGCTTTCGCGTCTCGAGGTTGTCGATGATCGGCACCATCCGTGGCCGCTCCACCCCGAGCGCCGACGCCAAATCGGCTTGGCTGAGCCCAGGGTTGTCTGCGACGACCGCCAAGACAGAGAACTGTGCGGTCGTGATCGAGAGGCCCTCGAAAGCACGATAGATGTCATCGAAGACCGCCATTTGCGCCCGCCGGATGGCATAGCCGATCGTGCCTTCCAGGTAGGACACGTCGACCTTGCCGACCTCGTCGGCTTCCGCCTTCAGGCCCCGCTTCGATACAGAATCTGAGGGTCTCCCTCGCTCGGCTGCCCTGCTCACTCGATCTAGTCCTTCGTCGAACCGCTTCTTTCCTCGCCAGGTCCTGGCCCGCGCCGCACGCGGCTGACGTTCCTAACAGCTTCTCACACGGCCGAAAAGTCGCCGCGGCGCCCACGCGCCGCAGGCGCAACGACGTCCTTGCGCAATATAGATAAGACTGTTATCTATATGCAAAAGTCTAGTTATGAAACCGTCACGCCTCCGGCGCGAAGGCGGTCGCCTCGGGAGGTACAGGTGCAACTCACCACCAGTGGCCGCTCATCGCTCTCCGTGTTCTTGCGCAGCCTCTTCGGGCCGGCCCCCTCACCAGCGGCCGAACTGACACTGCGCGGCCCCCCCCAACTGTTGACGCGCTTTGCCACCTTACCGGCGATGCTCGACGCGAATGCCGCCCGAGCGCCCAACACGATCTTCTTACAGGAACGCGACGCTGGCGCGTGGCGCCGTCTGACGTACGCGGACGCACATCGCGCCACCAATGACCTAGCGAGCGCGTTGCTGGAACTTGGGCTGACACCCGAGCGGCCGTTGGCAATACTTTCGCAGAACAGCATCGATCATGCAGTTCTAAGTCTGGCCGCCATGTCGATCGGCGTGCCAGTTGCGCCCATCTCCGTCGCATACTCGCAGTTTGACGATCTTTCCCGCCTGCGCGCGATCTTCGAAATACTCACGCCGGGGGTGGTCTTCGCCCAAGACGGAATCGCATTTCAACGCGGGCTCGCTCTTGCCAAGGAATTGGGGGCCAGAACTGTTGTAGCTGATGGAACTCCTGGCGAGCACCTGCGGCTCAGCGAATTGAGCAGCTCCGCACCCGGCGAGAGCATCACGGTTGCGCCGTCAGCAAGCTCGATCGCCAAGGTGCTTTTCACATCAGGTTCGACCGGTCAGCCTAAGGGGGTGATCGTCACGCACGGGATGATGTGCTCGAACCAGGACTCGCTTGCGGCGCTTTGGTCGTTCCTGGACAACGAGCCTCCCATCCTGGTCGACTGGCTTCCATGGAATCACATCTTTGGGGGAGCACTAGTCTTTAATTGTGCGCTCCGCAACGCCGGCACTCTTGTCATCGATGGCGGTCGGCCGATTCCAGGTCAGTTCGAGGCAACCATCCGCAATCTGAAGGACGTGCCGCCGACCGTGCATTTCGGTGTGCCGCGCGGCTTCGATGAACTCGTTCAGGCGATGGAGCGGGACGACGAACTCGCCAAACTGTTCTTCAGTCGTCTGCGCACCATCTTCACTGCCGGCGCTGCCATTCCAGGCCACGTCTGGAGCAAGCTCCACTACTTCGCCGAGCGTTACGGTCGCGCGGACCTTCAGATCTACGTCGGCTGGGGCGCTACCGAGACCGCACCAGTAGCAACCATGTCACCGGCGTCCAATCGACGACCGGATAACATCGGCGTTCCCATTCCCGGAGCCGAGATCAGACTCGTACCCAACGAGGACAAGCTCGAGCTCAGAGTGCGCGGCCCCATGGTCACGCCAGGCTATTGGCGGCGCCCGGATCTCGCAGCCGACGCTTTCGATCCTGATGGTTTTTATCGGATTGGCGATGCCGGCAAGCTGATCGACCCTTCGGACCACGCCAAAGGCATCCAGTTCGACGGCCGGGTGGCCGAAAACTTCAAGCTCGTCACCGGAACCTAGGTACGCGTCGGCGACGTGCGCCTAGCCGCAATCGCGGCCGGCGCGCCGGTCATTCAGGACGCCGCGGTGACGGGGCACGACCGCGACGAGGTCGGACTGCTCATATTCCCCAGTCTGACAGGTTGCCGAACAATTGCGGGCTTGCCGGCAGCGAGCCTCGAAGAACTCGTCGATAACGAACGCGTGCGCTCAGCGATCTCCCGTGCGCTGGCTGTCCTTACTGCGGACATGGGGTCCTCCGCGCGGCCGAAGCGCGCGCTTCTTCTCAGCCGGCCGCCGTCAACGGAAGCCGGCGAGATGACGGACAAGGGCTACCTGAACCAGCGTGCCGTTCTCCGACAACGCCCCGATTTCGTTGAGCGCCTCTACCAGCAACCGCTCCACCAAGACGTCATCCAGCCGATCACTTAGCCACGGACCACAAGCAAACGGGACCAAAAGCCGCGCATGTCGATCAATGAGAACATCTTCATCGTCGCCGGCGCGCGCACCGCCATCGGTACCTTCGGCGGCAGCCTCAAGGACCTCTCTCCGACCAAGCTTGGCACTGCAGCGGCGAAAGAGGCAATTGCGCGCTCAGGGCTCGAAGCCAACCAAATTGAACATTCCGTGTTCGGCACCGTCATACCGACCGAAGCGGCCGATCTCTTCCTCCGCAGAACCATCGCCATCGAGGCCGGCATGCCTGTCGAAGCGCAGGGCCTTACCCTCAACCGCCTCTGCGGCTCTGGCGCGCAAGCGATCGTCACGTCCGCTCAGATCATCCGCAGCGGCGACGCCGACATCGTTCTTGCCGGCGGTGCGGAATCCATGAGCAGGGCTCCCCATTCGATCAACGACATGCGCTACGGCCACAAGATGGGGAATGGGCTCGTCTACGACTGGCTCGCGAACACACTGGCTGACCCGTTCGGTCACGGTCAGATGGGGAATACGGCAGAAAACATCGCCGAGAAGTTTCAGATCAGTCGAGAGCGACAGGATGCGTTCGCGCTGGAGAGTCAAAAGCGCGCCGGCCGGGCCATTCTGGAGGGGCGCTTCAAGGAGCAGACGATCGGCATCGGGCTCGAATCCCGCAAGGGTACCGTCGTGTTCGATGTGGACGAGCACCCGCGTCCCGATACCACCCTGCAGGACCTGTCTCGCCTCAAGCCGGCCTTCCGGAAACACGGCACGGTGACACCCGGCAACGCCTCCGGCATCAACGACGGCGCTGCCGCGGTCGTCATCGCCAGCGAAAATGCGGTCGAGCAACATGCCCTCTCGCCCCTGGGCCGCCTCGTGTCATGGGGCATCGCCGGCGTGCAGCCAGAGATCATGGGTGTCGGCCCGGTCAAGGCAGTGCCGATCGCGCTCGCGCGGGCGGGCCTGTCCGTATCCGATATCGACGTTTTCGAATCCAATGAGGCCTTTGCCGTACAGGCGATCGCGGTCAATGACGGCCTTGGCCTGCCGCCGGAGAAGGTGAACCCCAACGGCGGTGCGGTCGCCCTGGGCCATCCTCTCGGAGCTACCGGGGCCATCCTCACTATCAAAGCGCTGTACGAGCTGCGTCGCATGCAAGGGCGCTACGCGGTGGTGACCATGTGCATCGGTGGGGGACAAGGCATCGCCCTCGTCCTCGAAGCCACCCACTAGTGAACGGAGCGCGGCCGTTGCCCCGGACAGAGCTATGTCTCTCTCGATCGTCACAGAACCAACATCGCGGCGCCATGGCGAACCTGCCTCAACGGAGCGTCGCCTTGCCAAAGCCGCTGTCATCGGCGTCGGGGCGATGGGCTCATTCTATCGCTCGCACGGCGGCCAACCACGCGCTCGCCCGCCTCGAACACATGCGAACCACCCCTTCGAAAATAGAGCAACAGGTCTGCGGAGCAAGCCTCGCAGCATGCAACCAATGACCAAACACCTGGAGGAAATGCGATGAAGCTCAGAATCGGATTGCTTGCCCTTGTGCTCGGCACTCTAGCCCTGCCCGCACGGGCAGACGTCAACGTATGCATAACGCTGTCGGCAACCGGACCGGCGGCTTCGCTCGGCATCCCCGAGCAGAACACGATCGCGTTCCTGCCGACCATCGTCGATGGCACGAAGATCAAATACACGGTCTACGATGACGCGACAGATCCGACGGCGACAACGCGCAACGTTCGCAAATGCGTGACCGATGACAAGGCCGATATTCTCATCGGCTCCTCGACGGCGCCGACATCGGCGGCCGCGGCCAGCATCGCCAAGGAGACGCGTACACCCATTATCGCGCTGGCACCGGTGACCGTACCGGCAGACGTCGAGGTCTGGACGTTTCGGTCAGTGCAGCAGAACCGCCAAATGGCCAGCGCCATCCTCGCCCACATGAAGGCCAACGGCGTCAAGTCTCTCGGATTCATCGGCTACTCCGACGCCTACGGTGAGGACTGGATCAAGACGATCGAACCCATGCTCAAAGACGCCGGCATCAAGTTCGAGCCGGTAGAGCGCTTCGCCCGCACGGATACCAGCGTTACAGGTCAGGTGCTCAAGCTGATGGCAGTATCCCCGGATGCCATTCTCATCGTCGGCTCAGGCACACCGTCCGCGCTGCCGGCGATTGCGCTAGCCGAGCGCGGCTACAAGGGCAAAGTCTATCAAACCCACGGATCTGCAACGCGCGACTTCATCCGCGTAGGCGGCAAAGCCGTCGAAGGCACGTTCATGCCGGTCGGACCCGTGGTTGTTGCCGACCAGTTGCCTGACAGCCATCCATCAAAGGCAATCGGCATGCAATATGCGCGCGATTATGAAGCCAAGCATGGGCCGAAATCCATCTCTGCATTCGGCGGGATGATGTTCGATGCCGGACAGCTCATAGCCACAGCAATACCCATCGCCAAGAAAAAGGCTGCGCCTGGAACTGCCGAATTCCGCCAGGCACTCAGAGACGCACTCGAGGGCCTGAAGAACGTGGTTTCGGTCAACGGGGTCTACAATCTCTCCGAACAGGATCACTACGGACACGATGCCCGCAGCCGCGTCCTGGTCACCGTCAAGGATGGTGATTTCCGCTACGTGTCCGCCGACTAGCCGCGACCTCCCCAGGCGGCCAACTTTCCCGAGGTGGGAGCGGGGACCACCTCGGGAAACTTTTCACTGGCCGCACTTCAGCGCACCTAACAGAGACCGCATGTGACCATCAGCATAGCCGCATTCCTTGTTCAAGACGGCATCATCGGCGGCGCTATCTATGCCCTCTTGGCTGTGGCGCTGGTCCTAGTATTTGCGGTCACTCGCGTGGTTTTCATTCCCCAAGGCGATTTTGCCGCCTACGGAGCCCTCACGCTCGTTGCCATAGAAAGCGGGCGTACCCCAGGCTCCGCTTGGCTTCTGCTGTGCATGGGATTGTGCGCCGGCGTATTGGACCTGACCCAGAAAAGAAGACGCCTCACTCTCCGCAAGTGCGCCAGCATGCTGATCCTGTATGTGGGATTACCAGCCGCACTGCTCGCCGCTGTGCTCGTGCTGGCGCCGCTAAAGCCCGGCTACACCATCAGCTTTCTCCTTACACTTGCGTTGATTGTGCCGATGGGACCTTTTATCTATCGCCTCGGCTTTGAGGCCATTTCCCATGCCTCCGTCCTCGTCTTGCTGATCACTTCCGTCGGGCTGCACTGGTTGATGGTTGGGCTAGGGCTCCTGTTCTTCGGCGCAGAAGGCTACCGGAGCGCGCCGATCGTGGACGCTCGCTTCTCCGTCGGAGGCATCCCAGTCACCGCGCAAAGCGTGATCGTGCTTTTGACCACGCTTCTCCTGTTCGCCGCGCTGCATGCTTTCTTTGCACGAACACTGACCGGCAAGGCGCTCCGCGCATCAGCAGTCAACCGCCGCGGCGCCCGATTGGTGGGCATATCGACCGCGCTGGCCGGCCGCCTGTCGTTCGCACTGGCCGCACTGATCGGGGCCATCTCAGGCATGCTAATCGCACCGCTCACCACCTTGTATTACGACAGCGGCTTTCTGATGGGCTTGAAGGGCTTTGTTGCGGCCATCATCGGCGGGTTGGTCAGTTTCCCAGTGACCGTGGCCGCCGCTCTCTTTGTCGGCATTGTCGAAGCGACGGGCGTCGGCGGCATGACGTCCTTCGGGCAGGCCGCGTTCGTCGGCTTCGGAGCATACGCATCCGCCGTCATAACGACGACGTTCAGCCTGTCCCCGTGGCTCGCATTGCCGGTATCACTCGGGATCACCGCACTGGCCGCCTGCTTGATCGGTCTCATAACCGTGCGCCTATCAGGCCTCTATCTCCCACTTGGCACAATCGCCTGGGGGATGAGCTTCTTCTACCTGTTCGGCAACATCCAATGGCTTGGTGGGTTCAACGGCATTTCCGGCGTTCCCCCTCTCAGCGTGGCAGGCCTTGAGCTTTACGACGTGCGCGCGTTCTACCCCGTGGTCTGCGTCGCCGTGATTGTCTCGGTCGCAGCGACGCAGAACCTGCTTCGGTCACGCATGGGGCGCGCCATTCGAGCTCTCCGGCGCGGCAGCGTCGCGGCGGAATCCTTCGGCGTAAACGTGGCGTCCACCAAACTGCTTGTTTTTGTCTATGCCGCGACGCTTGCCGGGCTTTCCGGTTGGCTCTTCGCCCACTTCCAGCGCGCTGTAACGCCCACCGCTTTCGGCCTAAACGCGGGGATCGAATATCTGTTGATGGCGGTGGTTGGTGGTGCGGGTCACGTCTACGGCGCCTTGCTTGGCGCCGGCGTCGTCATAGTCCTCAAGGACGTGCTGCAGGACATTCTACCCCACCTTGCCGGCTCAGCCGGCACCTTCGAGACCATCGTTCTCGGCACCCTGATCATGATCCTCATGCAAGGCGCGCACGTCGGGCTTTGGCCCATGATCGCGCGCTATCTCCCCCAACCGATCGGCTTCCAACCAACGATGCGTGAAACGCTGCCAACGCGCTCGTTGCCGTCCACGGGCTCGCCCCTGCTCGAGGTCCGCCATGTCTGCAAGCGGTTTGGTGGCCTGACAGCCGTCAATGATGTCGGTTTCGTCGTCAACTCCGGGGAGATCGTCGCCTTGCTGGGACCCAACGGCGCCGGCAAGAGCACGACCTTCGACCTGATCACCGCAGTGCAATCGCCCGACGCAGGAGAAATCCACTTTCGCGGTTCGCGCATCGACCCGCTGATGTCTCCCGCGATTGCTGCCCTCGGCCTGGCGCGCACTTTCCAGCACGTCAAGCTCAGCCCCGAGATGAGCGTCCTCGACAATGTCGCCTTGGGGACGCATCTTCGCGGCTCCTCAGGACCTGTCAGCGCGCTGATGCGGCTCAACCAAGTCGAGGAACGCCGCCTCCTCGGCGAGGCCGCCCGACAGCTTGAGCGTGTCGGCCTAACGCAACGTATCCAACAACCGGCGGCAGGTCTTGCGCTCGGCGACTCGCGCATCGTGGAGATCGCACGCGCACTCTGCCTGGACCCTGCACTTCTGTTGCTTGACGAGCCGGCGGCTGGGTTGCGTCAGTTCGAGAAACAAGACCTCGCTCAGCTTCTGCGCTCACTCCGCCTATCCGGCATGGGAGTACTCCTTGTCGAGCATGACATGGAGTTCGTCATGGCCCTCGCCGACCGCGTCGTTGTGCTCGATTTCGGCGTGAAGATCGCAGAAGGAGCACCAGCTGAAATCCGAGGCAATACGGCAGTACAAGAAGCCTATCTCGGAGGCATGGTGTGAGCCCCGTACTCTCCCTCCGCGGCATCTGCGTAGCTTACGGCAAGGTCGAGGCGGTGCGCGATGTGTCGGTGGACGTGCAGCCCGGCCAGATCGTGACAATCATCGGGCCCAACGGTGCCGGCAAGAGCTCATTGCTAGCCGCTGCGATGGGACTCACTAAATGCCAGGGAGCTGTCGACTACGACGGAAGCTTGATCCAAGACCTGCCGGCGGAAGACCGCGTAGCGCATGGGCTCTGCCTCGTCCCCGAGCAGCGTGATCTTTTTGGCTCCATGACGGTCGAAGACAATCTCCGTCTCGGCGCCTTCAAACGCGGTCGCCAGCAGATGCAGGGGCGGCTGGAGGAGGTGTATGCGCGCTTTCCCCGCCTCAAAGAGCGGCGCGCTCAACTGGCAGGCACACTGTCGGGCGGTGAGCGGCAGATGCTCGCCATGGGTCGTGCGCTCATGGCCGCTCCCCGAGTGCTCATGCTCGACGAACCCAGCCTCGGTCTTGCGCCGCGCATCGTCAGGGACATCTTTGACATCATTGTCGATCTCAGGACGGCGGGAGTATCCGTCCTCCTGGTAGAGCAAAACGCGCGCGCCGCCCTTCACATCGCGGACCACGCCTATGTCATGGAGCTTGGCGCTATCAGCATGAGCGGCAAGGCATCCAGCATTGCAACAGACGCACGCATAATCCGCAGCTATCTGGGGTCAGCATAGACGCCCCCAATGGACTTTCTTTGCCGACCGCAGCAATTCAGAGGAGGCACCATGCCACTTCTCGATCCCGCAATGTGCACGGTTTTGCTGCTCAATCCTGATTCGACCCCACTGTCCGGAACGAACGCGCCGGTCAGCCATGTCTCCAAGCGACAACGACTGGTCCGTTCCGCTGCCGCGGCGACTGCGGTTCCCTTCTACATCGCCAGCCGTATGGGCAAAGACGGCGATGACCGTCAGGCCGTCCTCGACCTGCCGGCAGATGGTGCTTACAGCTATTCTCCAGCCTCGCTGCGGAACCTGTGGACCGATCGCGGCCTGTCGCGCACCATCGCTGCTCACAAGCGATCGTCTTTGATCGTCGCCGGCTCCTGGCTCGAGATCGACGTTACATTCCTGACCCTGACCGCCCTAGCCGACGGCTTCGACCTCCATATTCTTGTCGATGCCTCACCGTCCCAAGCGGCCGACATTCGACAGGCCGCAATGGATCGCATCATTCAAGCCGGCGCCGTCCCGCTCAGCGCGCCACAAATGCTCGGAGAATGGGCTGAACGAGCTCAAGACGACGCCCGCCGCGCCGCACTCCTCGAACTAGTTGCCTCGGAGTATCCAGTGGGCTCTTCGCTTACGTAGCCGTCGTTTGCCAACCAAAGCCGATCCGCCCTGCATCGCTCGGGCGTCCGCGCCCATCGGGTCCGCGGGAGCTCGCGAGGTATGCCAGTTAACGCAGGCGGCGTTAATGCTGAACCAAGATTCTGCAAGGAAGCAATTAAGTTATTACCCTGTTGGCAGACGATCACCGAGCGTAGGGAAGAATTCGGCTCTCCGCTGCCGTTCGCGTACCGCACGGACCCACCCACGAGAACGATGGGTGTCGCGAATGCTGATTCATCAGGGGACGCAAGCATGTCGCGTCATAGATTTTATGTCGGACCTGAATGGCCACCGACGTCCGAGGACTATGACTACTTAGTGAAGTCGCCCAAGTCGGACTGGGCCTGGGAGTACTTGCGCCGCAGCCGCCAATACCAATCCGTCGCACGCCTCTCCCTTCGCAAAGGCGTTTCCCGGCTCCAACTCGCGACTGGCATCACTCTAACGCGGCTCCGCGCTCGTTTGCCCCACGCGGAGGCGTGGGGCCTCTGCTGCTTTCGCTGACCCGAGGCGCACCGCACTGGAAGCATCCCCCGTCTGGCTCCCAGGTACCGCTCGGTCCCTGCTTCTGGCCGTGGAAAATCCTACCCCGGAAACGCCTCGATCCGGCATAAGATTGCTGGAATTGACCCGCGTCGAGCACGTCCTCATCGACGCTGTTGGCCATCTACAAATAGTGCTCCGCGCAAGCACAGCAGCCTTCCAACTCACCTTGGTTGGGGTTCACAGCCTCGTTGCCCCTCACCATTTGCGTATCCTCGTCGAAGATATCGCAAGCCTCCTTTCCACTGCGAAGCGACTCTCCGAACTGGCGGCTCTGCTATCTCCGCTCCCAGCCGACCCGAGGGCACCTGCGCGCTGGACAGCCCGGCAAAGAAAACTGCGTGATGCTCTCATCGCCCTCGACGGCCGGTGCGCGGGAGCCAGCAACCGCGAAATCGCTGCGGTGATCTATGGACGCGATTGGGTCGAGCAGGATTGGCCGCACGCTGGTCTGCAAGATCGCCTGCGTCGCGACCTGCAACGCGGTTCTGCTTTTTCGAATGGCCTCTATCGCACGTTGCTCGGCTGAGGGGTGGCGTTTCCGTATGCCCCGCAAACTGCAAGTTCCCGGACGCCAGCCGCCTGATCATGTTTGCCTGCGGGCCCGTGGAGAGCTCTCATGCACAACGACTCAGAGTCGCCGTTCCTAACCATCGATGAAGCCGCCCGGTTCATGCGCGTGAACCGCCGAACGTTGGACAATCATCGCTGGAAGCAGACCGGACCACCATATCGCCGACACGGCGGCCGTATCGTCTACCACCTCGAAGACGTGAAGCGATGGTCGGACGAGCAGAACCGCCCAAAACCGCAACGACGATGAGACGAACCGCCCTTGCCACCACCATCACCGTTGCCAGCACCGCCCTCGCCTGTTCCCCGGTCCCGGCGCCACTCATCATATGGAATGCGACCCCTAGCGTCCCGGTCGGCCTCTACCGCGTGACTGCGCGCCCACTCTCGATCGGCGCTTTGGCAGTTGTCAGTCTCCCAAGCCACATCCGACGGCTCGCGGCCGAGCGCGGCTACCTGCCGGCCTCTGCTCTCCTGATCAAGCCGATCGTCGGCTTGCCGGGCGATACCGTATGCCGGTATGGACGGCTGGTAACAGTCAACGGACGCTTTGCGGCTCTTGCCTACGACACCGACGCAAACCAACGCCAGCTTCCAAAATGGACCGGCTGTCACCGTCTTGACGATGCACAAGTCGTCGTTATCTCCAAGCGCCCCGACAGTTTCGACAGCAGGTACTTCGGGCCCCTGAGCCGCGCCGATATTGCAGGCCTCGCGATCTCCCTGTGGGTGCCGACACCGGCAGTGACCGCATATGTGGACCGCCAGCATGCTCCTGGCGGCCGTCGCTCGGCAGACAACGACCTACCGACGGCTCTTTAGCTGGTCCAGGGCATCGTCCACCCGGCTCAGGGCGCTCGCAAGCTGCCTCCGCAGTTGGACGAGGTCGCCTATCGGATTCTCTTCCATGGCCACGAGATCCGATTGAAGACACTCCTCGAGCAATGTCTGCAGCGATTGCTTTCTGAGGCCACACCCGCTCGCGGCATCAAGGGTATCGTCACTCAAGAACTCGCCGTGAAGGATGAACGTCCCGTCCGGGCTCATCGACAGCGACAAACGCGATTCTCCAAGCACGGCATGCTCTACTATGTTCGCAGGCAGCACCACTTCGACTCCAAGGCGCGTGCCGTCGGGCTTGCGAAACCCGGCAACATAACTCTCTCCGGGCCAATCCACAGAGCCCTCCACGGAGCGCTTAAAGAACGGCACCACTTCGACCGGGCTGCTCATTGCGCCTCCTCGCGTCCCTCGTCAGCCAGCATCCACTCGCTCCCGCACCATTCGGGTTGTTTATCCTGAAATGGGATAATCCGGAATCGGGATTATTTGCTGAGGCCGCTTTTCTCAAGGGTGGCCGGCCGCAATGCGCGATTCTCTGCGCTCTCCCCGACAACAGCAGCTGCGCGATTTGCTCTGTTCCCTGCGTACGCGGCGGCGTCTGACACAGGCAGAGGTGGCTGAGCGTCTCGGCAGGCCCCAGTCGTTCGTTGCAAAGTATGAGGGCGGCGAACGGCGCCTGAGCGTGATCGAATTCATCGATGTCGTCCGGGCGCTGGAAGCCAATCCGACTGACGTGCTGCAGCAGTTGATCAAGGCAATCGACCAGGCCAAGCGTTAAGCTGAGACGTCTCCGTGGCGCCTGACCCTATCCGCTCGAACCAGTCTTTCTCACCTGTCGTGGACGACACTCGTCACCGCGATAGTCGATTGATAGCAAGATAAAGCAATAGCGCATACGCGAAACAGGCTGAACGAAGAAGGCCATCACTGATCTTTAGCATGAGCATGAAACCACGTTCTGGGCGGATCACTCCTTCGGGCCGGGCCCTCAGTCGGACCGCGTGCTATCGCGCGGCAAGAACGCCGCGCGACCGAGCCCCGAAGACGGGTCTCGGCCCATTCGGGTAACGCCCGCTTCCGCACCTTCGCGGCACGCACAACGATCTTCCGCGCCGACATCACCATGACAGCAGGGGGACCACAGCCTCTGCGAGTACGAACTCGCCTGCACCCGCGGGCCCGCGAGCGAAACCCTGCCAATGATCGGCGGCCGGAGACGGAGGTAGACCTCGCATTCCGAGCCGTTCGCGGACGAACGCGCCGATCGCCACCGGTCCTCTCTTCTGCCCGGGACGGCCATCCCCGCCTGGAATGTGCGACGATGTGGCAGGCGAGGCCTTAGAGGCAACCCGCCTGCGGCGGGTCCTCCACTGCGTTCCGGTCCCTGGCGCGACGCAGAGCGTCGCTTGGGATGCCTCAGGCCTCTAGCCCGCCACCGATCGCGCACACCGGCGGGGGATTGGCCTCCGCCGGATCAACGAAAGGACACTTCCATGGCTACCATCGGTTCCGTAACGAAGCGCGACGACGGCCGCTACGAAGGCGAGCTCCGCACCCTCTCCATCCGCGCCGAGATCGCCATCCTGCCGGTGGCCGACAAGGCGTCGGCGAACCAGCCCGACTTCCGCGTGCTGTCGCAAGGCATCGAGATCGGCGCCGGCTGGATCCGTAAGGGCCAGACCTCCGGCAAGGAGTACGTCTCGCTCTCGATCGCGGCACCTGAGTTCGGCGCCAAGACGCTCTACGCCAACCTCGGTCGCGCTGCAGGGCAATCCGATCCGGACGTCTACGCGCTCATCTGGAGCCCGCAAGACTAGGCGTTGCTTTCGCCCTCGCGCTGGCAACGGCGCGGGGGCTCTCTTTGTGCTTTCCCTCCTCCAGCCTCCCCCACCCGCCCACCCCGCAAGCGGCATTCTGGCAACGATCTACGACTGGCCTATTCACTTGTCTGTGGCCCTTGCCGGATCGAGACTCCGTCATCGCGGGGCCGTCCTTTCGCGCGCATTGTCCCCGGCGACACGCGGCTCCACCTTTTTCGCGTTGCCGATTTAGCTGGACCGATTTCTGCCAGTGCAAAACGATTGAGACCACCATTTGGAACATGAACATCAAGATAAAGAGGCTGCGCACACGGTCATTCAAGTTATTGATTTTGTTACGATCACTGTGCGCGCACCAATGTCGACGTGCACACTCGGCCATTCAACCACTTGAAAAACAACCATCCGAATTGCGCATCTTGAATTTCGCTAATCCGCAAACACGTCTCCCGAGAACTGCACCGTTCGCCGGAGATCAAGATGTTCCCCGCCGACTTCGAACCCAAGCTCGGACGCATTCGCGACCCCAGCGGCGATCGCAACCTGCGCACCACCAGGCGCATCGTCCGACATGCTGCCAAGGCCACCGCCACACCTCTGCGGCAACGCAGTCACATCCCGCCCGGGTTACTGCGACGGGGTACCGCGCCAGGGGTCCTGGCACGCGCCGGTTTGCTTGCTCCGGGTGCCCGCAGGGTGACGGTCCGAGCTCGGTACACGCGTCAGCGACCTGGGGACATGGGAGCCGCCCGCGCACACTTGCGCTACATTCAGCGCGACGGTGTCACACGCGAGGGTGAGCCTGGGCGCCTCTACGATGCTCGCAGTGATGACGCCGACGGCTCAGCATTCCTCGACCGATCCGATGCTGACCCGCACCAGTTCCGCTTCATCGTTTCGGCCGAGGACAGCCCGCGGCTGCGGGAGCTGAAACCGTTCATCCGCGACCTGATGGGCCAGATGGAACAGGACCTCGACACCAGGCTCGACTGGGTCGCGTTGGACCACTTCAACACCGGACATCCCCATACCCACATTGCCATCCGCGGCAAGGATGACCGAGGCCGGACCCTGGTCATGGCACGCGACTACATCGCTCATGGCGTTCGGGCCCGGGCCCAGCACCTAGTCACTTTGGAACTCGGGCCGGAGAATGCCGTCGAGCGTGTGCAGAAATTGCTGACCGAGGTCGAGAACGAACGCTTCACTCGTCTTGATCGTGGGCTACTCACCAAGGCCAAGGACAACATCGTCGCGATCATGAGCTGGGATGAGCGGGATCCCGCGCGGCAGACCATGACGGCCGGCAGGCTAAAGACGCTGGAGCGGTTAGGCTTGGCATCCGAGCGACGGCCTGGCGTGTGGGAGCTGGATACCGACCTCGAGTCAAAGCTGCGCCGCCTTGGCGAGCGAGCCGACACCTACAAGATGATGCAGCGGGCCTTGACAGACGCCGGCATCGAACGCGCCGGCACGCACCTGGCCGTGTTCGAGCGCGGCCGGCGTCAGGCGCCAGTTGTCGGGACGACCATTGCCGTCGGCCTTATCGATGAGATCAGCGATCGCCAATACGTGGTCATCGATGGCATCGACGGCCGGGCCCACTACGCAGATCTCGGCCGGCTCCGGCCAGACGAGGTGCCTGCAAGGGGCACGATCGTGACGCTGGTCAGCGACAGCCTGCATGGCCGACCAAGGTCGACGCCGCGGCTCAAAATTCTGTCCCGGATGGGCCTCGATGAGCTTCCAACTTACGACGGACCTACCTGGTTGGACCAGTCGCTTGCGTCGAAGCGCGAAGGCCCTGCGCCTGTTACCGGCTTTGCCGGCCGATTGGAGACAGCCCTCGACCGGCGCCGCCGCTGGCTGGCCGAACGGGGACTGGCTGATGTGCGAGCATCGGGCGAATGGGTGGCAAAGCCAGGCATGCGTCAGACGCTTGAGAGCCGGGAACGGCTTCGCATTGAACGGACGCTGTCGCATGAGCTCAAGGCTGCTCCTATGCCGGCCGGACCAGCGTCGCAGGTCAGTGGAGTGTACGATCGGGCTATCGACACTCCGAGCGGCAAGATCGCAATCATCCGCCGTGAGGATACATTCACTCTCGCCAAGTGGACGCCGGCACTGGAGGCCTATCGCGGCCGGGCCGTCATCGGCTCGATCGGGCACGCACGCGTATCGTGGTCGTTAGACCGCGGTCGTGCACTGGGCCGTGGAGTTCCGTAAGATGATGCCTGCTCTGCTGCCGCAGACCGACGGCTCAGAGAGATCTGTAGAACTACAAGACGGAAAACGCGACGAAGAGGAGCGATGACGCCACGAGGTGCATAAGACCAACAATCAAACCACTTTTCGAGGTTGGGGATCTTCGGCAACTTCTGCACCCGGAGGCTGCACAGTCGCGCGACTTTACGGGTGAGGCGTGTCTAGCGTCGAAGCACATTCTCGGACACGGAGTCGACCTATTTCGGCGGGCACGGCGTCGCTTCAACCCGCAGGATCATCGAGATGTGGCGTGCGCGGAAGCCCGATCACTGGCGTAGGTGATCCGTCTTGAACTTCAGGCCCTTAAAGCATCACCCGCTGAGCACACTCAATGAGCAAGCCATTTCCAGGTATTTTCGCATACGGCCGCTTCCCGGTCTTTCTCGTGTCTCTTTCCGGCGGGGGCTTTAGGGCAGCGCTATACCACGCCGGCGTCATGCGCTCCCTTCATGAGGCCGGCATCGTTGTCTTTGACTGCCGGAGCCACAAGGTGTTTGTGAACGCGGTATCCGGAGGGGCTATACCGGCACTGATCTGGGATTGCTATTTGAGAAGCAACGTGGCCGACAGTCTGTGGCCCGAGAAAACCTTGCTCGACCTCGTGACCTCTGTCCCGCGCTTTGGCGGCCGATACAATTGGAAAATCCGTACAACGCGCTCGTGGTTCAACTACCTCGCTAAGTGGTGGCAGCGCAATGCCCCAGCAAAAGTGAAGGAGGAAAGTGACACCATCACTTTGGTCCAGGTGTTGGACTACCTTACGGGTGGTATCTTCGTCCTTTGCGGAACGAGCATGTGCGAGCCCGATCGCGAATTCTTCAAGACCGGAGATTCGCGCAATCGCACCATTTCCAACAACGATACAAGGATCAGCATTGTCCCCTTCCATATCGCACAAGCGACTGCATTTCCGGGGTATTTCCCGCGTTGGCAAGTTGCTATCGGTAGTTCTGGGAAGAAGTACGAGTTATTGGATGCAGGGCTCGTGGACAATCTGGCCGCGTACGCCTTCCTACCGTTCTTTGTTCCTGAGGGCCCGGCAGGACCGATTCAAGACGGTAGTGTATGGTTCCGGTCCAATGCCGGCGCTGAACTTCTCGTCCCAAGGAACGCCGTGTCCCTTCCGTGGGCGACAAAGGTGGCGAGGCTTTCCGTCCTCGACAGGCTGTTTCGGTATACGGGCGACCTGGCGCAACCCATCTACGAGAACTTAATCACCTCCCTTGTCTGGCATCATACCAATTTGCAAGTGACCGGTGCCCGAATAGGCGTCCTTCCGCACAAGGAAGTCTCGTGGCACGTCACGCCTCGCTTCCCTGATCCGGAATCCGCCGCTCGCATGCCAACAGCTCTCGCGCGCACCGCTCGAGACGACGCAATTGCCGTCATGTTGCAGGGCGCCCAAACAGCGAGTGTTGCCCTGCAGCTGCCGATACCCGCGCGAGAGAAGATCAAAGCTAGTCTTATGTCGCTGCGTTAGCCATCGGTGATGGTAGCATTGCTGAGGACTGGCTGAGAGATTTCTGGGGCGATGGTAGTCCAGCCGGCATGGTGCCTGGCTCGACCCTCGATCCGTGGAGGCTGCTGACGATGCCGCCGGCGGCCTTGGCACGACCGGCTCGCGCCTAGTTCGTTTGGAGCAACTGGTAAAGTTCGGGCCACCGCTCAAGCCCGCCAACGCGTAACTCCCGATGCAGAAACCGCCCAGCAAGCGTGACGATCTCAGGATCGGTCTTGGGATTCTCCGCGATCGCTTTGAGCTGCGCAGCCATCCCCCTGCCGCCGGAACGCGCAACTCCCTCGAGGATCATCCTCCCCAACCGTTTGTGCAGGAGCGGAACCCTGGAGAGCAGCTCATCCCTCGTGCCTCGGTCCATCCGCTCGACAATGAGACCGAAGAGGCGCTTGAAGGTGCCGCAAACACGGTAGCATGTCTGCGGTGAGAGCGGGGCGCTCCGATCAACCAATACCCTCGCCAGGGCCGGCGCGCGCGGATCCTTCTCCCGATAAAGGATGAACAGCGGGACCTGCAGATTGTCTATCAGGTTTCCGTCCGTTGGTTCTGTGAAAGCCAACTCGAAGAGATCTTCGATCGCCGTCGCTGTGACGTCGGCCTGGTGCTCCAGAACCTCGCTAAAAAACGCGAGAACGGCCTCGCGCGTCGCGGGACCCTTGCCCTTGGCGAAGGCCAGCAGCCATTGCAGACGCGATTTCATTGTTGCTTGGTCGCGCGCCGCCATTAGGCCCAAGGCACGCACCAGTTGCGCCGTGCTCAAGTCGTCCTTGTCCGACTGCACCCGTGCAACAATTGCATCCCATCCGAAATCCGCAGCCTCCAGCCGTATCAACTCGAACATCAGGCCGCTGCCAATCCGCATTGTTTTTGGATTTCGAGTGCGCCAGTGTTTTTCCGCGGCCTGCTGCACGGCCGGAACCAATGCCGCGCCGTCCGCATCCAACGTCGAGCTCTGCTTAAGCATGTGGTGCGCCGCTTCGGCGTTTCCCGTGGCGATGGCAAGCCGGAGCGCCACAGCCTGAGTCTCTTGGGATACTGGAAGCTCCCTGAGTTGGACGAGCACAGCACGCGCGAGAAGCGCGTGATCCGCCGGAGACTTCGTCAGCCTATCGAACGCGGCTTGGGCGCCCTCTATTCCCGCCTCGACGCCCTTCACAAGCCGGTGGCCGAGTACCCTCGTTTCCATCCATGGCTCGGCATTTCGCAAGGTCTGTTCATCAAGCAAGTGGCGCGCAAGCTCCTTGGTGAAATCCCCGTGCCGTACTAGGTGGTACAGGATGTCGGCATGGCCGTTGCGCGTTGCGCCAAACACATCGCCGGCAAGGTCCTTGGCGCGACGCGTTACCATCCCCACATCGTCCGCCGCCCAGTCCCGAAGCATTGCCGGCAGACATCGCGTCCATGCAATCCGCGCGGCCATCACACGCAGCGTGGCGTCCGCGAGTTCGCCGGTTAGCTCGAACGCTCGGACGGCCGCCGCCGGCGTCCCGGCAGCAATCAGATCGCCGAGCGCATGCAATCGGCCGAGCATGGCGAGGCCGCTCTTCGCAACCGTCTCTGCGATGGCCTGCTCGACGTTGACGCCCTCCACCCTCCAACACGCGAGGTAGAGATCACCCATTTTCCGAGCCACGTCCTCGGATGTGACCCGCGACGCGATGTTCGCGCGATCCAAGCCGGCAAGCTTCTCGAGCTGACGAACGAGCCGCGGGTGAAGCGCGACGAGTGCAGCCGCTGCCTCGAGCACGTCGAGGCAGCTTGTCTCCGATTTTCGCTTGAGGCCATCGGCCAGAAATCGCCCAACCTCCCTAAGTGACCACTGCGGGTCGTCTTGCCCACCCAGAGCGAGGAAACGAAGATAGAACTCACGCGATTGCGTGTGCTTGTTGGCACCCTTGAGGATAAGCCGGCCAACCTCTGCTTTCTGAATGCTGCCGCGCACTTCCGCCAAATCGGGCGATGCAAACCTTAGCAGGAGCTCAAGGGCACGCCGCACCCACCGCGTATTGTCGGTCTCGAGGATCGTGCCGAGCGCCTCAATCAGCGCAAGCCGGCGCGGTCGCACCGCATTGGCGCCGATCGCCAGCAAGCGCTCAATGGTGATCGCGTCGTGCTCGACGACGCGCGCCTGGATCCGCTGGGCAAGGCCGTCGGGGACCGTACGGCGATGCACGAACACGTAAGCCGCGATTGCCTTTCCGGTGGGGCCGTCAAGCGTGTCAATGACGCGTTCCGCCTCCTGCAGCGTCGGCTCAGGCTCATACTCCGAGAGCACCAGCACGCGCTCCAGAACCGCCCCCAAGAACAGGTTGCCGTCATGTTTGGCCCATCGCTCTGCGAGCGCTGCAATGGCGCGGGCGCCTCCGAGCCGCAGGATCGCGACGGCAGCGGCATGCTCGAAGAACGACTGATGAAAGAACCCTACGAGATGGTCGGGCGCGAGGCGCGACACACGGATCACCCCGCGCGCCTGCAGTCCGCCGAAGTCGGCGCCATCGAGACCTGCGACCTGCAGCTCGCGCACCAACCGGTCTCTGGGTAGCTCTGGTGCTCCCGCAACGAGCATCGCCGCTGCGATACGCAAGGCGACATCCGAGAGATCTTTCTGAGCGAGCGCGCCCGGCGCGTTCGAGTGCGTGCGTCGATCCGACTCTACACGTCGATGCCAGAACTCGCGGAACAGCGTGATGACGTCGACTTCCGGGAAATTGATCTCCTGCGGCGCGTAGATTGCGTACAGCATCCGCAGTGTCAGCGGGTTCCGGCATATCTCTTTGATGGGGTAGCCCTGCGCGGCCGCTTCGAGAACTCGCTCGGCGTGGGCTTCCGGCGTGAGCTTATCGCGATCGCGCACATACGCCCTCGCATAGGCGGTGACCGCTCGCGGAAACTCGGTGTCGGAATAATCGAACAACAGGATGGTGTGCGGCCTGTGGGCGCTCAGCATCCGCGCCTCGCCTGGTCGGGATGCGGCGACGACAGTGACCCCCGCTAGGGCAAGTTCGGTCAGAAGCGCCGTCACGTAAACGTCTGCGCCGCTCCTGTTGAGTGGGACGTCGATGGTATCGATGAGCAACACTGGCAGTGCGTTTTCCGCGCTCAGGTTGCGAAGCAGCTCCCGGAATGCATCACTGAGAATGGTGCCGTCGCCGCCGGGAGCAAAGATGCCGGGAAGCTCGATGGCATCAACAAGCCACGCCTCGCTACCGGTCTCCCTCAGCATCCGGGCCGTGGCCCACAGAACGCTCGACTTTCCGGTGCCCGCCTCGCCGTCTATGACGATGAATGCATCCTCAGGAGTCCTATCCTCGAGGGCGCGTTCGACCTCATCCTCCATCTCCCTGCGTACATACAGCTGGTCTTGCAAGGTCACGATCGGAAGACCGGGCTCATCCTGCACGACGTTGGTGCGGTTGGCGGTCAGCTCCGATGCCTTGTTTAGCCTTTGATAGAGTCGGCCGATCTCCGTGTCCTGTGCTCGCCAGTGTGGAACATCGAGGTTGCCTTCCTCGCTCCTCTTGGCATGCGGTCGGCTCCCTGCTCCCCGCGCCTGCGCGAACAACGCCGACAACAGTTGGTTCAGATCTCTCCCGAGAGCTGGCGCCATGAGATTGAGCGTCCTCGTCGTGGCCTCGCCAGAATCGAGAACGCGATCGAGTCTGCGAACCTGTGACTCGACTTGGCTCTTGCTCGGCGCCGTAATTCCATTGGCGACCGCCATGCGCGCGGCTACGGCATGTCGTCCCCCCGCCGCCATGATCAGCGCTTCGAGACGCTCGATGGCTGCCGCATCCAGCTGGTGGTTGTCTGACGCCATCGCGCGCCCGCGCCCTTGTCGGAAAAAGTCGGCCCTTGTCGGAGCTTGTCGTTAGCGGCCGCGTGCCGCTCGCCCGTAAAATCGCACCAAAAGGGCGACCCTCGGGCTATAGAAGATGCCGAAAATACCCAATCTCGAAAAGTGGTTTGACCGGCTGGCACGCAACAAGATGCAGGGCCCCGCCCTGGCTACCGCCGGCATCGCCATCGCACTCGTCATCATGGCGGTCGGGCTCTTCCCCTGGGGCCACCCGATCCAGGGTATCGTCACCGTCATCGGTCTCGCGCAGCTCGCGGCATCATCGCTCCTGTTCGTCGCGTTCGCCGTTCTGCAGTTTTACAAGTCTCTCTAGAATTGCAAGCTGACGAGCGTGTCACTTCTCGATGGCGCTTGCAACGAGATCAGCAGCAGCCTTCACGTCCTCGACGATCAGCTTCCCCGGAATTCGCAGCGACGAAAATCCGATGTCGGCGAGCTTGGCGTCGATCTTGGCGTCCTTGGCCTTCGCCTTGCCGCCGCGATGATGCCTTGTGGAATCGCAGAAGACCGCAAGCTTCCGTTCCGGGAAGTAGAGGTCAGGCTCCGTGACAATCCCAGGCGCATACCGGAAGTCGAGATCGTGCCACAGATGGTACAGTGATGGATGGATAGAGGCGTCCTCACACACGAGCACTTGCAGCAACGGCGCCAAGTCGCGACGAAGCAACTCCTGAAACAGAAAAAGCTCGATGGGCGACTGTGCGCCCCAGACGCGCCTCGGCTCGGCCTTCGCAAAGGGCTTGTACAGGAGCTTGGCCCTATGCTTGCGGTACCGCTCCTCCGCCTCAGGACTGGGGAAGCCTATTTCCTCTTCTAGGACGTCAGCCTGATCATACGATTTAGCCAGATAGTATTGGCCAACGACCAGGCCGAGCTCGTCCAGGAAGCACTTGATCGGCTTCTCGCCAATGAAGCTTCCCACGGGGCCGAACAGGCTCCAGTCCCCCCGAAATGGATCAAAACTGGCGTAGCAAGGCTGCATCTCCTTGAGCACTTTCTGCGTGTCCAGCTTGGCGACCAGTTCTACGGGCTTCTCGTCGATGACATCGCGCTTGGTGGTCGGCATCAAGGACAACGCATAAGGCGTCGCAACCGGCGTACCATTCACCTCCTTAAAATGGGCGATGCTGAGCACAAGGAAGACCGGCTGGAACAGCGTCCCCTTGTTCTTGAACAGCGCGATCTCCCCCTCGGAGGGCATGTCGTTGAGCTCACCATTTGCAGCTTTTGCCATCTCCCCGGTTAGGGGCTGGATGCCGCCCAGCCGCCCCAGCACCTGGCGCACGAGTTCGGGTAGAACCTCGAAGTCCACAGCAAATGGCTTCGACGGAAGCTTCTTGTAGTCTTCTTGGTCCAACAGATACTTGGGCCGGTTATCGATCATCGGAGGTCATTGCGGTAAGGACACCCTGAGATTGAAGCTTCCTCGTCGCAGGCGCTCGCGCGCGGTCTCGAAGACGCCGACCGGTTAGCCGGCCTTGCGCTGGATCTTGCCCTCAAACGGGGAACTCAGATCCGCAGCATCGACGGTGGTTGTCAGTTCGACCTCCATCGACAACGTCACGCCCAACGCGGCTGCATGGTATTGCACCCATTTCGCGAGCAAGAAGCGGGTGGCCTCCACCGCCAGCTCGTCCGCGAGCGACCGCACGATATGTCGCGAATGGAATGGATTCTGCCCCCGCCTCACCAAGTCCACCGTGGCGCAGCTGACAAAGTCCAGCGACCGAAAATGCCCATCATGCCATTCACGCTTCATCTTCCACTCGATCAGGCGCGCCAGCAGATCAGTCGGCAGATTGTAGTCGCCCGTGTTGAGCAGCATGATGCCCTTCACCCGACGCTTGGGTGATGACGGCAAAAACCTGTCCGTCTCCTTAAGCTGCCGAGCCGCCTTCTTGAGGTCCGTGCTGACCGCCGGCCTGAAGCGCTTGTAGAACGCGATCCAATCGCGCTTGCTGACACTCTCTGGGCCAATCCTGATCGTGTCGGCGGCGATCGGCTGGTAGCGTGTGATCTTGCCTTCGGCAAAACGGTCCTGCCAATACTGGTTCACGCTCTTCAGTTTGTCGTAGACACTGAGCTGCTTCAGCTCGAGTACGAGCTCAAAGGCGTCCAAGTCCCACCAGTAGTCGGCGTTCAATGTCGCGGGCGGCACCGCGAACCGGTCGCCGATGCGGTGGCCGCCTGATCGCTGCACAAAATCATCGAAGACATCTTCATAGTCCTCGGGCGTCCGCTCGAGTGTGGGCTTCGTCAGCAACTCGGAGAGCTGGCTTGTCATGCGAGACAGAATATCGATTCGCTGCCGTGCTGCGACCGAAACTGCGTGCCGATTTCTGCGACCACGCCTGTCGGTCGCCCAAATTTCCACAGGGTGCGCACAGGTTGTTGCGCGTACGTTGTGAGCAGCCCACTGGGCGGCATATCCGGAACGGCTATAGATCCTCCCAGCCAGCTCGCGGAGATGCTGTAGTGCAGGACGAGGACCAAGACTTCGATTTGAAGACGCCTTTTGTCTTCATCGATACCCAGAGTTACACAGAGCTCCGGTTGGATTGGGCTTCCAGGTCGCTCAAGCGACTACAAGAACTCACCCAAGCGGGCACACTCAAGCTGCTCACGACAACGATTACCAAACGCGAAGTGCGCGAACGCCTCGCGGAGCGACTCGCTGAAGCACTCGCGGCCCTCAAGAAGGCGGACCCCCTCTTACGTCAACTAGAGATCTTCACGGCAGAGCAGTTCAGCCCGGACGCGGCGCTGCAGCGCCTAGTCGCCAACTTCGAAGAATTCCTAACAGCATGCCATGCCCAGTGCATCCCACTGCTCAACATGGGCTGGAGAGACGATATCCATCTCGATCAGATCGACGCGGGCGGGATGGCCGATTGGGAAATAAACATCATCGATCGGTCCGGAACATTCGTTTCTGCGAATCTGAACGTGGCGGTCGACATCCACATCGACGTCACGATCTGGGAAGAGCAGCCCTCCTTCCACGACTATTGGGACATGGACGTCACGGTGCGCCACGAGCACATCGAGGTTACTAAGGGCATCTACGTGGAGGTGGAAGCGCTGCTCGATCGCGCCGAAGAGGCATTCGAGATCCAGGCGATCTATGTCTACGAGGTGGAATTTGACTTCAACCGAGGTGTCGGCCGGACAGGCCGACTTAGTGCCTAGACCCAAGCCGCGTTATCTCTCCGGTGCGCGCGGGTAGCCTAGTTGAGCGCCCCGCGGCCGGAGTGGCCGCGGCCGGGCCCTACCGCGCGGCGACACGGCCGCGCGCCCGAGCCCCGCGAGCGGGTCTCGGCACATGCGTGTGACGGTCCCTGGCGCGCTCCAAGATGACGGCGTCGTCACTCGACCGGGTCGTCAATGCAATGGAGCCGGGACCCACCACGAGGCAGTGCGCGGTCTGCCTCGCGGAGCCGCCCCCCTGAAGGGGCCGGAGGCAAGGGCGGCTCCGCGAGGCAGACACACGAAGCCAAGCCCATTTTGAAAATGACATGGTTTCTGAAACTGGACGAATTTTGTAGCGGAGCGGGCTAGGCCGAAAAAGTGATCAATATTTCAATGAGATGACTGAGAAAACAATAGAACAAACGAAGAACATTTGATATTATGTTGAGACTGAGATTAGCGCTGAAATCTCGGGTTTTCCTTCGCTTTTGCAGGAGTGCCACGTCATGCGCGCGAAAGCCGAGAGACCGCGTTCCGACACCTACGAGACCATCACCGGAAAACTGCTTGCCGCCATCGAAGCCAACCCCGGCGAACCCATCATGCCGTGGCAGCGCGGCGGCACCCAGCCCGTGCTGCCGACCAATGCCGTAACCGGGCACGCCTATCGCGGCGTCAACATCTTGAGCCTTTGGGTCAGCGCCCTGGAGCGGGGCTACGACAGCGGCCAGTGGGCCACGCTGCGCCAGTGGAACGAGAAAGGCGCGCGCGTTCGCAAAGGCGAGAGAGCGTCGCCTATCGTGTTCTATCGCGAGATCGACGTCGCGGCCGAACCCGGCGACGAGAATGGCGAGGCAGCCGGTGAGACGGAGCGGGTTCGCTTCGCGCGCGGCTATTGGGTGTTCGCCCCCGAGCAGGTGGACGGCTACGTGCAGCCTACGGCGCTGCCGTCCAACCCGATCGACCGGATTGCCGCCGCAGAAGTATATTTCGCCGCGATTGCCGCAACGATCGTCGTTGGTGGCACCCAGGCTTGCTACCGACGCTCCACAGACACCATCCACATGCCGGACGAGGCGCGCTTCCTCGCCATCGACGGGCGCACGCGCACGGAGGCTTGGTACGCCGTGCTCGGGCACGAGGCAACGCACTGGTCCGGCGCGCCGCATCGCCTCGGCCGGGAGTTCGGCAAGCGCTTCGGCGATAAGGCCTATTGCTTCGAGGAAGCCTGCGCCGAGATCGGCGCCGCCTTCCTGTGCGCGCGGCTCGGCATCGCCATCGAACCGCACCCAGACCACGCCCGCTACATCGATCATTGGCTCAAGGTCATGAAGGCCGACCCGCGAGCCATCTTCGCTGCCGCCGCCAAGGCGCAGGAGGCCGTTGCCTATCTCGACGGCTTGCAGACCACCTCCAGCAACGCCTGAACCTGAGAAAGGAGAACCTCTCATGCTGCGTAAGCTGCATCATATCCCCCTGTCCGAACTCACCGTGTCCAGACTCAACGTGCGCCGCCACGGAGCCAAGGAGATCGACAGCCTCGCCGCCTCCATCGCCGCGCTCGGCATCATCCAGCCGTTGCTGGTGCGCCGCGAGGGAGAGGGCTACGAGATCGTTGCCGGTCGGCGGCGCTACCTCGCGGCCAAGCGGCTCGATGCGAACAGCACGCCGGGTCTCGGCAAGCTGCCGTGCGTCCTGCTGGAGGCCGACGACGATGCCACCGCCATCGAGGCATCGCTGGCGGAGAACGTCGAGCGCCTGCCCATGGACGATTTGGAGCAGCATGAGGCCTTCGCCGCGTTGCGTCGCAAGGGCATGCCGGAGGCGGATATTGCCGCGCACTTCGGCATATCCGAGCAGATCGTCAGGCGCAGGCTCGCCATCGCCAATCTGCATCCCGACATCCGGCGCCTGTACCGCGCCGGCGAGATCGAGGCGCAGACCTTGCAACTGCTGACTCTGGCTACCAAGGAGCGGCAGAAGGCCTGGCTGGCGCTCAACAACGATCCGCACCAGGAACCGCCGCCGCCATGGCAACTCAAAGCATGGCTGCTGGGCGGGGCCGAGATCGCCACCACGGCCGCCCTCTTCGACGAGGCCGCCTATCACGGTGGCATCACCGCCGACTTGTTCGGCGAGCAGCGCTACTTTGCCGATCCGGACGAGTTCTGGCGCTTGCAGAATGCCGCCATCGCCGAGCGGCGCGAACAGTTGCTCAAGTCAGGCTGGACCGACGTGCAGGTCATCGAGCCCGACCGGCGCTTCCAACCCTGGGACTACGAGCAGGTGGCAAAAGCCGACGGCGGCGAGGTCTACCTGGTGGTGGAGCCAGACGGCAACGTGACCGTGCACAAGGGGCTCAAGCCCCGCGCCGAGGTTCGGCGCGCCAAGCGCAAGGGCGATGGGCATGACGGCAGCGGCGAAGACGGGGTCGTCATTGAGCGGCCCGAGATGAGCGCGCCGCTTGCCAACTACGTCGATCTCGTGCGCCACAGTGCTGTGCGGCTGGCCGTCGCTGACGCGCCAGAGGTTGCGCTGCGCGTGATGCTGGCGCACGCCATCGGCGGCGGGCGCTGGTGGAAAGTGGAGGCAGAGCCACAGCGACCAGCCAATGCCGAGGTCGGCGAGGCCTCCGCCAAGCTGGCGAGCGAAAGCACATTCGCCAAGAAGCGCGCAAGAATTGCGAAGCTGCTGCGCCTGGACAGTGAGACAGACAGGATCGTCTGGCATGACGCCACCGGCAACCGCACCGCCGAGGTGTTCGCGCGCTTGCTCGACATGAGCGACACCCAGGTGATGCAGGTCCTCGCCCTGGTCATGGCGGAAACCTTGGCTGTCGGCACCGATCTTGTCGACACGCTCGGCCTGCATCTGAAAGTCGATTGCCTCAAGCACTGGCAGCCGGACGAGCCGTTCTTCGTGCTGGTCAAGGACCGCGAGGCCGTCAACGGCATGCTGGCCGAGGTCATCGGCGAGACCGCCGCCAACACCTACCTGACCGAACCCGGCACCAAGAAGAAGGCGATCATCCGCAAGGCGCTCGACGGCGACGGCCGCACGCGCAAGGAGGGTTGGACGCCGCGCTATCTGGCCTTCCCGCGCGGGCAGTACACCAAGCGCAACCTGCTCGGGGCTGCCGCCACGGCCGCATAGCACCCAACCCTGCGGCCGTGCCTTGCGAGCACGGCCGCAGCATCCCATTTGCCGACTCCTCGCGTGTCCGTTCTCGGAGTACCCGCATGTCCAGCGTGCGCCAGCAGAGTCCGGCAGCAGCCGACGTGGCGCGCCGGCTTGCCGAGAACGCACAGGCCGTCTGTCACCACTACCTCTCCAACGGCTGCCGCACCGGACGCTATTGGCATGTCGGCGATGTTGCCAACGCGCCCGGGCGCAGCCTGTATGTACGCCTGTCGGGTCCTCGGGCGGGCAAGTGGATCGATGCCGCGACCGGGGAGCACGGTGATCTGCTCGATCTCATCGCCCTCAATCAGAACCTGCCTTCGCTCAAGGACGCCATAGCCGAGGCCTGCCGCTTTCTGGCTTTGCCGCAGGAGCTGCCCACTGTCCATAAGCCGACCAGGATGGCGCGCGATCCGCTGCACGCGGCGGTCCGCCTGTTCGCCAGCGCGCGTCCGATCCCAGGCACCATTGCCGAAAGCTACCTGCGCCATCGCGGCATCAAGGTCGCGCCGCAGATGCTGGCGGCATTGCGCTTCCATCCAACCTGCTTCTACCGCCCACAGGACGGAGCGCCGCGCGAGGCGCGACCAGCACTGGTCGCGGCCGTTACCGACCTCAACGGCCGGATCATGGGCGTGGAACGTACCTGGCTCGATCCCTCTGGCGTCGGCAAGGCGTCGATCCCGGTGCCACGCCGGGCTCTCGGGTCTCTGCTTGGTCACGGCGTGCGCTTTGGCAGCGCAAGCAACGTGCTGGTGGCGGGAGAAGGCGTCGAGACGGTGCTCTCTCTCAAGTCGGTGATGCCGGGCATGGCGATGGTGGCAGCACTCTCGGCCAGCCGGCTGGCTGGTCTCGTGCTGCCGCCGGGCCTTGCGCGCCTGTACGTGGCCTGTGATGCTGATGCGGCAGGCCAGCGTGCGCTTCGACATCTCAACGCTCGGGGGCGAGCCGAAGGCTTCCTCGCACTACCGATGCGGTCCATTCGCGGGGACTTCAATGACGACCTGCGCGCTCGGGGAGTGTCGGAACTGGTAGACGCCTTGCGCGAGCAGATGGCTCTCGAGGATCGAGCGCTGCTCGACTGAGCAGAACTGCGATTGATTGCCGTCTCGGGCCGTATTCCTGTGGCTGTCAGCCCGCACCTGCGGCGCTGTCCTCCTCTCGCCACCTGTAGTGCCGCGGCTCGGCGATAGTGCCGTCCTCTTGAATGAAATCGGCGCGGCGAGCGATGACGTTCTCCAGCTCAGGATGGGCTTGCGAGATGACGCCTGACAGCGCGTAGTGGACCAAGTGCGACGCACTCTCGAACCATCCGATCAGTGGGCCACCGCTGATACCTCCCAGGCGATGTTTCGGCGGCAGGTCCGTGATGACGCCATCGTGTTGGCGCTCAGGTACCCAAGTGATCTGCTCGCCGATCACACGGCGGGCGATGCCGAGCGCCGTGAACAGGCCCCAGTTGACTTCCATCGACCCCGGCTGGAGTCGGTCAACGCCCGGATACCCGGCGAGCATGATGCCACGGCCTTCTTGTGGCGGCTGTGGTGGCCAGGTCGAGAGCGGCACGATCTCCTTGCCAATTCGCCCAAGCGTGGTGTCGTCCATTGCCACCGTCGCAATGTCGAGCGCTTTGGAGAGCCCAATAACCTCCAAGTTCAGGAAGGCGTTCATGATCTGCAGGTGGAGGGGTGACGCGGCGTTGGCGTGTTCCTGCTGGTAGCCCAGGACAACATGCGCCGCCGTGACGCCGACAAGCCGCTTCGGTGTCTGCAGAAAGGTCATCGTGCCGCTGTTCAGAATTTGGGCAGCGCCATCCTTGCGCTGATGCCAATAGATCGGCGCGCAACATCGGCTCAGGATGGCGCGGTACTCGTTGCCGAGATCGCCAGCCAGCAACTCTTTAGCCCGCTCGACAGTCAGCGGGTGCCCGTCCGGCCGCTTCCACGCATCAGTCATGACCGTCAAAGTGACCCCATCTTGGGCGGCAGCGAGATACAGATCACCTTGCCAACCACCATGACCGGATTCTTGGCTGCAGCCTGCAGCTGCTGCAGCATCGCGTCCGCGCTCGGACAAAGGAACTGTAGGCGAACGCCCAGCTTGCTCTTGAGATCGGCGAAATCGGTCTCGTGTTCCACCTGCCAAGCCGCCATCGCCTCTTGGGTGATGCGGCCGCCCGCTTCATAGGCGACGTCGAGATCGCTGTCCGCTCGCGCATCGCCGCGCACGCGGCTGCCGTACACATATACACGCCGCAGCGGAAGCTTGTCGGCCCAGGCTGCCAGAATTTCGACGGCAGAACGCAGGTCAAAGTCCATCGCGAGCCATATCATTTGGCGACCGTCGGTTGGCGCGCCGGCACCAGTTGATGACCAGTGGCATGACACCGGTCGTGCCGTCAGCATACTTGACTTCCACCACGACGCACCCACCGACGGGGTCTCGGGTCAAGTCCCGCTGGATCTCCACGCGATCATCGATCTTGACTCTTTTGGCCTCCTCGTCGCCACCTTTTCAATATCGACACTGCTGGTTCAGAGGAGGCAGCGCAGAACAACACGATACTTGGCGGATCGGCGCGCAACATTCGCTTCGCGCCACACCATCCGCTAAGTGCGCGATCGTACGGACGAACGGTCGCTCACGGACCTCCGTCGCAGGATTGCCGCAAACCCGCTCTCTTTCTTCACTCCGCTTCACGATCCTGCACAATTTACCGGATTGAGTGCGCCGGTCGATCCGGCTCACCCTTAGCACGCGCATTTTTAGTCGCGTGAAAGGGTCGCTGCCCCGTGTCACAGCTCCGCACCTCGATCGCCCACGGTCTGCTCGCCGTCAGCATCGTCACGGTGTGCCTGCTGGGGGCAACGCAATGGGCAGCCGTGCTGCTCGGCTATCAGCCCGCGCTCGGTTCCCCTGCGCTCGAGCTGTTCGGCCTCAAGCTTTATGCACTCTGGAAGCTGTTCGTCTGGTGGCTTGCGTTCGATGCGCAAGCTCCGGACGTGTTCGCGCGCACCGGTGCCCTGGCCGCCTTCGGCGGTCTGGCCGCTGGCGCGGTCGCGATCGGGGGAGCCGCCCGGCGGGCCGGTGCCAGGTCACACGCCACGACCTACGGCTCGGCCCGCTGGGCGGATGATGCCGAGATTCGTCACGCCGATCTGCTCGGCGATCGCGGCGTCGTGCTGGGCCTGCACGATGGCCGTTACCTGCGCCATGACGGCCCCGAGCACATCCTGGCGGTCGCGCCGACGCGCTCCGGCAAGGGAGTTGGCCTGGTGCTGCCGACCCTGCTCACCTGGCCGGGCTCGGCCGTCGTGCATGACATCAAGGGGGAGAACTGGGCGCTCACGGCCGGCTGGCGCTCCAGGTTCTCGCACTGTCTCCTATTCGACCCGACCAACCCGTTGTCGGCGCGCTTCAACCCGTTGCTCGAGGTACGCAGAGGCGCTCATGAGGTGCGGGATGTGCAGAACATCGCCGACATCCTGGTCGATCCGGAAGGCGCCAAGGAGCGGCGCGACCATTGGGAGAAAACGGCGCACGCCCTGCTCACCGGCACCATCCTGCACGTGCTCTATGCCGAGGAGGAGAAGACGTTGGCTCGCGTCGCCACGTTCCTCGCCGACCCGTCGCGCTCCATCCTGCGCACCCTCAAGATCATGCTCACCACCAACCATCTCGGATCAGAGACGGCGCCGTTGGTGCATCCCGTGGTGGCCTCGGTCGCCCGCGAGCTGCTCAACAAGTCGGACAACGAGCGATCGGGCGTCGTGTCTACCGCGATGAGCTTCCTCGGTCTCTACCGCGACCCGCTGGTCGCCGCCAACACCGCACATTCGGACTGGCGCATCGCCGACCTGATCGAAGCAAGGCATCCGGTGTCGCTCTACCTCGTGGTGCCGCCCTCCGACATCTCGCGCACCAAACCACTGGTACGCCTGATCCTCAACCAGATCGCCCGCCGCCTCACCGAAACACTGCAGACAACGGACGGCAATGCACCTGGCAACCAGTTGTTGCTGATGCTCGATGAGTTCCCCGCGCTGGGCCGGCTCGACTTCTTCGAGTCATCGCTGGCGTTCCTGGCAGGCTATGGCGTGCGCGCGTTCCTCGTCGCGCAGTCGCTCAACCAGATCGACAAGGCCTATGGCGCCAACCATGCCATCCTCGACAATTGTCATGTGCGCGTGGCGTTCGCTCCCAACGACGAGCGCACGGCCAAGCGCTTATCGGATGCGCTGGGCACCGCCACGGAGCTGCGCGCCCAGAAGAACCTGTCCGGACGGCGCCTGTCGGCGTGGCTGCCGCATATGTCGGTGTCGGAGCAGGAGACGCCGCGACCTTTGCTAACGGCCGGCGAGATCCTGCAGTTGCCGGCCACCGATGCCCTTGTGCTGATTTCCGGGATGCCACCGATCAGAGCCCGGAAGCTCAAGTACCACGCCGACCGCAATTTCATGGCGCGCCGGTTGCCTGCTCCGGACCTGGCTGCTGGTCGCTTCGCGGACGCACCGCCACCTAGGCGCAACGATTGGGCCGGCCAGATGCGCGAAACAGACCAGCGGCTCGAGCGCGCCTGGTCTGAGCTCATCAGTACCGAGCCTGGCCGCACGCCGGACATGGCCCCCGATCTCTCGCCCAGCGATGGGCATCCGGATGGACTTGATGCCGACACCGATCGGCACGGTGGCGCCGAGCCGGTGCTCACCGACCCCGCAGATGACGACGATCTGATTCCTCGCTGAGAGCCGAACCCCATGACAAGCGAAGTGACGCCGGCATCGAAGCGCCCACGCTGGGGCACCAAGCGACGCTATTCCGTGCTCTTGTCCGCGGAGCTCGCGGATCGTTTCGAGCGCGTGGCGAAACTGCGTCACGGCGCCAAGTCGGCCCTCGTCGAAGAGGCACTCGACCGCAGGCTTAACCCCGAGAAATACCCGCTGCTCGATGACGCGCTGCTGCGCCGTCTCGATGAGCAATCCAGCAGCCTTGCCACCCTGAAACGGGATACGGCCATCAACACCGAGATGATCTCACTGTTCGTACGCTATTTCCTCACCATTACCCCGCCCCTGCCGGACAACGAGCAGAAACCAGCCCGCATCCTCGGCAAACAGCGCTTCGAGGTGTTTGTCGCCCAGATCGGCCGGCGGCTGGCATCGGATCGCGGCCTCGTCATGGACGTGCTGGAGTCGATCGCCAGCCATCGACCGGATCTGTTCGCGACGGCGACCGACGACATCGCCGTGAGGCCGCAATCCGTGAAGGACGGACAAGCCGGCACCGTCCTCAATCTCAAGCCGAACGGTCAAGCAACCCGGACAAGCACGACGGAGAAGCGGCATGGCTGACCTCTTTTCCCTTCCCGCAGCCGAAGAGGCGCAAGGCCGGCGCCGGCAGATGCTGCGCACTGCCTTCGGGCCGACCATTGCTTCCGCTTTGGCAGACCCGACCGTGATCGAGGTGATGGTCAACCCCGACGGCAGGCTGTGGATCGAGCGCGCCGTGGTTGGCCGCCAGGATACCGGCGAGCGCATTGGCAGCGCGGAAGCGGAGCGCATCATCCGCCTGGTGGCCGCGCACGTGCGCCGGGAGGTGCACGACAGGGCGCCGATCGTATCCGCGGAGCTGCCCGAGTCCGGCGAGCGTTTCGAGGGTGTGATGCCACCGGTGGCGCCGGCACCCTGCTTTGCGGTGCGCAAACCTGCCGACGTGCTCAATCGGCTCGCCGACTACGTGGCGGCGCGCATCATGTTGCCGCGGCAGGCGCAGGTGCTGGCGACGAGTGTGCGCGAGCGCCAGAACATCCTGGTGGTCGGCGGGACGTCCTCCGGCAAGACCACGCTGGTCAACGCCTTGCTGGCGGAGATCGCCGAGCTCGATGAGCGCGTCGTCATCCTGGAGGACACGCGCGAGCTCAAGTGCGCCGCGGCTGATTGCGTGTGCCTGCGTACCAAACCCGGCGTGGCAACGCTCGCCGACCTGGTGCGCTCGACGCTCAGGTTGCGCCCCGACCGCATCATCATCGGCGAGGTGCGCGGGCCGGAAGCGCTCGACATGCTCAAAGCCTGGAATACGGGTCACCCTGGCGGCGTCACCACAGTGCATGCCAACTCGGCCGAGGCTGGCCTCTACCGCCTGGAGCAACTCGTGCAGGAAGCGGTCGTGACCGTGCCGCGCGACCTGATCGTGCAGGCCATCGACGTCATCGTGTTCCTTGAGGGACGTGGCCCCAATCGGCGTGTGGAGACCGTCCTCGAGCTCGAGAGCCTCGATGAGGACGGCGACTACCTCTTGAAGCCGCTCGGGCGGCCAGCCCTGCACACGGTTTGATAGAGGTCCGAGTGAAACTCCCTCCCCAAGCTCGACGCATGCTCCGCGATACGATCGCAGGCTGGGCCGTCGCCGTCGTGACGGTCATGGCCGCCGATGCCGCCAACGCCGCCGGCTCAGGCATGCCGTGGGAAGCACCACTGCAGCGCATCCTGGAGTCGATCGAGGGTCCGGTCGCCAAGGTGGTGGCCGTCGTCATCATCATCGTCACCGGCCTTAGCCTTGCCTTCGGCGACATGGGCGGCGGCCTCCGGCGCCTGATCCAGATCGTGTTCGGCCTCTCCATCGCCTTCGCCGCCACTTCGTTCTTCCTGTCCTTTTTCTCCTTCGCCGGCGGCGCGCTCATCAATTGAGAGAGACACCCATGCTCGGTCAACCATCCACCATCCCCGGCTTCGAGGTCGTGCTGCACCGGTCGCTGACCGAGCCGATCCTGCTCGCCGGCGCACCTCGCAGCTTCGCCATCCTCAACGGCACGCTTGCCGCCTCCATCGGCCTCGGCCTGCGCCTGTGGCTGGCCGGCCTTCTCATCTGGCTCGCTGGTCACACAGTCGCCGTTTGGGTCACGCGCAAGGATCCCGCCTTCCTCACCGTCCTGTCCCGCCATGCCCGCCACAAGGGAGCGCTCGCATGCTGAACCTCGCCGAATACCGGAAGAAGACCGCAGCGCTCGCCGACTACCTGCCCTGGGCATGCCTGATCGGACCCGGCATCGTCCTCAACAAGGACGGCTCGTTCCAACGCACCTTGCGCTACCGTGGCCCCGACCTCGACAGCGCCACCGAAGCCGAGCTCGTTTCTGTGACGGCTCGGCTGAACAACGTGCTGAAAAGGTTCGGTGCCGGCTGGGCTTTGTTCTTCGAGGCCGAACGGGCGCCAGCCAACCAGTATCCTGGCGCGCGCTTCGCCGATCCGGCGTCGTGGCTGGTCGACCAGGAACGCTACGCCGCCTTCAGCGCGGACGGCGCACACCACGAGAGCCACTGTTACCTGACCTTCCTCTATCTGCCGCCACCGGAGCACGAGGGCCAGGCCGAGCGCTTGTTGTACGAGCGGTCCGATGAAACGGCCATCGAGATCGAGCCGCGGGCGCAGCTGGAGTGGTTCGTGACAGAGACTGATCGGGCTCTGCAGATGCTGCAGTCCATCGTGCCGGAAGCCCAGGCCCTCGACGACGCCGAGACCCTCACCTACCTGCACGGCACCATCTCGAGCAAGCGGCACCCCGTGGCGGTGCCGGCGATCCCGACGCATCTCGACGCCATCCTGTGTGACCGGCCCTTCCTCGGTGGAATCGAGCCCAAGCTCGGCGATCAGCACTTGCGCGTGCTGACCGTGCTCGGCTTCCCGACTGCCACCGTGCCGGGCATCCTGGATGCCCTCAACTACCTGGGCTTCGCCTACCGCTGGACGACGCGCTGGATCGCCCTCGATAAGACCGAAGCCACCCGTCATCTCACTAGGTTGAGGCGGCAGTGGTTCGCCAAGCGCAAGTCGGTGTTGGTCATATTGCGTGAAGTCATGTTCGACCGGGAGACGGCGCTCGTCGATCCCGACGCCGACAACAAGGCAACCGACGCGGATGAGGCACTGCAGGAGCTCGGCGCCGACGACGTCGCGTTCGGCTACCTCACGACCGCGATCGTGGTGACGGATGGCGACGCCAAGCAGGCCAACGAGAAGCTGCTGGCCATCGAACGCATCATCAACGGTCGCGGCTTCGTAACAATCCGCGAGACACTGAACGCGGTGGAGGCGTGGCTCGGTAGCCTCCCAGGCAACCCCTACGCCAATGTGCGCCAGCCCATCGTGCACACACTCAATCTCGCACACATGATGCCTGTGTCTGCGGTGTGGGCGGGGCCCGAGACGAACCGGCACCTGAACGCCCCGCCGCTCATGATGGCAGAGACGCGCGGATCGACGCCGTTCAGGCTCGATCTGCATGTCGGCGACGTCGGGCATACATTGATCGTCGGCCCGACCGGTTCGGGCAAGTCGGTGCTACTGTCCCTGCTCGCGCTGCAATTCCGCCGCTTCATCGGCGCGCAGGTGGTCCTGTTCGACCGCGGGCGCTCGGCGCGCGCTGCTACCCTGGCCATGGGCGGCGCCAGCATCGAGCTCGGGCTCGAAGGCACGCTCTCCCTGCAGCCGCTTGCCCGCATCGACGAACCGGGCGAGATGGCCTTCGCCCTCCAATGGATCACGGCGCTGCTCACCAGCGAAGGCGTGCGCGTCACGCCCGACGTCAAGGACGCGGTGTGGACGGCGCTCAGGAGCCTGGCCTCCGCGCCAAAGGGGGAACGCACGCTGACCGGCCTCGCGGTGCTGATCCAGTCGAGCGTCCTGGTCGCCGCTCTGGCGCCCTACACCCTGGAAGGTGCCTACGGCAGGCTGCTCGACGGCTCCGCTGAGCAGTTGGCGAACACCGACGTCCTGCATGTCGAGATGGAGCTGCTCATGCAGCACAAGGCGCTGATCGCGCCGGTTCTGACCTACCTGTTCCATCGCCTCGAGGCGCGCTTCGACGGACGACCGACCCTTCTAATCCTCGACGAGGCGTGAACCTTTCTCGACGACGCGCTGTTCGCTGCCCGCATCCGCGAATGGCTGAAGACGCTGCGCAAGAGGAATGTGGCCGTCGTGTTCGCCACGCAGTCACTCGCCGACATCGAGCGCTCGACGATCGCGCCGGCCCTGATCGAGAGCTGCCCGACGCGCATCTTCCTGCCCAACGACCGGGCGCTCGAGCCGCAGGCGCACAGCGTCTACGAACGCTTCGGACTCAATGCGCGACAGGTCGAGATCCTGAGCCTCGCCGCACCGAAGCGCGACTACTACGCGCAGACCGCGCGCGGCAATCGGCTGTTCGAGCTCGGGCTCGGTCCCGTCGCACTTGCCCTGTGCGGCAGCTCCTCACCGGAAGACCAGCGCCTCATCGACCGTTGTCTAGCCGACGATGCGAGCGATCAATTCGCTCAGCAGTTCCTGAAAGCGAAGGCATTGGCATGGGCGGCCGACCTGATCGGACGGTGGCCCCGTCAGACGGAGGCGCCTCCCCCTACCATCCCAACAACAGCAAGCCAGATCGAACCGGTCGAAGGTGCGCCGGTGGCATCTGCCGCATCCCCAAACGGCAAGCCACCTTCGCCGAAGGCAGCGGCGCGGGCCGTCGAACCCCGCACCGACACCGCGCCGCTGCCAGGCCTTCCCGGAGGACCACCTCTGCCGGAGCGGCTGTCCCCCTTCAGGGTTACGGCGTCCGGCAAGATCAAAAGGAGTGGCCGATGAGCAAACTGCGCAAATTGACCATCGCCGTGCCGGTCGCCGCCGCTCTGGCCACGAGTTGCGTGACGCGTTCGGCCGCTCAGCTGACGGTCTTTGATCCGACCAACTTCGGGCAGAACCTGCTCACGGCTGCCCGCGCGCTTGAGCAGATCAACAACCAGGTGCGGCAGCTGCAGAACCAGGTACTGATGATCCAGCGCATGGATCTGAACCTTTTGCGTCTCGGATCCACGATCTCGCCTGACCTGCAGCGCACGCTCGCCGACATCCAAGCCCAGCTCCGCGCCGGCGAAGGCATCGCAATGCGGCTGCAAGCAACGCAAAGCGGGTACGAGCAACTTTTCCCGCGACAGCTCTCGACCGCGCTCTCCGGCGATGACGTGTTGCGCAACGCCGTAACACGCTGGGATGAGGAGTACGCCGCCTTCCAACGTACCGCCCTCCTGCAAGGCCAGATCGCCGACAGCATCGAAGGCGATACGCGACTTCTCACCGCAGCGACGACCCGTTCGCTGAGTGCCGTCGGCATCCTCGAAGCCACCCAAGCCGGCAACGATCTCACCGCGCTCGGCGTCAAACAGTCCCTCGCCCTGCAGGGCCTGCTCACCGCCCAGCTCCGTGCCGAAACACTCGCCAAAGCCCGCGACCTCGCCACCGAGACCGAAGCCCGCCAACGCTTCAGGACGTTCCTCGGTGCAGGATCCGCCTACACCGCAAGCCGATAACAACCATCAGGAGGGAAATGACAATGTACGAATCTATTGAAATGTCGCTGCGCGAGCGGGCTACCGCCCGCACCCGCTCGGGGAGGCCCCGAGCCCCCTCCTTTTTGACCCTTCAAAGGGCGGCGGGTCCGGGAGGTGTCCTCCCGGTTGGGGTTGCGGGGTCATGTCGGAGACATGATTCCAGCATGGGCCCGCTCGCGACGCGACGACACCACGCGCCTCGACGACGACGCTAGCCGCTCTCTGACCCTTTCGTACTGAACACCACCGCGGCGACCTCGCGGTCCCGCAGACGGCGGAGCTTTGTCCGCATGGACGACTTGGCGATCATCGACCGGTTCACGGAGACCTTCAGCCGCTACATCGACAGCGGCTTCGGGTTGCTGGCCGGCGACGTGGCGTTCCTGACGAGCGCGCTGGTGGCGATCGACATCACGCTGGCGGGATTGTTCTGGGCGTTGATGGGCGAGGACAACGTCCCGGCGCAACTGATCAAGAAGGTGCTGTACATCGGCTTCTTCGCGTTGCTCCTCAATAACTTCAAAGGTCTGGCCGACATCATCTTCCAGTCGTTTGCCGGCCTTGGCTTGAAAGCATCCGGCGCATCGCTGACGGCGGCGGACCTGATGCGGCCCGGGTTCGTGGCGTCGACCGGGTTTACCGCGTCCCGACCGCTGCTGGAGAAGGCGGGCGAGCTGATTGGCATCACCTCGTTCTTCACCAACTTCGTGACCATCGTGGTGCTGATGCTGACGTGGCTTATCGTGCTGCTGGCGTTCTTCGTGCTCAGCGTCCAGCTCTTCATTACCATCATCGAGTTCAAGCTGACGGTATTGGCGGGTTTCGTGCTCGTGCCGTTTGCCCTGTTCGGGCACACGGCATTCTTGGCCGAGCGCGTGCTGGGCAATGTGATTTCCTCCGGCATCAAGCTGATGGTGCTGGCGATCGTGGTCGGCATCGGCGCCACGCTGTTCGGCACGCTCATCAGGCCGACGGGCGAGATCACGCTGACGCAGGCGGCCTCCTGCATCTTAGCGGCCATCGCCGTGTTCGGATTGGCGGTGTTCATCCCGGCGATGGCGGCGGGTCTGGTGTCGGGAGCGCCGCAGCTCGGTGCCGGTGCTGCAGTTGCGACGACCGCCGCGCTCGGCGGCACGGCCATCGCCGGCGGCATGCTGGCAAGCGGCGCTGCTCGTCTCACTGGCCAGGCTGCCGGCGGTAGCATCAAGGCCGCGGCTGCGCTGACCGGCAGGGTCGGCGCCGCCTACGAGGCCGGTGGCCCGCGCGGCGTGGCGCGCACGCTCGGCACCGCGCCGGCATCACGCACGATCGCTTCGGGCACGGGTCCTGTGCGCGATGCGTACCGGCAAGGCGCAGCGCAGGGCTATCGCGACGCGGGCTCCGGCTCGGGCCCCGATCCGACCTCGGGCGGCTCGGCCGGACCGACGACGCCGGCCTGGGCGCAGAGCCTGGCACGGCGGCAGCGCCTGACCCAGGCCGGCCTGGTCGCGGCCGGAGCACTGCGCGAGGGCGACCGCCCGGCCGGCGGCAGCGGCCCCGATCTCAAGGACAAGAGCTAGAGGAACACATATATAATGTCATTCAAGCGTTCGACCCTGCGTTACGGCGAGACGCCGGAGCCCGTCACCCCCTACCAGAAAGCAGCCCAGGTCTGGGACGAGCGCATCGGCTCGGCCCGGGTGCAGGCGCACAACTGGCGTCTGATGGCGCTGGGGTCGCTCGCGCTCTCTTTGGTCCTCGCTGGCATCCTGCTGTGGATCGGGCGGTCGGCCACCACTGTCCCCTACATCGTCGAGGTTGACCCCAAGGGCGGAGCCCGCGCCATCGGCCCGGCGTCCGAGGTCTACAAGCCGAGCGATGCCCAGATCGCATTCCACCTCGCTCGCTTCGTCGACAATGTGCGCTCGCTCTCCATCGACCCCGTGGTGGTGCGGCAGAACTGGCTCAAGGCCTATGACTTCGTCACCGACCGGGCCGCCGTCACCCTCAATGAATATGCCCGAGAGAATGATCCGTTCGCCAAGGTCGGGCGCGAGACCGTGGCGGTGGAGGTGACCAGCGTCGTGCGCGCCTCGGACACGTCGTTCCAGGTGCGCTGGCTCGAACGCATCTTCGAGGGCGGAGCTCTCAAGGACACAAAGCGCCTCACGGGCCTGTTCTCCATTGTCGTCACGCCGCCGCGCACCGCCGAGGCCATGCGCAAGAACCCGCTCGGCATCTACGTGCACACCTTCAACTGGTCGCAGGACGTCACCCCGGGAGAGCCGAAATGAGCCGCTCTCGAGTGATCGCGTCGGTTTCCTTCATCGCAGTGGTGTTGGCGGCTTGCGCAATGCCCGTGCAAGTGCCGGAGATCCCGCTCCTCGACAGCCCGGCCTTCAAGGCCGCCAAGCGTGAGCCGGAGCAGAAGCCGCTGGTTCAATACATCGAGGTGCCCAAACCGCTTCCCTTGCCGGGACAGCTAAAGCCGGTGACGAAGGCGGCCGAGAAGGAAAAAGATCAGCGGCCGCCGAAGGACCGCGTGAAGGGTGCGAACGAGGCTGCGCGGATCGAGCCGGTCAAGGACGGCTACATCAACGCCATCCAGGTCTACCCCTACACCGAGGGCGCACTCTATCAGCTCCACGCCGCGGTCAGCCAGGTGACCGATATCGCTCTTGAGGCCGGAGAGAAGCTGATCTCCGTGTCGGCCGGCGACACCGTGCGCTGGGTGGTGGGCGACACCACCAGCGGGGAGGGTAAGGACGCGATAGTCCACATCCTGGTCAAACCGATCGGCGCCGACCTCGAGACCAATCTCGTCATCACCACCGATCGGCGCACCTATCACCTGGAGATGCGGTCGTCACAATCGACGTACATGGCATCGGTGTCGTGGACCTATCCGGCATCCGAGCTGCTGGCCCTGAAGAAGCAACGCGCAGAAATCGAAGCCGCTACTACGGCTCTGACCGACACCGGCATCAACATCGAGCAGCTGCGGTTCCGCTATCGCATCGAGGGCGACGCGCCCTGGAAACCGGTTCGCGTGTTCGACGATGGCGCCAAAGTCTACATTCAATTCCCGTCGGGCCTGGCACAGAGCGAGGCCCCGCCGCTGTTCGTCATCGGGCCCGACGGCAAGCCGGCGCTAGTCAACTACCGCGTACGCGGCACGACCTATATTGTCGATCGTTTGTTCGCTGCCGGGGAGCTGAGGCTGGGCACCGCCCCGCAGCGCGTCGTGCGCATCGTGCGCACCGATGCCGTCTGGCGCGAGGTGCAGCCGTGACAGATCAGTCCTCGAACCAGCCGGGCAGCCAGGCCGGAAAGGTGCCGCCGGAGCAGCTCGAGCTGCGCGCTCGGCCGCAACCGGTCACGCGCATCAACCGTAAGGTGCTGATTGGCGGCGCGGCGATCGTGCTGCTGTTCATCTCCGGCATCGTGCTGGTGGCGTTGAAGCCGCCGAGCTTACGAATCGGCGGCCCGACGGAGCTCTGCAACGTCGAACACAAGGCGATCACCGATGCGCTCTCGAAGCTGCCTTCCACCTACGAGGGCATGAAGCCCGACAAGAAGCCGGAAGCCAAGGGCCCAACGACTCTGGCGCCCGGCGTCGTGCAGCTCAAAGAACCCACGAACGATCCAATCGACGAGGCCGAGCGGCTGGAGAAGGCCCGTCTTGCCCGCATGGCCGGACAGGCGCGCGAAGCCCAAGTGTTCTTTCGCCTGCAGTTGAAAACGCCGCCGCGCGAGACCGTGAAGACCGAAGTCGTTCCCGATCGCATCCCGAGCACGAAAGTGCCAGACAATGAGGTCACCAACCTCTCGCTGCTACAGGCCTCCTTGCGGGCGCGTGCGCTCGCGGGGGGAGACCTCGACCTGCAGGCGAACGACCCGACAGAGCAACTGCGCAAACTGACCTTCCTCAAGGCTGGGCCGGAGAAGGACGTCTACAATCCCCATAAGCTGGAGAAGCCTGCGTCCCCTTACCAACTGATGGCCGGCACCATCATCGCGGCCAGCCTGGTCAGCGGTTTGAACTCCGATCTCCCCGGCTTCGTCATCGCCCAGGTGACGGAGAACGTGTTCGACAGCGTCGCCGGCCGGCATCTCCTCATCCCGCAGGGCTCGCGCCTGATCGGCAAGTACGACAATGTCATTGCCTTCGGTCAGGAGCGCGCCCTCGTAATCTGGCAGCGCGTCATCATGCCGGACGGCACCTCGGTGGTGATCGACAATCTGCCGGCCACCGACACCGGCGGATACTCAGGGCTGGCCGACCAAGTCGACCTCCACACCTGGAAGCTGCTGAAAGGCGTGGCGCTGGCAACGGTGCTCGGCGTCGGTAGCGAGCTCGCCTTCGGCTCCTCCGACAACGACCTCATCAAGGCTCAGCAGCAATCGACCCAGTCGACCACCAACCGCGCCGGCCAGCGGCTGGTCGAGCGCTTCCTCAATGTGCAGCCGACCATCACGGTGCGTCCAAGGCTATCGGCGTCTGGTTTCCCGCCGGCCGCTTGGGCGTAGGTACCGGGTGGCTCGTGATGTTGGGCGCCGTCGGCGCCCTAGCTGCAGCCGCACCAGCCGACCTGTTGGCTCAGGGAATTGGCTGGCGCGGTCTCTTCGTTGTCCTTGCCGGACTGTCAGCGCTTGCGTCTCTGCTGGTCCTGCTCGCAGCGCCACACACCAGTGTCCACGAGCCAGCTACGCCACCGAGCACGACATTCTCAACGATCTACAAGAGCGCGCAGTTTTGGCGTGTCGCTCCGCTGTCAGCGCTCGGTGTCGGCACGTCCTGGTCGCTCCAAGGCCTGTGGGCAGCACCATGGCTCCGAGATGTCGAAGGACTGGACCGATCCACCATCGTCCATCACCTCAGCATGATGGCCGTCGCCGTCTGTGCCGGAGCACTTTTGCTCGGCACCGCCGCCGATCGATTGCGCGCCGCCGGGGTAAAGACCGAAACGGTGCTCGCCGCCACTCTGTCTTTATCGATATTCGCTCAAACCGCATTGATGCTGCAATGGCCGCTGCCGCCCCTGGTGCCTTTCCTGATCATCGCCGCGGCGGGAGCGGCGACCGTGCTAAGCTTTCCTGTCATCGGCGCGTATTTCCCCAAGGCGGTCGCAGGCCGCGCGAACGGCGCCCTCAACATGCTTCATGTTGGATGTGCGTTCGCTGTGCAAACAGCCACCGGCTTCTTGATCGTACGGTGGCCAGAAAGCCAAGGCAGCTATCCCGCTGAGGCACATCGCAGCGCCATGGCGATCATCATTGCCTTGCAGCTGGCAGCCCTGGTCTGGTTCGCCATGCCGCGGAGTTTCAGGCGGCCTCAGATGACGTGCATCTCAACCGCAGACGTCGTTCGTCCTATCAGGCGTTCGGGCACTCCTCGTATCCAACCTGCGCCGGCTGCCGGCTGGCGGACCGCGGCGATCGCCTCAACGTGCGTGTGGTTGGTGCTGGCGACGATCCTCGCCTCAATCACGGTCGAGGACACACATGCCGGCACTCCAGCGCCGGCGCCTTGGAGCACTGTGGGCAAAGGCAACGCGATCGCGCGCGCGTCAGCGTGGGGATCGCCATGACCGCAGACAACAACGAGGGCACGCTTGCAAACGCCGCGAAGCAAAGCTCCACGGCTTTGCAGCCGATCCGTCTGATAACGAAGGCCGAACTCCGCAGAATCGTGCCCTATTCGCCGCAGCACATCTTGCGGCTAGAGGAGCGCGGCCTGTTTCCGCGTCGTGTGCAGTTGGGCGCCAACCGTGTGGGGTGGCTGCTGGCAGAGATTGAACATTGGATCGCGGCACGCGTCGCGGAAAGGGACGCCTGTACAGAGCGCGCTGTTGAACGCGGACAGCAAATCACGTATCAGAACGAAAAGTGAACACGTGTGCGGCGATGACCCACGACGGACGAGCGATTGC
This sequence comes from Hyphomicrobiaceae bacterium, assembly GCA_050248715.1. GTDB lineage: Bacteria > Pseudomonadota > Alphaproteobacteria > Rhizobiales > Hyphomicrobiaceae > AWTP1-13. The sequence goes on along the minus strand of JBFWRV010000030.1, from coordinate 7,367 downwards.
GAACTTCATCCTCGATGCGGCCGACCGCGACGGCCGGGTGATCAGCAATCTGAGCCTGCAGAAGCTGGTCTACTTCTGTCACGTTTGGTCATTGGTGGACTTGGGCAGGCCCCTGGTGCGGCACAGCTTCGAGGCTTGGGAGTATGGGCCGGTGCTGCAGTATTTGTACCGCGAGTTCCGCTCATTCGAGGCCCGACCGATCGCTGGGCGGGCCAGGCGCCTTAATCCCTTGACTGGCGCCACAGAGGTGGTCAAGGCCCCGTTCGATGCCGAGACCCGCCAACTGTTGGATCGGGTCCTCAATTTCTACGGTCGGCTCAGCGCCGGGGCGCTGGTCGCGCTCGCTCACGTCGAGGATGGCCCTTGGCACCGTGTTTGGAACCATGCCGGGCGCATCAATCCGGGCATGCGCATCGATGATCGCGACATCGCTCGATTCTATGCACGGGTGCATCGGCCGTTTCCGGCATCAGCCTCCAGCCGCTGAACCGCGTGGCCCTTCACCGACTCATGCGAGACTGCGTCCTTCCAGGCGGCGCTGGACTCCCGCGCCGATCCGCATTATACGCTCCCAATTAGGGAGCACTTGACATTCTCCCAATTTGGGACCATATAGGGGCGGCGGGCCGGTCATGCGCATCATCGCGCGCAAGACGCTCAGGGCGTACTGGGAGAGCTACGGCGGGCCCGACCAACCGGCGCTCGAGAACGCTCTGAAGGCCTGGTACCGCGAGGTGAGCAAGGCCCAATGGGCGACAGCGAACGAGGTCAAGCGCAAGTACCGCAACGCCAGCATCCTGAAGAAGGGACGCGTGGTGTTCAATGTCTGCGGCAATAAGTTTCGTTTGGTGGTGTGGGTAAACTACTCCGTTGGCGTCGTGTACATCAAGTGGGTTGGCACCCACGCCGAGTACGACGACATCGATGCGGAGGAGGTGTGAGATGGCCAACGTATCAGTGATCAGGACCGAGCAGGACTACGCCGCCGCGCTAGCCCGCGTCGAAGACCTCATGGAGGCCGAGGCCGGCACGGCCGCCGGTGATGAGCTCGAGTTGCTCGCAACGCTGATCGAGGTGTACGAGGAGAAGCATCACGCCATCGATCTGCCCGATCCGATCGCCGCCATCCAGTTCCGCATGGAGCAGGAGGGTCTCACCAACAAGGACTTGATCCCCTACATCGGCAACTCGGCCAAGGTGTCCGAGGTGCTCTCCGGCAAGCGTGACCTTACGTTATCGATGATCCGCGCGCTCAATCGGCACCTCGGCATTCCGGCCGAGGTGCTGATCCAGGAGCCGGGCGCATCGATTCCCGAGGATGACGGCTCGATCGAATGGTCGAGGTTTCCCGTCGTCGAGATGGCGAAGCTCGGGTTCCTCGCGGCCAAGGCCGGCGTCAAAGACAATGCCGAGCGCCTGATGCGCGATCTCATGGCCCGTGCCGGCGGCATCGATGCCATCGCGCAGCCCCTGTTTCGAAAGGGCGATGGCACGCGGCGCAACGCCAAGATGGATAGCTATGCGCTCACCGCCTGGTGCACGTTTGTCCTTGCCAAGGCCAATCAAGCAAAGCCCAAGAAGAAGTACCGGAAGGGGACCATCACCCCCAAGTTCCTCCGAGAGGTGGCACAGCTCAGCACGCGCGAGGACGGCCCGAAGCGAGCGCAAGAGTTCCTAGCTGAACATGGCATTGTGCTCGTCGTTGCCCAGCACTTGTCAAACACCTATCTCGATGGCGCAGCCATGCTCATGAATGACGGTACGCCCGTGATCGGCATGACGCTGCGCTACGACCGTTTGGATAACTTCTGGTTCTGTCTGCTGCACGAGCTCGCGCACATCGCCCGGCACATGGAAGGCAAGGGCGAGCGGCTATTCGTCGACGACCTCGATCTCAGCGCCAAAAGTGATGACCCGCGCGAGAAAGAAGCAGATGAGTGGGCGAACGACGCGCTCGTGCCCCCGCACGACTGGGACGACCATCCCGCGCAAGATCTGCCCACAGTCGGCAATGTCATTGCTTTGGCGCAACGCGTGAATGTTCATCCGGCCATCGTCGCCGGCCGCATCAGACGCAAGCTCGCCGACTACCGGAAGCTGACACAGCTGGTCGGCGCAGGCGAAGTCCGCAAACACTTCCCCGGAGAGTGGGGAGCGAAGTAACCCAACACGGCGCGCTTGGTATCGGGTCGCCGCGCCATCTAGGTCTTGAAGGTGACCCATGCCGCGACGGCCAACCGTCAGAGTACCCTCCCTTCAACATGTCGCCCGCACCTGGCGCGACAATCCCGACGCCGTGGCACGCGGTCTTGTCGCAACAGCGAGGCGGCCGCCCAAGTTCAGCTGCGATCCGCTGAACGTGGCCACGCGCGACATGATGGTCTTCAAGGTCCCCTACGAGCAGGTCGAGGAATACATCCGACGGGCGGAGCGCCGGCCCATCTATCAACGCGTCTTGCTCGAGGTGTTGCCGCTGCTGCGCGACTACCTCGATGGTGTCTCGCCGGATTTCTTCCAGGGGGTGGCCAAGCGTTACTACCCGGTGGCGCAAGACATTATGATCCCCTTTCAACCGCCGTTGATCTACGGCCTCGGCGGCCAGCTGACCTTCCCCTGGTTCAGCTGGTGGCGCAGCAATCCGTTGGCGGGCGCGCCACTTTCCCTCTTCGTGACGCTGGTCGAGGAGATGCTGATGCAGGATGCGGACCTCGAGAGTGCGAACTTTGACATCCTGGATTTCAGCAAGGCCAAGGGCGAAGAAGGCCGCGTCCTGACCATCAGAAACGCTTCCGACATACCTCGGCTCTCCGCACCTGCCCGCAACGAGATGTTGGCTATCTGGGCCGAGGGGTTGCGTCGCGCACGCAAGACGATCGCCGACAGCCCTCCGGAAACGGAACGCGACGAGGAGATAGAGCGGCCCGACCCCAGACAAACCGACCTTTTTGACGATCCTTCCAATCGCTAGGGATGGATCATATTGACGACGAGAATCATGCTGGGTTGACAAATGGACTATGGCACGCCAGCCGCGGTTGAGGATCTGAGGCAGTGCCTCCTCACGCTCGCACCGACAGGCGATCATGGATTTGAAGGGCTACTGGCGGCCGCCTTGTCGGAAATTTGTGGCCAGCCGTTTCGACTGGCGTCGAGCGGCTCACAACGTGGCCGCGACGGTGATTCCGCCTTCGACGCAGGCGCGACGTATTTCGAAGCCAAACGCTACGAGGACGACGTTCCCAAGGGAACCGTGAGTTCCAAGCTCGTGGAGCTCATCGTCGACGATGTCGGCCAAGTCGACACCTGGGTGTTGTGCTCAACATCCCCAATCAGTGCTCAGCACGCTCAGCTCTACCAGAAGTCTCTCGAAAGGGTGGGAGTCGGTTGCCTCATCCTGGATTGGGCAGATCACACGCTGCCGAAGCTTGCCGTCCTTTTGGCATCCGCGGCTGGCACGACACAACAGTTCATAGAGCAGCATGGCACTGACAAATCCAAGTCGGAATCTCTTTCTGCCGCCCTCGCCGCAATTATCGCGGACAGCGGGTTCCGCATAACCAGTATGAATCTCGGCGCCATGTTGCGCGAGCCAACCGTTGGTATCGGCATCGCCAAGGCAGCCAATAAACGATGGTTTGTTGAGGCCTTCTCGGACCGCAGGATTGCCCGACGATATTTTGGACAACCACTAGCACCGCTTGAGATCACCCGTGCCTCGTGGATCGAAAGACCTGTTCTCCTTGCCGAGATGCACAATGTCTTCGCAGGGCCTCCCGGTAAGTCGGTCGTCATTGTGCAGGGCGAGGAAGGCACCGGAAAATCCTGGCTCACCGCCAAAGCCTGGCTCGCCGCAGCTCCAGCACCGCTGCTTGCCTTCTTTACGCCGAACGAACTGACCGGACCCCTAGCATTGCACGATGTCAGCGGCACGTTCATCACGAAATTGGCGCAGCAATCCGAAGGCGAGCTAACAGATGCAATCAAACGTCGCTGGCAGCGCCGGTTCAAAGGCTGGCGCGCCAATCCCAATCCGGCCAATGTCCGCCTTGTTGTCTGGGTCGACGGACTGAATCAAATTCAAGACCATCACTGGCCACGATGGATCGACTCAGCAGCCGCCGTCCTTGAGACACTTGGAGGCCGACTCGTCTTAACCACGACAGCCGAGCACTTCGCACGAGGAATTCGCGGCGGCGTGAGATCTGACATCCGCTCAATTGTTGTCCGCGATTGGTCACTCAACGACGTCAAGCAGGTACTCCAGAAAAGAGGGATCACTCCAAGCGGGCAAAGTGAAGAAGTCTTCAAGGCGCTGAGAAACCCTCGCATACTCGGACTTGCCATCGAACTGTTAGACGCAAAGGAGATCGAGCAGTTCGGGGATTTGAGTGTCGAACGCCTGCTGTTCGAACATGTACGGCACTACAGCGGCGACGGCTCGACCCCCATGTCACCGCTCCAATTTGCGCATGGCCTTCAGCGCCACGCCGACGAGATCATCAAGCGCATTTCCAGACAGGAGCACGATGACTTAAGACTCTTTGACGCTCCCCTGGATGATCGTCTCAAAGCCGTATCCAATAGTCGCTTTTTCAAATCTGTTCCGGGTGATCCCGACCGTTATGAAATCAGCGACGACGGGTTGCCCTTGGCTCTCGGCCTCTCGTTGATCGCCACCCTCCGCAAGGAAGAGCGCAATGGCCGGGCGCCGGCAGTACGCCTTGCCGAGATCTTGGAGCCGATCTTGGCGCTCGCCAGGACCGGCGACGTTGTTCACGCAGCGGTACTTGTCGCATGCATGACTGAGGACTGCCCATCCTCAGTCACGTCCGCACTCGTCAGGTACTACGTCGGACTGCAAAACCTGCGGGATGCGCCACAAGCCGCCTTTGAGGCGCTTGCGAAGACTTCGCCTGAGCCATTCATGCAAGCAGCAGAGGCGGCCGCTCTGTTCGTCGGTCATCTGCCAAACATGCAATCGCTCGTGAACGCCCTACTCAAGGCGCGGACCGACGCGAAGGCGTGGGCGACAATGTCGCCGTATATCACCAGATGGCTAAGCTGGTACTGCCTCGCCCCAGAGGTGCGCATGATCAACAAGGGTGCTGGCGACCAAAAGGTCGAGACCGAGCGCGCCAAACGAAAGGCTGAAATTGAGGAAAGGCTCGCTTCCCTCACACCTGGAGAGAGATCTCTGCTGGACACACGTCTCGAACGGCGTGAAGAGACCAATCTCGACGACCTACATTTACTAGCGCTTACCTTGCTGGCAGGTAAGCCCCTTTCCAACTTTGCCGTGCCCCTCACAAACTGGTCGTTTTCTAATGCGTTGAACTCCAGCCTCCATGCACCCCATGGCGCATTCCAGCATCTCATCCAGTTCAACACACTGGATTGGAGTGCGACCAGACACGCTCTGCACGACGCCCTTGCGTCCATAGAGAAGGGTGGCATGTCGAACGTTGGCGAGTGGGCCCTCGTTGGCATTCTACGAGCCACTGGGGATGCCGAAGATGCTCAGCGCGCATCCGCAATGGTTGAGCACCTGACTCGCGATCGTAAGAGATACGCTGGGTGGCGCTTGGTTGAAGAATACTGCGCCACCGATCCTTCCGACCCCACATCCGATTCCCCAGAAAATATCGAAGCGACAGCTGCGTCATATGCAGCTCTCGACGTCGCCGCGCTGCACCAAGGCAGGGGTCAAACGCGCGAAGATCATCTGTTTTCTGAGGCGCGCACGGGGCTTGCTCGGTTCAAACCTGGGGTCGCGATTGGTGTATTGCGTAGCTTTGCACGCCAAGTCGTTATGCGGGAGGGTCTGGGTCGTCGTCAGGGAGTCATATCTCTCGCTGCCCACAGCGCCGCCCTTGAAGCAGACGTTGTCGATGGACTTGTCGCTGCGGCATACGCAGAACGAGGCGAGGCATCGGGCGGTAATCTCGATGACCGACATAGTTGGGTAGCAGCGCAATATGGGCTTCTGGCTGCACTGCCGCATAGGAGCGGCAACGACCAACTCACCACTATTGCCTCACTTCCGTCACGCACTCTTCTTTTGCGCATGCTAGCGACACTGGCGCCAGCTGATGAGACTGCCGTCGAAAGCCTCTTGGAATCCGCCCTCGTCGCCAACGATGTTGACGCCCAGTCGCGCGCGGTAAGCTTCGCCTACTACAGCCGCTCACAGATCTCCGTCAAAGCAGCACTCGCGCTTGGGCGGTTGTGGTCCTCGCCCGACAAGATCGTTCGCTTCTTGGCCCTGGCGATTGTGGCTCGATCGGGCGACTCCAACCTTCTCAAGGAGTTCGCCGACGGCCAGTGGGACGCGACACTCCTCAACCCGGACGACGACCGTCAAGAGCGCTGGTATGGATCGTTGGCCCTGGTTGCAGCGGCCGAGGCCGGCGTTCTCGACATTGACCAAGCCTTTGCGCGGATGGCTCCTCAACTCTACGGGTACGCCGCTAAGCGCTTAGGAGAAAATGCTGCAAAGCTCGCCGCCAATCTCTTCGATGTGGCTGTGGAGAAGGCTTGTGCCCAAACTGATATTCCGCGCCTGCCAGTGATCGAACAACCAGTCACGAAGACTTCGGACGAGAATCCACCTCTAGTGTCCTTTATTGATGAACGCAAAGACAACGATGTCCGTGAACTCTTCGAGCGTATGAAGGAAACACCGGAAGAGTATGAAGCGCGTCAGCAGCGAGCCTGGCACTCCTTCTCCGAATTCAGCAGGAGGCTGACACGGGAAGATGCCCGTCTCATTCTCGATGACCTTCCGTGGGATTCATTCGAGGTCATCGCCGATGCCGAACCGGCCTTGGCGCAGCGGTGGTTAGCTGCGCTGACGGACGCTAGTGCAGAAAGCCTCAGCCTGCTCCACTATTTCGCTCTGGGTGTCGCGAAGGCTTGTGCAAGATGGCATCCCGCGGCTGCGGCTCACCTGCTGCAGCGCCTATCGCAGATCAGCCCGGTGGTGAACCGCGTGTTCGGACCCGGTAGGATCCCAGTGGTTGCCGTCGGCATTTGGGCCAGCGCCGACGTTCCTGAAGTGCGCCAGCTCTGTTTTGATCGGCTTGATCGAGCGCCGAATGATGAAATCCTTGCCAGCGAGGTCCTGGCAGCCTTTGCAGTCGGCAAGGACGCGGTGGTTCGGCAGTACATTGAGAGACTGCTCACCATCAACGAGCCTTGCGCGATCGTTCGAGCGCTGATGGTGTGTGGTTTATCAGATGTCAATGAACTGTAAAAGTTTGGATTTGATCGGACGTTATTAAGGAAGTGGTGGGCATCATTGCCGGTTGTGAGGGGAGCGAGCCGAAGGCGAGTGGACCTTACAACTGGCGGCGCAAGAATCGAGAGCC
>JBFWRV010000029.1:0-66762 GCA_050248715.1 Hyphomicrobiaceae bacterium | reverse complement strand
CAGCGAGTAGTTCTTGGCGTGGGCGTCGGTGTTGCAGGCAAGGACATTGAACACGACATGGTCGAGCAGGGCCAGCACATCCGGCGCGCGCATGGTATTGCGCGTGAGGGCGAACATGTCGGCGATGGTCGGGCCTTTGATTCCCGTCTGGTTGGCCTCGTACTTGGCGGACGGCGGCTTGCCGAGCGCCTGACAGAAATCCTCCTGATGCAGACGGCGCCAGCGGCCGGCCTGCGCGAGGCGGTCGTAGCGGGTGACGAGCAGATAGCTGCGCTGGCCGGCCCGGCCGGTCGTCACGCGCGCGGCGTCGAGGCCGCAGGCGCGCGCCAGCGTCAGGCACAGCGCCTCGTTCTGCACCCCGCCGAACAGCCTCTCGGAATCGGGCTTGAGGATGTGCGTCGACGGGGCGCCGTCGTGCGGGATGCAGATGTGCCCGTGCGCATCGACGGCGACACCGAGCTTGCTCTGCACGCCGGCGAGCGACATCGACACGCCCTCCTCGCCGATGAGGAACGGCTTGCTCGGCAGCTCGGCAATGATGCGCTCCAGCGCGGCCTCGCCGGGCACGGGCTTCCAGCCGCCGGAGCCGCTCGAGCCCGGCTTGCCGATCGACAGGGCGCCCGCCGTGTCGCGGCCGATCTGCGCGAGGATGGCGATGGTGTCCTCGGGCGCCGCGCCGAGCCTGCGTCCGACGGCGCGGAGCTGGGCAGCCTCGGGCAGCAGGTTGGCGGCCCACGGCGCGAACAGGTGCGGCGGCACGCGGCGCGGCGACAGCGGCATCAGGATTGAAAGCGGAAATGCGCCGCGGGTCTGCAGCCATTCCGGCGCGTAGACGAACGAGGGGCCGTCCTGGTGCGACTCGATGGTGCCGACCCGGCGCGTCTCGTAGAAGACGGGGAGCTCAGCCACGCGGGGTGTCCTCGCTCGCGCTATCCTCGGGCGGAGGCTCGTCCGCGTCGGGCAGATCGGGCAGTAGCGCGTTGTCGTCCTTGGTCTCTTGCATCAGGTCGAGCGGCCGCATGCCGACGGCGGCTGCCACAGCGAGCGCCTTGCCGAGCTGGCAGGTGGGCTTGCCGGCCTCCAGCTCGACGATGAAGCGGCGGCCGATGCCGGTTGCCAGGACGACATCCTCCTGGCGCATGTTCAGAGCCTCGCGCCGCGCGCGCACGAGCGCGCCGAAGCGCGCAGCCTGCTCGGCAGCGGCGGCAGCACCGCCGCCCGGCGGAGCGGGCTTCCTGGCGGATTTTTGAATCTTGGCCATGCGATGTTCCCGATCAGGAACAATATGGTTCGATTCGTCGGATTTCAAGCGTAATGTTACCGAGCGGGAACTTCAAGCCCCCGGCTGCCCGCCGCATTCCCGATCGGGAACATCAAGTAGCTTTCCCGCGGAATGGTCCCGATCGGGAACTCGCCCTCCGACCCAGATGGAACGCCATGGTCCGCTCGGCCCTGGGTTCCGGCTCCGCGCGTTTCGCGCCCGGCCGGAATGACAGGCCTGACTCGGCCGAGTCACGCCGCCACTTCGCGGCCCAGATACTCCACGGCGGCCTGTACGCCGCCCGAGCCATGGGGGATGCCCAGTGCCTTGAGGCCCATCTCGACGGCGCCGAGGGTGCCCAGGACCATCGGCGCGTTGCAGTGGCCCATGTGGGCGATGCGAAAGGCCTTGCCGCCGAGATCGCCGAGGCCGACGCCGAGGATCACCCCGCACTTGTCGCGCGCGTAGTCCAGCAGCGGCTGCGGGTCACGGCCCTGCATGAGGATGCAGGTGATGGAGTCGGCGCGCTCGGCGGGGCTGGTGACGTTCATGGCGATCACCTGGCCCTCCGCCCACCTGGCCACGGCTGACCGCGTGGCTTCGGCCAGCAGCGCGTGCCGGCGAAAGGCGTTCGGCAGGCCTTCCTCCTTCAGCATGTCCATCGCCTTGCGCAAGCCGAACAGCAGATGCTCCGGCGGCGTCCCGCAATACTTTTGGTAGTGGATCTCGCCTTCGCGGAAGGTCCAATCCCAGTACATCGTGCGCAGGCCGGCGGTCTTGTGCACTTTGCGCGCCCGCTCGTTGGCGGCAACGAAGGCGAGGCCGGGCGGCGTCATGAGGCCTTTCTGGGAGCCGGACATGGCGACGTCGACGCCCCAGCCGTCCATGTCGAACGGCACGCAGCCGAGCGAGGCGACGCAGTCGACCATCAGCAGCGCGGGGTGCCCGGCCGCGTCCATGGCTTTGCGGACGGCGGCGATGTCGTTGACGACGCCGGAGGCCGTATCGATCTGCACGACCATCACGGCCTTGATGGCGTGGCTCTTGTCGCGCTTGAGGCGCGCCTCGAGGGCGGCGGGGTCCACGGCACGGCGCCAGTCGCCCTTCAGGATTTCGACCTCGACGCCCATCATCCGGGCCATCTCGCCCCAGCCGATGGCGAAGCGGCCGCTCTCCAGCACCAGCACCGCATCGCCTCGGGAGAGCACGTTGGAGAAGGCGGCCTCCCAGCCGCCGTGGCCGTTGGCGGCATAGATGTAGGTGCGGCCGGCGGTGGCAAAGAGCGACTTGAGATCGGCCAGGAGGCTGTCGGTGACGCCGATCATTTCGCCCGAGTAGATGTCGATGGCCGGACGCTGCATGGCTGCCAGCACGGCGTCGGGCACGTTGGTCGGCCCGGGAATGCTCAGGAACTCCCGGCCTTTGGCAACCGTCATGACGCAATCCCTCCTTGTGCGGCGCCTTTGGGCGGGCCGCAGTCGAACCACTTGTCGGGCGAGACGCACAGGTCGCAAACGACGCAGGCATCACACTTGGGCCTGCGTGCCTGGCAGACATAGCGGCCGTGCAGGATCAGCCAGTGGTGGGCGTGCTGCAGATAAGCCTCCGGGATCACTTTGAGCAAGCCCTTCTCGACGTCGAGCGGCGTCTTGCCCGAGGCCAAGCCCAGGCGGTGGGCCACGCGGAAGACGTGCGTATCGACGGCCAGGGTCGGCTCGCCGAACGCAATATTGAGCACCACGTTTGCGGTCTTGCGGCCGACGCCCGGCAGGGCCTCCAGCGCCTCGCGGTCGCGCGGAACCTTCCCCCCGTGCTCGGCCAGAAGCTTCTCCGACAGGGCGATGACGTTCCGGGCCTTGTTGCGGTAAAGGCCGATGGTCTTGATGCGGCTCTCGACCTCGGCAAGGCCCAGCTCAAGCATCTTCTGCGGCGTGTCGGCGATCGCAAACAGCCCGCGCGTGGCCTTGTTCACGCCGGCATCCGTGGCCTGCGCCGACAGGACGACGGCAACGAGGAGCGTGTAGGGGTTCTTGTGCTCGAGCTCGCCCTTGGGCTCGGGGTTGGCATCACGGAAGCGGCGGAAGATCTCGGCTGCCCGCTCCGGCGAGGCCTTGGGCCTGCGCTTCGCGCTGCGCTTGGCCCTTGCCTGGGCCTTGCTTCCGGCTGCGCGCCCGGGCGCGCTCTTGGGCGTGGGTCCGGGTCGGACGGCCTTGGGCATCGGACTTCGCGAGGGCTCGTTGCGTTGCTAGAGTGCAGTCATGACCGAAAAGCAGGAGCAAGCGCAAGCGGAGCCGGGCGGCCAGTTTCGTGCCGTGCTCACGCCGCATCGCTCCCTGGGACCTGCGGGCTTCCTGGTGCTGATGACAGCGATCTGCGCAGTAAGCTTCGTCACCGGGCTCCTTTTCTACATGGCCGGCGCCTGGCCGGTGGCGGGCTTCCTCGGGCTCGACGTCGCGCTGATCTATCTGGCGTTCCGGCTCAACTACCGCTCAGGGCGACTTTACGAGACCTTGGAACTCGACGCATTCCGGCTGACCTGGACGCGCGTGCATCCCTCGGGCCGGCGCGAGCAGTTCGAGTGCAACCCTTACTGGGCCCGCGTCAGCCTGCGCCGGCGCGGGGATGGGCGCACGGACCTCGGGATCGTGTGCGAGGGCAAAGAGCAGGTCTTCGGTCGATTCCTGACGGACGACGAGCGTCGCGATCTCGCGCGGGCCCTGTCGGGGGCGCTGCTGGAGGCGCGCGGCGGCGTGCGGATTTAGTCGTCTGACGCCGGCACTCGCGATCCGTGGTCATACATGACATTGTGCCCGGTATACATCCATCAGATGGCGCCGGAGCAGATTGAGAGGCAGATCCCGACGACACCGGCTTCCGCCGGTGCAGGCAAGCACCGGGATGACAGCCGTACGCTTTGCTGGAGCCGCATGCCTCATCGCCCGCGAGACCCACAAGAAACGGGTCGAACTGGCCGGGCGGGCGGCTTAAGTGAGGGTCATCGCCGCTAGCAACCGCGAGAAGGACCCATGCTTCACACACCCATCACCACCGATGCCGCCACGACCCTCGGCGCCGACCGCGCCGGCGACTATGCGCACATCCGCCGCGCCATTGCCTTCCTGTCGGCAACCTGGACCGAGCAGCCCTCGCTGGAGCGGCTCGCCGCCCACCTCGGCCTCAGCCCCGCACACTGCCAGAAGCTCTTCAAGCGCTGGTGCGGGCTCTCTCCGAAGGAGTTCGTCCAGGCCATCACCGTCGACCACGCGCGCAGCCTGCTGCAGGGCTCAGCCAGCGTGTTCGACGCCGCTCTGGAAGTGGGGCTTTCCGGCGGTGGGCGGCTGCACGACCTGTTCGTGTCGCACGAGGCTATGACTCCCGGCGAGTACAAGCGCCGCGGCGAGGGCCTGGACATGGCCTATGGCTTCCACGCCTCGCCCTTCGGCGAGGCGTTGCTGATCGCGACGGACCGGGGGCTGGCGGGCCTCGCCTTCGTCGATGAGGACAAGGGTCAGACGCGGCAGGAAGCGCTGGCCGACATGATGCAACGCTGGCCCAAGGCCCACTATGGGGAGGCGCCGCAGAAAACCACCGCACATGCGCGGCAGATCTTCGGGTCGAAATGGGGCCGCGAGCAGCCGATTCGCCTCGTCATGATCGGCACCGACTTCGATGTGCGCGTGTGGGAGGCGCTGCTCAAGATCCCCATGGGCCGGGCGGTGAGCTACATGGACATCGCCCGCCACATCGGCGCCCCCGCGGCCTCCCGTGCCGTCGGCTCGGCCGTGGGACGCAATCCAATCTCGTTCGTGGTGCCCTGCCATCGCGTCCTGCGCGGCGACGGCAGCCTCGGAGGCTATCACTGGGGCCTGACGCGCAAGCGGGCGCTGATCGGTTGGGAAACGGGGCGCATGGCCGGAAACGCCTGAGCCCTCGGGCGCACGCCCGGGCAGCCTCGCGTCAGCCGCCGACGGCGCACGGCCGCATGCCACCGCGTGCGGCCACCTCTGCCCCCCACTTTCCGAACCCGCCCGGCAGATGCTATCGAATGCGCCCCTGACAATAGAAGGCTTCCCGCTTCCGCATGAGCAACACTGTCCGTAAGGAGCAGCATCCCGGCGACCGCGCGCATCTGCGCCTGCTGGCCACCTTCATCTTCGGGTCGCGCTGGCTGCAGGTGCCGCTGTATCTGGGGCTGATCGTCGCCCAGTGCGTCTATGTCGTTCTGTTCCTCAAGGAGCTCTGGCACCTGATGTTGCACGCCACCACGTTCAGCGAGCAGCAGATCATGCTCCTGGTGCTGGCGCTGATCGATGTGGTGATGATCTCCAACCTGCTGGTGATGGTGATCGTCGGCGGCTACGAGACGTTCGTCTCGCGCCTGCGCCTGGAGGGCCATCCCGACCAGCCGGAATGGCTCGACCACGTCAACGCCAGCGTCCTGAAGATCAAGCTGGCGATGGCCATCATCGGCATCTCCTCGATCCACCTGCTGAAGACCTTCATCGAGGCCGGCACGCTCGGGCTGGAAGGCAGCCGGTATACGCAAGCGGGGGTCATGTGGCAGACCATCATCCACATTACCTTCATTCTGTCCGCCGTCGGCATCGCCTACGTGGACCGCCTGGGGCAGCTGGACGTCAAGCGCGCCAAGCATTGAGACGGACGGCGCTGGAGTGCGCCGGGGCCCGCGGGTTCCGGAGGTTCGCTTCGCTCGGGACAAGCCCGTGGGCCGGCGCGAAATTCTAGAATGAAAACAAGCGGGTCCGGCCTGCTAGGCAACGGCTACCGGATGCCGGGGTCGACGTAGCACTTGCGCATGATCTCGCAGCGATGCGAGCCCGAGAAGTGCATGGAGTCGCCCTTGGCCGGGGCGATGAAGCGACAAACCTCCTCCAGTCCCTCCGGCGTCAGCCAGCCCTGGCGGCGCCCGCGTTGCACGGCGAAGCAGTCCGCCGTCTCCTCGTCGGGGCCGCGGAACTGGTGGCCACATTCGTGCGCATAGATCCACATCTTGACGGGCGTCGACACTTTGCCGAGGAGCCGGGGGTTCAGGATGAGGAAGCCCGGATAAGCCGCTCCGTAGTCGTCGAGATTGTTGTCGAGCACGGTCGGACGCTGGCCGCAGAACAGCTTGCGGCCGTCGAGCCGCAGATCGCCGGGGCCGACGATCTTGGCATCGCCGCCGACGTGCGCCACGTATTCCTCAGGCGTGGGGCCAGCGAGTGCATCGGCCCAGCCGGCAGCGGCCAACACCAGGGCGAGCGGCAACAGCGCCCTGTGCCGAAGCGGTCGCAATAGGAGGTCGATGCCCCACAAGGCCTGTGTGCCCTTCTTGGTCCGTCGCTTGGTCGCCACCTTGTCGCGTCCGCCTGCGGAAAGCAACCTGAGGCTTGGCGCTGCAGGCCGGTCGGCCCGGAGGTGTGGCAAACTCAGTCGCCGACGGACACTTCGATCTGCTCCATGTCGGCGTCCGACAGGCCGAAATGATGGCCGATCTCGTGCACGAGGACGTGGGTCACGAGGTCGCCCAGGGTCTCCTCGCCCTCGGCCCAGTAGTCCAGCAGCGCGCGCCGGTAGAGGAATACCATATCGGGCATCCGAATCGGGTCCATGACGCTCTTCTTGTCGAAGCTGACGCCCTGATAGAGCCCCATCAGATCGAACGGGCTCTCCAGGCCCAGCTCGCGCAGAACCTCGTCCGTCGCGTAGTCCTCGACACGGATGACGACATCGCGGGACAGGTCGCGGAATTCCCGCGGCAGCCGCGCCCAGGCGGCAGCCGCCAGCTCCTCCAGGTCGGCAAGGCTTGGCGCCCGACGTCTGCTCCAGTCCTTGCCGCCAGCCATACCCGCCTCGCGCGCCGCCCCGCTTAGAGAGATAAGCGCTGGCGCCGGCAGGAGCCAGGGGCGACGCGCGCCGTCAGGCCTCGGATTCGACGACCGCCATCACCTGACGCACGCCGACCACAGCCCGCAGCGCATACTCGACGAGCTCGGCGGTTCGCGGAGCCACGCCCGCGAGCCTCAGATCCACGCTGAGCTCACTGCCATCGCCCGACTCGCGCGAGGCGTGCACCCGCGAGGGCACGGCGCCAAGCTTGGCCACCGGCTCGATCAGCCGGGGCAGGAGCCCCGGATCGGCCGGGGCGGTGACGAAGAAGAAGGCGCGAACGGTTCGAACGGCATCGCGGGACGCCTCGGCGCCCGCGGCAACAGATTGCAATGTCATGGGAAAAGTCCTCACACGTCGATCGCGAAAACGGCTACGGCCCGGCGCCCTCAGGCAACCGGGGATGTAATTCGCCGGGCGATCTCGATGTGAAGGACTGTCTGCATAGCGGGCGCACTATAAGCGCAGTCGCGTTAAAACTTCAAGAAGGCAGACACCGCCCGGCCCGCTTTGTCACTCCGGCGAGGGCGATAGCCGGAGAGCCGGAACCCAGGGGGCCAGCCTCACGCGCCGAGTTCGGGGTTCTGGGTTCCGGATACTTCGCTTCGCGAAATTCCGGAATGGCAGGTTAGGGAAGTGACGGCTACGGCTTGGCGGCGATGAGGATGGCTTCGTCGAGGGTGAAGACGAGATCACCGTTCGCGGCGCGAGGCCTGAGGAAGGCTTTGAGCGCGGGCGAGCCGTCGGTCAGCATGGCGTGCAGGCGGGCGACATCGCCGGCGGCGACGCTCATGCGCTCCACCCAGGGCTCGAACTCCATGTCCTTGGGCAGGCGCTCCGTGTGCACGAGCCCGAACCCGCGGGCGCGCAGCAGGTCGCTCCACTCCGCCATCCCGAGGCAGCGGCCGTGGCTCGGGTCGCGCAGCTTCTCGAAGGTGTTGTAGCTGTAAGCGGCCTCCTGCAACTCGGTGGGCGAGAAGCCGGGCGTGGAGAGTGCGTCCGGCGCGATGTTGTCGACGAGCGCGAACGTGCCGCCACCTTTCAGCACGCGCCAGACCTCGGCGACGAACGTCGGGATGTCCGGGAAGTGATGCGGGGCGATGCGGCAGGTGACGAGATCGAAGCTGGCATCGGCGAAGGGGAGCGCCTCGGCGTCGGCATGCGCCGTCTCCATGTTGGCGTAGCCGTTGGCCGCAGCGAGCTTTTGCGCCTGGGCCAGCATCTCGTCGGTGAGATCGCTGGCGACGACGCGGGCGACGTGGGGCGCGAACGCCCCGGCGGTGTGCCCCGCACCGGTGGCGATGTCGAGCGCCTGCCAGTGCCGCGCGGGCCGCACAAGCTCGACCAGACGGCCGAGGCTCGCGCCCTTGGCGTGCACGGACGAGGTTGCGTACGCCGCGGCGTGCGCACCGAACTGCTGCTGCACGAGGGACTTGTTCATGGCGGGGCTCCGGGGGGCGGGCGGCGCCATGTCTTATCACGGGCTGCGCGGGGGTTGCTACAGAGCGGGACGGCGCCGGGATACTGGCCGGGTTGCCGCGGACATGCCGTGGGCTGGTGCCGATTCCCGGGTTTGACCCACATCGTCCGACCTATGCTGCGGTACGCAGCCCGCCGCGGCGGTGACACCCGCGCACGTCTCGGGATTCGTGCCGATGTGATGGGTGGCGCGATACTGATTTGTTGGGTGCACTAGGCTGTTCTCATCGCGGACGGCCGCGTAGAGTCGGCTCCCGCAGCAACGGATGGAGCAGCTGGGAACGTAGTGAGCATGCTCCATGTATCGGCACATCTTGATAGCGACAGATGGCTCGAAACTGTCTGAGAAGGCGGTCAGGGCGGGATTGGAGCTCGCCAAGGGCTTCCATGCGAAGGCAACCGCAGTAACCGGATCGGAGCCCTGGGCAGCCGCACGCACCTGCCACGGCACCGTCGTCTTCCCCTTCGATGCCTTTGAAAGAGCCGCCGGGGAGACCGCGGCAAAATCCTGAGCGCCGTTGATAGGATCGCAAAGGACATGGACGTCGAGTGCGCGACAGTGCACGTCAAGGACTATGCTGCCGAAGGCATCCTGCAAGCCGCCAAGACGAGAGGATGCGATCTGATCGTCCTGGCATCCCACGGGCGGCGCGGGTTCGAACGCGCGCTGCTCGGCAGCCAGGCATCGCGCGTCCTGACCCATAGCTCCGTGCCTGTGCTCATCTGCAAGTAGGCCGCTCGAGGCCGAGGGGACCAGCGAGAGGTCTTCGCACAGAGCTGTTCCGCTAGGTTAACGCGAGCATTGCTCATCCTGGCGAGAGTCCGGGTTGTACCGCGTTTACCTTCGATATTACTCCTAAGTGACCTCGTTCCGCAGCGGTGGAATTCTGCTGAGTCCGGAGTGCCTCAGTGGAGTGTGTCATGCGCGGACTCGCCCTTGCCGGTCTTGTGGTTGCGCCGTTGCTGCTGCCTATCAGCAGCACGTCAGCTTCAGCTTACGGATGGTATGGCTATGGATACCGGAGCTGCTATGCACCGCGTGTCTACGGCTATGCCTACCGACCGTTGTACCGCTCGTACTATCGGCCGCGATTTGCCTACGGCGGCTTCTACCGTCCGCGCGTGTGGGGTTGGCGCGCATGGGGCGGGCGTGCATGGGGCGGGCGTGCATGGGGCTGGCGCGGCGGATGGCGTCGCTGGTAGGGCGCGAGCATGGCTCCGTCAGGGTTCATCGGCGCAGCGGCCTTAGTGTGCGTTCTCGTCTCCATGTTCGCATGGCTGACTTGGCGACGCCGGCTCGCGCGCCGAACGCTCGTCCTCGGCATTGCAGGTGGGATGGCGTTCCTCCTGGCATCCGGTGGACAGCAGACCGATGGGTCTGCTTGGCTGCCGGCCGTCCTGGTCTCGCTTGGCCTTGTCGCCATCGCGGCCCTTTGTGCTGAACTAGCCGTGGCGGCGAAGCGGCGGCGATCGACAAGAGCGCCTGCGATTACGCCGGCAGCGCATGCCGCGACCAGAAGCGGTCTTCCCCCCAACGTTCCGCCAACTGTCCTCGCCCAATAGGGTCGACAATGAGGGGCTGATCGGGAAGGCGACGGAGTGACTTTGCCGGCCTCGATGGAGCAAACAAACTTGGATCCGATTGCCTTTGCACGACTGGCCGGCGGCATCTTCGCCATCGTCGCGGTGTTGCAGCTGCTGCGGGCGCTATCCGGCTGGCCAATCCTGGTGGGCAGAACGGAAATCCCCCTGTGGGCAAGCTGGGTGGCCTGCGTGATTGCCGGCCTGCTGGCTTGGTTTGGCCTGACCGCACATTCCTAACTCCTGGCAACCAGACGCGACTGCTTTGGGGCTCGACGCACATGGCCATTGGCAACCTCGAATGGAAGCCGGATAACAGCCTGCCCATGGGCAAGGGCGCAACGGTGCAAGAATTCTTGGCCACGGCTGGCGACTATAAACTCAAGATCAAGGTCGCCCCGTGGGGTGAGGGAGACTTGCGCATCAACGGCCGCAAGATATCGCAAGTCGAAAACGCCAAGGATCGGCGCCAAGCGTTCCGCCAGCTCGCGGCGGCGGCCGAGCGGTATCTGAAAGAACAGGAACTCAAGACTGGAACGAACATAAGGCTCCCAACCGTCAAGGCGAAGCTCCTCGAAGGCAAGCGAGGACTCATCGTCGGCATCGCCAACGATCAGTCCATCGCGTGGGGTTGCGCCAAGGCGTTCAGAGCCTTCGGGGCCGAGGTCGCCATCACCTATCTCAACGACAAGGCAAAGAAATACGTCGAGCCGCTCGCCCGTGCGCTGGAGGCGCCGATCCTCATGCCTCTAGATGTTGGCGTCCCCGGTCAGATGGAGGCGGTGTTCGAGCGTATCGCTGCAGAGTGGGGGAAGATCGATTTTGTCGTTCACTCAATCGCCTTCTCACCGAAGGAGGCGCTGCAGGGGCGCGTGGTCGATGTGTCGCGCGAGGGGTTCCTCACCACCCTGGATGTGTCGTGCTGGACCTTCATCCGGATGGCGCACCTCGCCGAGCCGCTCATGCGCAAGGGCGGTAGCCTCTTCACCATGACCTACTACGGCAGCCAGATGGTGGTTAAGAACTACAACATCATGGGCGTCGCCAAGGCGGCGCTGGAAAGCGCCGTTCGCTACATCGCGGCCGAGCTTGGGCCCAAGGGTATTCGCGTGCATGCTATTTCTCCTGGGCCATTGGCGACGCGGGCGGCCTCCGGAATCCCTGAGTTCGATCGGCTGCTCGAGAAGGCGAAAGCGAAGGCGCCGGCGCGCAGTCTCGTAAGCATCGACGACGTTGGGGCTGCGACGGCCTTTCTGGCTCACGACGCCGCACGCCTGATCACCGGCGACACGCTCTATGTCGACGGCGGGTATCACGTCATCGATTGATCTCGCGCTGGAGCGGTGCGATCGCGGCACCCCGACGACCACGCTCCATGCTAGGGTGCATGCGTCTCGACCCGGCACGGAACCGAAGTAGCCGACTTGGCTTGGTTCTTACGTCTTCGGGGTAGAAGCGGACGGCTCGACACGGAGACTTGGATGAAGGCCCGTGGACATGGAGGTGCACTCCTTGTGCTAGCGGTCCTTGGCTCGCACGGGTCGTCATGGGGGGCCGGCTCGACGACGTTTCAGAGCCGACCACCGGCTGAGCTATCGCTGCCGGCGTCGTCCCGGTGCGTCGCCAGGTGCACCGAGATGGAGTCGAAGTGCGAGGAGTTGGAGAAGCGGTTCCCCTCGTGCTCCACGATCAACATTTGCTTTGAGGAGAAGCTACAGTGCGAGGCCCTGTGCCGTGGCACAGCAATGCTGCCTCTCCGCGCCGGACACGCACAAGAAACCTTCGGCAGGCTGCCTCGTCGCTGAGGCACGCGGAGCAGCGGCCCATCGTGGCGCGACGCTCCCAAAGTTCGCCTGAGCATTGGCGCGGGCTGCGGGGAAGCTTGCCGGTGCGGGCTTTCGCCATATAGTGCGCGAGCTTTGGCCCGAGGGAGCAGCGCATGCAGGAGCACCACGTCGTCGGCATCGGCAATGCCATTGTCGACATCATCGCCCGCTGCGATGACGCATTTCTGGAGCGGCATGGCCGCGTCAAGGGCAGCATGCAGCTGGTCGATGCCTCCGCGGCCGACAAGCTCTATGCCGACATGGGGCCGGGGGTGGAGGTCTCCGGCGGCTCGGTCGCCAACACCATCGTCGGCGTCGCCTCGCTCGGCGGCAAGGCGGGCTTCATCGGCAAGACGGCGGCCGACCAGCTTGGACAGGTGTTCGGCCACGACATCCGCGCCGCCGGCGCGACCTTCACGACACCCGCGGCCGCGGCCGGCAGCGCGCCGACGGGCCGCTGCCTCATCCTGGTGACGCCGGACGGCCAGCGCACGATGAGCACGTTCCTGGGCGTGAGCCCGGAGCTCGGCGCGACCGAGCTCGACGCGGCCCTGATCGGCTCGGCGCGCATCGTCTACCTCGAGGGTTACCTGTTCGACCGGCCGCAGGCCAAGGCGGCGTTCCATCAGGCGGCCGAGATTGCCGCCAAGGCGGGGCGTCAGGTGGCGCTGAGCCTCTCCGATTCGTTCTGCGTCGATCGCCACCGGCAGGAGTTCCTGAAGCTGATCCGTTCACGGATCGACATCCTTTTCGCCAACGAGGCCGAGGTGACCTCGCTGTACGAGACCCAATCCTTCGACGAGGCGGCGCGGCGGGCGCAGGCCGATACCAAGCTGGCGGCGCTCACGCGCTCGGAGAAGGGCAGCGTGGTCCTGGGCGGCGGCAGGCAGGTGGTCATTCCGGTGGAGCCCGTCGCCGCGGTGGTGGACACGACCGGGGCCGGCGACCTCTACGCGGCGGGCTTCCTCTACGGCATCGCCACCGGGCGCGATCTGGAGGCCGCGGGCCGGCTCGGTAGTCTGGCGGCGGCCGAGATCATCTCCCACATCGGCGCGCGGCCGCAGGTGCGGCTCGAGGACCTGGCGCGGGCGCGGGGGCTGCTGGCGTAGGGCGCAAAAGGCGAAGCCGCATTGCGCCGAACCGGGCGCGCCGCGAATCGCACCGGCCGCCGGGGTTCCGTGCCTCCGCGTGCTGAGTTCTCTGCGGACCGCTGATCGCGACGACGATGCCTCACGTCAGAGGGCCCGTCTGGAAAGCACCGTCGCATCGGTGCAATGCGCTGCGCTTTTGTACCCTGCGGTCGCTGCGCGCGTTTGGCTCAAATCCGGCGCAGCGCCACGCCCTCGATGCGATGGTTGGCGCCCTTGCGCAGGATGAGGCGGGAGCGCTGCCTGGTCGGCAGGATGTTCTCGAAGAGGTTCTTCTCGTTGATGGTGCGCCAGATCTCGAGCGCCTTGGCGCGCGCCTCGTCGGGGGAGAGGTGGGCATAGCGGTGGAAATAGGCGGCGGGATCGCGGAACGCGGTCTGCCGCAAGCGCATGAACCTCGTGACGTACCAGTCCTCGATGATCTCGGCGTCGGCATCCATGTAGATCGAGAAGTTGAAAAAATCCGAGACGAAAGGAATGCCCTCGCCGTCCCTCGGCAGGCGCGCCGGCTGCAGCACATTGAGCCCCTCGACGATCAGCACGTCCGGGCGATCGATGATGCTCGTCTGGCCGGGGATGATGTCGTAGTGGAAATGCGAGTAGACGGGGGCGGCGACGTTGGCGCGGCCCGACTTCACGTCGTGCAGGAAGTTCAGCAGGTGGGCAGTGTCGAAACTTTCGGGAAAGCCCTTGCGCTCCATGATGCCGCGCCGCTCGAGCTCCACGTTCGGATAGAGAAAGCCGTCGGTGGTGATGAGGTCGACGCGGGGGTGATCCGCCCAGCGTGCCAGCAAGGCGCGCAGCACACGCGCGGTCGTGCTCTTGCCCACGGCGACCGAGCCGCCGATGCCGAGAATGTAGGGGACGCGGCCGTCCTTGCGGCCGAGGAAGCGGCTCGTGACCGTGTGCAGCTCCTGCGCCCCCGCAACATGCAGGTTGAGCAGCCGCGACAGCGGCAGATAGATCTGCTCCACCTCCTCGATAGACAGTTCCTCGATGAGACCGGAGAGCTGCTCCAGGTCGCGCTGCACGAGCGTCATCGGCGTATCGGCGCGCAGCTTGGCCCACTCCGCGCGGCTGAACTCGCGATAGGGCGAGAACTGCAGCTGCGAGCGCGTGACGCCGCCGGCGGACGCCTTGGCTGAATCGTCGAGCGGGTTCATTGCGCCTTGAAACTCCGCGCGGCCTTCTCGGCAAGTCCGGAGGTGCCCAGGCGCGACTCGAGCTCGCAGAGCACGTCGCTCAAGCGCACGCCCTTGCTCTCGAGCAGCACGAGGAGATGGTAGACGAGGTCGGCAGCCTCGCGCGTCAGAGCGATCTTGTCCTGGGCAAGTGCGGCGATGACCGTCTCGGTTGCCTCCTCGCCAAGCTTCTTGGCGCAGCGCTCGGGGCCGGCGTCGAGCAGCTCCTTCGTATAGGACTTGCTCGCGCTTTCGCTGCGACGCGCGCTGATGAGCGCGGCGAGCCGCTGCAGCACATCCTCCGACATGGCTCTTGGTTCCTGGCTCCCGCCGGCGATCACGAGCGCGCCCAGTCCAACAATGGCGTCACACCGGCGTCAAGGGCAAGTTTGTCAGGGCGGACCCGCGCTGAGGCGGCGCCCGGACGTTCGCGGGACGCAATTTGCGTCCCTGAGCCGACCATGGTTACCGCGGCCATCCATTCCGCAGGGCGAGCTCATTCACCCGAGCGGCCGACCAGGCGGGAGCGGATATAGTCGAGCTGGTCGAAATTGCCGTACTTGATGCTCAAGGTCCCGCTCTCTCCCGATCCCGGCTTGATCTCGACCTTGAGGCCCAGGGAATCCGACATATCCTTCTCGAAGGCCCGGGAATCGGCATCCTTCTCCTCGCCGCCGCGGCGTCCGGCCTTGGCGGTGCCCCCGCCCCGGGCCTCGTCCTGCACCAGGGCCTCGACCTCGCGGACGTTCAGGTCCTCCTCGACGATGCGGCGCGCGAGCGCCTCCGCATCCTCGCGGCCGATCAGGGCGCGGGCATGCCCGGCAGTCAACTTGCCCTCCTGCAGAAGCGCGCGCACGGACTCCGGAAGCCGCAGCAGGCGAAGCGTGTTGGCCAGGTGGCTGCGGCTCTTGCCGATGACCTCGGCCACCTCCTCCTGCGTATACCCGAACTTCTCGATCAGCTCGCTGTAGCCCGTCGCTTCCTCGATCGGATTGAGATCGGTGCGCTGCACGTTCTCGATGAGCGCGAACTCGGCCACCTCCTGGTCGCTGAGATCGCGGACGATCACGGGTACGTCGTGCAGCCCGATCCGCTGCGCCGCCCGCCAGCGCCGCTCGCCGGCCACGATCTCGTAGCCGCCGCGCTCGCGGTCGAGCCTGGCGATGATGGGCTGGAGCAGTCCGCGACTGCGGATCGAGTCGGCAAGCTCCGTCAGCTCGGCATCGGCGAACGACTTGCGGGGATTGCGACCGTTGGGATGCAGCTGGTCGATCGAGACCAGACGCTGCTCGCCATGCGCGGGCAGCCGGGATTCCGCCTGGGGCGTCGGCTCGCCGATCAGGGAGGCGAGCCCGCGGCCCAGTCTGCCTTTATGAAGAGGTATCGACATCAGTCCTATCCGTAGGTTGGGCCATTCCGGGCGACGGGCGAACGGCGACGACCCGACGAGCTACAAGAGCACTCGCGCTGGGCGCGTCCCGGGCCTTCGCCGCGGGCCGACCCAACCTACGCCCACACCTCACGCGGCCCTGAGCTGCCGTTCGCGCTCGATGATTTCGGTGGCGAGCTTGATGTAGGCTTGGCTGCCCGGACAGTCGTAATCATAGAGCAGGATGGGCTTGCCGTGCGAGGGCGCCTCGGCGACCCGTACGTTGCGCGGGATCATGGTCTCGTAGACCTTGGGGCCGAAGAAGGCCCGCACCTCGGCCGCCACCTCCTTGGAAAGCGTGGTACGCGCATCGTGCATGGTAAGCACGACGCCCTGGATCTCCAGCCCCGGGTTCAGGGTTCCCTTGATCTGATCGATGCTCTGCTTGAGCTGCGATATGCCTTCCAGCGCAAAGAACTCGCACTGGACCGGAACCAGCACCGCATGGGCAGCGACCATTGCGTTGAGGGTCAGCAGGTTCAGCGACGGCGGACAGTCGATCAGCAAGTAGGCGAACGGCAGGTCGCCCGGCCGCGACTTCTGTTCCGCCACTAGAGCCATCACGGCGTCGCGCAGACGGAAGGGCCGGTTGGCCTCGGCCATCATCTCGGATTCAAGGCCCACCAAGTCGGCGTTGGCCGGAACGATGCAGAGGTTGGGCACGAGAGTCTTGGTGGCTGCTCTGGCGATGGTGGCCTTCCCGGCCAGCACGTCGAAGGTGGTGACGGGACGGGCATCCTCGCCGATGCCGACCCCGGTGGAGGCGTTGCCCTGGGGGTCGAGATCGAGGATCAGCACGCTCTGGCCGATGGCCGCCAGGGCGGTGCCGAGGTTTATCGCCGTGGTGGTCTTGCCGACGCCCCCCTTCTGGTTGGCAATGGCAAGAACACGCAGGTTGGGGATTGCGCGGCTCACGGTTTCTTGCTCCCCGTTCTATCGCTCGGGGACCCGCGGTGGGCCCGAGCCCGCTCTTGAACTTAGGACTGCGACTTGGGACGACGCACAACGACAATGCGGCCGTCGCGTTCGGTGCGGCTCTGGACCAGCTCGGCCCTGAAATCCCACGTCCTTTGCGCGTCCTCCAGGTCCTTGACGGCGTCGCGGCCCTTCAGGAACAGGCCGACGGTGTGTGACGCAAACAGCGGAGCCGCAAGCTCGAGGAGTCGGGCGAGGGGCGCCAGGGCACGCGCTGAAACGATCTCCGGCGCTTGCAACCTAGTCTGAGTCGCCGCCTTTTCGATTCTTATCGACAGGATATCCACAAAGACGCCTGCGCTCGTTGCCCCCGACAAGCCCGTCTGGCGCGCCACCTCCCTCAGGAAGGCGCACTTGCGGGTGTCGCTCTCGATGAGGGCGACGTGGGCGAGAGTACCGTCCGGCGGAGGTCCCGCCTCCCTCGTTGAAGAGGAAGGCGGGGATTCCACAATCTCTGCCATCGCGCCTCCCCCCTCCCTGCGAGGAGGAGTGGGACCGCCCGTAGGGTGAAAGGGGCCGCTGGGGCGGTTCTCGTCGGCCAGCAGAAGCGAGATCATCAAACCGGGAAAACCGGCGCCGGACCCAAGGTCGACCCAAGTGCGGGCTGCGGGGGCAAGGCCCAGGAGTTGAGCAGAATCGGCGAAGTGGCGATGCCAGACGTCATCGAGTGTCGCCGGCCCCACGAGATTGATGGTCTTTTGCCAGTGCCGCAGCAGCGCTTCGTACGTCTTCAGCCGCGCGATTGTTTCACGTGAAACGTTGAAGGCGGCCGCAAAGTCGTCAGGTCCGCTGATGTACCGAATCTTGTCGGGCATCGCTCTGACTACGCCCAGCCCAGCACCCTGTCACGTGGTGCTGACGGCGCTTCTCGGGCTACTGCCCTCGGCCGACATGACAGGCCTTCAAGTTGCTGAGAGATTGAGGCACAGGGCGGTCCAAGGGCATCAGCAGGTGTTTCAGATGAAACGGCCGCAGATGTAGGCCTTGCCGGCTAAGGTCAAGCCGTGACTCGAGCCGGCGTCTTGCGCAGGTGAGCCAGCAGCAGCATAAGCGCCGCCGGGGTCACCCCCTCCATGCGCGAGGCTTGAGCCAGGGAGGCGGGTCGACCGGCGGCAAGCTTTTGGCGAACCTCGGCAGAGAGGCCGGGCACGGACGCGTAGTCGAAGTCGGCTGGAATTCTGACGCTTTCTTCCCTGCGGAACGCGGCAATATCTATGTCCTGGCGATCCACATAGGCCGCATAGCGAGCATCCACCTCGAGCTGGGCCGCAATAGCACTGGGTAGCCGGCCGATCTCTGGCCAGATCGCCTGCAGGCGGGCGAGATCGATGCCAGGATAGGCCAACAGCTCATAGGCGCTGCGGCGGCGGCCGTCCTTGTTGATGTCGAGGCCATGCCGTGCCGCCGCATTTGGGGTCAGGCCCAAGCCATTCAGAAGGCGGCGGCCTTCATCAAGGGCGGCGGATTTGAGGGCGAAGGCCCGGCTACGTTCGGAACCGACGCATCCCAACGCGATACCGACCGGGGTGAGCCGCTGATCGGCGTTGTCGGCTCTCAAACGCAGGCGGTACTCGGCGCGAGATGTGAACATGCGATAGGGCTCGGAGACGCCCCGCGTCACCAGGTCGTCGATCATCACGCCCATGTAGCCGTCGGCGCGCGAGACGACGAAATCGCCAGCTCCGCCGCCGACCGCCCGGGCCGCGTTGAGGCCAGCGGCAATACCCTGGGCGCCCGCCTCCTCGTAGCCGGTGGTGCCATTGATCTGGCCGGCGAGGAACAGGCGCGGAAGCCGCTTCACCTCCAGCGTAGGCCGGAGCTCGCGCGGATCGACATAGTCGTACTCGATGGCATAGCCGAAACGCCGGATGGCAACATTCTCGAGGCCGGGAATGGTATGCAGAAAGGCCTGCTGCACTTCCGCCGGCAGGGAGGTCGAGACGCCATTGGGATAGACCGTGTCGTCGTCCAGACCCTCGGGCTCGAGAAAGATCTGATGGCCGGCGCGGTCGGCGAAACGGACGACCTTGTCCTCGATCGAGGGGCAGTAGCGGGGGCCGACGCTGCCGATCTGCCCCGAATACATGGGTGACCGCGCCAGGTTGGCCCGGATAATCGCGTGGGTCGCCTCCGTGGTCGTGGTCACCCCACAGTCAATCTGCCGGGTCTCGATACGCCGCGTCAGGAAGGAGAAGGGGGTAGGCGGGTCGTCCCCGGCCTGGGTTTCGAGCCGTCCCCAGTCGATCGTGCGTCCATCAAGGCGTGCGGGCGTGCCCGTCTTCAGGCGGCCCAGTCGCAAGTCTAGGGCGAGGAGGCGTTCGGAGAGCTTGTTGGCCGGCGCCTCGCCGTGACGGCCTGCCGGCGTCTTCTCGTCGCCGACATGGATCAACCCCCGCAGGAATGTGCCTGTGGTCAGCACCACGGCCCCGGCGCGGATCGCCCGGCCATCGGCGGTCACCACGCCCGCCGCCCTACCGTCGTCCACGATCAAATCATCGACCCCGGCTTCGACCACGGTGAGGTTCGCCGTAGCCTGAATCGCGGCTCGCATGGCCTGCCGATAGAGCTTGCGGTCGGCCTGGGCGCGGGGACCTTGCACCGCCGGTCCGCGCGAGCGGTTGAGCAGTCGGAACTGAATGCCGGCTGCATCGGCTACCCGGCCCATCAGGCCATCAAGGGCATCGATCTCGCGCACCAAATGACCCTTGCCGAGCCCGCCGATGGCCGGGTTGCAGGACATCTCGCCGATGGTCGCGAACTTGTGGGTGACAAGCGCCACACGCGCACCCATGCGCGCCGCGGCGGCGGCGGCTTCGCAGCCTGCGTGGCCGCCGCCGACCACGACGATGTCGAAGGAAATCTTGCTCATGACTGTTTAGACGCTCGAAGTCGGCCGCAACCTACTCGAACCACACGAGAGGGGTAAGGGGCCAGAGCACCGAAATAGCGTCATGCTGCGAACGCAGCTGCCATGGAGCGACCGCCCCCTACCCCTACCACAAGGGCAGGGGTGAGGGCGCCGCCGGAAACACCAATGTTTCACGTGAAACACCGGCCAGGTGCGCATCACTTGCCAATGCAGAAGCGGGTGAAGATGGCGTCCAGGACTTCCTCGGGGTCCACCACGCCGGTAATCCGGCCCAACGCCAGCACCGCCCGCCGCAGGTCCTCGGCCCGTAGCTCG
Organism: Hyphomicrobiaceae bacterium; assembly: GCA_050248715.1. Classification (GTDB taxonomy): domain Bacteria; phylum Pseudomonadota; class Alphaproteobacteria; order Rhizobiales; family Hyphomicrobiaceae; genus AWTP1-13. Next base: position 46,809 of record JBFWRV010000029.1, on the reverse strand, counting down.
AACTCCTCCATTGGCGAGGAGAGGAAGGTGCTGAGGGCCGCCCGGCATCGCTCGAGCTGTTGGCGGTGGCGGGCCTGGGTCAGGACCGGGGTTTCCTCTGTGCCGACGCGCGCCCGCGCAAAGCCTGTGAGGCGCAGGGCCAGCCGGTCGAGGCCAAATCCCGTCAGCGCTGAAATGGCGATGGCTCCCTCCGGCAACGGCTGGAGCACATTGGTGTCAAGCAGGTCGAACTTGTTGACCACGACCAGCATGCGGTCGGCCTTCACATCGAGCTGCGCGGGCACAGGCGCATCGAGATTGGAGGCATCGACCAGCCACAGCACCAAATCGGCATCGCGAGCCCGGCCAAGCGTGCGACGGATGCCTTCCTGCTCCACTCGGCCTTCGGCTTCGCGCAGGCCCGCGGTGTCGCTCACCACGATCGGCAGGCCTTCCAGGTCGAGCTTCACCTCGATGACGTCGCGCGTGGTGCCGGCTTCCTCCGACACGATCGCAATGTCCCGGCGCGCCAGCGCGTTCAGCAGACTTGACTTGCCGACGTTGGGCAACCCGGCGAGCACCACACGAAAGCCGTCGCGGATCACCTCGCCGCGGTGCCGGTCGTCGAGGTGCCGCGAAATCTCGGCATGCAGGGCCTCGGCTTCGGTCCGCGCCTTGCCGACGGCGTCGCCAGCAACATCGGCCTCGTCGGAGAAGTCGATGGCCGCTTCCAGCAGCGCAGTCACGTCGACAAGCCGCCGGCGCCAGCCGCCGTAGAGCTTGCCCAGCGCCCCTTCGGTTTGACGTAGGGCTTGGCGCCGCTGGGCGGCCGTCTCCGCATCGATCAGATCGGCCAGGCCCTCGATACCCGTCAGGTCGATCTTGCCGTTCTCGAAGGCGCGGCGCGCAAACTCGCCCGGCCGGGCCATGCGGCAGTTCTCGATCTTGGCGATCCCATCGAATACGGCCTGGATGACGGCGCGGCCGCCGTGCACCTGCAGCTCGGCCATGTCCTCCCCGGTCTCGCTCTTCGGTCCGGGGAACCACAATGCCAGGCCGTGGTCGATAAGCTCGCTGGTCGCGGGGTCGAGGACGCGTCGGAAGGCGGCAAAGCGAGGCTTTGGCCGGGGCGGAGCCATCGCCTCGAGAATGGCGCCCGCAGCCGGGCCGGAGATGCGAATAACAGCCACGCCGGCCCGGCCGTGGCCGCTCGAGAGGGCGTAGATCGTCTTGTCCTCAGACATCGGAACTCACGTCGCAGTTCGCCTATTTGCTTATGGTCGCCCCAGTCACTCGGCTATGGTCGGCACACTGCGCGCAAGGAGCCGGCGTACGATGAGCGAGAACCGTCTGGCCCGCGAGACGAGCCCCTATCTCCTGCAGCACAAGGACAACCCTGTCCATTGGTGGGCGTGGGGACCGGAAGCGTTGGCCGAGGCCAAGCGCAGCGGCCGGCCGATCCTGCTTTCCGTCGGCTACGCCGCCTGCCATTGGTGCCACGTGATGGCGCACGAAAGCTTCGAGGACGAAGCCACGGCTACCGTGATGAACCAGCTGTTCGTGAATATCAAGGTCGACCGCGAGGAGCGCCCCGACATCGACGCCATCTACATGCGCGCCCTGCATTCGCTCGGCGAGCAGGGCGGCTGGCCGCTGACGATGTTCCTCGACAGCGAGGCACGTCCCTTCTGGGGCGGCACCTATTTTCCCCCGACGCCGCGCTTCGGCCGCCCGGGCTTCCCGCAGGTTTTGCGGGAGGTCTCGCGGATTTACGCGGAGGAGCGCGATAAGGTCACCCACAACGCCGGCGTTCTCATCGAGGCTCTGCAGGCGCGTGACGGCGGCGCGGCCACGGTCGTGATCGAGGACAGCGTACTGGCCGATCTCGTGGAACGCATGGTCAGTGCCGTCGATCCGATCCATGGCGGGCTGACCGGCGCGCCGAAATTCCCGCAGTGGAGCTTCTTCTGGCTGCTGTGGCGCGGCGCCGTCCGCTTCGGGAACGCCGGTGCCAAGAGCGCAGTCGAGACCACGCTGACCAACATCTGCCAGGGTGGCATCTACGATCACCTGGGCGGGGGCTTTGCCCGCTATTCCGTGGATGCCCGGTGGTTGGTGCCGCACTTCGAGAAGATGCTCTACGACAATGCCCTGCTCGTGGACCTGATGTGCGAGGCCTACCGGGAGACGGGCAACGAGCTTTACGCGCGGCGTGTCGATGAGACCGTGGGTTGGCTGCTGCGGGAGATGGTGACCGAAGGAGGCGCCTTCGCCGCATCGCTGGATGCCGATTCCGAGGGCGAAGAAGGCAAGTTCTACCTCTGGAGCAAGGCAGAGATCGTCGACGTGCTCGGCGAGGCTGAAGCCGAGGTTTTTGCCGATGCCTACGACGTGACGGAGGCGGGAAACTGGGAAGGGCATGCGATCCTGAACAGGCTGCGCAGCCCGATGCTGCGCGCGCCCACCGAGGAGAAGGCGCTGGCGCATATGCGGCTGGAGCTGCTGGCCCGCCGCAGCAGGCGCATCCGCCCCGGTTGGGACGACAAGGTGCTCGCCGACTGGAACGGCCTCATGATTGCGGCGCTGGCGCACGCAGCCCGTGTGTTCGACCGGCCGGAATGGCTGGCCGCCGCCGCCACGGCCTTCGACTTCATTCTGCAGCGCATGGAGAAGACGGGGCGTCTCGCCCACGCCTATCGTGCCGGGCAGGCCAAGGTTCAGGGGAACGCGGGCGACTACGCCAACATGATCGGGGGCGCACTTCGCCTGCTGCAGGCGACCAATGAGACCGCCTTCCTCACCGCGGCGGAGCGGTGGTGCGCGACGCTCGATGCGCACTTCTGGGTCACGGGCGCGGGCGGCTATGCCTTCACCGCCGACGACACGACCGATGTCATCGTGCGCATGCGGGGAGCCCACGACGACGCCACCCCCAATGCCAATGCAATCATGATCTCAAACCTCGCGGCCCTGCACCTGCTCACGGGCAAGCCCGCCTATCTCGAGCGTGCCCACGCCATTCCGCAGGCCTTCGCGCCGGACGTGGGGCACAACACGCTCGGTCATTGCGGTCTGCTCGCCGGTTTCTTCGATCTCATCGCCCCGCAGCATGTGGCGGTGATCCGGACCGAAGATAGGGATGCGTCTGCCAGGCTCTCCCGCGCCATGTTCAAGCTTTCGCTGCCAGGGGCGGTGTTGCAGACGGTCAGCGACAGCGGGCTGCCTTCAATGGGGCCGCTTGCCGGCAAGACCGCCCTCGGCAGCAAGCCGACCGCCTACGCGTGCATTGGTCCCCAATGCTCGCTTCCGGTCACCGACCCCGACGCGCTGCTGGAAATGCTGCGCGGACAGCGCCTAGCCCGACCTGCCGCGTGATCGTTCAGACCACTGGCCACTCGGTCAGCGTCACGCGCCGGTACAACACGTGCGCGGACCTCCTGCCTGCAGTGCCGAGATTGTTCGGTGATTGTCTTGGCAGGCGTTGCCGGGTGGAGACAGATCGCGGGGTGTACCGCAGGCACAGGGCCTCTGGATACCTAATTGAAATTACTCTCCATTTTCAGATATCCCGCACCTCTCCACCAATACTCAACAGCTTGTCCACACGGATGGACTCCGGTGGCGATCGGTGGCTACGTTTCGCCGCCACTCGGCAAGCGAAAGAGAGAGTAGGGGGTTCTGGAAATGAGAGTAAAAGCGGGTTTGTTGGCGATTTCTGCGGCCGCAGTGTTCGGACTGACTGCCTCGGCCGCCCATGCGGACCGCTATGTGCGGGGCCCGATCTATCGCGCACCGACTGTGTTCAGCTGGACCGGCTTCTACATCGGCGGCCACGTCGGCGGGGCCTGGTCGAGGATTGACTGGGCCGACGTCAGTCTCACGGGTGAACCCGTCGACAACGACTCCAGCGGGTTCATCGGTGGCGGTCAGGTCGGCTTCAATTGGCAGGCCGGCAACATCGTGGTTGGCATCGAGGCCACCTACAGCGGCACCAACCTGGACGGCAGCTTCACCAGCGCGGTCAATCCCGTCAATGTGAGCTACAGCACGGACATCAACCAGATCGGTACCGTGACGGGCCGGCTCGGATTTGCCGCTGACAAGTTCCTTATCTACGCCAAGGGAGGCTGGGCGACTGCCGACGTGGAGGTGTCAGGCCGCAACATTGGCTTGGCCGATCGCTTCTCCTTCAGCGATCGCCAGAGCGGTTGGACCGTGGGCGCCGGAGTCGAGTACATGCTCGCGCGCAACATCAGCTTGGCTGCGGAGTACAGCTTCATCGACCTCGGCAGCAACAGCTTCTCGGGAACGACAGTCGGGGGCCTCCCGGCAATCATCTCTGACGTGGACACTCAGATCCACTCGGTGACGGGCCGGCTGAACTTCCGCTTCCACCGCGACGAAGTCGTACCGCTCAAGTGAGCAAACGCGACATCGGCCGCAACTGTGCGCGGGGCCTTGCGCGGGCCCCGCGTGTTTGTTTCAGGGGTGTGTGAGGATCGCGCTTAGCGATCGTCGTGCTAGCGACGTCGCGGCATCAGCTCGCTGAGCGCGCGTATCTGCTTGCCATCGGCAGTGAAGTTCTCCGGCGCCAGCCATTTCTCGTAGGCAGCCCGTAGCGCAGGCCATTCGCCGTCGATGATGGAGAACCAGGCCGTATCGCGGTTGCGGCCCTTGTAGACGACGACCTGGCGGAAGGTGCCCTCGTACTGGAATCCGAGCCGTGCCGCCGCCGCGCGCGATGCCGCGTTGAGGCTGTCGCACTTCCACTCGTAGCGGCGGTAGCCGATCTCGTCGAAGACACGCCGCATCATGAGGAACATCGCCTCGGTGGCGGCGGGCTTGCGCTGCAGGAGCGGCGAGTAGTTGATGTTGCCGACCTCGATCACGCCGTTCGCCCGGTCGATGCGCATGTAGGTGGCGAGACCGACGGCCTTGGCGATGGCTTCGTCCACGATGGCGTGCGGCAGCGGATCGTCGCCGGCGGCCAGCTTGCGCAGCCAGGCAATATAGTCATCCAGCGTCTTGGGAGCCTCCACGCCCAGATAGGTCCAGTTCACACCCGACGTATCGAGACTGTTGGCCGCAAACAGCTCCGCCGCATGCCGGTCGATATCCAAGGGCTCGACGCGACAGAAGCGACCCTGCATCGGCGTGCGCGGGGGAGCGGGTCTCGTTGTCCAGCCCGGAACTGGCCGACCTACCGGCCGCGGGACATCTGCCATCGCTTTCCCCATCCTGCGCGCCATCTCGATGACGGTCGTCGGGATTCCGCCATCGTCAAGCCGGGGAGTCTCGACCGTCGGGCCGGGTCCGAAGACCCGGCGCGGCGCGCTAGTTCTTCCGCGTCGTCATCGAGTTGAAGAACTCGCCGTTGTTCTTCGTCGAACGCAGCTTGTCGATCAGGAACTCGATGGCATCCATGGTGCCCATCGGGTTCAGGATGCGGCGCAGCACATAGACCTTCTGCAGCTGGTCGGGCGGCACCAGCAGCTCCTCCTTGCGGGTGCCGGAGCGGGCGATGTCGATCGCCGGAAACACGCGCTTGTCCGATACCTTGCGGTCGAGCACGATTTCCGAATTGCCGGTGCCCTTGAACTCCTCGAAGATCACCTCGTCCATGCGGCTGCCCGTATCGATGAGCGCCGTAGCAATGATCGTCAGCGAGCCGCCCTCCTCGATGTTGCGCGCGGCGCCGAAGAAGCGTTTCGGCCGCTGCAGCGCGTTGGAGTCGACGCCGCCCGTCAGCACCTTGCCGGAGCTCGGCACGACCGTGTTGTAGGCCCGGCCGAGGCGCGTGATCGAGTCGAGCAGGATCACCACATCACGCTTGTGCTCGACGAGGCGCTTGGCCTTCTCGATCACCATCTCCGACACTTGCACGTGACGCGTCGCCGGCTCGTCGAACGTGGAGGAGATCACCTCCCCCTTTACCGAGCGCTGCATGTCCGTCACCTCCTCGGGCCGCTCGTCGATCAGCAGCACGATCAGATAGCACTCGGGATGGTTGGCGGTGATGGAGTGAGCGATGTTCTGGAGCAGCACGGTTTTTCCGGTGCGCGGCTGCGCCACGATCAGCGCGCGCTGGCCCTTGCCCAGCGGCGAGACGATATCGATCACGCGCGGCGAGAGATCCTTGACGGTGGGGTCCTCGATTTCGAGCTTCATCCACTTGGTGGGGTAAAGCGGGGTGAGGTTGTCGAAGTGCACCTTGTGGCGCGTCTTCTCAGGGTCCTCGAAGTTGATCTGGTTGACCTTGAGGAGGGCGAAGTAGCGCTCGCCCTCCTTGGGGCTGCGGATTTGGCCCTCGACCGTGTCGCCGGATCGGAGCGCAAAGCGCCGGATCTGCGAAGGCGAAACATAGATGTCGTCGGGCCCCGGCAGGTAGTTGGCATCGGGCGAACGCAGGAAACCGAAGCCATCCTGCAGAACCTCGACCACGCCGGTGCCGATGATCTCAGTATCTTTGGCCGCCAATTGCTTGAGAATGGCGAACATCAGCTCCTGCTTGCGCATGGCGCTGGCGTTCTCGACCCCGGTCTCCTCGGCGAAGCTCAGCAGCTCCGTCGGTGTTTTGACCTTGAGGTCTTGCAGCTTCATTGTCTTGACAACGTCTTGCATAAGAAACTCTCCGGATGGGCTCGGCGCTCGGATGGAGGGAGGCGGGCGATGCGCGGAGCCGGAAGGAAGGAGGGATGCCGAATGGCGTTCCGGAAGCGTCACGGCCCTCGAAGCACGCATTTTTGCATGGCGCCGGAGAGCCACACCCGCAGACCGTTGTCGGCCGCAAGGTCGTGACGATTCTCCTTATAGCAGGTTTTGCGGCGCGACAAAAGCGGTTGTCGGGAAGGCTTGGCTCACGCGAAGGGGCCTTTGAGGCTGGCCCGAGCAAGCGCCCGCGACCTCAGAACGGCTTTACGACGACCAAGATGACAATGCCGATCATCAGCAGCGTCGGCACCTCGTTGGCGATACGGTAGAAACGGGCCTCCCGCGCGTTGCGATCGGCGGCGAAGTCCTTGCGCCAGGCCGCAAGCGCGTGATGGTAGCCTGTCAGCAACACAACCAGGGCGAACTTCGCCATCATCCAGGGGTCGCGGTACATGCCGAGCTGCCAGGCGAGCAGCGGCCCGGTGACCCACACCACGCCCATCGCCGGGTTCATGATGTAGCGCAGCAGGCGGTGCTCCATGACCTTGAACGTCTCGGACTGCGGGGAGCCGTTCTCCGCCTGGCAGTGATAGACGAACAGGCGCGGCAGGTAGAGCAGCCCGGCCATCCACGAGATGACGGCAATGACGTGCATGGCCTTCAGCCACAGCAGCATGGGCTCGCCTCTTGCTCTGCTCACCCAGCTCCGCGCACCAGCTCGACCAGCCGGGCCACATGCTCGGGCGGGGTTTCGGGGACGATGCCGTGACCCAGGTTGAAGATGAAGGGGCGCCGGGAAAGCGTTTCCAATATCTCGCCGACCCTCTGGTCCAGCGCCGGCCCGCCCGCGACAAGCAGTAACGGGTCGAGGTTGCCCTGTACGACCGTCTGGTGAGGGATCTGGGTAGCCATGAAATCGAGCGGCTGGCCCGTATCGCAGCTCACGCCGTCGACGCCCGTCTCAAGCACATAGGCTCGGCTCATTGCGCCCGTACCACGCGGAAAGCCGATGATAGGAACCCCGGGGAAGCGCTCCTTCAGGCGGCTGACGATTTGCCGTGTCGGGGTAAACACCCAGCGGCGCAACTGATCTTCCGCGAGACTGCCGGCCCAGCTGTCGAAGATCTGCACCACGTCGGCACCAGCCTCGATCTGTCCGGCGAGATAATCGACCGATGCTTCCGACAGCACGTCGATGAGCTTCTGGAACCCTGCGGGATCGCGATACGCCCAGAGCCGGGCCTTGGCCTGATCTGGGCTTTTTCCGCCCTCGACCATGTACGTTGCGACGGTCCACGGCGCACCGCAGAAACCGAAAAGCGCAGTGTCATGCGGTAGGCCCTCGCGCACCTTGGTGACGGTCTCGAAAACGCGGCCGAACTTGGGGCGAGTCGCCTCGCGGCGCAAGCCGGCGATCTCACGCTCGGAGCGGAGTGGGTCGAGGCGCGGTCCCTCGCCTTCGACAAAGGTTACGGCTTGGCCGAGCGCGTCGGGAACAACCAGGATGTCGGAGAACAGGATCGCAGCGTCGAACCCGAACCGGCGGATGGGCTGCAGTGTCACCTCCGCAGCAAGGTCGGGCGTATAGCAAAGATCGAGGAAGCCCCCGACCGTCGCGCGCACGGCACGATATTCCGGCAGATAGCGGCCGGCCTGACGCATCAGCCAGAGAGGAGGGGGAGACAGGGCCTCGCCCTCGAATACATGCAGGAGGCGAGGCGTTTGGGTTCGGTTGGAGTGTGCCACGCGACTTTCCAATTCAAGCATTCAGAGTCTAAGGGTTGTTATTAAGATTCTTAAACTCTGGATTTCGGCAATCCTGGCTCTCCCAACAGCTTGCCAACAGCTTGCGAATGCCAACGGAAGAACCTCCAACCTCTGGAGGTGTGCTGGCCGGCCAGACACAAGGTCGTCCTAAGGAGTTGATTGCATACCATCAAGTAGCCAACGGCGCAGGCGTCCTATCACCGCATGATCTGTTGACAGCGAGGGGGCAAAGCAGGCACTTCGGGGTTGTCCCCGTGGAGGCCGTCTGCACCGAGAGTCCATCCCACCAGCGCATCCTGTGGGCCACTTTGTGGAAAGAGGAACGCGCCGATGAGAGCAGGCCCAGCCCGAGGCTTGGCAGGGGCCAAGTTCTCTGGTCTTTTCCACACATGGCCAACCTGCTCCCAAGCTATTTCCATTTGCACCTGATCTCGGATGCGACAGGGGAGACGTTGACCACCATGGCCAAGGCGGCCGCGGTACAGTATTCCCAAGTGCGGCCGATCGAGCATGTGCATCCGCTGGTGCGTACGCCGCGACAGCTGGAGCGCGTGCTGAAGGAGGTGGAGCAGTCTCCGGGCATCGTCCTCTACACCATCGTCAAGGGCGAGCTGATCGAGGCGATCGAGCGGCGGTGCCGCGAGCTGAAGGTGCCGAGCCTGCACGTGCTGAAGCCGATCATGCAGGTGTTCGAATCCTATCTCGGTGCACCGCAGACGCCGGTGGTCGCGGGCCAGCACATGGTGGATGCCGACTACTTCCGGCGCATCGATGCGCTCAACTTTGCCATGGCGCACGACGACGGCCAGCTGCCGCAGGACCTCAATAGCGCCGACATCATCCTCCTCGGCATCTCGCGCACCTCGAAGACGCCGACCAGCATCTATCTTGCCCAGCGCGGATATAAGACGGCCAATCTGCCCCTGGTTCCCGGCATCGAGCCGCCCGAGGCGTTGACCAGGCCGCATAGCGCCTTCGTCGTCGGGCTGGTGGCGAGCCCGGAGCGGATTGCCGAGATCCGCCGCAACCGCGTGCATCTGATGTCGGACCGCAATCTCGACGAATATGTCGACCGCATGCAAATCGCCAATGAGCTGGCCTATTCGCGTCGGCTGTGCGCTCGCCATGGCTGGCCCGTCATCGACGTGACGCGCCGTTCCATCGAGGAGACGGCGGCCACCATCGTGCGCATGCTCCACGACCGTGACGAGGCTGCTGCCGACGTGCAGCAGGAGTCCGAGGATGGGTAAGCCGGTGCGCAAGGAGTTGGTACTGGCATCGGGGAGCCCCTTCCGTCGCCGTCTGCTCGAGGCGGCCGGAGTGCCGATCACCGTGCGGCCGGCCGACGTCGACGAGCCGGCTGTCCGAAGCCGGCTCGATGGGGTCAGCCCCGCCAACGTGGCGACGGCGCTTGCGGGGGCCAAGGCCGAAGCGGTGAGCGCCCTGCTGCCCCAAACCCTGGTAATCGGTGCGGATCAGGTACTGGCGCTTGGCAATTCAATCCTGAGCAAGCCTCGCGATGTGGCCGAAGCGCGCCGCCAGCTGCTGCTGCTGCGGGGGAAGCCGCACGACTTGCCGACGGGCGTCGTGCTCGCCATGGCCGGCAAGGTGATATGGCGCCACCTCGAAATGCCGCGCCTGACAATGCGCGATTTCTCCGACGAGTTCCTCGACCGCTATCTGCTGGAGCGCGGTGAGGACGTCTGCCAGACGGTCGGGGCCTACGCGATCGAAGGCCGGGGCGTGCAGCTGTTCGAGCGCATCGAGGGCGACATCTTCACCATCATCGGGCTGCCGTTGCTGCCGCTGCTCACGGAGCTCAGGTGCCGGGGGGCGCTCGAGGCATGAACGCAACCACCGTCAGGGCCTGTGTCATCGGCTGGCCGATCTCGCACTCGCGCTCACCGATGATCCATGGCTATTGGCTGAAGAAGTACGGTATTGCCGGCAGCTACACCAGGCAGCCCGTCCGTCCCGGGGATGTCGCGACGTTCCTTAAGACTCTAGCCGAGCAGGGCTTGGTTGGCTGCAACGTCACGGCACCGCACAAGGAGGCGGCCTATGCGGTTGCCGACGAGACGACGCCGGCGGCGCGCGCGGTCAAAGCCGCCAACACGCTTTGGCTTGATCGCGGGCGGCTGCATGCCAGCAATACCGACGGCCTCGGGTTCATGAACCATTTGCGTGCATCGGCCCCGCAGTTCGAGCCGAGAAACAACGCCGTGGCCGTGCTTGGCGCCGGCGGCTCGGCGCGCGGTATCGTCCATGCCATGCTGGAAGCCGGCGTCGGCGCTGTGCGGGTCTTCAACCGTACGCGCGAGCGCGCCGATGTCCTCGCCCGGCACTTCGGCGCCAGAGTGAGCCCCCACGACTGGCGCGACCGTGTCGATCGCACGCGCGATGTCGGCCTGGTAATCAACACGACGGTTCTCGGCATGGAGGGCGCATCTGAGCTGGTGTTGCCCGTGGGGCAACTTGCCGGCTCCTGTGTCGTTGCCGACATTGTCTATGTACCTCTGGAAACTCCCCTCCTTGTCGCCGCGCGTGCACGCGGGCTGCAGGGTGTCGACGGGCTCGGCATGCTGTTGCACCAGGCCACTCCCGGGTTCGAAAAGTGGTTTGGGGTAGCGCCTGAGGTGACGCCGGAGTTGTGTGCGCTCGTGGCTGCGGACATCGGGAGGACCTGATGTTTCTCATCGGCCTTACCGGCGGCATCGGCATGGGCAAGTCGACGGTGGCAGCGCGGCTGCGGGCGCTGGGCGTGCCTGTTTGTGATGCGGATGCCGAGGTGCACAAGCTTTACGAGGGCGCTGCGGTGGCGCCGATTGAAGCCGCTTTTCCCGGAACAACGCGCGAGGGCAAGGTCGATCGCCAGAAGCTCGCCGCCGCGCTGCTGGAGGACCCCGCCGGGTTCAAACGCCTCGAGGCCATCGTCCACCCGCTGGTGTTCGCGGCCGAGCGCGCCTGTCTCAAGGCCTGTGCCGAGGGGGGCGCGAAGATCGCAGTGCTCGAGGTGCCGCTGTTGTTCGAGACCGGAGGCAACAAGCGCGTCGACGCCGTGATCGTCGTCTCCGCTCCGGCTTCCGCGCAGCGCGAGCGCGTACTGCAGCGGCCTGGCATGACGCCGCAGAAGCTCGATCAGATCCTCGGGCGGCAGATGAGCGACGCGGACAAGCGTGCGCAGGCGGATTTCGTCGTGGATACCGCCGGCTCTTTTGCCGAGTCGGAAGCTCAGGTCGATAGAATCGTCGAATCACTGCAAAATCGGCAAGGAACAGCCTACGCCAAATACTGGGCGTGACGATGCGAAGACTGGGTGTGGGGAGCCCTCCCCCTCAGGGGAAAGGGGCCGATCGGTACATGAATCTGCGTGCTCGCGTTGGCATGAGGGCGGGGAATGCTGCGCGAGATCGTGATCGACACGGAGACGACCGGGCTCGATCCGGCTAATGGTGACCGTCTGATAGAGCTCGGTTGCGTCGAGATCGTCAATCGCATCCCGACGGGTCGCGAATTCCATCGCTATCTCAATCCCGAGCGCGACGTTCACCACGATGCCGTCGCGGTGCACGGGCTGACGGTCGAGTTCCTGAAGGACAAGCCGCTATTCAAGGATGTGGTGGAGGAGTTCTTGGACTTCGTCGGCGATGCGCCGCTCGTCGCCCACAATGCATCCTTCGACATGGCCTTCATCAATGCCGAGCTGCAACGCCTGGCGAAGCCGATGCTGACGCGCAACTCGGTGGTCGACACCCTTGCCTTGGCGCGCCGACGTCACCCGGCAGGTCCAAACAGTCTCGATGCCCTGTGCAAGCGCTACGGCATCGACAACTCCCAACGCACCAAGCATGGTGCGCTGATGGACTCGCTGCTGCTCGCCAATGTCTATGTCGAACTGCTGGGAGAGCGGCAGGCAACATTGGGCCTGGGCGGCGCGGGAGCGGCGGAGGCCGCTGTTCAACTGCGCGCGGCACCGGCCCGGCCGCGTCCGCGACCGCTACAGCCGCGAATCGATGCCGACGTCGAACGCGCGCACCAGGAGTTCGTGGCCACGCTTGGACCGAATGCGGCCTGGCTGCAGTTTGCCGAGGCCTGAGCCAGGCACGGGCCGGCCGCTCTGCAGCTCAATTGACCGTCTTCTGCGGCGCCTGCTGGGCCTGCTGCTGGCGCTGCATGAACAGCGCCGCGAAGTCGATGGGGTCGAGCAGCAGCGGCGGAAAGCCTCCTTCCCGCGTCAGGTCGGCGACCAGACGGCGCAGGAACGGAAAGAGTAGCGAGGGGCAGTTGATCAGGAGGAACGGCTCGAGCGCCTGCTCAGGCATCGACTGGACCTCGAAAAGGCCCGCGTAGCTGAGCTCGAGATCGTAGATCACGCCAGTCGAGGCATTCGCCTGCGCCTTGAAGTGGATGGCGCTCTCGAACATCTTGTCGGCCAGCTTGGTGGCGTTGACATTCACCTCCACGCGCAGGGTCGGCTGCTCGCGCGGAGCTTCGAGCAGCTTTTGCACATTCGGGTTCTCGAAGGAGAGATCCTTGATGTACTGACCGGCGATCCGCACCTGCACCTGGGGCGGCACGCCAGCCGGAGGCCCGCCGAGATTGGGCTTTCCATTGTCGCTGGGCTGCATGGGCTCAGTTCCTTTCCTGGCGTTTCCGGTTTGCGCAAGCCGGAGGATGCGTGCCTTGTGCCCCACCGGCGAAAATGGCGCCAAGCGTGCTCATACCCGGTCGTCGTCCTTGTCGCGATGCGGCGTTCTGGACTTTTCGCTCAGGCGCTCGAACTCACCCTCGATGACCGGGCCTTTGACCTTGTCTGCGCCTCGAGGCCCTTGGCTCGGGGTGTCCCGCATACTTGCTTCGAAGGTCCTGACCTGAACATGAGCGCGCTCGGCAAGCCGGCGCACGACCCACCGCGACACTTTGTGGCGGACAGGCGGGATAAGCAGCAGCAAAGCGAGTGCGTCGCTCAGGAAGCCGGGCGTTATCAGCAACCCGCCCGCCAGCAGCAAAAAGGCGCCGTCCAGCACCGGGCCCATGGGCGGACGGCCCTGCGCCAGCGCCTGCTGCGTCTTGCGTGCGACACTGACCCCTTGGCGTGACCAGATGAAGGCGCCGAGAAGGCCGGCACTAACCACGATTGCAAGCGTGGCCCAGAAGCCGATGGTCTGACCTGCCTTGATGAGCAGCGCCAGCTCAAGGAACGGCAGGGCAATGAGTACCAGGCCAAGAACTAGGCGTGTCATCGGCGCTCCTCTTGCGATAGCCCCGCACAGAATAAACAAGGGCATGCCGGTTGGCTTGCGCTTTGCAATGCCCTAAGATTTGTGCTGCGGCGGCGGCAAGCTTGGGCGCTCCTTTGACTGGGAGCGTCGGCGGGTCTGGTTATCGCTTGTCAAGGCGCTTACATGCAGTAGCTTGAGGCTCTTGCTCGAAAGCACAGCAATGGACGGCAGGATCGACGTATCCACGCTACTGTTTCTCATCTTGGCGGTCGTGGTGTTTCTCAAGCTGCGCAGCGTGCTTGGGCGTCGCACCGGCCATGAACGTACCCGCTACGAGCGCTACAAGGCGCAGCAGGAGACTGTCCAGCGCAACGGCAAGCTTCCCGGCCAGGACAAGGTCGTGACCCTGCCGCGGCGCGACCGCGACGAGGTCGAGCCTCGGCCCGTGTCCGAGCCCCAGGTGCGCGCCGAGGTGGAAGACCGCGTGCGCGGCCTCGCCGCTGGCAACTCCGGCATTGCCAAGGGATTGGTGGATATTGTGCGGGCGGACGAGACGTTCGAGCCGGACGCTTTCCTCAAGGGCGCGCGGGCGGCCTATGAGCTTATTGTCACGGCCTTTGCCGAAGGCAACCGCAAGACGCTCAAGAACCTGCTGAGCCGGGATGTGTATGACGGCTTCGCCGGCGCGATCACCGACCGCGAGAGCCGCGGCGAGCAGGTGGATCAGAGTTTCGTCGGCATCAAGTCGACCGACATCGTCGAGGCCGAGCTGAAGAACGGCATGGCTCAAGTCACGGTCAAGTTCGTGAGCGAGCTGATTTCGGCTACGCGTGACAGAGGCGGCGAGGTGATCTCGGGGGATAGCAAGAAGATCAAGGAGGTCACTGATATTTGGACCTTCGCGCGGGAGGTCAGGTCGCGCGATCCGAACTGGAAGCTGATTGCCACACAAGCGGCCAATTGATTTGACCTGTCAGGGGGCGTGACAGGACCGCGGGCTTTTCATTTGGGGCCACACGGGGGAAAGCGTTGTGGGAGCAGGCTGTGCGTCACATCGCGCCGCGATCCTTGCGGTCGCAGCGGCATTCGTGGCCAGCGTGGCGCACCTTGCCGAGGCGAATTCGCCGCCCAGGCAGGCGAGTCCGGGGATGAAGGGCATTTCCTATCAGCCGCTCGCCTATGCCGATATCCCCGGTTGGGATCAGGACGATCATGCGGCGGCGTTCAAGGCGTTCCGCAATTCCTGTGGCCGCGTGATTGCGTCATCGCGCGGACGCCCAGTTGGGGACAAGCGCCCGGCTCCTTCGGCCGCTGTGGTGGCGGCGTGCACGGCTGCATCGGAACACACGGGACCCGTCACCAAGGCCGGCGCCAAGGCGTTCTTCGAGCAGCACTTCGCAGCCCACGCTGTCGTCCATAACGGCCCGCGAGGCCTGCTTACCGGTTACTATGAGCCGTTGCTGGAAGGCTCGCGCACACCGCAGGGCGCCTTCCAGACCCCGGTCTACAAGCGTCCCCCCGATCTCGTGAATCTCGTCGACGAGACGCAGCGCGGCTCGCTCGGCATGGGACTGACGCACGCGCGCAAGACCGAGAAGGGGGTCGAGCCCTATCTGACCAGGGCACAGATCGATCAGGGCGCGCTCAAGGGCCAGAACCTCGAACTGGTCTATCTCAGCGATCCGGTGGAAGTGTTCTTCCTTCAGGTGCAGGGCTCGGGTCGCGTCAAGCTGACCGACGGCACCATCACGCGCATTCACTACGACGGCAAGAATGGCCACCCCTACAGTTCGATCGGCCGCTATCTGATCGAGAAGGGCCTGCTCGCCGCCGACAAGGTGTCGATGGGCGCCCTGAAGCGTTGGCTCAAGGGCGATCCCGAGCGTGGCAAGCTCGTCATGCAGCAGAATGCGTCCTACGTGTTCTTCCGTGAGCTCAAGAACACCGAGGCCAATGGCCCACTCGGAGCCATGAGTGCGCCGCTCACCCCAGGGCGCAGCCTCGCGGTGGATCCGGGCTTCCATACCTTGGGCCTGCCGATCTACGTCAGCGGTTCCGACATGAAGCACGTCACGAAAAGTGGCGAGTTCAATCGGCTCATGATCGCGCAGGACGTGGGTTCGGCCATCAAAGGGCCGGAGCGCGGCGACATTTACTTCGGCTCCGGCGATGCAGCTGGACGCCTGGCAGGCGTGACAAAGCATGTCGGCAAGTTCATCGTTCTGTTGCCCAGGGACGAGTCGCCACAGGCCAAGGCGCCGTTGGCAACCGGAACGGTCAAGCCGCGACCATGAACAAGTCCGGCCGAAAGTCCGATGGCCGTGGCCGGACCATCAGCCGAGAGGAAGCTGAGCTTTGGAAGCACGCGACAAGCTCGCTTGAGCGTGTCAAAGCCAAGCCGCGCGTGACCACTGCTCCTGAGACGACGGCCAGGATCCCTGAACGTGTAGTGCACGAGACGCAAGCAGTGGTCGCTTCCGACGCCACGCTGGCCGCACGCGCGGCCGATCCCGTCAAGGTAGAGCCGCGATCCGCTCCGATCGCCCAGTTCGAGCGCCGCAAGGCGAAGAAAATCGCCGCGGGCAAGGTCGAGATCGACGCCCGTATCGACCTGCACGGACTGCGTCAGGCCGATGCGCGGTCCCGCCTACGGGCTTTCCTGTTGCGGGCCCACGCCAACGAGCACAGGACCGTCCTGGTCATCACCGGCAAGGGTGGAGAAGAGCCGGCTGATCGGCTCGAGGCGCTGACCGGCGGACGGCAGCGCGGCGTCCTCAAGCGCAATGTGCCCATGTGGCTTGAGGAGCCCGACCTGCGGGCGATCGTGCTAAGCTACACGCAGGCCGGTATCCGGCACGGCGGCACCGGCGCGCTCTACGTTCAGCTGCGCAAGAGCCGATAGAAGTCGCCGCCTTCGCCTCATGTGCGGCCGACCTTGCGCCCGGTGCCGGGCAGCGGCCGTCCGGTCGGCCCGCCCTCGGTGAGCGGCCTGGGTGGAAAACGCCCCAGGCAGCGCACGCGGTCGTACATGACGATGGCCCCCGCCATGGCAAGGTTGACGCAGAAGCTCGAGGGGATGCGCACGATATGGTCGCAGCGGGCAATGAGTGCCGGCGACAGCTCGCCCTGCTCAGGACCCAGCACATAGGCTGCGCGCATGGGATGCCGGAAGCTCGGCAGCTCGACTGCTTCGTCCAGGAGTTCCACACCGACCAGTCGGCAGCCCTCGGGCAATGCCAGCTCGTCGACGGTTGCCCAGTTGAAGTGCGGCAGGTGCTGCCGGCCCTTGGACGTGTCGGCCCTCGCCTCGAGCGCCTGATAGCTGGCGCCTATCGTGAACGTGAAACTTGCGCCGAAGCCATGGGCGGACCGCATGAGGTTCCCGAGGTTCAGGGCCTTGGAAATGCGCTCGGCGCCAATGGCGAAATAGCCGCGAGGTAGCGCTGAGGCCGCCGGCGGAGGTGCTGCGGACTGGCTCATGAGGAGGCGTTTAGGGCGCGGGACAGCGCTGGGCAAGGGTTTGCACTATCCTAGTGGAGGGCTTGCGTGCGCGCTGCAGCATCAGCTAAGAGCGGCCGATCCCGCGCAAAAATACCTGCGGGGCCAGGACGCTAGGAGGAAACGCAGACATGAAATCCCGTATGCTGTTGGGCCTCGGTGTGCTTCTCGCCATGGGCTCGGCCGACGCCGAAGCGCAGCAGACCAAACAGCTTTCGATCGCCACCGGCGGGACCGGCGGCATCTACTACCCGTTGGCCGGCGGCTTCGGGACGATCCTTGCCAAAGAAATACCAGGCATCACAGCCACGGCGGAGGTCACCGGCGGCTCCATCGACAACATGAAGCTTGTGGGCGCCGGCAACGCCGACGTCGCCTTCACCCAGGTCGACACTGCCGTCGACGCGGTCAACGGCCGCGACAAGTTCCCCAAGAAGCTGCCCATCCGCGCGCTCGCAGTCATGTACGTGAACCTCATGCAGGTGGTGACCCTGGAGGGCAACGGCGTTACGAAGTTCGCCGACCTCAAGGGCAAGCGCGTCTCCACGGGCGCGCCGGGCAGCGGCACCGAGATTTTCGCCTTTCGCGTGATCGAAGGCGCCGGACTGGACAAGGACAAGGACATGACGCGCGAGCGGCTGAGCGCGGCCGAGTCCGCCAACGCCCTCAAGGACAAGAAGATCGATGCCTTCATGTTCGTAGCAGGTGTGCCGACGTCGGCCATCACCGACGTTGCTGCCAGCCCCGGCATGAAAATGCTGCTGATCGATCATGACCATGCCGTGCCGAAGATGATCGAGAAGTTCGGCCCGGCCTATGCGCCGGCGGTCATACCTAAGGGCTCCTATCCCAATCAGGACAAGGAGAGCAAGGTCGCGGCCGTCTGGAACATCATGGCGGTGCGCGAGGACTTCCCCGAGGACCTCGCCTACAAGCTGACCAAGATCATGCTCGAGAAACGGGAGGACCTGGGCAAGGTTCACAAGGAAGGCCTCAACATCAAGGTCGAGAACCAGAAGTCCCAGAATGCGGGCATCCCCTGGCATCCCGCTGCCCTCAAGTACTTCGCCGAGAAGGGCATCAAGGTCGACTGAGGAAGGTCGGACGCGGTAAGCATCAACAGGCTGCCGGGCTTCTGTCCGGCAGTTTTTCTTTATAGATCAATGCGAGAACGCCGGCCGCGGCGTGGCCGGATAGGTGGAATGTTCGGCTTCGCTATACTTGCATAAAGCTATCGAGTGGCCGGCAAAAGATCGGCATGAGAGGGAGGAGAGTACGTGGCGGAGCCGACGAAGCGCGAAGCGACCTTCGATGAGGTTGCTGCCGGAGCGGAGCTCGCCGAGGACAAGCGCAAGCGCGTCCAGGAGCTGATCGAGGAAGAGGAAGGGGCAACGAACAGGCTGGGCGGATGGCTCGGCAAGGCGGTCATGGCCTTTGCCATCGGCGTGTCGGTGCTCCACCTCTATGCCGCCGCTGCGGGATCTCCGCCGTTCTGGAGAACTCCCATCATCGCCACCTATACGCTGCGGCCGCTGCATGTGGGGCTCGTCCTGGCGCTGATCTTCGTCCTGTATCCGATGCTGAAGCGCCTGCGCAATCGCGTCACTCCGCTGGACTGGCTTTGCGCGGCGGCCAGCCTCGGCGTCGTTGGCTACGTTCTCTATCAGGGACCCGAGTTCGGTGATCGCGCGATCGATCCCGAGCCGCTCGATTTCTATGTCGGAGTCGTCTTGATCCTGCTGCTGCTCGAGGCGACGCGCCGGGCGAGCGGCTGGATCATGCCGACCGTTTCGCTGATTTTCATCGCCTACGCCTTGCTCGGCAAGTATCTCCCCGCGCCCTGGACGCATCGGGGCTACTCGATCGAGCGGCTGGTCGGCCATCTCTACATGACGCTCGAAGGCATCTTCGGCACGACGGTGGAGGTGTCCTCCAGCCTGATCATCCTGTTCACCATCTTCGGTGCGATCCTGCAGTATTCAGGCGCCGGCAAGTTCTTCATCGACTTCTCGTTCGCGGCCATGGGCGGCAAGCGCAACGCCGCGGGCCGCGCCGTCGTGCTGTCGTCGTTCCTGCTCGGCGGGCCCTCGGGCTCGGGTGTGGCTACGACGGTCACGATCGGCACGGTCGCCTATCCGCTGCTGGAGAAAGCCGGCTACGAGAAGAACGCCGCGGGAGGCCTGCTCGCGGCCGGCGGCCTTGGCGCCATCATCTCGCCGCCCGTCCTCGGCGCGGCCGCTTTCCTGATCGCCGAGTTTCTAAAGATCTCGTATCTCGACGTCATCACGATGGCGATCCTGCCGACCCTTCTCTACTACTTCAGCGTCCTTGTGATGGTGGAGTTGGACGCGGCCAAATACGGCGGCGGTGGCGAGCTGCTGATCGAGAAGGGAACGCTGTGGCGCGTCACCCGCGACTACTGGTTCCACTTCGGATCGCTGATCTCCATCATCGTCCTGATGCTCTACGGCTTCTCGCCCGTGCTTTCCGTGTTCTGGGCTACCATGCTGGCGATTGCCGCCAGCTATCTGCGCCGCGATACCGCCCTGGTGCCCGCAAAGCTCGCCCGCGCCCTGTCGGAAGGCACCACGGGGGTGCTCAGCATCGCCGCCACCTGTGCCACCGCCGGCATCATCGTCGGCGTGACGACTTTGACGGGACTGGCGCAGCGCTTCGCCGACATCATCATCGGCTATGCCCAGGGCAACCTCGTGCTGACGGCGCTGTATTCTGCGGCCATCGTCTGGGTCGTGGGCCTCGCCGTGCCGGTGACGGCCTCCTACATCATGTGCGCCGTCATCGCCGCGCCCGCGCTCATCAAGCTCGGCGTGCCGGATTTCGCCGCCCATATGTTCATCTTCTACTACGCGGTCCTGTCGGAGGTGTCGCCCCCGACCGCCCTGTCGCCGTTCGCGGCTGCGGCAATCACCGGCGGCAGCCCCTACCGCACGACCATGCAGGCCTGGAAGTACACGATGCCGGCGTTCCTGGTGCCGTTCGTTTTCGTGTGCGACCCCATGGGCGTCGGTCTCCTTCTGCAGGTGCCCAAAGGCGGCAACTGGCTCGACGTGGCGATCGTCGGGCTCGAGACGCTGGCCGGCATCGCCATCCTGGCGTTCGCCTTCCAGGGGCGCCTCTTGAAGCCCAGCAACACCCCGGAGACGCTGTTGTTCGTTGTCGGCGGCATGCTGCTGGTGTTTCCGGAACTCGTCGCAGGCATTCTGCGGCTTGTCGGTCTACCGCTCGCCTACCCGCACATCATCGGCTTTGGTCTTGCAGTGGTGGCGATCTTGATGCAGTGGATGCGCAGGGAGCCTGAGCTTCAGGCAGGCAGCTCGTAGCGCAAGGAGTTCTTCGATGCAGCTCGACAAGTCTATCTCGGCAGTCGTCACCGGTGGCGCATCGGGTCTTGGGGCCGCCACGGCTGCTGCCCTTGCTGGCAAAGGGGTGAAGGTCGCAATCCTCGACGTCAATGCGGATCTCGGAGAGAAGTTTGCCAAGGAGCTCGGAGGCACCTTCGCGAAGTGCGACGTGACAAGCGAGGCCAGCGTGGATGCGGCGCTGGCGGCAGCCCGCAAGGCGCACGGCCAGGAGCGGATCCTCGTCAACTGCGCCGGCATCGGCGTCGCCAAGCGCATCTCGCGGCGGGTGAAGGAGACCAATGCCATCGAGGCGCACGACCTCGCCACGTTTACCAAGGTAATCCAGGTCAACCTGATCGGCACGTTCATGATGATGGCGAAGTCGGCCATCGGCATGCAAGCGTCCCAGCCGATCAATGCCGACGGTGAGCGAGGTGTGATGATCTGCACCTCCTCGGTCGCCGCCCAGGACGGCCAAATCGGCCAGGTCGCCTATTCCGCCTCCAAGGGCGGCGTCGCCTCCATGACGCTCCCCGTTGCCCGCGACCTCTCCCGCGATGGCATCCGCGTCGTCACCATCCTGCCCGGTCTGTTCCTGACGCCGATGTTCGCCGGCCTGTCCGAGGAGGCGCAGAAGTCGCTCGCCGCCTCCGTGCCATTCCCCTCGCGGCTCGGCAATCCCAGCGAATATGCCGCGCTCGCCGTGCACATCTGCGAGAACCCCATGCTTAACGGCGAGTGCATCCGCCTCGACGGCTCGCTGAGGATGGCGCCGAGATAGGAAGGCCATCGGCTCACGTTCCTCTTGGCGGCGGATGACCGCGGGGCTAAGTTGCGACTTGGCTTGAAGCGGCGTTCGTAAGCTCAGTCGAGGTCGATGCTTTTCTCCCCTGTTCGGAGCGTGCGCCTCCCGTTTGGGATCGGCGCGGCCCTATATGCAGTTGCCAGTGTCGGCGCCGTCGGCATGACGGCCTATGCCCTGCAGCACGTGAGTGTCGCGGTGCTGGAGGTGCTGGACCAGGTGGTGGCCGATCGAAAGCCCGCTATCGGCCACGGAGCGGCGGCGAAGCGCCCCCTCGAGGACAGCCATTCCCCGGCGCTGCAGTCCGTCCGCCGCGAGGGCGCGATGTCGGTGCTGGCCGAACGCGGATACGGGTCCTGGGGCGCTTCTGGGGGCCCACGGGTCCGGATGCGGGAGGCCCCGACGGGCTGGCAGTTCGGTGCCCCCAGCCGCAATCCCTACCAAACCTACGGCTCCCCGCGGCGGGAGGGTTGGTATGGGTGGTATGGAGACGACGAGGAGCGTCCACCGGTCGTGGCCACATATCGCACCCTGTGCGTGCGCTTGTGCGACGGCTATTACTTCCCGATCAGCTTCGCCGTTACGCCCGATCGGCTCGACCGCGACCGCAACGTCTGCGCCAGCCGCTGTGGCGCGCAGGGCCGCCTGTTCGTGCATCGGAGTATGGACACGTCGAGCGACGATATGGTGGACCTTCAGGGCCGCCCCTACCGCAGCCTGCCGACGGCATTTCTCTACCGCACGGAACATGTGCCGAGCTGCAAATGCCAGCCTGATCCCTGGGAGGCCGCGGCGCTGGACCGGCATCGGTCCTATGCGCTGGCGGCGGCGGCCAGGAAGGGTAACAAGGATGCGGCCAAGGAGCTGCAGGCCCTGCAGGCTAAGATGAAGGAGGACGCCAAGGTCGCCGCCAAGCCGCCGCCGCCGGTCGTCGGCGTTGGCGGACCGCTCAGTCCCGCTGCGGCCGCACGCCAGGCGGAGATCGCCAAGGGCGAGGATGGCAACATCATGCTGCTCGGCGGTGGCGCACCCAAGAAGAAGGGCGAGCCGACGTGGGCTGCACCGCGGTCGCGCAGCGATCCGGACTGGAAGCAACGCACCTTCGATCCAGGCTTCGGGGGGCGGTGACCGCGCTCGCGCGGCGATGCCCCGGGTGGCGCCTCAGGGCCATTCAGGAAAAATTGGCAGATCGGCGGGCATAACCGCACCCGGAGATGCGAAGATCCGGGGCCAGCGGCGTTGCTGCGCCCGGAGGTATCCACGGGTGAGTGGCGTGCCGGCGGCGTTGCGCTTGGCGTTTGTGGTTCTCGCGGCTCTTTTGCCGTGGTGGGCTGCGTGCGCCCACGCGCAGAACTTCTTCGAGCGGTCGGGAATCGCTTCGCCTCCGCCGCGCCTCTATGGCTACCAGGGCGCGCGGGCCTATCGCCAGCCGTATGGCTGGCCGGTGCGCCGGCCGTCCGCTCCCGACTGGCCCGAGAACGGTGACGACCGTGCAACTGAGGGTCCCGCCACCACCTATCGCACCTTGTGCGTGCGACTCTGCGACGGCTTCTATTTTCCGATCAGCTTTGCGGCCAACGGCAGCAGTCTCTCACGTGATGCCGATCGGTGCAGCGCGAGTTGCGGCGCAGAGGCGCGCCTTTTCTACCATGCCAATCCAGGCGGCAGCGTCGAGAGCATGACCGACCTGACGGGACTGGCCTACACGACGCTTCCCAACGCCTTCAGGTATCGCCAGGCGCTGGTGGACGGCTGCCGCTGCAAGCCGCAGCCGTGGTCGCACGCCGAGCATAAGCGGCATCAGGATTATGTCGTCGGCGCGTCACCGTCGAGCGATGTCAAAGTCGATGGGTCCCCGGCCGCGAGCGTCGCGCCTTCGGATGGGGCCGCCGGGGCCCTGACGGTCGAGACCGAGGGGCTCTCCACCCCTTGGCCCGGCACTCGCCGCCGTCGCCCGTGACGCCGCCGCAACGAAAGCCACGCGCCGGTCGGCGTCGGAGACACCCGTGTCGGGTCAGCCCGCGATCCGGTCCATCGCCTCCGCCAGTTGGAGATCGAGGTCCGTCAGGCCGCCGGCGGAATGGGTAGAGAGCGTGACTTCCACGCGGTTCCACACGTTGCTCCACTCGGGGTGGTGATCCATCTTCTCCGCGACTAGCGCGGAGCGCGCCATGAAGCCGAATGCCTCGCTGAAATCCTTGAATTTGAAGGTCCTCTGGATGGCGTCGCGGCCGTTCGCCAGCTTCCAGTGCGGAAGCTGCGCGGCGAGACTGGAGCGGGCCGCGGCATTGAGCTTCTGTGCCATGTGAAGGCTCCGTTCAGTTCGGCGCCGACTTTGTCGCGTAGAGCCGGCGCGGGTTGTCGACCAACAGCTTTTGACGCTGCGGTTCGGTCGGGGCAATCTCCGCGATCAGGTCGACGAGCGCGCCGTCATCGGGAACTGGCGGGGCGTGGTTGGGATGCGGCCAGTCGGTTCCCCAGACGCAGCGGTCCGGGAACTCCGCCACCAGCGCTCGGGCAAACGGCACCGCGTCGGCGTATGGCGGACCCGCACGGCTGGCGCGGTCACAGGCGCTTACCTTCACCCAGAACCGGTCGTCGCGCATGAGCTCGAGCAGGTGCTCGAAGGCCGGCTGGCCGACGCCGAGGCCCGCATCGACGCGGCCCATGTGATCGATGACGACCGGAACGGGCGACCGCCGCAGGTGGGGTGTCATCCCGGCGATGAGGCCGCTCTCCATGTGGACCTCGAGATGCCAGCCGAGCCGCGCGAGTCGCGGCGCAAAGGCGATTACGTCCTCGATGCTGTCGCCCTTGGCCAGATGACCCATGTAATGGAAGCGCACACCGGTGAAGCCGAGGGCATCGAGACGTTGCAAATCCTCGTCGCTAACCGAGACCGGGGCAAGCGCAACGCCGCGGTAGCTGCCGCCCTTGGCGTTGAGAGCATCCTCCGTTGCCTGGGTGTCGAAGCCATGGTTGCTCGTATGCACGATGACGCAACGTTCTACCCCCAAGTGCGCGTGCAGGGTGAACAGCTTCTCCTTGGGCGCATCGGCCGGCGTTGGGCGGCCCGCGACATAGGGGAAACGCTTCTGCGGTCCAAACACGTGGCAATGGGTGTCCCAGGCCCCGGCAGGCAGCCGCAGCTTCGGCTTGCTCGGGCTCGGATGAAACGTCGGTACCGGTGTGTCCGTCATGGGTGTTTCCCGTGCGACGTCAATTGCCCTGCAGGTGGTGGGCAGTCTCCCAAAACAGGTCCTTCCAGTTCTCGACCTTCGTTTTCATGGTGCCGATGCGGTTGAGGAAAGCGGTGAAGTGGCCGATGCGCTGCGGCTGGGAGGTGAACTCGAAGCCCGCATCGTCGACCTGTGCCAGAAGCTCATCGATGCTTTCCGGAACCTTCTGCACCTCCTTGTAGAGCGTCACGGCGGCGCGTTTCTCGACGTTGGCCACCTTGATCGATTGCTCGAGCGCAGCGGCGACCGCCTTGAACAGCGCTGCGTTTTTCTCCTTGGTTTGCTTCGTTGCCAGCAGGGTAATCTGCGTGAGCGGCCCGCCGAACACCTTGCGACTGTCGGTGATGATGTGAGCGCCTTCCAGCTTCAGGCCGCGATCCGTGAACGGCTGCACGTCGATGTGCGCCGTAATCGTCGCCTTGCCGTAGCCCGCGGACAGCGCCGTCACCGCATCGGGGTGGCCGAGCGCCACGGTCAGGTGGTCGAGCCGATGGGGATCGTTCCACAACTGCTTGGCCGCCATCTGCAGCATCATGGCATTGAAGGACAGTCGTACCGTCGGCACGGCGATGCGATCCTTGTCTGTGAAGTCCGCGAGCGTCTTGACGTTGGGGTTGATGGTGTAGAGCGTCATCGCGCCGTTGCTCATGGTGCCGACGGCCTTGACCTCGTTTGCGCTGTTGCGGTCGCCTCGACTTTGCCGAGGCCAAGCCTGGTCGCCTCCTGCTGCAGGATGCCTCCGGAAACCATGATGTCGACCGGGATATAGAGAAGCCCGCGCTGCTGGACGAAACGGACGGCAAGCGGCGCCTGCCCGCGCAGGATTGCGGGCGCCGCCAGGAGGGCGGCACATCCCGAGGCGATTCCCAGGGCCTGCCGTCTGCTCGGGCGCTTGGACATGCTTGGCACTCCAGGGTTCTTAGGGCCCACGCGAGGCCGCTGTCCTTCGTGGTCATGCTGGCTATGGTAGTTCCGATGCGGCCGCACCAACAAGCAATAGGCCGAACGCAACGAGGAGGAAGTGCGCATGCGTTGGATCAGGTATTCGCATCGAGGCCACACGGGTTACGGCATCCTGGAGGGCGATCGCATTGCCGAGGTATCGGGCGATCCGTTTGCGGGCTACGAGCGCGGTAGCCGCAAGCTCGATCTCACCGCGGTGAAGATCGAGGTGCCCGTGATCCCGCCCACGTTCTATTGCGTAGGCTTAAACTACGCCCAGCATGTCCGCGAGGTAGCAGCCAAGCACGGCATCGAGGCCAACCTGCCGAAGCAGCCCGACGTCGGCTATCGCGCCGTCAATGCGCTGATCGCACACGGCGAGCCGGTGGTCATCCCGCCGGACGCAACCAAAATCCATTACGAAGGCGAGCTGGTCGTCGTCATCGGCAAGAAGGCCCGCAACCTGAGCGAGGCCGAGGCACTCTCCTGGGTTCTGGGCTACACGATCGGCAACGATGTCAGCGAGCGCGTCTGGCAGAAGTCCGACCGCACGCTGTGGCGCGCCAAGAACACCGACACCTTCAAGCCGATGGGTCCGTGGATCGAGACGGAGGTCGACCTCGATGCGCTCGAGACGATCGTGCGGCTCAACGGTGCGGAATCGCTGCGGTTCGCCACCAATGACATGATCTTCGGCGTTGCCCGCTACATCAGCACCATGAGCCGATATCTCACGCTCCATCCCGGCGACATGATCTGGATGGGTACCGACGGCAGCTCGCCCGATCTGAAGGCGGGGGACGTAGTGGAGGTGGAAATCACCGGCATCGGCACGCTGCGCAATCCGTTCGTCGTCGGGCAGCCCTGATCTGCACGGAGCGCACGCTTACTTTGCGAGAGGTTGCTTCCGCGACTGCTCCGCCTGATAGTAGGCTCAATCGCGTGAGCCGCGTCGAAGACGATGGCGGGCTTCGCCGATATCCGGCCGTCCGGGGCCGGGCAAAAAATCAACAAACCGGGAGGAGACGAAATGCCCATTCTTCGGGTGGTAGTCGCGCTACTGTTCGCCACCACCGCCCTGACGACAGAGGCTTCCGAGGCCGCCGCACAAGTACCCGAGGTGCGGTTTGCCCGACAGTTCTCGATGGGCTACCTGCAATTCAACCTGATGGAAAGGCACCAGCTGCTCGAGAAGCATGCCAAGTCGGCCGGCATTCCCGAGGTCAAGGTGGTGTGGGCCACGTTCAACAGCCCGGCGGCCATGAACGATGCGCTGCTGTCCGGTTCCGTCGACATCGTTTCGGGCGGTGTGCCGGGGCTGCTCACCATCTGGGCTCGCACGCAAGGCTCGCCGGTTACCGTCAAGGGCATCACCGCGTTCTCCTCGCAGCCGATCCTGCTCAACACGCGCAACCCCAACGTCAAGGCGATCACCGATTTCACGGAGAAAGACAAAATCGCCGTGCCTGCCGTCAAGGTGTCCGTGCAGGCGATGATGCTGCAGATGGCGGCGGCCAAGCAGTGGGGGCAGGCCAATTTCGCCAGGCTCGATGCGATCACCGTCGGCATGTCGCCGCCGGATTCCACCGTGGCGCTGCTCAGCGGATCGGGCGACATCACGAGCGTCTTCAGCGTGCCACCTTTCCAGTACCAGCAGCTGGAAAAGGCCGGCGTCCACACCGTACTCAATTCATACGAAGTTTTCGGCGGCGCCCACACGTTCACCGTGGCCTGGACCTCCTCGCAGTTCCGCGACAAGAATCCGGCTCTTTACAAGGCGCTGATCGCGGCGTTCCGTGAGGCGACGGAGATGCTCAACAAGGACGTGAAGGAAGCCGCACAGCTCTGGATCGACAACGTCAAGTCCAAGCTGCCCGTGGACAGGGTGGCCGAGATTGCTTCGGGCAAGCAGGTCAGGTGGACGATGGTTCCCGAGCATACCGTCAAGTATGCCGAATTCATGCACAGTGTCGGCACGATCAAGTCCATGCCGGCGAGCTGGAAAGACCTGTTCTTTCCCGAGATTCACGACCTTCCGGGTAGCTGATGTCCTCCGATCGAGCGCAGGTCGATGATGACGGCCGCACGCCGCTGTTGCAGGTGGACGGCGTGACCCTGCAGTACAAGACCGAGAAGCATCTCATCACCGCGACGTATCGCGTCAGCTTCGACGTTCACAGGGCGGATAGATACGTGCTGCTCGGGCCCTCGGGTTGCGGCAAGTCCACCCTGCTGAAGGCGGTCGGCGGATACATGTCGCCGACGGAGGGCAGCATGCGGCTCAAGGGCGTGCCCGTGCGCGGCCCAGGTCCCGACCGCATGTTCGTGTTCCAGGAGTTCGACCAGCTTCTGCCGTGGAAGACGGTCAAGCAGAACGTGATGTTCGCCTTGCAGGCCTCCGGCAAGATGCGCGGCAAGGCGGCCGAGGCTCAGGCGATGCGCTACATCGACAAGGTGAACCTATCGAAGTTCGCAGATGCCTACCCACACACGCTCTCCGGCGGCATGAAGCAGCGCGTCGCCATCGCCCGCGCCATGGCGATGGAGCCCGACATCCTGCTGATGGACGAGCCCTTCGCCGCCCTTGATGCGTTGACCCGGCGCAAGATGCAGGAGGAGCTGCTGCAGCTGTGGGAGGACACGCGCTTCACCGTGCTGTTCGTCACCCACTCGATTCCCGAGGCCGTCCTGATCGGCAACCGCATCCTGCTGCTGTCGCCCCATCCCGGACAGGTCAAGGGCGAGCTCAACAGCGACGGCAGCGATCCCATCGACCGCGCCAGCGGCGCCAAGCTTTCGGATCGAATTCACGACATCCTCTTTGCCGACCGCATTGAGGAGCAGGAGGTGAAATCCCATGGCTGAGATGTCCGCGCCGGTTGCGCGATTCCCGGCTGCGACGCCGCCGATCCGACCCGAGTATCTGCGCGACGTGGTCGCCGGGCGGGACATCGGCGTGGTGGAGAAGCCGCTTACAGTGTTCCAGCGGCTGGCCAACCAGGGCTGGCTGCGAAAGTCGCTGATCCTCGCCGTCATCGCCGTCGTGTGGGAGGCCTACGCACGCCGCCTCAACAATCCGCTGCTGGTGCCAACCTTCACGGCCACCCTTGAGGCCTTCAAGGCCGGCATCGCCAGCGGCGACATCCCCCAGAAGGTGTTGAATTCCGTGCAGCTGCTGCTGAAGGGCTATGCCGCCGGGTTGTCGTTGGCGCTCGTCCTGACGGCGCTGGCAATGATGTTCCGCCTCGGTAACGACCTGTTGGAGACGCTGACGTCGGCCTTCAATCCATTGCCTGCCATTGCCTTGTTGCCGCTGGCGCTGATCTGGTTCGGGCTGGGCGACACCTCGATCATCTTCGTCCTCGTGCACTCGGTCCTGTGGGCGGTGGCGCTCAACACGCACTCGGGTTTCCGATCCGTGTCGAACACGCTGCGCATGGTCGGGCGGAATTGCGGGCTCAGGGGCATCTCGTTCATCACCAAGATCCTGATCCCGGCGGCCTTCCCGTCGATCCTGACAGGCCTCAAGATCGGCTGGGCATTCGCCTGGCGCACGCTGATCGCCGCCGAATTGGTGTTCGGGGTCTCTTCCGGCAAGGGTGGGCTTGGCTGGTACATCTACGAAAACAAGAACATGCTGGACATTCCGGCCGTGTTCGCGGGGCTCTTCACCGTCATCCTGATCGGCCTGATCGTGGAGAATCTGATTTTCCGCAACATCGAGTCGGCGACGGTACGTCGCTGGGGTATGCAGAGCTGAGGCGCCTTGGTCGTCAGGCGTAGGTTGGGTCAAGCGAAGCGAAGACCCAACACCAACGGCGACGCCGTGCGCCTCAATCATCAGCCGTCAGAGCGTCCGGATCATCGAAATCTTCGGTGCCCTCGAAGGGGTATTCGGCCTCGACGACATACGGCGGCCCGCCGCTGCCGGGGCGGGCCGAGAGCAGGACGAAGCTGGTCGCCGTGAAAGGCTCGGTGCGGAGCGCGCCGTTCTCCGCCAGGAAGCGGGCTACCGCCTGCTGCCGGCCACCGCGCATGCGGGCCAGCGTCACGTGCGCCTTGAAGGCGCGGCCCTCCGGCGCCAAACCGGCTGCGCGGGCGGCGCGCTCGTTGGCGCGGTGCAGGGCGTCCAACTCGTCCCCCGCCTCGACGCCGGCCCACAGCACGCGGGGATCGCGGCCGCCGAAAGCTCCGACGCCGGCGATCGACAGCTGAAACGGTCGGCAGCGAACCGCGTCGAGGGCGCCAGCGAACTCGTCGGCCGTGCGCTCATCGATGTCGCCGGCAAAGCGCAGCGTCACGTGCATGTTCTCCGCCTCGATCCACTTGGCACCGCTCAGCGGTGCGCGGATAAGGGCAAGCCGCTGCCGGATCGACTGCGGGATCTCGATCGCGGTGAACAGCCTCGGCATGCTCAGCCCTTCGGCGCGGTTGGCCGTTTGGCGCGCACACGCTCGATCAGCTGCTCGACCGTGGGGAGTATCCTGGCCGTGATCTCGGCGATGCCCCTGGCATTGGGATGCATGCCGTCGTCAAGATTGAGTTTTGCGTCCATGGCGATGCCGTCGAGAAAGAACGGGTAGAAAACAAGGTCGTACTTGCGTGCCAAGTCCGCATAGATGGCATCGAACTTGCGCACGTAGTCGGGGCCCAGGTTGCGCGGCGCCATCATGCCGGCAAGCAGCACCTCGCTGCCCCCCGCCTTGAGCGTGGTGATGATCTTGTCGAGGTTGGCCCTTGCCTGCGCCGGGTCGAGTCCGCGCAAGGCATCGTTGCCACCGAGCTCGAGAATGACCGCATTTGTGTTCTCCGGCACAGACCAACGCACGCGGGCGAGCCCGGCCGCCGTCGTGTCGCCGGAAACTCCGGCGTTGATCACTTCCACGGCATGGCCACGAGCCTTCAGCGCGCGTTCCAGCTGCGCCGGGAAGGCGTCGCTGGGGGGCAGCCTGTAGCCTGCCACCAAGCTGTCCCCGAATACGACGATGCGCAGCGGTTCGATTGCATTAGCTATAGTCGGGGCGAGCAGAAGGGTGACAAGGGCTGCCGCAAGCCAGTTGCGTCTGCTGAGCAGATTGCAGAGGAGAACGGGAAGCACCATGTTTGCCCGCGTGACCTTCGATGGCACCTTCCGCATCGGATGTCTTTCCTGTTGCAGGTGGCGTTCCAGCAGTCGCCGATGACGCAGACACAGTGACGTAGAAACTCGCAGAGCCTGAGGCAAGCCCTCGGGCGGGAGCGCCCCGCGATCGTGCCAGACGCTGTCATCGCCCTTCGCGAGGTTTCGCTGACCTTGGCCAGCCGAGCGGGGCCGGTCGAGATTCTAAAGGGCATCGACCTTGATATTTCAGCCGGCGAATCGGTTGCCGTGGTCGGGCCCAGCGGATCGGGCAAG
Organism: Hyphomicrobiaceae bacterium; assembly: GCA_050248715.1. Lineage (GTDB taxonomy): Bacteria > Pseudomonadota > Alphaproteobacteria > Rhizobiales > Hyphomicrobiaceae > AWTP1-13. Next base: position 15,952 of record JBFWRV010000029.1, on the reverse strand, counting down.
ACATCGCTGCTGATGATTGTTGCCGGGCTGGAACGGGCCTCCTCTGGTGCGGTGCGCGTCGCCGGACACGATTTCACGGGGCTCAGCGAGGACGAGCTGGCCCTGATCCGCGGCAGCAACATCGGCATCGTGTTCCAGTCCTTCCACCTGGTGCCTACCATGACGGCGCTCGAGAACGTGGCGCTGCCCCTGGAGTTCGCGGGCAGGGCCGACGCGTTCGAGACGGCCGCCGCGCTGCTCGGCGAGGTGGGGCTGGCACACCGCGCGGATCACTTTCCGGCTCAGCTTTCGGGCGGCGAGCAGCAGCGTGTTGCCATCGCGCGGGCGCTGAGCCCGCGGCCGCAGCTCATCCTGGCCGACGAGCCAACGGGCAATCTCGACGGCAAGACCGGCGAGCAGGTCGTGGATCTGCTGTTCGGGCTGCAGCGGCGTCGGCAGGCAACGCTGGTTCTCGTCACGCACGATGCCAAGCTTGCGGAGCGCTGCAGCCGCGTGGTGCGCATGGCCAACGGCGAGATCGCCGGGGCAGAGCTGGTGCGCGCATGACGGTGGCGGTCACAGAGGCGGACGCCAGGCGCCCGTCACGCCGCATGCCGCTTTCGGTCAGTCTGGCGCTGCGCGAGCAACGCAACGGCCTCAGGGGGTTCTATGTCTTCATCGCATGCGTAGCGCTCGGCGTCGCCGTCATCACGGGCGTGGGCGCGTTGGCGGATGCACTGCGCGCAAGTTTCGAGCGCCAGGGCGAGGCTCTGCTCGGCGGCGACGTGACGTTGTCGCGGCCGCACAAGCCGGCCGAAGGCGCGGTGCGCGCTTGGCTGTGGAAGCAGGGCCAGGTGAGCGAGACGGCCAGCATGCGGGCGATGGCCCGTCGCCCGGACCGCAGCGACCAGGCCCTCGTCGAGCTCAAGGGGGTGGATGCAGCCTATCCGCTGGTCGGCGCGGTCGCGCTTTCGGGCGGGGCCTCTCTGGAGGATACGATCCGCCGCGGCCAGGTCGCCGTGGTCGACCCCATCCTGCTCGAACGGCTGCGCCTCAAGGTCGGCGACCGCATCTCCCTTGGCACGATCGAGGTTCCGGTCGTCGCCACCATCACTGCCGAGCCCGACAAGCTCATGGAACGGCTGACGACCGGACCGCGCGTGCTGGTCTCGCTCGACACGTTGCAGAGTGCCGGGCTCATCGAGCCGGGGAGTCTCGTCGGCTGGCGCTATGCCCTCAAGCTCGGCAACAACGCGGGCCGATCCGACGCTGGGCTCACGACGTTCCGGGAGCGGGTGAAGCAGGCACTGCCCGAGGCCGGCTTTACCGTGCGCGATCGGCGTGACCCCTCCCCACAAGTCTCCCGCACGCTGGAGCGGTTGCGTCAGTTTCTCACGCTGGTCGGACTCACGGCCTTGATGGTGGGCGGCGTCGGCGTCGCCAATGCGGTTGCCACCTACATCGATCGCCGGCGCAAGGTGATCGCCGCGTTCAAGAGCGTCGGCGCCACCAGCGGGACGATCCTCGCCATCCACCTGCTGCAAGTGATGCTCATTGCCGGCATCGGCATCGCCCTTGGCATTGCGCTCGGTTTCTTCATTCCCCTGGCCCTGACGGCCATGGCCGGCGACATGCTGCCGATCAAGGCCGACCTCACCGTCAGCGCCCGTAGCCTGCTCACCGCGGTGGTCTATGGGCTGTTGGTGTCTTTGCTGTTTGCCTTGTGGCCGCTCGGCAGGGCCGAGCAGGTGCGCGCCGGCGTCCTCTTCCGCGATGAGGTGGCGCCGGAGCGGGTGCTGCCGCGCCCGCGCATCATCGTCCTTGCGGCCGGTGCGGCCATCCTGCTCGCATGCCTGGCCATTCTCACGGCGGAAGCGCGTCTGCTGGCGCTCTACTACTGCCTCGGCGTCGTGGGGGTGTTCGCGGTATTCACCGGGCTGGGGACGGCCATCGCCTGGGGGGCGAGGCGCGTGAAGCGTCCGCGGCAGCCTGAGCTGGCCCTTGCCATCGGCAGCCTCGGGGCGCCCGGCGGACTTACGCGCTCGGTCGTGCTTTCGCTGGGAACCGGCCTGTCGCTGCTCGTTGCTGTCGGCCTTGTCGATGCCTCCATCGTCAACGAGCTGACGAGCCGCCTGCCCGACGAGAGCCCGGACTACTTCGTGCTCGACGTCAAGCGCGCGGAGAGCGAGGCGTTCCACGCGCTGGTTGCCAAGCTTGCCCCGAGTGCCAAGGTGCAGGAGGCGCCGATGCTGCGCGGCCGGATGGTGAAGCTCGGCGACCGACCGGTCGAGCAGGTCAAGGCGGCGCCGGAAGCGCAGTGGGTGCTCAACGGCGATCGGGGCTTGACCTACTCCGAGGATGTTCCCGACGGATCGTCGGTGGTTGCCGGCACGTGGTGGCGGGCGAATTACGACGGCGAGCCTCTCGTCTCTTTCGAGGCGGCCATCGCCAAGGGCTTGGGGCTCAAGATCGGCGATACCGTTACCGTGAATGTGCTTGGCCGTAACGTGACGGCGCGGATCGCCAATCTGCGCGAGGTGAAGTGGGAGAGCCTGTCTCTCAATTTCGTGCTGGTATACTCGCCCAACACGCTCGCCGGTGCCCCGCACAACCTGCTCACGACGGTGACGCTGGCCAAGGGCACCGCACTCGCCGACGATGCCAGGCTGGCCCAGGCGATCGGCCGCGAATTCCCCGCGACGACCGCCATCCGCGTCAAGGATGCCATCGATGCGTTCAACGCGATCTTCAGTCGCGTGATGATCGCTGTGCGTGCGGCCGGCGGGGTCACGCTGTTGGCCGGGGCCCTCGTGCTGGCCGGGGCCCTTGCAACAGCCCAGCGCCGGCGCATCCAGCAGGCCGTGATCCTCAAGGCGCTCGGGGCAACCAGCCGGCGCATCCTCCTGTCGCACCTTGCGGAATACCTGGTGCTGGCGTTCCTCACATCGTTCATTGCGCTGCTGATCGGCAGCGTCGCTGCCTGGATAACCCTCACATCGGTGATGGACGTCGAGTTCACTTTTTCCGGCGTGGCGGCGGCGCAGGCGTTGCTGACCGCAACCGGGTTGGTAGCGCTTTTCGGCGGTTTCGGCACTTGGCGCGTGCTGCGGGCGCGGCCCGTGCCCTATCTGCGGGCGGAGTGATTGTGTTAACCGTGTGACTGGAGGCCTTGTTTTGGGCTGCCTTGCATACCAAATTTGAACCAAGTCCGGACGTGCAGTCCTTGCTTCCATAGGGACCCGCGGCCATAATTGGTATGCCAGCCATCGGGCTGAAGAAGGGATGGATCACACAATGGCTCAGATCGACAACAGGTATGCGGCCGGTACCGGCGCCCGTGCCGACGTCCAGGTGGACGAGGGACTGCGCGCTTACATGCTGCGTGTCTACAACTACATGGCCGGTGGCGTATTCTTGACCGGAGTGGTCGCCTATATGACCGCTCAGGCCGCTATCACCCAGGGACCGTCGGGTGGCAGGGCGCTGACCGAGTTCGGCCAGCTGATCTACACGTCCCCCCTCAAGTGGGTGATCATGCTGGCGCCAATCGCGTTCGTATTCTTCCTCTCCATGCGCATCTACAAGATGAGCGTTGGCGGAGCACAGCTGGCCTTCTGGCTATTCGCTGCAGTGATGGGGCTGTCTCTGTCGTCGATCTTCCTCGTGTTCACGGGGCAGTCGATTGCGCAGGTTTTCTTCGTCACCGCGGCGGCGTTCGGTGGCCTAAGTCTCTACGGCTACACCACCAAGCGCAATCTCTCCGGCTGGGGTTCGTTCCTGATAATGGGCGTGATCGGCATCGTGATCGCTGCGCTGGTCAACATCTTCCTGCAGTCGAGTGCCCTGCAGTTCGCTATCTCCGTGATCGGCGTGCTGGTGTTTGCGGGCCTGACCGCCTACGACACGCAGCGGATCAAGGATGGCTATTACGAGGTGATGGGCGACGCGACCGCCGCCACGAAGGCTGCGATCATGGGGGCGCTGAACCTCTACCTCGACTTCATCAACCTGTTCGTCATGTTGCTGCAGCTGTTCGGCAATCGCGAGTAAGCGGCCGGCAAAAACGTGATAGGCAAGGGCCCCGCCACGGCGGGGCCCTTTGCTTTTTGTGCTGTGCTGCGGCAGATTCGGTTTCCCGATCACTCAAGACGTGCCGATGACGCAGCCCACGATCCGCCCCGCCATAGCCGCCGACATCCCCGTCATTGCCGCGATCTACCGTCCCGCCGTGCTTGCCGGCACAGCGAGCTTCGAGGTGGAGCCGCCGGGCGAGGAGGAGATGCTGCGTCGGTTCAGGTCCCTGACGGAGGCCGGCTATCCCTATTTTGTCGCCGAACTCGATGGCCGCGTCGCCGGCTACGCTTACGCGGGTCCCTATCGCTCGCGGCCGGGCTACCGCTTCACCGTCGAGAACTCTATCTACATCGCGCCGGACGCACAGGGTAAAGGTATTGGGAAATTGCTGCTCGACCGGCTCGTCAGCACGTGCACGGGGGATGGGTTCCGGCTGATGGTGGCGGTGATCGGCGATTCGGCGAGCTCCGCGTCGATCGCGCTGCATCGTCGGGCCGGCTTCACCTTCTGCGGCACGATCCACTCCGTCGGCTACAAGTTCGGTCGGTGGCTCGACTCCGTGATCATGCAGCTGCCGCTGGGCGAGGGCGACGCGTCAACTCCGGTGGAGAGAAGCACCGCCTCCGGCTGACCCTGGCTGCAACGCGAAAGCTCACAAGCCCATCATGAAGGCCGCCAGCGCCGCGGCGCTGCATACGGCCAGCGTTGTCAGCACACCGCGGTGCAGCGCGAACAGCAGCACGGCGGCGAGCAGCGACAGCGCCAGCGCGTTCAAGTTCAACGTCGCCGGATCGGGCGTCGAGATGTGCAGCAGGCCGATCCGCCATTCGCCGACCCGGCCGAAGAGCACCTGCAGCGCGAACCAGACGGTAAGGTTCAAGATCACGCCGACGACGGCGGCGGTGACGGCTGCCAGCGCCGCCTTCAGGCGCGGCTCGGCGTTCAGGCGCTCGATATAGGGCGCGCCGGCGAAGATCCACAAGAAGCAGGGAGCGAACGTGGCCCATAGCGTCACGAGGGCGCCGAGCACGCCCATCGCCCAGGCGTTGCCGCCGCCCTCGCGAAACGCGGCCAGGAAGCCGACGAATTCGGTGACGAGGATGAGAGGACCCGGCGTGGTCTCCGCCAGCCCGAGGCCGTCCAGCATCTCGCCCGCGTGCAGCCAGCGGTAATGCTCCACCACGTCCTGAGCCATGTAGGCGAGGACCGCATAAGCGCCACCGAAGGTCATGACTGCAAGCTTGGAAAAGAACCAGCCGATCTCGCTCAGCACGTGACCGGGACCGAAAAGGAACCTGACGACCGCTAGCGGCACCATCCAGATGGCGAGCCAGATCGCAACGGTGCGCAGGGTCTGCCACACAGTCACGGACGCGGGCGGTGCCGAGGCGAGCGGCGCATCGGCAGCCCGCCCGCCGCTCCAGAAGCCGACCAGGGCGGCAGCGATGACGATCAGCGGGAACGGTACCTTGAGCAGGAAGATGCCGATGAAGGCTGCCGCGGCGACAAGCCAATCGGCCTGCCCCTTGAGCGCGCGCCTGGCGATACGCAACAGCGCTTCGACGACGATTGCCAGCACGGCAGCCTTGACGCCCAGGAACAGGGCTTCCGCAAGCGGCAGCTTGCCGAATGCTGCGTAGAGCGCCGAGAGCACGAGTACGACCAGGGCACCCGGGGCTATGAACAGCAGCCCGGCTGTCAGCCCGCCCTTGAGGCCGTGCAGCCGCCAGCCGACGTAGGTGGCAAGCTGCATCGCCTCGGGGCCCGGCAGCAGCATGCAGAAGTTGAGGGCCGACAGGTAGCGCCCCTCGTCGATCCACTTCCTTTCATCCACCAGTGTGCGGTGCATGAGCGCGATCTGCCCTGCCGGGCCGCCGAAGTTGATGAGTCCGATCCGGGCCCAAAGTCGTGCGGCCTCGGCGAAGGTTGGAGGCTGCGCGCCGCCGATGTTGGCCGTGGCGATCGTGGGCGCATTTGGCATGCGAAGCTCCCCCTCAGCCGGACGTCTTGACCGTGGGCCAGTTGTGGCTCTCGCCCGTCGCATCGCGGCACCAGCGGTAAAAGGCATCATAGAGCTGGAAGCCTGCGTCAAGTTGCTCGAGGTCGTTGCGAAACATGCGCGAGAGGCCGAGGGACGCGGCCAGCAGCCCGGCCGACTGGGGGGTCAGGTCGAGCCGTGCCGTATCGGCGCCGCGCACGATCAGGGCCAATCGGAGCAAAGGCTCGGATCGCAGCGCGAACTCCTCGAGCATGGTGTCGAAGGTGCAGGTCTCGCCGCGGTGGCTCCAGAAGACATCATCGATGTCGAAGGGCGTGGCGCCGAACCGCTCCGCCACTGCCGTCACCTCGGAGGGTGCTACGAACAGGAACACTGCGTCCGGATCGATGAAGCGCCGGATCAGCCAGGGACAGGCAATGCGGTCAACCTTGGGCCGGGCGCGCGTGACCCAGACAGTGCGGCCTTGCGGATCCCTTGCCGGCAGTTTGTCCGTTCGCACCAAGAGCTCTCCCCCAGTGCGCCAGGCCTCGATGCCGCCTTCCAGCGTCTGCGCGTCCAGTCCCTCGTGCCGCAGCCAGGCGGCAACCCCCTGACTCAGCTTGCGGCCCTTCTGACACACGACGACAATTGATTTATCCGTATACTGCGAGGCCCAACCGGCGACATCCCCGAAGTGCCGGTGGCGGGAACCCGGCAGCATGCGCGGATCGGCGGTGAGGTCCTCCCCGGTGCGCACGTCGATGATGGCCGGCGCGCGGGGCAGGCCAATGGGCGAGCGAGCTGTGGAACGGTGATTTCGGTTGTCGACGGCATGGCGTCCATTCCCTTCAGGGAAGCGTGGACGCGATCTTTGGGCTGCCGCCTCACGGGGCAATCGCGATGAGCCCCTTGCCGTCGCTAATGCCACGGCGGGCGCGCAAAGGTCAAGGGGCGCAACTCGCTGCCACGCGTACGACGAGCGCGGCCGCAAAAAAATGCCCGGTCCAAGGAGAGAAGGCTCGGGGGGACTAGGGGGCTAGATTCCGAGGCCTGATTGGACCGGGCCGAGTGCCGATGTCGCAAGTATACGGTCCAAAGCGGCGCAGCAGCGGTCGCTCCGTGGCGAACTCGTGGACTTTGCTGGGATTTTTTCGGATCGCCTGCGTCCGATCGCGCCGTGTCCGCCGCCTCGCCTCTGTGCTTGAAATTGCGCCTGCAAGAGTTGATCATGACAGTCCCTTGAACGACGGAGGCGCCCCTTGAGCGAAGCCGAGCCGATACAGTTGCGCCCGCGCGTGAGCAGCGCGGGCTGGGGCAGCAGCGCCTACGCACACTTGACAGTTCCCTCGACCGTTTTCTTCACGCGGTCCGAGCTGAACGCGATCCTCAACCTCTACGGACGCAAGGTGGCAGCCGGCGAGTGGCGCGACTACGCCATCGATTTCGGACGCGAGAAGGCCGTCTTCTCGGTGTTTCGCCACACGAGCGAGGTGCCGCTCTATCGCATCGAGAAGAATCCGCGGTTGGCGCGCCGGCAAGGCGCCTACAGTGTGGTCGCGGTGACAGGCCTGATCCTCAAGCGCGGGCATGACCTTGCCAGGGTGCTGGAGGTGCTCGACAAGGACGTTCGGCTCGCAGCGCTCTGAGTGGGCGAGGCGCGTGTGAGATAAGTCACCTCTTCAGTAGTCCACGCGCGCAAGGTAGAGGCCGCGGGCGGGAGCGACGGGTCCGCAGGCCGCGCGGTCGTGGGCTTCGAGGGCAGCCCTGAGAGTGCCCGCAGACCATTTCCCCTCGCCGACAAGCTTCAGCGAGCCCACCATCGAGCGCACCTGGTTGTGCAGGAACGAGCGCGCGGACGCAGCGATGCGCACCTCGGCGCCGTCGGTCGTCACCTCGAGTCGGTCGAGCGTCTTGACGGGTGACTTGGCCTGGCAACCGGCGGCGCGAAAGGTAGTGAAGTCATGGCGGCCGACGAGCATTGCGGCGGCCAGCTGCATGGGCTCCGCATCGATCGCCTGCGGCACCCACCAGACACGGTTGTGGTCGAGCACGGGCGGGGCCGGGCGGGAGAGAATGCGATAGAGGTAGTGGCGGGCCCTGGCGCTGAAGCGGGCATCGAAGTCGTCGGCGACGACGGCGCAATCGAGCACGGCGATCGGGTCGGGCTTCAGGTGGAAGTTGACGGCAGCGCGCACGGTGTCCGCCGGCCAGGCGCGGACAAGGTCGAAATGCGCCACCTGGGCGAGGGCGTGCACACCGGCATCCGTGCGGCCGGCGCCCCGCAAGGCCACCTTCTCGCCGGAAAACTTCGCGATCGCCTCCGTGAGGCGGCCCTGCACGGAGACGCCCGTCGCCTGCACCTGCCAGCCGACAAACGGCGTGCCGTCGTATTCGAGAGTGACGCGGTAGCGCGGCATGGTTCGGGAATGCGCGGGTCTTGGCCGTCGCCGCATCGCGGCGCTTGGCGTCGTCAACTACCCGCTCGCATCCGGCAGGGCAAGCGCGCGCCGGAATGGTGCACTGGCTGCGGCCGCGAAGGTTAACCGGGGCGCTTACGGCGCACCGTGCCAGCCCGCGCTCATCGCGTCAGCGGCGATAGCCGCGGGTCCCCTGGTAGGACTGGTTCGCCGTTGGGTCGATGATGACCCGGTCGTGTGGCGGCAGCGGCCGGAATACCCGCACACCCGCCTCGATGGTCACGGTCGCGCCATAGAACGGGCGGGGCTCGATGCGGGTCGTACGGGGAACCGTGTAGAGCGAGGTTTCATAGGGCTCGGCTGCGGCCATCGTGCCGCCGGCTACGAGGCCCGTGGCCCCGGTGACGATTGCCACCGCCAGGAAACGCATGTTGCTGCTCCAGATCTTGATACGCGCCTTGGCCAGGACTGTAGCAACGTCCCAACGGGAGCGGCCAGGCATTTGCGGCCAATGGCTTAACGCGCTCGTGTTGGCGCGTTCAGCGCCCACAGATCAGAGTCGCGTGCCGACCCGGATAGGTAGCCCGCGCAGGAGCTCCGCTGCCTCCATGGGCCGCCTGCCCGCTCTCTGCGCCTGCAGCACGCGAACCGCCTCCTCGGCGCAGGCAATGGTCAGCGCGTCGTCAAGCACGCTGCCCGGCGGCTCGCCCCGCCCGCCAGGGACGAGCGCGGTTCGCAGCACCTTGATGCGCTCACGACGGCCCTCGTGGGCCACTTCCAACCATGCCCCCGGCCACGGCGACAGGCCCCGCACACGGTTGTGCACCTCGCGGGCAGGGCGCGTGAAATCGATGCGCGTCTCGGCCTTGTCGATCTTGGTCGCATAGGTCACGCCGTCGGCCGGTTGTGGATCGCAGGCGAGACCCTCGCGTTCGAGCGTGTCGAGGGCATGCACCATCAGGCGAGCGCCTATCTCGGCCAGGGTGTCGTGCAGTTCGCCGGCGGTCGTATCCGGGCCGATCGCCACACGCTCCAGGGCGCAGACCGGCCCTGTGTCGAGGCCCGCCTCCATGCGCATGACGGCGGCTGCGGTCTCGACGTCGCCGGAGATGATGGCACGCTGGATCGGTGCGGCGCCGCGCCAGCGCGGTAGTGCAGAGGCATGCAGATTGAGACAACCGTGGGCCGTTGCCTCGAGCACCGGCACGGGCAGAATCAGCCCGTAGGCGACGACTACGCCGACATCGGCGCCGTGCGCGGCAAACGCGCGTTGCGCCTCCTCGCCACGCAGGCTTGCCGGAGTGAACACGGCGATGCCGTGACGCTCCGCCAGGATGTGGACGGGCGACTTTCGGGGTGCCATGCCGCGACCGGCGGGGCGCGGCGGCTGGGTATAGACGGCGACCACGTCGTGCCCGCCGCCCACGATCCCGGCGAGCGTGGGGACGGCGAAGTCGGGGGTGCCCATGAAAACGACGCGCAGCATCGCAATGCTTCTTCCGGTCAACGGGTCTTCACGACGACCTTGATGGCGTCCTCCACCCGGTCGCGGGCGTAGCGCAAGGCCTCCGGGAGGTCGGCCAGCCCGAAGGTGTGCGTGTGGATCAAGCGCGCATCGAAGCGCTTCTGGCGCATGAAGGCCTCGGCGCGATGCGTGGCGCTCCTGCCCTCGCCGCGGATGCCGTAGACGTAGATGTTGTTGCGGACGAGGTGGGCTACGTCGACCGGCACCGGCTCATGCGGAAAGGCAGCAAGGCAAAGTTTGCCGCCGCGATTGAGCATGTGCGCGGCGTCGTTGATGGCATTGGCTGCACCAGAACACTCGATCACGTAGTCGACCCCCTTGCCCCCGTTGATTCGGCGCACCGCCTCGATGGCCTCCTGCTTGGTCACGTCGACGACGTGGTCGGCGCCAAGCTCAAGGCCTTTCTCGAGTCGCCCTTGGCGCGTGCCGGTGAGGATCACGGGTGACGCGCCTAGTGCCTTGGCCACGGCTACGCCGAGCAGGCCGATCGGACCCGGCCCGATCACCACGACGCTTTCTCCAGCCACGAGGCCACCAAGCTCGGTGAGTCCGTACATGGCCGTGCCAGCGGTTACGACAAGCGTCGCCTCTTCGTCCGACATGCTGTCGGCGATGCGGATCAACGTGTTGACGTTGTTGACGGCGTATTCTGCAAAGCCGCCGTCGGTCGTGAAGCCGTTGGCGCGATGACCCTTGTCGACATCGCCATAGTTGAGCCCGTAGTTCAGGCAGGACGTGTACATGCCCATGCGGCAGCGCTTGCACTGGCCGCAGCCGGCATGGATCTCCACGGTGACACGGTCGCCGATAGCAAACTCGTCGACGCCCGGCCCGAGGGCGGCAACAGTGCCCATATACTCATGCCCTGGCGTCCAGCCCTTGTTGAACGGAAGCCCCCCTTGCACGAGCGCCGGCGGCCCGTGTGCGATCACCTCGAGGTCGGTGGCGCAGATGGCGACCGCGTCGATGCGCACGAGCACCTCGGCGCGCCCGGGTACCGGCACCGGCTTCTCGCTGAAGATGAGTTCACCCGGCCCGCCCAGCACCCAAGCGTGCATGGTGCCGGGCACGGCCATGTTCGGGTTGCACCTGACGCCGGGGGGCGCATACATCCTGGGTCTCCATCGCTCGGCGCCGACGATAGGACGAGAAAGTCTGCGATTGGGCAAGACGTGGCAAAGGCTTCTCATTGCTCATTGCCAGCGTGCCGGCCCTGGGCGGTGTTGGCGCTTGACAGGCCCGTAGGCCGCGCCTCCCCTGTCGGCTTCGATTGCCAGGGGCCGACTCATGACCGAAAAGCCTGCAAAATCGAGCGGCGCTATCGCCGATCTGCTGTCGGTTCTCGATCTGGAGCCTCTTGAGGACAACCTTTTCCGCGGGCGCAGCCCGCAGCAGGCTTGGCAGCGCGTCTACGGCGGCCAGATCCTCGGCCAGGGGCTCGTCGCCGCCGTGCGCACCGTGGCGCCCGAACGCATCGCGCATTCCCTGCATGCCTATTTCCTGCAACCCGGCGATCTCGCCCGGCCAATCATCTATGGGGTCGATCGCGTGCGCGACGGCGGTAGTTTCAGCACGCGCCGCGTCACGGCGACCCAGCACGGCCGGGCGATGTTCGTGATGAGCGTATCGTTCCATAAGCGCGAGCCCGGACTCGATCATCAAGTCACGATGCCCGTGGTGCCGATGCCGGAGGAGCTGCCGAGCGAGCAGGACCTCAAGGTGCGCATGATCGGCGAGCTGCCCGAAAGCATGCGCAAGTATTGGGAGAGCGAGCGGCCGATCGAGCTGCGGCCGGTGGACGTTTCGCGCTACTTCGCGCGGGAGAAGCGCGAGCCCGAGCAGTACATTTGGATGCGCGCCAACGGCCGCATACCGGACGACTTGGCTTTGCATCAGTGCGTGCTGGCCTACGCCTCGGATTTCTCGCTGCTGGACACCGCGCTGATTGCTCACGGCAAGCTGATGTTCGACAAGGATGTCCAGCTCGCCAGCCTCGATCACGCGCTTTGGCTGCACCGGCCTTTCCGTGCCGACGATTGGCTGCTCTATGCCCAGGACAGCCCTTCCGGGCACGGCGCCCGCGGCTTCTGCCGGGGCAGCATCTTTACTCGCGATGGCGTGCTGGTGGCCTCGGTAGCGCAAGAGGGTCTGATGCGGGAACGAACCTCGGCCTACGTGCCCAGATAAGAGGCAAATCAGCCGGGCTGCCTATGTCATGGGCGCTCGCGATTGCCCCGAGATTTTAGGTCTATCAGATTTTCTTTTTCTATCAATGAGTTGGCGGGCCATCTCGCGAGTGGCACGCGTTTTGACTCTGCGTTCTGGCGTCGCTGAAATGCGAGCGGCGAGGGATGGCTGCACCTGCCCCATGCGCGGGCAGGTCGGCCGAGCCAGAAGGGGAGCAACATGAAGCTGGTGACGGCCATCATCAAGCCGTTCAAGCTCGAGGAGGTTCGCTCGGCGCTGACCGACCTCGGCCTGCAAGGCATGACCGTGATGGAGGTCAAGGGCTACGGCCGCCAGAAGGGGCACACGGAAATCTATCGCGGCGCCGAGTACGCCGTGAACTTCCTGCCCAAGATCAAGATCGAGGTGGTGGTGCCATCGGGCAGCGTGGACCGGGCCGTGGAGGCCATCGTCCGTACCGCCAGGACGGGCCAGATCGGTGACGGCAAGATTTTCGTCTCACCCATCGACCATGCCGTCCGCGTCCGCACGGGCGAGACCGACGACAGCGCCATCTGAGCGTGACTCGAACGGCCCACCTTCAATCCACAATCCGTACTGCCGCATACTTGGAGGCACGACACATGAAGTTTTGCAACTTGCGCCGGTTGGCTGCTTTCGCAGCCGCCGCAACCCTAGTGGCGCTGACGGCCGCTGCCGCGCTGGCGCAAGCGCCAACGCCCGCACCAACGCCGAACAAGGGCGACACCGCGTGGATGATGACGGCCTCGGTGCTCGTCTTGCTGATGACCATTCCCGGCCTTGCCCTGTTCTACGGCGGCATGGTCCGCACCAAGAACATGTTGTCGATGCTGATGCAGGTTTTCACCTGCGTCTGCCTCGTTGCCATCATCTGGGTGGTCTACGGCTACAGCCTGGCCTTTACCGAAGGCACCTCCTTCAACATGTTCGTCGGCGGCCTCTCCAAGGCTTTCCTGGCTGGAGTGACGCCCGAGTCCAACGTCGAGACTTTCACTGACGGCGTCGTCATCCCCGAATACGCCTACATCTGCTTTCAGATGACCTTCGCCTGCATCACGCCCGCGCTGATCGTGGGCGCGGTGGCCGAACGCATGAAATTCTCGGCCGTTCTCGCCTTCATCGCGCTTTGGGTCACGGTCATCTACTTCCCGATCGCACACATGGTCTGGTATTGGGCCGGTCCCGCCGCCACGGTCGCCGCCGGTAAGGCCCTGGCCGCGGCCGCGCCCGACGCCAAGGCCGCCGCGCAGGCGGCGATGGACGCCGTGGTCGCCAATGCGGGTCTCGCCTTCCAGTGGGGTGCGATCGATTTCGCCGGCGGCACGGTCGTGCACATCAATGCGGGCATCGCCGGGCTGATGGCTGCATTCGTGGTCGGCAAGCGCGTCGGCTTCGGTCGCGAGGCAATGCCTCCCCACTCGCTGACGATGACGCTGATCGGCGCCTCGCTGCTGTGGGTCGGCTGGTTCGGCTTCAACTGCGGGTCGGCACTCGAGGCAGGCGGCACCGCGGCTCTGGCGATGATCAACACCTTCGTGGCGACGGCTGCGGCGGCGTTGGCATGGCTGGTGATGGAGAAGATGTTCAAGGGCAAACCGAGCCTGCTGGGTGCCGCGTCGGGTGCCATCGCGGGCCTGGTTGCGGTGACGCCGGCGTCTGGCTTCGCCGGACCGATGGGAGCCATCGTGCTCGGGATCGTCGCCGGCGTCGTGTGCATGATCTTCTGCTCGGCGATCAAGAACGCGCTGGGCTACGATGACTCGCTCGATGTGTTCGGCGTGCACTGCGTCGGCGGCATCATCGGCGCCATCGGCACCGGCTTTCTCGCCGCGCCGGCCCTGGGCGGCACCGGCATCTTTGACTATGCGGCTGGCAAGGTCGCCGACTACGACATGGCCGCGCAGGTCGTCACGCAATGCAAGGCGGTGGCGCTGACGCTGCTGTGGTCAGGCGTCGGGTCGCTCATCCTGCTGCTGATCGTCAAGGTGATCTTCGGTCTGCGCCTCGGCACCGACCAGGAGCGCGAGGGCCTCGACCTCGTCGACCATGGCGAGCGCGCCTATAACTACTGAAGGTTAACCGGCGGCGAGGCCCGCGCTCCATCGGGCCTTCGCCGCCTCCTGGGCGCGCCGCCATAGGTGGCGTGCTCTCAACGCCCGAAGCGTGAGCTTCGGGCGCTTTTGTTGCGGGGGCCTACCACGACGCTTGCCCGCCGCCCGATGCGCTCGATCAGGCGCAGCAGGTGCGGGCGTGCAAGCGCGATGCAGCCTTGTGTTGGCGTGTAGGTGGGCGTTGCCACGTGCATGAAGATGGCGCTGCCCCGACCGCGCACGCGAGGCCGGGTATTGCAGGCGAGGACGACGATCACATCGTAGAGGCCGTCCTGGCGCCACAACTGCTCGGCGCTTGCCGGGTAGGGGTGGCGCACGGGCCGATTATAGTTGCGGTCCTCGACCGCGTCGCACCAGCCGTCCGCCGGGCCCAGGGCCCGCATCGGCAACCCCGTTCGCGGATGCCGCAAGCGGTCAGGCCGGTAGAGCACCCTCTCCAGGCGCCAGCAGCCCATCGGGGTGGCGCCGTCCCCCTCGCGCTTTGATGCGCGCCACCCGGTACGTCCCAGTGCGCACGGAAACGTCAGATTGCCCGCCTTGAGGATGCCTCGACGCGACCCGGCACTGCGCGTGAAGACCTCGAGCGAGCGATCGTGCAAGGTCTGCAAGCCACGGCGCATAGGCCCCCTCCAAACGGACGACAACTCTATTTCCCACCCCGATCTGATGCTAGACTGTGTGTTACTGGCAACAACAGTCCAATCAAGACCGGAGCCGACCCGCATGAGCACTGCACGCAAGATTCTCATCGTCGACGACGACGAGGACCTTCGTGACTCGCTGAAAGACCAGCTGGCCCTGCACGATGAGTTCGAGGTTCTGACCGCTGGCACCGCAACGAAGGGAATAGACTTGGCCAAGAGCGAGCATCTCGATCTCGTCATGCTCGACGTCGGGCTGCCCGACATGGACGGCAGAGAGGCGTGCAAGCTCCTGCGCAAGAACGGTTTCAAGAGTCCCATCGTCATGCTGACGGGCAATGTCTCGGATGCCGACATGATTCTGGGGCTGGACTCGGGCGCGAATGACTACGTCACGAAACCCTTCAAGTTCGCGGTCCTTCTCGCGCGCATTCGTGCGCAGCTACGCCAGCACGAGCAGAGCGAAGATGCGGTTTTCGCGATCGGTCCGTATTCGTTCAAGCCGGCATCGAAGATGCTGCTGGACGAGAAGGGCTCCAAGATACGCCTTACCGAAAAGGAAACGTCCATTCTCAAGTATCTCTATCGCGCGGGGGAGAAGGTGGTGACGCGCGATATTCTGCTGCAGGAGGTGTGGGGCTATAACTCCGGCGTCACCACGCATACGCTGGAGACGCATATTTATCGCCTGCGCCAGAAGATCGAGAAGGATCCCTCGCACGCCGAGCTCCTTGTCACGGAGACGGGCGGCTACAAGCTAGTGCCCTGATCCCACGGGATAGGGCATTAGGGCTGCGGATGTGTGTGTGATCGGCTGACCACAGTTCCGCGCGCGCGCCTGCTGGACCGGCAACGCGAATCGCTCAACGTTGTCGGCCATGTCCTTCGACGACCTCCTCGCTCCGCTCTCTCACGTGCCCCTGTTCGCGGGACTGCAAATGGCGCAGCTCACCGAGATCGCGCGCCGGGGGGAGAAGCTGAGGTATTTGTCAGGCGATGTGCTCATGCGAGCAGGGCAG
>JBFWRV010000028.1:0-67759 GCA_050248715.1 Hyphomicrobiaceae bacterium | reverse complement strand
AAAACCCGCCCTTCATGGCCCTCATTCCTTGCCGCCGACGGGCAGGGCGCTCGTCGCCGGCGTCTGCCGATCCGCGAATTGGAGCTGCCAGGCCTTTGCCATGGCATAGATGGCAGGGATGACGACGAGGGTCAGCAGCGTCGAGGACGCCATGCCGCCGATCATCGGCACCGCGATCCGCTGCATGACCTCCGAGCCGGCGCCATGGCTCCACAAGATCGGCAGAAGGCCGGCCGTGATGGCGACGACGGTCATCATCTTCGGCCGCACGCGCTCCACGGCGCCTTCCATGATGGCCGCGTACAGATCGTCGCGCGTCAAGGCCCGTCGCTCCCGCAATGCCAGCGCCTCGCGTTCCTTGAAGGCATGATCGAGATAGATCAGCATGACGACGCCGGTTTCCGCCGCGACGCCGGCGAGAGCGATGAACCCAACCGCGACCGCGACGGACAGATTGAAGCCGAGCCACCACATCAGCCAGACGCCGCCGACCAAAGCGAAGGGCAGCGACAGCATGACGATGAGCGTCTCGGTCATGCGGCGGAAGTTGAGATACAGCAGCAGAAGGATGATGAGCAGCGTCAGGGGGACGACGATCATCAGTCGCTGCTTGGCGCGCTCGTAGTATTCGAACTGCCCGCTCCAGACGGCGTGATAGCCGGGGGGAAATTCGACCGTCTCGGCCACGGCCCGGCGGGCGTCGGCCACGTAGCTGCCCAGGTCCCGGTCGCGCGCATCGACGAAGATGTAGGCGGCGAGCTGCGCGTTCTCGGTGCGGATCGATGCTGGGCCTTGCACCAGCTTGACGTTGGCAACTTGGCCCAGCGGCACCGAAGCGCCGTTTGCGAGCGGCACCAGAACCTCGCGGGAGATCGTGTGCGGATCGGAGCGCATGTCGCGCGGATACCGCAGGCTCACGGCGTAACGCTCGCGGCCTTCAACCGTTGTCGTCACCGTCTCGGCGCCGAGAGCCGAGGAGATGACCTGCTGCACATCGCCGATCAGGAGGCCGTAGCGCGCAAGCTGGGTGCGGTCCGGCTCGATCTCCAGGTAGTAGCCGCCGATGATGCGCTCGGCGAAGGCGCTCGCCGTGCCGGGCACGCTCCTGATCGCTGCCTCGATGTCGCGCGCCAGCTTCTCGATGACCTTGAGGTCCTGCCCGAGAACCTTGACCCCGACAGGTGTGCGGATGCCTGTCGCCAGCATGTCGATGCGGGCCTTGATGGGCATGGTCCAGGCATTCGATACGCCCGGGAACTGCAAAGCCCTGTCCATCTCGTTGATGAGCTTGTCCACGGTCATGCCAGGCCGCCACTCGCTCTCTGGCTTCAGGTTGATGACGGTCTCGAACATCTCGGTCGGCGCCGGATCGGTGGCGGTCGCGGCGCGACCCGCCTTGCCCCACACCGAGTCGACCTCGGGAAACGACTTGATGATCTTGTTTTGCGTCTGGAGCAGCTCGGCCGCCTTGGTGAGGGAAAGCCCCGGCAGCGTGGTCGGCATGTAGAGCAGCGTGCCTTCGTTCATGTTCGGCATGAATTCGGAGCCGAGGCGCGTTGCCGGCCAGACGCTGACCGCGAGGACGGCGAGCGCGATCCCGATCGTCAAGGCTTTCGCCTTGAGCACGGCTCTGATGATCGGACGATAAAGCCAGATCAGGAGACGGTTCACGGGATTGCGATGCTCGGGCACGATGCGGCCCCGTACGAAGACCATCATCAGTGCCGGCACCAGGGTGACCGACAGAAGTGCTGCTGCGGCCATGGCGAAGGTCTTGGTGTAGGCCAGCGGCTTGAACAGCCGCCCCTCCTGAGCCTCCAGCGTGAAGATGGGCAGGAACGAAACGGTTATGATCAGCAGCGAGAAGAACAGCGCCGGCCCGACCTCGCTTGCCGCCTCGATCAGGATCTCGCCGCGGGGTTTGTCGGCGGGGGCCCGTTCGAGATGCTTGTGCGCATTCTCGATCATGACGATGGCGGCATCCACCATCGCGCCGATGGCAATGGCAATGCCGCCCAGGCTCATGATGTTCGACGACAGGCCCAGGGCATGCATCAAAATGTAGGCGATGAGCACGCCCAACGGCAGAGTGATGATGGCGACGAAGGCGCTGCGGACGTGCAGCAGGAAGACGACGCAGACCAGCGCGACGATGACGCTTTCCTCGATCAGCGTGCGCCTGAGCGTATCGATCGCCTTGTAGATGAGCTCGGAGCGATCGTAGACGGGCCGGATCTCCGTGCCTTCGGGCAGGCTCGGCTTGATCTCGGCGAGGCGTGCCTTGACGCTCTCGATGACGGAGAGTGCATTCTGGGCGTAGCGCTGCACGGCAATGCCTGAAGCGACCTCGCCCTCGCCGTTGAGCTCGGCAATGCCACGCCGCTCGTCTGGCGCCAGCTCGACGCGCGCCACATCACGCAGGAGCACGGGCGCGCCGCCTTCAGCCTTCAGCACGATCTGCTCGATGTCCTTGATGCCGCGCAGATAACCCCGGCCGCGCACCATGAACTCCGTCTCCGCCAGCTCAACCACGCGCCCGCCCACATCCATGTTGGAGGCGCGGATTGCCTCGCGCACCTTGGCGAGCGTGATCTCGAAGGCCTTGAGCCTGCGCGGATCGACAATGACGCTGTACTGCCGCACGAAGCCGCCGACGCTGGCGACCTCGGCAACCCCTTCCGCCTTGGCGACGGCGAAGCGCACCTGCCAATCCTGGGTCGAGCGCAGCTCCGCAAGCGAGCGCTTCGCGGCGATGACGGCATACTGGTAGACCCAGCCGACACCGGTCGCATCCGGTCCAAGCGTCGGCGTCACGCCGGAAGGAAGATCGCGCGCCGCAGCGCTCAGGTACTCGAGGACGCGCGAGCGCGCCCAATAGATGTCGGTGCCATCCTCGAAAATGACATAGACGAAGGATACGCCGAAGAACGAGAAGCCTCGCACCACGCGCGATTTCGGAACGGACAGCATCGATGTCGAGAGGGGATAGGTGACTTGGTCCTCGATCACTTGCGGCGCCTGGCCTGAGTACTCTGTGTAGATGATGACCTGCGTGTCCGAGAGATCGGGGATGGCGTCGAGCGGCACATGCCGCACGGCATAGAGCCCGGCGCCTGCCGCAAACACGGCGCCGATAAGAATGAGGACCAGATTGGTGGCCGACCAGCGGATGAGGCGCGCAATCACGGCTTGGTCTCCATTGTCTTCTCGCCGTCTGCCGTGAAGGCCTTGAGCGCGGCTTTCAAGTTGCTTTCTGCATCGATGAGGAAATTTGCGGTGGTGACGACGCTTTCGCCGGCCTTGAGCCCTTCGCAAACCTCGACAAACCCATCGCCTCTCAGGCCCAGTTTGATCGGGCGCGGCTCGAAGCGGCCTTCGCCTCGATCGACGATGACGACCTGCCGATTGCCGCTGTCGATCACCGCCGAGACGGGCACTGTGAGCCGTGCAGCGTCTCCGGCACCGGCATCGATTTCCACGTCGGCGAACATCTCGTGCTTGATCGAATGGTCTGGATTGGCGACCTCGATGCGCACCTTGGCCGTGCGCGTCGCCAATTCCAGCTCGTGCAGCACGAACGTGACCTGACCCTTGAAGGTCCGTTCGGGGTAGGCGCGGAAGCGTACGCTCGCAGGAGACCCGATTCTCACCAGCCCCAGGTCCTGCTCCGCCACGTCGGCAATGACCCAAATCGTATCGAGATCGGCGAGACGGAACATCTCCTCGCCCGCCTTGACCATCTGGCCCACGACGACCTTCTTCTGCATGACGATGCCCGTGACCGGCGACGGCCAGTCGATGGACATTGTCGGACTGGGATTGCTGCGCAGGTCCTTGATCACGGTCTCCGGAACATCGAGATTTCGCAGACGCTGCAGGGCGCCGGGCTCGCTGCGCGGGCCTTGCCCCGCGCTGGTGACGGCGGTTCTGTAGTCGACCTGCGCGCTCACCATCTGCGGGCTGTAGACCCGGAACAGGGGCTCGCCCGCCTTGACGTGAAGTCCGGTCTGGTCGGCGTACAGCGCCTCGATGAATCCATCGGCACGCAGCGTAATCGTACGTAGCGTGCGTTCATCCGGTTTGGCCGTTCCCGGCGCCCGCACGGGCCGCACGATGGTGCGCATCTCGGCCGGCTCGCTGCGCACGCCCGAGCGCTGGACGCGGTCGAGACTCACCTTGACGGTCGATCCGTCATCCTCCTCGCCCTCGTAGACGGGGATGTAGTCCATTCCCATCCAGTCCTTCTTCGGCACCGGCGAGGTGTCGGGCAGGCCCATGGGATTGCGGTAGTAGAGGATCCTCTTGCCTGCCTTTGCCGCCGATGCCGCCGGCTTGGCGTCCCTGAAATCGGCCTCCTGGTCCTCATAGACGGGGAGGTAGTCTCGCCCGTCCGCCGTCTTCTTCGGGCCTGGCGAGAAGTCCGGCTTCCCGTCCGGATCCTTCCAGTACAGGATCGAACCCTCCGCGCTCGCCCCGTTCGTCGCCGGCGTGGACGCCGCGTGCTTCCACGCGGCATCGGGGAGCGGCCAGCCGCCGGAGCCGGCGCGATAGCCGGCGACGGCGGTCGCGAGGGCCGCCGCCACGGCGGCCCCCACCCAAGCAATCGTCCTCATGGTCGTGCCCTCTACTTGGCCTTGAAGACGACGGTGCCTTGCACGGTCTCGGCCTCGCCCGGCACCTTCGCCATCAGCTTGAAGGCCCACCCGCCGGCCATCGTCAGATCGGCGCGGAAGTTGTAGACGCCGGGCTCGGCAGAGGGCTGGGCGACATGCTTGGCGGTCATCTCGCCCATGCTGTCAGGCGACATGTCGAGCCGCGTGCGAAAGAGCACGACACCCTCGACCGGCTTGCCGGTCGGCTTGTGGACGATACGTACCGCAAGCTCGCTGCCCGGACCGTTCTTCACGTCGACCTTGACGGGTTCGAACGTGTAGTCTTTGGGGCCCGCGAAGGCGGGCTCGGCAACAAAGAGGGCAAGGCTCGCGAGCGCGGCGAGCGCGCGAGGGATTGAAGTCATGGCAGGATGATCCTTCCTTGATCGGCGGGTGCGCGCGCGTGGCGGCACCCCACGACAACACATCCACAGCCGCACTTGCGCGGTCGTGGTCGACAGTCACTGAGGAAGGACTAGGATCGGGGCCGAGGTGGTCGCGGTCGCAGCCGCCAGTCTGGCGGCTTTTGTGCATGCACCGCCTCGGGCCGTGCGAAGACCGGGGGCTCCATGCCGGCCAGCGTGACGATCATGCCCATCAGCTTGCAGCATTTGACGCCGCATTGGTCAGGGCTTTTGCCCATCTTGTCGCAGCAGGAATGCTCCTTGGAGGCCTTCTTGCCGTGGCAATCCTCCATGGCTGCCTCGGCCAGCGCATTGCCCGCAGCCAAAGCCACCCCGACCGGGGCAATGGCCACGGCGACCGCAATCAGGGCAGCCAGAAGGAGCCGATACATGCAAGCTGTCTTGCCGCTCCGACCCCGCCTCGTCAACTCACGTTCTTGAAACACCTGAATGTCG
This sequence comes from Hyphomicrobiaceae bacterium, assembly GCA_050248715.1. Taxonomy (GTDB): domain Bacteria; phylum Pseudomonadota; class Alphaproteobacteria; order Rhizobiales; family Hyphomicrobiaceae; genus AWTP1-13. The sequence continues at coordinate 62,247 of JBFWRV010000028.1, read as the reverse complement.
GCCATTCGCGACACGGAGCGCCCAAGATCGGCTTCGTGCCCTCAGCGCCGATTGGGCCGACGCCGTCGCATTTGCAACTAAGCCTCGCCGGGAGGGGCAAGCATATTGTCGCGGCTGCCATTCGGGAGAGCCAGGGCGCTCTCTTCGGGCCGCGGCGATGGCGTCGCCTGCGTTAGGGGGCGGCTTTCCGGACGGCTGCGGTTCTTCGACCCAGCGACCAACAGGCAGTCGCTGAGCTCAACGCTCGAGACCGGTTGACACGGGCACGTCCTCGCTCTCGAGCTCCACGCCCGAGGCCTGTGCCATCGTCTCCAGCAGCGCGGCGAAGTCGGCCGCGAGAATCTTCTTCGCGTCCGGGCGCGTGCGCGCGCGGCCGATATGGCTCTGCAGCATCTCGCGGGCGGCCGCGGTCACCGGCATGGGCACCTCCATCTCGCGCCCGAGCTCCAATCCGAGATCAATGTCCTTGCGCAGCAGCTCGGGCGTGAAGGTTGTGGTCCAGTCGAGATTGACCAGGGCGGGCGACTTGTAGCGCGTGAAGGCCGAGCCCATCACGGAGTTGTTGATGAAGGCCAGGAAGGCGTGCCGCGGCACCCCCATCTTGTTGGCGAGCAGGGTGACCTCGATCAGATTCTCGATGACGACGCCCAGCATCACGTTGTGTGCGATCTTGCACACGCGCGCGAGCTCACCTTCACCCACATAGGAGACGCCGCCGGGCGCGAACGCCATGATCAGCGGCTCGACGCGGCGGAACGCGGCTTCGGGTCCCGAGGCCACTGCGGACAGGCGGCCGGCCACGATCACCTTGGCGTTGCCGCTCACCGGCGCGGAGACATACTGCGCGCCAGCCCCAGCGAGACGCTTGCGCACCGCGGCCGACTCCTCCACGCCGATGGTCGAGCAGTCGACGAAGATGTTGGGGAGCTTCCCGCCGGCTGACGCCACGCCGCGAGGGCCGAAGTAGACCTCCTCCAGGTCCTTGCCGGTGGAGACGATCGAAAAGACGATGTCGGCGGCGGCAAGCTCGGCTGCACTCGCGGCGATCTTACCCCCGAGGCGGGCCAGAGGCTCGGCTTTGGCGGCCGTACGGTTCCAGACCGTGACGTCGTGGCCGGCCTTGATGAGGCGTTCGGCCATCGGTGTTCCCATGCGGCCGGCGCCAATCCACCCGATGCGCGGCGTGTCCTCAGCCATGTTTCTTCCCTCCCACTGGCAAACCCGAGGCGGCCACTAGGCCTGTCACGCAGCATGCTTGTCAACGCAAGGCCTGGGATGCATGGGAGAAGCGCACCTGTCTCTCCTGATCGGCGATTGACACCGGCCCTGTCCGGTTAGGACATTGGCCCACTGCCCGATGCAAGAGGCAATGGCACGAGGAGGCGGCCCATGGATCTGGAGCTCAAAGGCAAGACTGCGATCGTTACCGGCGGCAACCGCGGCATCGGCAAGGCGATCGCCAAAGAGCTGGCACGGGAGGGCGTGAACGTCGCCATCGTTGCGCGCGACAAGGCCGCGCTCGAGAGCGCCGCTGCCGACATCGCCGGCAACAGCGGCCTGAAGGTACTGCAGTTCAGCACCGACACCGGCGACGACGCCGCCGTGAAGAAGATGGTCAGCGACGTGGCCCAAGCCTTCGGCCGCATCGACATCCTCGTCAACTGTGCGGCGCAGGCGGGCGGACAGTCGAAGCCGCCGTCTCTCACGGAGATCACCAACGAGCACTTCTGGGCCGATATGAATGTCAAGGTGATGGGCTACCTGCGCACCGCGCGGGAGGTCGCGCCGCATATGATCAAGCAGAAGTCCGGCCGCATCATCAACGTGTCTGGTCTGGCAGCGCGCCAGACCGGCACGATCATCGGCTCCATGCGCAACGTCTCGGTCGCCGCACTCACCAAGAACCTGGCAGACGAGCTGGCGCCCCACGGCGTCTCTGCCGTGTGCGTGCACCCGGGGCTTACCCGCACCGAGAAGACGCCGGACGTAATGGCGGCGCAGGCCAAGGCGCAAGGCGTATCGGCGGCCGAGATCGAGAGCCGCATGGCCGGGCGCAACCTCGCCCGCAAGCTCATCACCGCCGAGGATATCGCCCACGTCTGCGTCTTCCTCGCTTCCGGCAAGGCGGTGGCCCTCAACGGCGATGTCATCGCCGCGGGCGGCGGCGCGCCCGGCTCGATCCACTACTGATTGCAAAAATGAGCGAGAAGACAGCGGAAGGCAGCGGTCCCCTCCAGGCGGCTGAGGGCGCGAGTGCCCGCGGGAGCGCGCTTGGTGGGGTGCGGGTGCTCGACATCGCCACCTTTCTCGCCGCGCCGTTCGCAGGCACGGTGCTGGCCGATTTCGGCGCCGAGGTGATCAAGATCGAACAGCCCAGGGTCGGCGATCCGCTGCGCCGATTCGGCACGCCGACCGAGGTTGGCGACACCCTCGTGTGGCTGAGCGAGGCACGCAACAAGAAGTCGGTCACGCTGGACCTGCGTACTCCGAAGGGTGCGGAGATCTTTCGCGCGCTCGTCGCCAAGTCCGACGTGGTGCTGGAGAATTTCCGGCCGGGCACGCTCGAGAAGTGGGGCCTGGGATTCGAGGCCCTGAGCGCCGCCAATCCGCGCCTCGTCATGCTGCGCATATCCGCCTACGGACAGACCGGCCCGATGCGCGACAAGCCGGGCTTTGCCCGCATAGCCCACGGCTTCGGCGGCCTGAGCGCTCTCGCGGGCGAGCCGGGCGGCACGCCCGTCGTGCCGGGCTCCACCTCGCTTGCCGACTACATGTCGGGCATGTGGGGTGTCATCGGCATCCTGACGGCGCTGCGCGCCAGGGAGCGCACCGGCAAGGGCCAGTGCATCGACATTGCGCTCTATGAATCCGTGTTCCGCGTGCTCGACGAGATTGCGCCCGCCTACGCCAGGAGCGGGTTCGTGCGCGAGCGCAGGGGCGCCGACACGGTCAATGTCGCGCCTCACAGCCACTACCGGACTGCCAGCGACGACTGGGTTGCCATCGCCTGCACCAGCGACAAGATGTTCGAGCGGTTTGCGGCCGTGATGGGCCAGCCCCAGCTCGCGACCATGCCCGAGTTCGCGACCTCGCCTGCCCGCGCGCAACGCCTCGAGGAGGTCAACCGGATCGTCGGCCAGTGGGTCGCGAGTCTGACGACTGAGGAGGTGCTCGCACGCTGTGAGTCGGGCGAGGTGCCCTGTGGTCCCCTCTACAGTATCGCCGACATCTTCAAGGATCCGCAGTACCAGGCGCGGGAGAACCTGCTGCGCGTGGACGATCCCAGGGTCGGGCCCCTCGTACTGCCCGCGCCGATACCTAAGCTCTCCGACACACCCGCCGAGCATCGCCACGCCGGGCGTGCGCTCGGAGAAGATACGGCCGAGGTGCTTGCCAGTCTGCTCGGCATCGGGCCCGAGGCCTTGCGCAAGCTGTCGGACGAAGGGGTCGTCTAGCCATGGGCGCTCAGGATTTCGACTTTATCGTCACGGGCGCGGGATCGGCGGGCTGCGTGGTCGCGGCGCGGCTGTCGGAGTCGGGCCGCTACCGGGTGCTGCTGCTCGAGGCCGGCCGGCGCGACGACCACCCCTGGGTCCACATCCCCATCGGTTATCACAAGCTCTACACGCACGCCGGCTACAACTGGAAATTCGAGAGCGAACCCATCCCCGGGCTCAACAACCGCACCTCCTACCAGCCACGCGGCAAGATGCTCGGCGGCACCAGCTCGCTCAACGGCATGGTCTACATGCGAGGGACGGCCGCTGATTACGACGGCTGGCGCCAGCGCGGATGCGACGGGTGGGACTACGCCAGCGTGCTCCCCTATTTCCGCAAATCCGAGGACCAGGAGCGCGGCGAGAACGCGTTCCACGGCGTCGGCGGCCCCCTGAAGGTGAGCGACAGTCGCTTTCGCAGCGAGATCGTCGATGCCGTCATCGATGCCGCCGTGCAGGCTGGGGTGCCGCGCAATCCCGACTTCAATGGAGCGACCCAGGAGGGCGTCGGCTACTACCAGACGACGGTCGGCAAGGGCCGTCGATGGAGCACTGCGGTCGCCTACCTGAAGCCGGCGCGCGGCCGAGCGAACCTGGTCGTCACGCCGAATGCGCACGCGACCCGCCTCCTCATCGAGGACGGACGCGCCGTCGGCGTCGAATACCGCACGCCCAAGGGCTTGGAGACTGCGCGTGCTCGGGGCGAGGTCATCGTCTCGGGCGGCGTGTACGGATCTCCGCAATTGCTGCTGCTGTCCGGAGTTGGCCCGGCGGCCCATCTCAAGGAGATGGGCCTGAACGTCGTGCGCGATCTGCCGGCGGTCGGCGCGAACCTGCACGACCATTTCAACTCCTACGTCGCCTGGCGCTCGACGAAAACCGGAACGCTCAACGATCTTGCGCTTTCGCCCACGCGCAAGGTGATGGCCGGCATCCAGTATGCGCTCGGCCGCAGGGGGCCGCTTGCGGGAATCAGTACGCTCGCGGGCATCCTGGTGCGCTCGGACCCCCGCTTCGATCGGCCCGACCTGCAGATGAACATCTTCCTATGGTCGATCGAGAAACGCGACGCCAGCGGGATCTACGCTCACAAGTGGCCGGGCTTCTCGATCTCTCCGGTACATCTGCGGCCCGAGGGGCGCGGCAGGGTCAGCCTCAAGAGCCCTGACCCCCTGAGCGCTCCCAAGATCGAATTCCGATATCTCGAGACGGCCCACGATGTGGACGCGATGCTCTACGGCTTGCGATTGGCGCGGAAGATCGCCGATCAGCCGGCGCTCAAGCCCTACATCGGCGCCGAGGTTCAGCCCGGACCCGCCGTGACGAGCGACGAGGAGCTTCTCGCAGACTTGCGCAACCGCGGCGTCTCCAACCTGCATCCCGTCGGCACGTGCCGCATGGGGACAGGGTCGGATGCGGTGGTCGATCCGCGGCTGCGCCTGCGCGGCATCCGCGGTCTGCGCGTGATGGACGCCTCGATCATGCCCCAGGTGGTGGGCGGCAACACCAACGCGCCGTCGATCATGATCGGCGAGAAGGGCGCCGCCATGATCCTGGAGGACGCCAAGAACGCCTGAACCGGGGTGGGAGACGCCGATGCTCTACATGGTCGAGATGGAGTTTCGCAACCCGGCGCGCGAGGCCGATTGGCATGTCTGGTATCTGGGCCACGTGGCCAGGCTCATCCGCAACGTACCGGGCTTCCGCGCCAGCCAGCGCTTTCGTGCTCTGACGCCGACGCCATCGCCGTGGCTTGCCATGCACGATGTCGCCTCGGCCGAGGTGTTCGAGAGCGCAGAATATCGCGCTCACGGCGGCCCGGCTTCGACGGGCGAATGGCAGGTCGAGCACAGCAACTGGTATCGCAACCTGTTCGCCGGCATTGATGCAACGCCCGATGTTCCCCTCGACGCGCATCTTCTTGTGCTCGAAGGGGCGGCCGAGGTTCCCGCGCCCCACAACGCCGCTGTCATCCGCCTGGCGAGTGCGGGGCTGGACCGGACATCTCGGGTCGCGGCATCGCCATCGTTCCGCAGGGCGGGCTGACGGCAGGGCTCTTCGATCTGCCGGGCGTGCGAATCTTCAAGCCGATCACGCCGCGCATGACCAAGTAGGGCTCGCGCCGGGCCGCACGCACACCCCCGTGCTGAGCCATGCACGCAACCCGTGCTGAACCACACTGATAACCGTGCTGAGCTTGTCGAAGCACGACTCGGGGTAAGCGTCCCATCCCTCGACAGGCTCAGGACTGGGGTTCGGGACTGGGGCTCAGCACCACGGCGGGAGTGGGCGCTGGCGCCGGCGCATCGGCCATGCGCGGGATGACATCGACATCCGGCCGGCCCGCACCATAGAGTTTGATCATCGGGCCCCAACGACAAGCGTGAGGAGACAACGAGGATGAAAGTAGGGTTCATCGGTCTCGGCATCATGGGTGCCAGCATGGCATCCAACCTGCAGAAGGCGGGCTGCAAGCTTGTCGTGCACGACCTGCGGCGGCAGAACGCCGGCGTGCACCTGGCTGCCGGCGCGCAATGGGCGGACAGTCCCAAGGCCGTCGGTGAGGCCTGCGAGGTGGTGTTTACCTCTCTGCCCGGCCCGCCCGAGTTCGAAGCCGTGGCAATCGGCAAGGACGGATTGGCCGACGGCATGATAAAGGGCACCGCCCTCTTCGATCTCACCACCAACTCTCCGACCGTCATTCGCCGCCTGCAGCAGGCCTACGCGGAGAAGGGCATCCACCTGCTCGACGCGCCGGTCAGCGGCGGGCCGGCGGGAGCGAAGTCGGGCCGGCTCGCAATCTGGGTCGGTGGCGACAAGGCGGTGTTCGACAAATACAAGAAGGAGCTCGATGCAATCGGGGACGCCGCCAGCTACATCGGCCCGATCGGCGCCGGCTCGGTCGCCAAGCTGGTGCACAACTGCGCCGGCTATGCCATCCAGACCTGCCTTGCCGAAGTGTTTTCGATGGGCATCAAGGGCGGCGTCGAGCCGTTGGCCCTGTGGGAGGCCGTGCGCAGCGGTGCCCAGGGGCGCTCGCGTACATTCGATCGTCTGGGCGACCGCTTCCTGGTCAACTCGTACGATCCGCCGAGCTTCGCCTTAAAGCTCGCCCACAAGGACATGCGGCTCGCCACGGAGCTCGGGCGCGAGCTCGGCGTGCCGATGCGCCTCGCCAACCTTGCCTATGCCGAGCTGACGGAGGCCCTCAACCGCGGTTGGGAGAACCGCGACAGCCGCTCGCCGATGCTGATTCAGCTCGAGCGTGCAGGCTTGAAGGTGGAAGTCGACCGCCAGCGCATCCAGGAAGCGCTCGAGCGGGATCCGCCCTTCGGCGGGCTCGACCCTAAGCGTGGCTGAGAGCCCTCTCTCCCAAGGCCCGGTGGCCCAGACGGACCCGGTTGATGGCGGCCCTGAACGCAGGGGTCGTCATCCCCCAGCCGCCATGCCCACAAGACGGCGCCGACGAGCGAGCCCTGTCGGCACCCTCATGGCGCAGGCGGCTGCAGCGACGCGCTGAACAGCGTTCCTAGACGCCAGGAAGCGCGCCGTGGGCTCTCATCGATCGCTTCTTGAGGTCGCAGTTCTCCACCCGCCTAAGCGCCGCATGGCGTGCTCCGGCCGAGACCCGACCGCGCCGCCCTGCGGGCCGTGTTGGGCGGCGCAGGTTACTGCCGCCCCCTGCTTGTGTTGCTGCTCGTTGATCTCGCACCAGGAAGTGTAGCACTCTTGGCAGTGAAGCGGGCCTCTTGCAGCCCAAAGGCCTGCTCCTGAGCTAGGCATACTCGACAGTTTCCGTGAGCGGAACGGAGAACGCGGTTGCTCCCCTCGTTCCGGACGGGACTTTCAGCAGCATTTCCCTCGCTGTGATCACGTTGTGCTTTTCAGTATGGGTCGATTCTCTTGCTTCTTCGAAAGGAAAGGGGATGGCAGGCTCGTCGGCACGGCAAAATGCGTTGGTCGGGGTAGCGGTGTTCGGAATTATTCCGTGCATCCTGGGAATCGGCATTGGCCTATACCTGAGATGGAGCGGCACCATCTGGCTCACCAGCGCCGGGGGGTTCTGGCCGATACTTTTCCTTACTCTTTCTCTCGCATTGCTCATAAAGCGCGCCGTCTCGCCGTTCGCAGATCGCGTAGGAAGCACCAGTGCCTGGCTGATAATCGCGTGGACGTGGATACATTTCCCCCTCTGGATGACGGCAACCGCAATACCGCACTCATCCGGGATAGTCAGCAAGCAAGGACGCGCCTTCATCGCGGGTGAATGGGAGCGACAACCCAGCGCCACGCTCTGGCTGCTGACCGGAAGAACGGGCAACACCATTGTTCAGAACGTAATGGGGACGGTCAATTCCCACTTGATGGATGTGCAATACCGTTATGACGACGCATACATAGCCAAGCGCAGCGCCAATGAGGACCTTTCAGCACCGATCATCAGTGCCGCGAATTCCATTCTCGCCATCGAAGCTGGAAAATCGCGGTCGTCAAGGATCGCCCTGCTTGACAGCCGCGAAGCTCACGATCGCGTGCTCGAGAGCATATGCCGGGCCGCCGTCCCCGCCAGCACTACATGCCCACTGAAGCTGCGCCTCTCTCCGCAAATCGAGGCGACGACCCTCGGTTCGGTATGGAGCAAATATTACACCGAGAAGGAGGCAGTCGACGAACGGCACCTGCCCACACTGGTTCAGTTACTCACGCAGGACAACTCGCCCGTCGCCGATCGGGACCGCGTGTTCGAGCTGCTCACCCAGCTTGCAGTTGGCGCGGACAATCTGTCCAAGGTTGCACGGAAAGCCCGCATGCTCAGCGAGAAGCAGTTCGACGACTTGATCGAACGCATTCTCGGTCTTCCCGACGGCGCCGACGAAGCCGTCAGGATTCTCATCGAGGTGGGGCGCTTGAAACGGGAACAGCGGCAGAGCCTTCGCGCCAAGGTCTTTCGCGAAGCGAGCATTGAGCTCATCGTCAAACACATCGTTCCGTTGCGAATTACTGATGCGGAGGTGGCGCAACTGGCAGTCCGTGTGCGCGGCGCATTCGCAGCGAACCCAAATATTGCACTGCTTGCCTTGGAGAACTTTGGAGAGCGGATGCCGGCAGAGGTTCAACACGATGCCGTGCGGGCAATTGTGAAAACGAGAGCGTCGTATGCCATTGCCGCATTCGAGCACTTGAATTTTTCGGAGAAGCTTCGCGAGGAGCTGTTGAGAAAAATTCTGACCGATGCCACTCTTGATGACTTCGATGTTGCACGCATTTCGCGAGAAAAGTTGGAGAATATATTGAGCCCGGAGGAAATGCGGCTACTGATCGCGAATGTCGTAAAAAAGAGTGAGTCCTCTACAAAGTGGCTTGACTTTGCCGTACAGAAGCTGCCGATACGCCTGATGAGCGGCGCTGAGCGCAAGGCTATTCTCAATGAGCTCTTGTTCGTAAGTCACAAATTGGCGATGGAGTTCGTCAGCGAAAACCGGAAATTTCTTGATGCCGTGGATGTGGATGATACCACGCGCGACTACACGAGAACGATTGCGCCCGATTTGTGTTTGCACTTATCTCACAGAAATAAGAACCGCAAGGTAGAGTACTTCAGCGAAACCCAGCTGCAGATCTTTCGCGATTGCGCGCGATCGAAGTAGACGCAGCAGGCTGCTGCATCCCGTAGGGCAGTCAGGCCCTGGCGCTGGGACGCAGCGTTCGGCTTGCGGAGCTGCGTGGCAATCGCTCGGCTTTCAAGTTCGCTTGCAGGATTCTCACTGGGCTCCCAGGCGCAGGCCCGGCGCGGCGGGCCGCCAGCATCGACTACGTCGCGAGGGATCAGGGTATTCCCCGATTGCCGGCTGGCAGCGGGGTCAGCTCAACATGGCTCCCGCACACGGAACTCGGCGCGATGCCTTGAGTTTCCTACTTCGATACCGCAGCAGCGAAGGGAGATTGCACCATGCGCAGTTCGTCGGACTTCCGAAACCTGCCCGGGATGACCAAGGAGGTTCGCGACAGCGTGGTCGCCACCTTCGATGCTCTGTCGAACTGGCGGGACGAGATCGAGACCGTCAACGAGCGCTGCTTGGGCAAGGTTCTCGATCAAATGTCCACCACCGCGCGCTCGATGGGGTGGCCCGACCAGGCGATCAGAGGGACACGCGAGTTCCTGGAGAACGCCTCCAAGGTGCAGACCGGCATGATCGACCAGGTCATGGAGGGCTGGGAGCGACAGCTCAAATCGCCGACCGCGCCCATGGGCGTCCCGCGCAGCTTCAGCGACCAGATTCCTGGGTTCGCCGGTGCTATGCCGGAATTCAATCCGCTGGCGCCCTGGAAGTTCTGGTGGCAGGCGGCCGAGATGTGGCAACGGACCTGGATGCCGGAAACCGGGTCTCGCAGGGACATGCGCTCGCACTAGACTGGTTTTCCGGTCGGGGATCACCAGGCATCGGGATTGGCCGCTTCCGCCTCCGGGCGGGTGGGCCGACACGCCCCGGGGTGCTCAGGGGGCGCCACTTCCGGATTCAAGTGGCGATGGCAGTCCCAGGCCCGCTGGTCATCGAAGGCCGGGTGCCCCGAAGCGCGAGCTCTGACCATACGACATCGCACGGCGATTGCGAGTTGTGCCAGGAGGGTCGACTGCCCGCTGCCGATCTCGAGCATTCGCCGCGGCTTGAAGTGTCGGATCATGTTGCAGAGCATCTCGGCATCGCCCGGACGGCACCCGTCGTTGCGGCAGCCGTAGGTCGTTTCCGACGTCTTCAAGCGCAATCGGCGCGTTCTTCTGCACAGGCGGATTGCTTTCCCGATACGGGTCGACTTTGGATCGAGCGGTTGGCGGGTAGCGCGGCGCCAAAGTGAACGGTTCCCCCTGGCTATGACCAGGACCGGCCGATATTTCTCGCCTTTGTGGTGGTGACCGGGTTGCTCATGCCGGGGTGCGCCGCTCGCCGCCGCAATGCCGCGTTTTGGGGGCCTCGGGAGCAAAATGTGGCCGCGCCGCAACCGTCGCTGCCGGCATCGCCATTGCAAAACCGTCGCAAATGGGCGAGCCATGGTGGCTCGGGGCACGTGAGTAGGGGGACCGGACCTGTCGACCGCTCGTTCTCGCCGATGGCGGATCACCGCAGGGGCGTGGGTGCTCCTTGCCGTTCCCCTGCTCGTGGCAAGCGGGGCCGCCGCAGAAGGCGGCCCGACGCCGGAGGAGTACGTCAGGCAGGTCGGCGGCGATGCCAGGATCGTGCCTGCCGGCATGCTGACCTTGGACGGCTACAAGTTCTTCTGCGGCACGCGCCCGACCGTGCTGGACAGCACGCTGGACGACTTCGCGGCCGCCTATCCGACCTTCCTCATCCTCAACCCGAAGCTGTTGGCGAAGATCAAATCGCTGCCGGTGAAGCTCTGGATCTACGCACACGAGTGCGGCCATCAGTTCCGTGGACCCGATGAGGAGACCGCGGACTGCTTTGCGGTCCAGCGGGGCCGGCGCCAGGGTTGGTTGACGCCCGAAGGCCTTGAGGACGTCTGTGCGTTCATCACTCCCGCCAAAGCCAGCAACGTGCATTCCGGAGGTGCCAAGCGATGCGAGGCAATGCGCGCGTGCTACACGGACCGCTCGATCAGGTAGCGGCAACAGGCGGGGGATGATGGCTACCGGCGCCGGGCCGGCATAGGCTTGCAAGCGCTCGCGGAGCTCGACGGTTCGTTCCGCACGCTCGGCTCCCGAAAAGCAATGGGCAAGGAAACCCTGTGCGGCGCGGCGGCTAGAGCCATCGCCCGCGTTTCACTCGTCGTCGTCCAGCGGGCCGTCCTCGGCCTCGCTCTGAAGCGAATCGGACAGCGACTCCAGCTGGACCATGAGCTCCTCGATAGCGTTCACCAGCTGCTCGCGCTCGTCCTCGCTCCCCCACTTCGGATTCTCTTCCAGCTCCTCCACCTTCTCGACAACAGCAGTGCGCAGTTCCTCCAGCCTCGTCATGAACTCGTCTGGTGTCATCGCTCCCCCACGAATCGGTTTCCAACGGCCAGCATCGCCAGCTTTGCGTCTGCCGTCGAGCGCGGACATGACGGCATCGCGGACTGCGGCGATCGGTGATACTTAATCGTGCGCGCCACCCAATCAACCAGCCCACTCGGAGGAAAATGCCGTGATCCATGTCGTCGCCATCATCACCGCCAAGCCGGGCATGCGTGAGTCCATTCTCAAGGAGTTCCGCGCCAACATGCCTGCCGTCCACGCCGAGAAGGGCTGCATCGAGTACGGTCCGGCGGTCGACACGCCGGACATGGGCAAGATCCAGACGCAGTTCGGCCCCGACACGTTCGTCGTGATCGAGAAGTGGGAAAGTGCAGATGCCCTGAAGGCCCACGCCGCCGCCCCGCACATGGCTGCCTACGCCGCCAAAACCAAGGACATGATTGCCAGCCGCGTCATCCACGTGCTGTCGCCGGCCTAGGCAACCCGGGCGGCTCCAGCGGGGTCGACCGACCCGGTAGGGGAGAGCGCTTACGCGGGACAAACGCTCTCCCCCCGCCTGAAAGGCGGAGCCGCCGTGCGGTGCGGGTGTGAACACGGCGACCGCCAGACAACGGTCACGCTCCCGCTTCATGCGGTGCTTTTGTGTGCGCTCTGTGGATAAGTAGTTTTGCCCTGTCAGCGCAATAAAAGAAGAAGCGCGTTGATATTTGGGCGACAAGCCGAAGAGATCGGGGGCTTCACTCTTCCGGATCACCTCAACTCAGAGCGTCTTCTTGCGCTGCTGGATCACCATATAGTTGTCGTAGGCGGTATCGGCGAGTTGCAGCCACAGGTATTGGTCTGCGCGGAAGGCCTTGACCGACTCCCAGAGCTTCCTGAAGTCCTCGTTCTTGGCGCTGATCTCGACATAGACCTCGTTGGCGGCCTTGAAGCAGGCATCCAGGATGGTCTCTGAGAACGGACGGAGTTGGGTGCCGCTGGCGAGCAGCTTCTTCAGGGCTACCGGGTTCTGGGCATCGTAGCGGGCGACCATGGCATTGTGCCCCTGCGCGGCGGCGGCCGCGAGGATCGCCTGATATCCCCTGGGCAGCGACTCCCACTTCTCCTTGTTGATCTGCACATGGACCATGGCCCCGCCTTCCCACCAGCCGGGGTAGTAGTAGAACTTGGCGACCTTGTGCAGGCCGAGCTTTTCGTCGTCGTGAGGGCCGATCCACTCCGCCGCGTCGATCGTGCCCTTCTCGAGCGCCGGGAAAATATCCGCACCGGCCAACTGCTGGGGAACGACCCCGAGCTTGGAAATCACGGAACCGGCGAGGCCGCCGATGCGCATCTTCACGCCCTTCAGGCTGTCGGTGGTGGTGATCTCCTTGCGGAACCAGCCGCCCATCTGCGCCATCGTGTTGCCGGCGAGCAAGCCATAGATGTTGTATTTGGCATAGAAGGCATTCACCAGCGCCTCGCCGCCGCCCTCGAGCCACCAGGAGTTCTGCATGCGGCCGTTCAGCCCGAACGGCACCGCGCAGGCAAAGGCGAATGTGGGGTCTTTGGCCCACATGTAATAGGGCGCGGTGTGGCAGGCCTCGACCGCGCCGGTCGACACAGCCTCGGTGACCTCGAGCGGAGGTATGCGCTCGTCGCCTACGACCGGTCTGATCTTGAACTTGCCGTCCGTCGCCTCCGACACGTACTTGGTGAACTGCTCCGCGCTGCCATAGAGGGTGTCGAGCGACTTCGGCCAGCTGACGGGCATGCGCCAGTTGAGCTCGGGCGATGACTGGGCGATCGCCGGAGCCGTCACTCCTGCCGCTGCCGTGCCGACTCCCGCAGCCCCGGCCGCCTTCAGGAATCTACGACGGTTGACGCTTGCCATGCCGGCAGCCCTCCTCGCGCGCCGCGGCGCTGCTCATCTGGCGACGGAAAGGACCCGCACTCGTCCGCCTCGGCGCGCCGCGTATCAGCGGCGCTGGCTTGCAATCACCTCTGCCATTGCCTGCCTTGGCAGACACTTGTGGAGCGTGCACGGGCGACCCTGAAATGCGCCGGAACTTCGAGCGCTGCAGAGTACTGTAAGTCCAGAGCCTTCGTGTCTCAACGACAGATTTGGCGCTAAGATGTCCGGAGGCGCACATCGATCCCGAGCCAGGCCGTCGAGAGCCTTTACCCTTCGGAATGGGAGGTATGCTAACGCCGCCTCGACCGGCAGCCGAAGGGTAATGGCGCCAGGACGGGGGAGGCACCAAGGCGGCCCCCGCGCCACGACATAGCGCACATGCAGAATGCTTCTTGCGCGCACCTCCAGCGGCGTGGTGAGTTTGCCCGAATACGAGTGCGGTGGTGATCCCGCACCTCGGCAGGCTCAGATGAGGGTGAGGAGTTTGCAGCAGCAGGAGCATCGACCCCATCATTCACTCGTTACCGGCGTCATCCTGGCCGGTGGCCAGTCGCGCCGCATGGGCGGAGGCGACAAGGGACTGCTGCAGATCGGCGGCCAGCCCATGCTCGCGCACGTCGTCTGCCGCTTCAGGCCCCAGGTCGGCAGCCTCGTCATCAATGCCAATGGCGACCCCAGCCGCTTTGCATCCCTCGCCTTGCCGGTGGTGCCGGACACGATCGGCGGCTTCGTCGGCCCGCTCGCCGGGCTGCACGCCGGCATGCGCTGGTCGCAGGCCAACGCGCCCGGCGCGCGCTGGGTTGCCACAGCGGCGGCCGATGCACCTCTGCTGCCGTCCGACCTGGTGGCGAACCTGATGGACGCCATCGCCGAGCATCCGGACGAGATCGCGCTCGCCAAGTCCAACGGGGAGGTGCATCCGGTCATCGGCCTATGGCCCGTTGCGCTTGCCGATGATCTCGAGGAACAATTGGGCAAGGGCGTGCGGAAGGTGCTGCACTGGACCGAGCGCCACCGGACCGCGATCGTGCCGTTCGAGCCCGTGCGCGTGTGCGGGCTCGACATCGACCCGTTCTTCAACGCCAACACGCCGCCTGAGCTGGATCAGCTGCGCGCCATGCTGGCCAAGACATCGAAGAGCCTCAAGGCGCTCAACTGACCACGCGCCCATGGTCGGGCGCCCCCGCGCACCAGACGGGAGAAGCCTGAGGACATGCCGCGCTCGCTCCTGCCGCACCTGGTCGCAGCGGTCGTCCTCGCAACGGCTGCGCTCGCCCAGGAGACGCGCCCGCCCGTGCCACCCGGCCGCGATCCCGGCGGCCTGGCCGTCGCAGTGGTTGGCGGTGGTCTCGACTATACGCTGCCGCGCCTCGCCCAACGTCTCGCCCGCGACGGCGAAGGAGAGCTGATCGGCTGGGACCTCGAGCACAACGATCGCCGCCCCCATGGCAAAGCCGGCAGCGGCACCGACATGGGCGTTGCGAGCCTGGTGCTGGAGATGGACGGCGTGCGCCTGGTGCCCGTGCGCCTCAAGACTGCCGATCCCACGTCCGCCGCCCGCGCCGTCGCGTTTTCGGCGCACACCCCGGCCCGGGTCGTGCTCCTCCCCCTGACGACCACTCCGCCAGCGGCGTGGGAGCCGGTGTTGCAGGCGGCAACCCGCTTCAAGGCCGTGCTGCTCATCCTGCCGGCGGACGCGGCTGCGGCGGTTCCGGCGTTGCTGGGCCTTGACAATGTCGTGGCCGTCGAGCCGGTCGTGGAGGCTGCCGACGTCGCCGCCCTCGACGGCACCTCGCAGCGTTTGGCCGGCCCGCTCCTGGCCGTCGCCGCTGCTGGGAGGGCTGCGGCAGGCTTGCTGGTTCGTGAGCCTCGGCTCGACGCCGGTGCGCTCAAGCGACGGCTGATCGAGGCTGGCGGCTCCGGCCACTGGCGTGTGCGCAGCTAGATTTTTCGTTGCAGATCATGGTCGAAGGGCACTTCGGGATGGCCTTTCGGCCTCACCGAATATCGCCGGGCGCTCCCTCAAATGTGTCTTGCTTAGCCTGCAATCCTGCCTCATATACCCGCCAGCCGGTGCACCCGCGGTGGGTGCGCCTCGAGATTTGTGGTTACGCTGCTTGCCCCGATGGGCGGCCTGCCTTCCCCAGTCTGAGCTGCCGGGCCGAGCGTGCGGCCCATTCTAGACCGGCCCCCTCACGCTCAAATCGGGAAAGGAACTCCCTCAATGCGCGTCACTGGAACAGTGAAATTCTTCAACACCGCAAAAGGCTTCGGCTTCATTCAGCCTGAGGACGGCGGCAAAGACGTGTTCGTCCATGCCACCGCGCTCGAAGCCGCCGGCATCCGCAGCCTCAACGAAGGCGATCGCGTGAGCTTCGTGCTCGAGGACGATCGGCGCGGGCGCGGCAAGCAGGCGGGCCAGATCCAGAAGGCCTGACCTCGATCGTCGAAGGGCGCCCTCCCCGGGCGCCCTTTGCATTTCCGCGCCGGCTGCGTTGCACCTCGCATGCTGCCCGTTGCTTCGCGTTGCGCCGCAACGCTGCCGCCAAGCTTCCTCCTCATCGCGTGCACGGCCGGCGTCCGCCACGGCAGCGCTTGCGCGAAAAAACCACGACTAGGCCGCAGGATCGCCACACTTCATTCAGGCCTCATTCAATCGCCGCCTGCTTCAATTCGGGCAGGCTGGGATCGCCCGCTCCGCTCGGCAAGTGTCCGAGCGGGTGCGGAAACTGGCAGCGGCCACGCCCGTGGCGCTGCGGGCAAACATGGAGCACGAGCATGTCTCGCACTTGGTTACTTCCACTGGCCGCACTGGCCTTCCTCGGTTTTGCGGCGACAGCCCAGGCTGCGCCCGCCGCACCGGCGCCCGGCGCCGTGAACATCGGCATTTCGGAGGCGCCCGGCTTGGTCCAGGAGGTGCATTCGCGCTGGAGGCGTCACCACCACCGTCACCACCATTGGCGGCATCGCCATCACCATGATTCGCACCGCCGTCACCACCATCATGGCTGGCGACATCAGCACCACCGCCATCACGGCGGGCATCATCATCACCGTGCGCACAGGCACAATCATCATCACCACCGCTAGCATTGATCTGCTGACGGGATCGCGCTTTGGAAAGCGCCCACCAGCGGCGCAATGGGCGCGATCCCGGTTGCCCGGCTCAGGAGAGCGCGGCGAACCCGCGGGCGAGGTCGGCAATGATATCGGCCGGATCTTCCAGGCCGATGTGCAGCCGAACCAGGGCGCCGCCGTTCCAGCCGGCAATGCCGGGATAGGTCAACGCCAAGCTTTCATAGCCGCCCCACGAGGCACCGATACCGAACAGGCGCAGGCTGTCGACGAAGCGGTCGGCGTCAGCCTGGGAGGCCGGCCGCGCGAGTTCGATCGAGAGCAGTCCGTTGGTGCCGGCGAAGTCGCGCTTCCACAGCGCGTGGCCTGGATCGGACGGGTGTGCCGGATAGAGAATGCGTTTCACCTGCGGTTGCATCTCCAGCCAGACGATCACCTCCTGCGTGTGGGCCCGATGCATGGCGATGCGTGCGGCGGCCGTGCGCAATCCCCTGAGCGCGGCGTAGGCGTCGTCGGGGCTGACGGTCTGGCCGAGCAGGCTGGCGTCGCGCCAGATCTGGTCGGCGCAGCGGCTGCCGGCCGATATCGAGCCCATGACGAGGTCAGAATGACCGGCCACGTATTTCGTAATGGCGACGACTGAGATGTCGGCGCCCAGTGCCAGCGGGCGGTAGAGGCCGGGACAACCCCAGGTGTTGTCGACGGCCAGCAGTGTGTAGCGCCCTTTCAGCAGCTTCGCCAGCGCCGGCACGTCCTGGACGTCGAAGACGATGGAGCCGGGGTTATCCAGATAGACCATGCGGGTGTTGGGCTTGAGCCGCTTTGCCACCTCCTGGTGGCCGCCGGGATAGAATTCGCACTCGATGCCACGCTTGGCGATGTAGTTGACGGCGATGTTGCGTGCCGGCCCATAGATCGTGTCGGCGAGCAGCATGTGATCGCCGGGCTTCAGCACCGAGAGAAAGACGTGGGCGATGGCCGCCAGCCCAGTCGGCAGCAGCACGGTGCGCACACCACCCTCGATCTCGTTGATGGCATCCTCCAAGGCATAGGCCGTCGGCGTTCCGCTGGCGCCATAGGAGAACGTCCGCTCACCGCCGTCGCGCCGCGCGCGCACGGCCTTGCGCGTTGCGATGTCGCGATAGAGGACTGTGGAGCATCGCACCACCGGCGGGTTCACAGTGCCGACCTCGCCCGACACCCCAGCACGCGAGGCGTGCACCAACCGCGTCTTCTGCCGATCACCCACGGACTTCATCTCCCGACGTTGCGCTGCGCAGCCCGGCACGAGGCAACGGTCCCGGCGAAGTCACAAGATGTGGATCGGAAGGGGCTTGCTGCGTCAGGCGGGCGGGCGAGTTTGGCACATCCGGGCGCCATGACAAGTGCGGCAGGGGATGCGCGATGCCGCGCCTCAGTAGCGCGTGCCCGGAGGGTCGGGGGTGCGGGCGAGCTCGGCTTCGATATCGAGCGGCCTGCAGCCCTTGGCGGCGAGCTCGTCGTTATAGGC
The DNA here is from genome assembly GCA_050248715.1 of Hyphomicrobiaceae bacterium. Classification (GTDB taxonomy): domain Bacteria; phylum Pseudomonadota; class Alphaproteobacteria; order Rhizobiales; family Hyphomicrobiaceae; genus AWTP1-13. The sequence goes on along the minus strand of JBFWRV010000028.1, from coordinate 44,299 downwards.
GTCGAGCTTGGCACGCTCGCGGGCATAGACGGCCTGGCGGTCCGCGCCCACGCCCGAGCCGCCGAACATCGGCGAGCCCAAGCTTTGCGCCGCGGAGGCGGCGGCCGAGGGCTCCTGGCGCACGAAGCCGTCCCGCAGGCGCGACATGGTGATCTGCATCGAGCCCGTGATGCGCTTGCAGTCCATCGCCTTCTCGGTGCTGCTCATCTCGTAGCGGCCCTCGCGCATGTCGCCGCTCTCGAGCGGCTTGGCGAGCCGGCTGGCGCTTTCCTTCAGGGGCGGCGGCGTATAGCCGGGCACGGCCGCCGAGCAGGCTGCCAGCACAAGGAAGACCGCCGGGGCGATACTGCGAGCGAGCATGGCTCTCTGCTATCAGATTCCATTGCCACACAGCCATCAAAACATGGCGGTGGCGCGGCGTCTGGCGTAGGACTGGCACCGAGCAAGGTGCCGGTCGCTGCCGGCCTGCACCCGCCCCGCCAAGCGAAGATGGAGGATACGGTGCCGCAAAAGATAACCAAGAGCGTGAAGTCGATGGTGGAGGCCGCCAAGCGCGAGATCGAGGAGCTGGAGGCGGCCGAGGCCGTCAAGCTGGCGGGGCGGGACGACGTCGTGCTGGTCGACCTGCGTGACCCGCGCGAGCGGGAGCGCGACGGCAAGGTGCCGGGCACCTTCAACGTGACGCGCGGCATGCTGGAGTTCTGGATCGACCCCGAAAGCCCCTACTACAAGGAGAAGTTCGGCGAGGACAGGAAGTTCGTGTTCTTCTGCGCCGGCGGACTGCGCTCGGCGCTTGCCGCCAAAACCGCCCAGGACATGGGCTTGAAGCCGGTGGCGCACATCATCGGCGGCTTCAAGGCCTGGAAGGATGCAGGCGGCCCGACCGAGCCTGGCGAAGGCAAGAAGTAGTCTCGACGTTTCAGGTCGCGGCGTCGGGCTTTGGCTCCCGAATATTTCGCCGACGCGAAATTGCGGGATGACAACGGGCCGAGTGATCCGAACCTGCTTGCCTAGCTAGTGCAGCTTGCCGCCGCTCTGCGCGGCTTCCACCGATACCGCGCGGCCGGCTTCGTTCAGGTGCTCGATCTGTCGGTGCACGCGGTTCCAGGCGACCTGATCCGACCAGTCCATGCGGTCGAGATCGTCCTTGAGCTTGCGCAGCCGCTTGAGCAACAGGTCCTCGTCGCCGCTGAGCTGCCCGTCGGACTGGGCGTCCTCGAGCGCGCCGACGAGACGATCGAACAGGCCGCCCTCGGGCAGCAGGATCAGCGCCGGCAACAGCTTTCCGATCTCCGCCGCCGCGTCATTGAGGAGGTCGAGCGCGCGCTGATCGTTGGCGTAGTGCTGCGCCAGCGCACTCATGGCCTGCTCCAGGGCTCTGTTGTTCTCGCTCTCGACCAGCTTAAGCTGCTCGTTGAGCCCGTGGTGCGAGGGTGCCTGGCGCCGGAGCGCGATCGCGGCGCTGACGGCTTGGCCGGCGATCGCCGGATCGGCAACCCGACGCAGCGAGGCAACGCTGAGCCCCAGCGCGCCGACGAGCGTTTCCTCTATCTGTGCACGCAGCTCGTCCTCCACCGGGGTCTGCACCGGCGCCGGCTCATGGGCGCGGCTGTTGATGAGCAGGCGCTCGGCTCGGTCGTAGCCGCGGGGCCCGGCCCGGCCATCGGTCAAGGCCGCATGCCCGAGCTGGCCGCCCCACAGCGCCGGCTTGCGGGCCAGCTGATGGCTGATCGCCAGCTCGCGGGCGCGGATGCGGGCGAGCGTGGCGTAGAGGTCAGCATGGATCAGGTAGCCCGACTCGTTGTTGCGGTCGCGCGCGACCACGCGAAGGCTGACGCCGGCAGTCAGTAGGTTGCGGACGGGGCGCAGATGCTCCGGGTCGACCTCGTTCAGGAACACCTCGGAGGTGAAGCCGCGCACCTCGTCGATGGGATGCAGGTGATGCAGCACCGCGTCAGCGGTCTCCAGCACGTGCGGCATCAACGCTTCGCGGATACGCTTCTCGAGGCGGTCGAGCTCCAGCCCGCGCTCGGTCTCCTCCGGCTTGCGCTTCAGCTCCCGCTTGACGACGTCCGACAGGAACGTGTGCAGCTCGGAGCGTACCAGGTAGTGCCCGCGCGTCTCTGTCTCGCGCACGGCGCCGATGGTGGCGCCTGCGTTCAGGACATCGCGGACCTGCAGCGCGCTGTCGGGATCGAGCTCGTCGAGGCGTACCTCGTTGGTGAAGCCGTCGATGGGCTGGCGGGGGTGCATGGCGCGCAAGGCCAGGCGGGCATTCCTGAAGATGTCGGGCAGCAGCGCCGCCTCGATGATGGCATCGAGCTGATGGGCGCTGCGCGCCTTGGGGCTCGGCACGTCCGAGAGCGGCGAGCGCAGCGCCTGGGCTCCGAACAGGCCGGACATGAAGACCAGCGAGTCCACACCGATCGCCAGGATCAGCGCTAGGTAGGCAAGGCGGTTGCCGTCCAACATGGCGTTCCACGTGACGACGAAGCGGTGGGCCTTGTCATCACGATTCATGTCGATGGCCGAGAGCCGGCTGCCGATGTCGGCGGAGTCGGTGCTGATCAGCCCCGAGTCCTGCAGGCACCTACGGCCGAAGCCCAGCAGCGCATCGGTTGTCGTCAGCTTGGCAAGCTTGTCGCCGCCGGCGCAGCCGTTGTGGAACGCGACGAGGCCGGCGTTGAGCGCGAACACGCGCGAGGCGGCCTCGGCGGCCTGCCTCGGATCGCAGTCGATGGCGCGCACCTTGTCCTTGGTCGCGGGCGTGCCCGTCATCGCATTGGTAAGATGTGTGCACTGCAGCTGCAGGGTTGCCAGCCGCTCGGTGTCGGGCTGCTGGCGGAAAGCGGCCCGGGCGCGCTCGAAGGCGGGCAGCACGCGCGCGGGGTCGAGCTTCTCGCCGTCGCCGTCGCTGTTGGCCGTCTCGGCGGCCTTGATGCGCTGCTCGGCGGTCTGCGTCTCGCCCTTGAGCTTGGCGAGGTCGCCGTCGATGGTGGAGAGCTCGCGCTCAATCTGGGCTATGCGCGATTCCACCGTGACAAGGCGCTTCTGCGCGTCCTTCGTCCGCTCTTGCTTGATCTTGTACTGGTCCTGCAGGGTCGTGAGCTCGGCCATGCGCTGGCGGTAGACCGGGCCCTTGCCCTGCTTCAGCGTGCCTTCCACGCCGCGGTCCTCGGCAAGCCCCTCCACCCGCTTGGCGTCGATCTCCTTGGCCTTGGCGTCGAGCTCGGCCTTGTGCTCGTTGTACTCAGCCGCGAGGCCAGGACGCTCGGCCTTCAGCCGAGAGAGCTCCTCCACGATCGATGTCTTCTTGATGGCGAGGCCGGCCTGCCCGCTCTGCGCAGTGGCGATGCGCTCCTGCTGCTGGGCGACGGCGCGGCGGCGGTCCTCCATCTGCTGGATGTAGTATCTCTCGATCTCGCCCTGCGCGCCCTGCGCCGCGTGCGTCAGCTCGGTCAGCTGCCGGTCATAGGCCTTCCAACCCTCGGTCTCGAACAGACGCTCGGCTTCCTCGATCTGGCGCTTTTGCGCCAAGGCGCCGATGTCGGAGACGACGGCGCCGATCTGGGCGGTGGAGCGGATCTCGGCGGCGCGCTTGCGCGCCTCGGACGGGAAGATGGCGTTGAAGTGGGAATCGAAGGAGAAGAACACCGAGGCCCCCATGGAGGCCAGGAACATCACCCACAGCACGGAATTCTTCACGATCAGGCGGAAGCTCTGCACATAGGGCGTCGAGATGTCGCCGCCGCGCCGGAAGCCGAACGCCAGCATGCCGAAGAGGAGGAGCGCGATGACGAAATAGACGGTCACGTCGGCGAACCGCGATGCGTCCGCCTTGAAGCCGGAACCGGTGAGGCTGACAGCGTCGTAGCGGTGCAGGACCCAATAGAAGACGGCCCCCACCAGCGCCACGCCGAGCAGCATGCCGACCACCGCATCCATCAGGCGTGGGCGCCGGCCGCTATCGGCGCGCTGGTTCATGCCCACGGCGAAGCTCTCGCCGATCAGCCAGGCGACGATCAGCATCACGCCCTGGATGCCGAACGAAATGAACACCGACAGCAGGGGGGCGCTGGTGAAATTGCGCAGCCCGTCGAAGGTCGTGTAGGCGGAGGCCAGCGACAGGGCGATGCCGGTGGAGGCCAATAGGGTCAACTGCCAGTTGTCGGTCAGCGCTTTCTCGACGCTGTGGCGGATGCGGTTGCTGCCGAACAGCAGCAACAGTGCCAGCCCAGCCAGCAGATAGAGGTAGTTCTGGTTCGCGAAGACGACGATTGCGTCAACCGCCGCCTTGATATCCAAACCCATCTCTCTCAGCCTCCGCACCCACTCTGGCCCGCCGCACGCTCCTGGCGCTCATCCCAACCCGGGGTGGTCGCAACACTCGGAGCGGGGCACGCCGAAGCACCTTCCCCGCTGCCACAATCGCCTTCCAAGCTGGCGCTTTGTCGGCGCGATTGGGGCATTTCCTGGCTCTGAGCATAAATCTGCGATGACGAACCCGGGCGACCCCGGCCACCACTCCGTCGCGCCAACGCCTGCGCGGGTGCGGTAGGGGGAACCCGTTGAGCACGCAGTCCATAATGCACATGAGCGAGTATGCCGGATACAATGCAAGCGTGAAAGACAGTTAACATTGCCGCATCATCGCGCAACGCCGCGGGCAATTCATGCCCGTTGCGCGTGCAATGCGCGTTCGTGGCAGGCGTGGGACAGCGCGCCAAAGCAGCAGAAGGTCACGCGCGATACCTGGTCCGCCCCGCGCAGCTGGCCCAGGATGGTGCCGACGGCGATTTTCGCCGCCTCCTCGGACGGATAGCCATAGACGCCCGTCGATATTGCCGGGAACGCAATCGAGGCGAGACCGTGCGCGTGCGCAAGCGCGAACGAGTTGGCGTAGGCATTGACGAGGAGCTCCGCTTCGCCGGCGCTGCCGCCCTGCCAGACCGGACCAACGGTGTGGATGACGTACCGAGCCTTGAGGCGGTAGCCGCGCGTCATCTTGGCCTCGCCCGTCCTGCAGCCGCCGAGCGCGCGGCATTCGGCAAGCAGTTCGGGGCCCGCTGCCCGGTGGATGGCACCGTCGACGCCGCCACCACCCAGCAAGCTTGTATTGGCAGCGTTGACGATGGCATCGACGTCGAGCGTCGTGATGTCGGCCTCGATGATCTCGATGCGGTGCGGCATGGGGCTCTCCCGCAACTGATGAGCGGCGATGCAGCAAAGCTAGGCAGCCGGCCACGCCCACGCAACTGGCCGTCGAGCCCGTCCGGGTCCGGTTTCGGCTGGCTGCGGCTAAGGCCAAGCCGGCAGACACGTGATTGGGACCCGGAGCTCGCGAGAGGCGGGGCCGTACGGGGGTTGCATGGCGATGGATGGTGGCAAGCCTGCACCGCGGTCAGCGAGCGCCGGTCAGCACCAGCTCGGGCAGCCATGTGACGAGACGCGGGAAGGTGACGAGCAATCCGACGACGAGGAGTTGCAGCGCGATGAAGGGCCAGATGCCGATGTACATGTGACGCAGGGTGATCTCCGGCGGGGCGATGCCACGCAGGTAGAAGATTGACGGCGCCATCGGCGGCGTGAGGTAGCCGGTCTGCAGCATGACGAGGAACAGCACACAGAACCAAACCTTGTCGAAGCCCGCCGCCTCGATCAGCGGCATGGTGAGCGGCACCACCATCAGGATGATGACCAGCGGCTCGAGCATGAAGCCGGCGAGGAAGACGATGAACAGCACGATGGCCAGCAGCTCCCACCGCCCCACCCCGAAGGCGCGCAGGAACTGCTGCAGCGCTTCGAGCCCACCGGAGCCGACGAACACGGCCGCAAACAACTGCCCGCACACGACGATGGTCAGGATCATCGCCGTGATGCGCACCGTGCGCATGGTGGAATCGACCAGCACCGCCCACGACAACCGCCGGTAAGCCAAGGCCAGGATGACCGTGCCGAGCGCCCCCGTCGCCGAGGCCTCGGTAGGTGTGGCGATGCCCGCCATCATCGAGCCCAGGACGGCGATGATGACGACGACGGGGGGAACGAGGACCTTGCTGGTCAGGACCAGCTTCTCGCCCAGCGACGGCTCGTCGGGCGCGCGCGGGATGCGCGGGCCCGCCGCGGGCGCGAAGCTGCAGAGCGTCACGATGTAGATGATGTAGGCGATGGCCAGCATGAAGCCCGGAACGAACATGCCGAGCAGAATGCTGCCGACCGAGGCGTTTGCGACCGGGCCGATGACGACGGCAAGAACCGAGGGCGGAATGATGGTGCCGAGCGAGCCGCCGGCGCAGATCGTGCCGGAGATGAGGCTCTTGGAGTAGTTGTACTTGAGCATGGCGGGAATCGCGAGGAGCCCCACCACCGTCTCGGTGGCGCCGACGACGCCGCTGGTCGCCGCAAAGATCACGCACATGATGACGGTGCCGACCGCGAGCCCGCCCGGCACGCGACGCGTCCACAGATGGATGGCATCGAAGAGGCGCGAGGCGATGCCGGATGCCTCGAACATCGCGCCCATGAAGATGAAGAGCGGAACCGCGGCCAGCACCTGCGCCGTCGCCACCTCCTCGATCTTTTGGATGAACTGGTACTGCAGCCCGACCAGCCCAAAGGACTGGAGACCGAAGATCACCGCCAGCGCCAGCATGGCCAGGGCAACGGGAAACCCGGTCAGGATGGCGACGATGAGGGCGGGAAACATCCACAGGGAGGACATCGGCGGGTCTTTCCGGGGGTGGCGGAGGCGACGTTGCCTTGCGGGCGCTAGAGGCCATGCTCCAGCCTGTCGGCATCGGCCGTCGGAGCATCGAGCGGCCGGCCGAGCAAGACCGCCGCGCGCTTGAGAATCTCCGCGACGGTTTGGAGGGTGAACAAAGCGAAGCCCACGAAGATGATGAGCTTGAACGGCCACACGATCGGATTCCAGCCGCCGGAGCCGGAGCGCTCGCCGATGCGGTAGGCCTCCAAGAAGTGCCCCGCCAAGCCCCAGGTGACCCACACGAGCGTCGGCAGCACGATCAGGGTCAGGCCGATCAGGTCCACCAGGCGCATGCGCGAGCGGTTCTGGTCTGTATACAGGAGATCGACGCGCACGTGGCTGTCGGTCGACATGGCGTAGGCGATGGAGAGCACGAAGGAGGTGCCCATCAGCCACGTGTTGACGTCGTTGCCCCAGATCGTGGGCGCGTTGAACACGTACCGCATGACGACGTCGTAGAGCATGAGTGTCACCAGCACGATGACCAGCACGGCACCGACGGCGCCGAAAAACCAGCTCACGCTATCCATCGTCCGGACAAGTGCGCGCATGGTGTCCCCGGAGGCTCCTTTCCCCTCAGGCGCACGAAGCCCCGCCCGCAAAGCGGGACGGGGCCGCATGCATGTCGCTCAGCTCACTTGAACTCGGTTCGATACGTGTTGGCGGGCTTCCATCGCGCCATGAACGCACGTTGATGCTCGACCACCTTTTTGAACCAGCCGCCATCCGCGGCAATGTACTTGTCTTCCCACTCGCGGGTCGCCTTCGCGACGCCGTCGATGTAGGACTGGTCGACACGGATGAACTCGACGCCCTCCGCCTTGAGCTTCTCGAGCGCGTCCACATCCATGACGTTGACGTTCATCCACGACTCGATGGTTGCCTGCTTGGCAGCCGCCGCGATCTGCGTGCGCGTGACCGCGTCGAACCCGTCCCAGAGCGCCTTGTCGAAGATGCATTCCTGGATGGCGCCCGGCTGATGAACTCCCGGCAGGATGATGTACTTGGCGACCTTGTGGAAACCCAGCGGCAGGTTGATGCCCGGCGTGCCCCACTCGATGGCATCGACGACGCCGCGCTCGAGTGCCGGATAGACATCGCCGCCCGGCAGGATCACGGTGGAGGCGCCAAGCGTGGTCGCAACCTCGGCCCAGGCGCCGGAGGTGCGCAGCTTGAGGCCTTTCAGGTCGTCCAGCGTGCGAACCGGCTTACGCGAATGCATGTGGATTTCATCGGAGTGGGAGCCGCAGGGCATCCCGACGACGCCGAACTTCTCCAGGCGCCACTGCTTCCACAGCTCTATGCCGCCGCCGGCGTAGATCCAATGCAGCAGCGCCTCGGCGGGCGGCGAGCCGACGTAGCCGCCGAAGATCGCACCGGCCTTGTCGATGCCCCAGTCGTAGCCCGGCCACGTGTGGCCGGCCGGGGCGACCTTCTTCTGCACGGCCTCGGTGATTTTCAGTGGACTGCCGATCGTGCCGGCCGGAAAGATCTGGAATTTGACCTTGCCCCCCGTCAGCGCGTCTGCCTGCTTGGAGAAACCCTGGGCAAACTGTTCCAAATGCACGCCGCCGGGCCATGATGTCGCCGTACGGACGTTCTGCTGCGCGTTCGATCCCTGGGCGGCCAGGAGCAAAGCTGCCGCAGCCGCCGCGGCGGCCCCGGCAACGCGAAAGGCCTTCATCTGTTTCCTCCACTGTTGACGTCGCAAGCACGAGCTGCCCGCGGCGAACGGAAGCCTTTTTGTGGGCCGGCAGCCATGCCGACGCGAGACGTCATTGCGCCTCCAGCGCATGAGAGTGCAGCACAGAGATGGTTCTGGCAAGGACAGTGCATGGACATCATCCGGAGGCCGGCGCATCCGAGGCCGGCCAGCACAGCCGTTCGGCCCCCGCCCGGAGCCGGGGCTCAGGCCGTCCCCACGCGTGCGTCCGGCTCGAAGGCGGAGAGGATGCAGCGGGAGATGCCGTCCGCGAACGCGGCCACGGGCGGGTCGTCGCGGCTGCAGCTTTCCAGCCGCGAGGTGCAGCGCGGATGGTAGTGGCATCCGGGCGGCGGCCGCTCGGGGGAGGGTACATCGCCGAGCGCCACGGGCCTGGTGCTGCGGCGTGCCGGATCGAGGGAAGGTATCGAGGCCAGCAGCGCCCTGGTGTAGGGGTGCCGCGGCTCGGCGAAGATGCGCTCCGTCGGCCCCGTCTCGACGATGCGGCCGAGGTACATGACGGCCACGCGCGTTGCGAAGTAGCGCACGGTGCCGAGATCATGGGTGATGAACAGATAGGTGAGCTTGCGCGTGGCCTGAAGATCGGCGAGCAGGTTGAGGATCTGCGCCTGGATCGACACGTCGAGCGCCGAGGTTGCCTCGTCGCAGATGAGCAGTGCGGGGTCGACCGCCAACGCCCTGGCGATGCAAATGCGCTGGCGTTGGCCGCCCGAGAACTCGTGCGGGTATCGCCACATGGTCTCGGGGTCGAGACTGACGCTGCGCATGAGCGCGGCGACCCGCTTGGTGCGCTCCTCCTCGCCGGCGCCGATGGCGAAGGCATCCAGGCCTTCCGCGATGCAGTCGCGCACCGTAAAGCGCGGATCGAGCGCCGAGCCCGGGTCCTGCATGACGATCTGGATCTGGCGCCGATAGCGCTGGAACGACTGGCGCGAGAGCGAGGTGAGCTCGGTGCCGCGGAACCAGATGCCGCCCCCGGTCGTCTCGGCGAGCTGCAGGATGCTGCGCCCGACCGTCGTCTTGCCGCAGCCCGACTCGCCAACCAATGCGAGCGTCTCGCCGGGATAGATCGTGAGATCGACGCCATCGACGGCGCGGACATGGCCGGCAACCCGCTGCAGGACGCCAGTGCGGATGGGAAACCACGTGCGCAGGCCGCGGATTTCCAGCAGCGCCTCCGCGCTCAGCACGGTCATGGGCGTGCCTCCCGTGCCACGAGATGACAGCGCGCGGCGTGGGTGGATGAGAGGGGCGTGCAGCCCGGCTCGTCGACCGGACAGGGCTCGAAGGCGAAGCTGCAGCGCGTATGGAAGCGGCAGCCGGCGGGCCAATGTCCCGGCCGCGGCACCGCGCCCTTGATCTCCTCCAGCCGGTGGCCGCGCGCCTCGGGCCGCGGGATCGAGCGCAGCAGGCCTTGCGTGTAGGGATGTCGCGGCCGGCTCAGCAACTCCACGCGCGTGCCCTCTTCCACGATGCCGCCCGCGTACATCACCGCCACCCGGTCGGCCACCTCGTTGACGACCCCGAAGTCGTGGGTGATGAGCAGCACCGCTGTTCCCGTTTTGGCCGAGAGATCGCGCAGTAGCTCCAGGATCTGCGCGCGGATCGTGGCATCGAGCGCTGTGGTCGGCTCATCGGCGATCAGCAGCCGCGGCCGCATCACCATAGCCATGGCGATCATGACGCGCTGCTTGAGCCCGCCTGAGAGCTGGTGCGGATAGGCCGCAAAGCGCGTCTTGGGATCGGGGATGCCGACGAGGGCGAAGAGCTCCAGCACCCTCGAGCGTGCCTCGCCGCGCGAGATGTCGGCGTGCAACTCGACTGCCTCCAGCACCTGCTCGCCAACCGTCGTCACCGGATTGAGGCTCGTCATCGGCTCCTGGAAGATCATGCCGATGCTGGCGCCGCGCACGCTGCGCATCTGCGGCACGGCGAGTGCCAGCAGGTCGCGGCCGTCGAAGCGGATGCGGCTGGCCTCGTCGATGCGGCCAGGCTTGGGCACCAGACGCATGATCGCCAAGGCCGTCATGGATTTGCCGCAACCCGACTCGCCGACCAGCGCCAGCGTCTCGCCGGCCTTGATGGTGAAGCCGACGCGGTCGACGACGCCGATCCGCCCGCCGCTGCCGCCGGGGAAGGAGATGCTCAGGTTCTCGACGGTGAGCAGGGGCTCGCTCATCGCTCCTCCCTGCGCGTGCGCGGGTCGATGATGTCGCGCATGGCGTCGGCCAGCATGTTGACGGCGAGCACCAGCACGAACAGCGCAACCGACGCGCCCGCCAGGTTCCACCAGATGATGGGCGTACGCGACAGCTCGTTGCGCGCCTGGTCGATCATCTGCCCCCAGCTCCCCTCGAGCCCGATGCCGAGATAGGACAGGATCGTCTCCGACAGCACCAGCCCCGTGAATGACAGCGCGAAGGTGATGATGACGAGGTGGGCGATGTTGGGCAGGATGTGCCGGCGGATGATCGTGGCATCCGACACGCCGAGCGCGTGCGCCGCCGCCACGTAGTCGGCCTCACGCAGCTTGAGCGTCTCGCCGCGGGCGATGCGGCAGAAATGCACCCAGCCCGTGACGCCGAGCGCCACGCACACCTGCACGGTGCCGCGGCCCAGCACCATGATAAGCGCGATCAGCAGCAGGAGGCTCGGCACCGAGGCCAGCACCGTCATGGCGAAGAACACGGCATCGTCGATGCGGCGGCCCCAGTAGCCGGCACTGACGCCGAACAGCAGCGCGATCGGGATGACGACGAGAGTGGTCAGCCCGCCGATCAGCAACGCGACGCGCACGCCCTTGAGGGTGCGGTAGACCACGTCGCGGCCGAGCAGGTCGGTGCCGAGCAGGTGCGTGCCGGGGAAGAGCAGCGGCTTGCCGCCGTAGAATTCCACGTCGGCCAGCGGTGCGGAGTAGCTGGCCTCCTTGAACGTCTCGGGGCGGAAGATGCGGTCGATGACGGTGCGCGGCTTGCCGGACGTCAGCGCATCGGCCTCGCTCGGCGCATCGACCCAGGCAATCGAATCGAGCAGCGCGATCAGGAGATAGATGCCGATGATGACGATCGTCACGGGTCGACGGCGCCAGAGCTGGATCGCGTTCTCGCGCCAGAACCGATCGCGGATCACATGCCGCCCCGCCAGCACGGCGCCGACCAGCAGGAGCACGACGACGATGTTGGAGAGCCAGTGCACCTCACGCACCCTCTGTGTTTCGCAGGAGCGCCAACGCGTCTCCTCCCCCTGGAGGGGGGAGGAGGAAAGCGCGCGTAGGTTGGGTCAAGCGAAGCGCAGACCCAACACGGTTCAACCTGTAACAGCGTTGGGTCATCGCTGACGCTCGACCCAACCTACGGAAGGGGCTCGCTGGCATCGCTAGCCGAGCCTCACGCGGGGGTCGGCGAGCGCGTAGCTGATGTCGGTGAGGATCTGGCCAAGGACGAACAGAAGCGCGCCGAGGTAGACCATAGTGCGCAGCGTCGAGAAGTCGTTGCCCTGGATCGCCTCCACGGTCAGCGAGCCCAATCCCGGAATGCCGAAGAAGGACTCCAGCAGCAAAGCCCCCGTGAACAGGAACGGAATGGTGACCACGATGTTGGTAAGGATCGGGATCAGCGCGTTGCGCAGCACATGGCGGAGCATGACGCGGGCGTCGCCGCAGCCTTTGGCGCGGGCCGTGCGCACGTAGTCGCGGCCCATCTCCTCCAGGAAGATGGTTCGGTAGAGGCGCACGTCGGCCCCGAACCCCGACACGACGCCGACCAGCACCGGCAGCGCCAGGAAGCGCGCCACCACGGCCGGGTCGGGATCGAAGCCCGAGATCGGGAACCAGCGTAGAATCTGAGCCACGACATACTGGCCGGCAATGATGTAGAGCAGCCCCGCCACGCTCATCGTCAGCATGCACAGCACCAGCACCATGCGGTCGACGTAGGTCTCGCGGAAGAAGGCCACGAACAGCGCAACGATCACGCTGACCACCAGGCCGATGAGGAACAGCGGCACCGTCAGCCCGAGGCTCGGCCCAGCGCCCTCCCACAAGCGCTTGGTGATCGGGCTATCGTCGGCATCGCTGCGGCCGAAGTCGAAGGTCAGCATGCGCCGGTAGTGCTCGAACAGCAGCGTATCGGTGTAGCGGGCGGAGCCGGCAGCCTCGCGGTTGTAGAACAGCGGCTTGTCGTAGCCATGGTTCTTCTTCCACTGCGCATAGACCTCGGGCCGGGCGCGCTCGCCCACGGCCTTGCGGGCGATGTCGTCGGGATTGGTGACGGCGAAGAACAGCACGAACAGGAGGAAGAGAACGCCCAGCATCGTCAGGAAGCCGTAAGCGATGCGGCGGACGAGATAGGCGAGCATTACGACCGCTCCCGGTAGTAGGTCCTGACCGCCGGCACGGTAAGGGCAACGACGGCAATGAGCACCAGGTAGATCGGCCAGCGCATCGGCGCATTCCATTGCGCCTGCAGGCGCGCGCGCAACTCGGGCTTCACGTCCTTGTACTTGTAGGTCGGGTTGGAGATGCCCGGCGACTTGGAGTTGATGAGCCAGGCGTGGGAGAGCTCGTAGTTCTCGCGGTGGTAGAGCTCGATCCAGGGCCGTTCACGCTCCAGGATCGCAATCATGCGCTTGATGATCGCCCCGCGTGCCGCGTTGCTCGGCACGTCCTTCATCTCTTTGTAGAGGCGGTCGAACTCCGCATTGCAGAAGTTGGCCGTGTTGGGGCCGCCGCTCTTGGTGCGGCTGTTGCTGCACTCGAGGAGAAACAGGAAGTTCTCCGGATCCGGGAAGTCGGCGATCCAACCCCAGCTGAAGATCTGGTAGGCGCCGCGGCGCACCTTGTCCTGGAACTGATTGTACGTCGTGCCTTTGACCTCCACGTCGAGCCCGAGCTGGCGCCAGGAGGCTGCGAAGAACTCGAACTGCAGCAGCGCCTCCGAGGTTGTTGCCGAGGTGTCGAAGCTGAGCTTCAACCGCTCCTTCGTCTTGGGGTCGATGCCGTTGCGGTAGCCCGCCTCCGCCAGCAACTCGCGCGCCCGCGTCATGTCGAACTGCCGGAAGGGATTCTTGTACGTCTCCTCGTAGCCGAACAGCCCCGGCGGCAGCGGCGACTGCGCCGGCACGCCCCGGCCGTTGAGAAACAGGTCGAGGTACTGCTTGATGTCGATGGCCGTGCTCATAGCCTGGCGCAACTTGCGGCCGCGCTCGCCGGCGCTCTCGCCGACGATCGGATCGTCCATGTTGAACCCGAGGTAGAAGATGCTGGGCTCCACCTCCTTGTCGAGGCGGATGCCGCGCGCTTGCATCGCCGGCGACAGGCGGTCCTGCTGGATCACCGCATCGAAACTCTCCTTGATGATGCCGCCGTCGTCGTAATAGCCCTGCAGGAACTTGTTGAAGCGCGGGATGCTCTCGCGCTCGCGGAAGAAGCGCACCTTGTCGACGAAGGGCAATTGCCGCCCGGCATAGGATGGATCGATGCGTCCCTCGGCGACGTCCTCGGCATCGATCTTGTCGGGGAACACGGCGCCCGGCGCTTTGGCGTTGGCGGGCAGACTGCCGTACCAGGCCGGATTGCGCTCTAGCGTGAAGCGGTGCTGCTTTTCGTAGCTCGTGAGGCGATAGGGGCCGGTGCCGACGGGGTGATCGGAGAGGCTCGCCCGGCCGCCTTTGCCGTCGTAGCAGGCCACGGCCTCCCAGGCGATCGGCGTGGTGAAGGGCATGGCGAACCAGTAGAGGATCTGCGCGTTGGGCTCGGCCAGCACCAGCTCCAGCTCGTGGTCGCCGTGCGTGACGATTCCGGCAATGCCGCCGGCCCGCGCATACTGTTCGCGGGCGGGGAGGCTCGAGTATGCGGGGTCGGCCTTGCGCAACTCGCCCAGCCGCTTGCTGAAATCGGCGAACCCCTGCACCTGCGCAAAGCTGCTGATGACCGGGCTGTTCACCGCCGGATCGGCGATGCGCATGAGCGCGAAGGCGAAATCGGCGGCAACAACCTCGCGGGCCTGCCGCCCCCCCTGACTCGCCGCGAAACACGGATCGGCGTGGAACAGGACGCCCTTGCGGGTCCTGAAGCGGTACGACTGCTGCCCGTCCGCAAGCTGCTGCGGCTCGGGGACCGCCTCCGCAAGACCGCCGACGAGCCGGAAGGGTCGCTCAAGGTAGTGATATTCCAACAGTGTGTCGAAGACGTTGGCGGTGATGATGTGCTCGGCGGTGGTGTAGGCGACCGCCGGATCGAGCGTCTTGGGCGCCTCGTTGAAGGAGGAGTAGAGCACCCTCTGGTCGCGGTCGGCCTCGGGGTAGGGATCATTGGTGCAGCCGGCGAGCGCCAGGCATCCCGCCGCGAGCCCGGCAAGTATTCCCACCGCTGGCGACCACAATCTCATGGTGCGCCAGCCTACAGGCAATCGCGCGCGCGTGCGACCACTCCGCGGCGTCCTCGCTGCAAGCTCTGGACAGAACGGGAGGCGCGCCCGACAATTCCTCGGCGAACCAGAGCGAGCGAGCGCATGGCGAATGGAGTGTCGAGCAGGCCCAAGAGGAAGATCCACCTCGCGCAGTTCCTGGTGCACGGGCCGACCTTCCACAGCCTCGCCATGTGGCGCCATCCGTTGACCGATCGGGGCTATGCCTGGAACCGGCCCGAGCTGTACCAGCACATCGCGCGGCTGTGCGAGCGGGGCCGCTTCGACATGGTGTTCTTTGCCGACCTCAACTACATCTCGGACACCTACCGCTCCTCGCTCGAGCCCTCCCTGCGGTATGCCGTGCAGGCGCCCGAGCACGATCCGATCCCCGTGCTCTCCTACATGGGGGCGGTGACGAGGCACATCGGCCTGGGGGCCACCTTCTCCACCAGCCACAGCCATCCCTTCTATGCCGCCCGGATGTGGGCGACGATCGACCACCTGACCGGCGGCCGGGCGGCCTGGAACGTGGTCACGTCCATCAACCGCAACCTCGACGCAAATTTCGGGGCCGAGCGGCCCGACGCCGACTCCCGGTACGACCGCGCACACGAGTACATCGAGGTGTGCCGCAAGCTCTGGTCGAGCTGGGAGGAGGACGCGCTGGTGATGGACCGGGACGCGCCGGTGTTTGCCGACGCCTCCAAGGTGCATCGCATCGAGCATGCCGGGCGCTTCTTCAAGTCGCGCGGGCCGCTCAACGTCGTGCGCTCGCCCCAGAACGGACCGGCAATCCTGCAGGCGGGCACGTCCGGCAAGGGGCGTGACTTCGCCGCCAAGTATGCCGACGCGATCTTCGCAATCCAGCCGCGTGCCGAGGACGCCGCCGCCTATTTCGCCGATATCAAGGGCCGCATGTCCGAGCTCGGCCGCGATCCGGAGGAATGCAAGATTCTATTTGGCCTGCAACCGATCATCGGCAGGACCGAGGCGGAGGCGCGCGCGCTCCAGGAGGAGCACAACGCCCTGGTGCCGGACGAGGGCGGCATGGCGATCCTGTCCGCGCATCTCGACTTCGACCTGTCCCGCCTGCCGGCCGACGCGCTGATGACCGACCGCACCGAGCCCGAGCTGCAGCGCCTCAAGACGCGCTACCGCAAGGCGGACGGCACGCCGATGACGGTGCGCGAGGTCGGCGCGCGGCACGGCCAGAGCGTCGGGCTGCCGCAGTTCGTCGGCACCGCCGCCGGTATCGCCGACCAGATGGAAGCCTTCATGGATACGGTTGGCGGCGATGGCTTCATGCTGTCGCCGATCTACTCTCCGGGCGCCATCGAGCGCTTCGTCGACGAGGTGGTGCCGCTGCTGCAGCGTCGCGGGCGCCTGCGCACCGAGTACGCCGGGCCTACCTTGCGAGACGTGCTGCGCCAGGAGTGAGCGGGGAGGCGGCGACGTTCCGTTAGCGCGCAAACCGTGCGCCGATGGTGGTCGGGATCGCTCAGCGGACATCGCCAGGCTCTGCGCGGCGTGCTCCGGTGCAAAGCCACGACCTTCGATGATGCGACCGAGGATACTCGGTTCGGCAGGGTTGGCGAGCAGACAGTCGAGGATGGTTACAACCAGCTTCCGTACCCGACTGGCCAGCAAAATAACTCGGCGCGTCGGGAGTTTCTCTATTTCAACGACGACGGCCAGTTCGTGGCGCTTCGCGTCGACAACTGGAAGACCGTGTTCTGCGAGCAGCGCACCCAAGGAACCTTGGGAATCTGGCGTGAACCGTTCGTCTGCATGCGCGCGCCAACGATGTTCAATCTGCGCATGGACCCTATGGGCGCGCTGAAATCACCTCCAATACCTACAACGACCATTTGCTGCGGCGTTCCTTCCTGGTGGTCCGGCGCAGGCCATCGTGGGCAAGTTCATGGCGACGTTCAACGAGTTCCCGCCGCGGCAAAGACCATCCAGCTTCAGCATTGACCAAGTCATGGAGCAACTGTGTAGGCCGACGGGAGGCTGAGGTTCCCGTTGGCCGAGGGGACGACCGGGATCAGCCCGGAGCGGCGATCATCGCCTGTACGCCGAGCCCGGCAGCCGGCCGTCGCCGGGAGCAGTCAGAACCGCCGTAGTTACTGAAACAGTGAGGCGCCGGTGGTGCTCGAACCGCCGACGCCTCCCTCGCAGTGCCCATTGCTTTCCGAACCGGCGCGCTGTTCGGCGGCGCCGGCCCGCGTCCTTTTATTTATCCATGTGCGGCAGCGGATCGACCGGTTTTGCCCCCTGGCGCAGCTCGAAATGCAGCTGCGGCTGATCGACGGTGCCGGTCTTTCCGGCCTTGGCGATCACCTGGCCGCGTTTGACCGTATCGTCGCGCTTCACGAGGATCTGGTCGGCGTGGGCGTAGGCGGAGACCCAGCCGTTGTCATGCCGGATCAGCACCAGATTGCCGTAGCCTTTGAGCTCGTTGCCGGCGTAGGCGACGCGCCCGCCTTCCGCGGCATGGATGTCGGTGCCCTGCGGCAGCGCGATGTTGACGCCATCGTTATGTGTGCCGTCCGGGCGCTTGCCGAAAGGCACGATGACGCGCCCGCGCGCCGGCCAGCGGAACCGTGCCGCGGCGGCCGCGGCCGGCTCCGGCGCGGCGGATGGCGCCGTCGCGTCGGTGCTGCGGTCGTTAAGCGCGGCGATGCGCTGTCCTTCCGGTGCGTTGAGGATGCGCGGCCGCACGGGGGCTGCCTCGCGCGCGCCGGGAGTTGGCGCTGCGGGTGCGGTGTCGGCAACCGCTTCGGCCTTGGCCGGCACGGACAGCACGGTTCCGGCGCGCACCTTGGTCGCGTCGGCGATACCGTTGACGCGCTGTAGCTCGGCCAGCGTCACGCCGCGCTGGCGGGCGATGCTGTAGAGCGACTGGCCGGGACGCAGGGTGTAACGGCCCTCCCAGCCGGCCGTTGCGACCGGGGCCGGCGTGGTCGCCGGCGGTGGGGTTGCAGCGCGAGTTGCGGGCGCGCGGCCGCCAGGCGCTTCCGCGGCGCCGGCCGGAAGCACGAGCTGCTGGCCGGGCTTGATGGTCGAGCCGTGAGCAAGACCATTGATCTCGATCAGGGCGGCGACAGAGACGCCGTAGCGCCGCGAGATGCCGTAGAGCGTGTCGCCCTGCTGCACCTGGATGGTCTCGCCGCGGGCGGCGGCGCGTGCACGATCCATCGGCCGGCCGGCGTAGCGATCGACGCCGGGGGCGGGCTCGGCGGCGGGCGGCGGGCCGTAGTCGCCCGCGTTGGCGTGACGCTCGCCCGCCGGAGGCACGGGTGAGGAATACGCGGGCGGCGGCGAGTAGACCGGCGGGGGCGAGTAGGCGGGTGAAGGTGAGCTGGGGGGCCGGGCGTAAGCGTTCGGTGCGTAGGAAGGAGGCGGCGGGCTATAGCCGCGTCCGGCGTCGCTGAGCCCGGCTCCGCGGGGCGGCCCGGCATACGCCTCGCCATAGCGGGGATCGCGGCCCACGCGCTCGGGAGGAAGGGACCCCGTCTCCGCGCCCTTTTCATTGAAGGCGAAGGCGGGGAAATCGAATCGGGTGACGTCGGCGCTGCAGCCGCCGACCAGGAGGGCAAATGCCAATGCCGACCCAGGCACGACGGTGGATCGCGCGAGAGCCGTTGAAGAACGCTCGTTACTCGACATAGGGCACACCTCGTACTCTCACGGCTCATTAACCCTTAACAGGTTAAGACCCCGTTAATGCCGTGAGTCCCAGCCGGCTTTTGCCCCTGGGCGAGATGCGTTTTGGCAGCGCATCGAGGCCCCACACACCGTCCCCGTGCAGACAGTTAAGGCGAGCATTGTGAGGCAATCGCGGCGCCTTCCGGGCCGCATCGCGGCCACGAGATGAGCGGCGGATGAATGAGTGAGCTCGTGCGTGGTGAGATAGTCGGGTGGTGGGTTGGACGCGCCCCACGATCTCACGACTCACCAGTCACCGTCTCACGCTTCGAGCGCACTCTTCACCGCCTCGCGCATCGCGTGGTGGGTGAGGTCGAGGATGAGCGGCGTCACGGAGATGTAGCCGGAATAAACTGCGGCCAGGTCCGTGCCCTCCTTGGTGCTCGAACGCCGCCGCTCGAACGCCAGCCAGTAGTAGGGGTTGCCCCAGGTGTCGTGGCGCTCGTCAATGTGCAGCAGGCCGGCGTCGCGCTTGCCCTGCGTGGTGACGATCGTGCCCTCGATTGCATCGGGCTCTCGATCCGGGAAGTTGAGATTCATCAGGCTGAAGGGCGCCCAGTCGATGGCCAGCAGCTTGCGGATCAGTCCCGGCGCGTGCGCGATCGGCGTCTGCCATTTCAGGCTCTTGCTGCCGTCGATGCCGTAGGCGAGAGACAGGGCCATGGAGCGTATGCCGAGGATCGTGCCCTCGAAGGCGCCGGCGATGGTGCCCGAGTACGTGACGTCCTCGGCCATGTTGGCGCCGCGGTTGATGCCCGACAGCACGAGATCGGGCGTCCGGCCCTTGAGCACGTGGCGCACGCCCATGATGACGCAGTCGGTCGGCGTGCCGCGGACGGCGAAGGCGCGGTCGTCGATCTCGCGCATGCGCAGGGGCTCGTGCAGCGTCAGCGAATGGCTGGCCCCCGATTGATTGGTCTCGGGAGCAACCACCCACACGTCCTTGCTCAGCTCCCCGGCGATCTGGCGCAGCGCGTGCAGGCCCGGCGAATCGACGCCATCGTCGTTGGTGATAAGGATGCGCATGGGCGGCACTGTACCGGGTGGGCGCCGTTATGCAATGCGGCCTCGTTCTCGATAGTGTCGCGCCGCCGCTGCAAATTTTGATGTCCTGGCATCTTCCCCTCCATGCCACCTATAGTGGATGCCAAAGGGGACCGCGCCGCGCATGCCGAAAATCACGATCTACACCACACGCTTCTGCCCCTATTGCCATCGGGCCAAGCGCCTGCTGGCCCAGAAGGGGGCGCGATTCGAGGAGATCGACGTCAGCGGCGACTGGGAAGCCCGCGAAGTCCTCGTCGAGAGGGCTGGCGGGCGCACCGCGGTGCCGCAGATCTGGATCGGCGACACGCACGTCGGCGGCTCCGACGAGCTCTACGCGCTGGAGCGAGCCGGCAAGCTCGACGCGCTGCTGGCCGACTGAGGGGCCGGTGCAAACTCGGTGCCTCTCATGTCCCACGGCATGGCCGCGTCATCCCCAGGGGGCGCGCCCGGTCCTGTGCCGCTTGGCTGCGGATGGGGCGCTATCGTAAGGAAATGATACGGCCCGCATCCATATCGAGAGCCACATGCCGAAGATCAAATCCTCCCTCTCCGTTACGTCCGATGAGTTCAAGGCCAACGCTGCTGCCATGCAGGCCCTGGTGGCCGACCTTGCCGCCAAGCGCGCCGAGGCCGCGAGCGGTGGACCCGACAAGCTGAAGGAGCGCCACGTCGCGCGCGGCAAGCTGTTGCCGCGCGACCGCGTGTTACGCCTGATCGATCCCGGCTCGCCGTTCCTCGAGCTCTCGCCGATGGCGGCTCACGGGCTCTACACCAAGGACATCCACGCCGCCGGCATCATCACCGGCGTGGGGCGCGTCTCGGGGCGTGAATGCGTGATCGTATGCAATGATGCCACCATCAAGGGCGGCACGTATTTTCCCATGACGGTGAAGAAGCACCTGCGCGCCCAGGAGATCGCACGCGAGAACCGGTTACCCTGCATCTATCTCGTCGACTCCGGCGGCGCCAACCTGCCCCAGCACACCGAGGTGTTCCCCGACCGCGAGCATTTCGGCCGCATCTTCTACAACCAGGCGACACTGTCCTCGCTCGGCGTGCCGCAGATCGCCTGCGTGATGGGCTCGTGCACCGCGGGCGGCGCCTACGTGCCGGCGATGTCGGACGAGTCCATCATCGTGCGCAAGCAGGGCACCATCTTCCTCGGCGGCCCGCCGCTGGTGAAAGCGGCGACCGGCGAGAGCGTGAGCGCGGAGGAGCTGGGGGGCGCGGAGGTGCACACGCGCCAGTCGGGCGTTGCCGATCACTACGCTCTCAACGACGAGCACGCGCTCCAGATCGTGCGCAGCATCGTCGCCAACCTCAACACGGTGAAGAAGGTGGACATCGCGTTGAGGGAGCCTCGGCCACCCGCCTACGACCCGGCCGAGCTCGACGGCGTGGTGCCGGATTCGCTGATGACGCAGTACGACACGCGCGAGGTCATCGCCAGGCTCGTCGACGCTTCCGAGATGGACGAGTTCAAGACCAACTATGCGCAGACGCTGGTGACGGGCTTCGCCCACATCGAGGGGCTTCCTGTCGCCATCCTCGCCAACAACGGCATCCTCTATTCCGAGACCGCGCTGAAGGCGACGCACTTCATCGAGCTGGCCTGCCAGCGCAAGATCCCGCTGCTGTTTCTCCAGAACATCACCGGCTTCATGGTGGGCAAGGCGGCGGAGGCCGGCGGCATCGCCCGCGACGGCGCCAAGATGGTGACGGCGGTCGCCTGCGCGCAGGTGCCGAAGGTAACGGTGATCATCGGCGGCAGCTACGGGGCGGGCAACTACGCCATGTGCGGACGCGCCTATTCCCCGCGTTTCCTGTTCACCTGGCCCAACGCGCGCATCTCCGTGATGGGCGGCCCGCAAGCGGCCGGCGTCCTGGCGACCGTTCGGCGCGAGAACATCGAGGCCGAGGGCAAGACCTGGAGCGCCGCGGAGGAAGCCGCCTTCAAGAAGCCCGTGCTCGACAACTTCGAGCGCGAGGGCCACCCCTACTACGCCACCGCCCGGCTCTGGGACGACGGCATCATCATGCCGGCGGAGACACGGCGCGTGGTGGCGCTGTCGCTATCCGCTGCGCTCAATGCGCCGATCCCGGAGATGAAGTTCGGGGTGTTTAGGATGTGAGGTGCCATCGTCATGCTCGCGCAGGCGGGCATCCACGACACCGAGGGAGGATATGCGGAGAGTTGCGTTGGTTCCCGCCTTCGCGGGACGACGTTTGTGGCGAGGCCTCACGACAACATAACAGTACGAATCGGCTCGAGGTTGGCTTTGTGCTTCGGACGCCAGCCTGCTCATATTCGCCCAACCAGAGGAATAGAGCGCCATGCTAGCACGAAAAGAGATGCACGATTTCTAGAAGCAGAAGCATCCGCCACGTCGCCTCGGGTGCAAGCACACGACATGGATGACCTATACAAAGATAATGACGACTGACCGCTTCTCTTGCGAGCGCTGCGGCAAGCTCCTGCCCTTCAATAAGGAGAATTGGACGCGGGCGCGTTTCAGGTCGGCTCCAAAGTCTCTCGATGAGAGAATCAACGAGAGAGAGCGAGCAAAAATCCGCCGCCAGAAGAAGAGCAGTCCTTGAACAGGCGCCGCCTTCACGCCGCCCTTGGTCGTATCGCCTTGAGCTGATCGCCGATTGCACGGCGGCGGGCCATGAGCTCGTAGTCGGTCTGCAGGCCGAGGAAGAAGCCGTCCGACATGCCGAAGTAGCGTGCGAGGCGCAGGTCGGTGTCGGCTGTGACCGCGCGCTTGCCGAGCACGATCTCGTTGATGCGGCGCGGAGGCACGTGGATCGCATTGGCGAGTGCCGTCTGCGACAGACCCATAGGCTTCAGGAACTCCTCCAGCAAGATTTCGCCCGGATGCGGGTTCGGGAGAAGCTCAATGATAGTCGACGATCTCGACTTCGTGGGCATGGCCCTCCCTCCAGATGAAGCAGATCCGCCATTGATCGTTGATGCGAACCGAATGCTGGCCGCGCCGTTGGCCCTGCAGAGCTTCCAGACGGTTCCCCGGCGGAACTCGCAGGTCGTCGAGGCGACTGGCATTGTTGATGATACGGAGCTTGCGCAAGGCCACGGCTTGAATGTCGCCTGGCAAGCGTCGGCTGCGCCGGCCGCTCCATATCATAGCCGTCTCGCGGTCAGCGAAGCTCGCGATCATGCAATTCTATAACGCAGAACGTTATGCGGCGCAATCGTCGCGCAAGGAGGCGGCTCACATACAAAACACCGGCACGATGCCGACGTGGGCGACGGTGCGGCAGACGGTGGCGAGGGCGGCTTCCTTGTCGCTCCAATACCAGGCGCCGAGGCCCCACACGACGAGCAGGTAGCCGCCGGCGTAGTAGAGGAAATTGCGCAGGCTCGCGAATTCCCAGAAGCCCTGCTCGTCGTACTCGGCGCCGGGATAGGGCGGAGGGGGCGAGCGGCCGAGGACGTCACTGTGCCAGCGGTCGGGCACGGCGAGCCAGGCGTGCGCGCAGTGGCCGGCGAGCGCCAGCAGCAGCGCGAACACCGAGGCGACGCCCAGCAGCATCAGGTAGTTGTAGGTCGCCACGGTGGTGGCCCTCGCAGCAACGCCCGGCGCGAAGCCTAGCCGCGGAGCGCTAAGGCGCCGTTAAGCCCCGTGCGCAGCGCGCGCCATGGGCCATCGGCAGGCGCTGATTTGGCGCCGGTGCCGTGAATAGCGACATTCCTTCCAAGCGGTGGCGCGGACCTCCGCCGATGCTAGCAACTCGGCATGCCCCGCGGGTTGCAAGGGTCGGCTTCGGATCGCTAGGGTGCGCCGCCATGCCCGCAAACGACCCCCTTCCGGAAATCTCAGCTGCCCTGCCCGACCGGCCGATCCGGGTGAGGCCGCCCGCCGTGGTGGGCGTGTCATCCTCGATCGGGGTGTTCGCCATGCTGTTCGGTCTGGTGGCGGCCGTGCTGTGGTGGCTGGGCCCGGACCTGCTGGCGGACTGGCGCATCGGCCGGGACGTCGTGGAGGCGCGCGAGGCGGCACTCGGCGAAGCCAACTGCCGCAAGCGCATCATCGTCTTCACCGTGTGCGACGTCACCTTCAGGGAAGGGGTGGTCGGCACCGACGGGGAAGGCCGGACGCTGTGGTATCTCTTCATCGGCACGGCGGGCACCGAGCCCGTCACGCTCATGCGCGACCGGGCCGCTGTCCACCCCCGGCCCATGGTGGTCACCACCAACGTGGGCCTCGCCAAGTTCCATCTGCGCCTCCTTACGCTGGCGCTCATCGTCGGCGTCCTCGGGCTATGTATCGTGGTGTCCGCGCAGATGCTGCTGGCCGGCGCGCGGATGCGGCGCACGCTTCTGGGCTTGAGCGGACAAAAGCTCTCCGCCCTGGTCGTCGGCATGGAAGGCAATATTCCCGTTGCCACCCGCCGGCGTCGCTGGACCTACACGTACAAGGACGGCAGCGGTGCGACGCAGCGGGTCTTCCTCGAGCTGCGTTCGCGCCTCGATCCGCTGTTCGTGTCCCCCGACCGCAAGCGGGCTCTCGCCCTTCAGGGACCGCACGGCGGCGTGCCTCTGCTTCTCGATGCGCAGTTGAGCTCTCTCGATCTGAGCGAGCAGGAGAAGGAGGCCTTCTTCGCGGCCTGCCGCGCAGCGCTCGAGCGCGGGCAGCTTTCGTAGGTTGGAGCGGACCACGGCGGGCGATTGCGCTTTTGCGCCGGCCGGCCCTCAATGCCGCCGCCGCGGGCGGCCGGGGCCTCTGGCTCGAGAACGAAAAGGAAATGCGCCATGACCCTTCGACTGCCCGCAGCCCTCGCCCTCGCAGCGCTCTGCGCCGCAGCTGCGCGCGCTGCCGAGCCCAAGGCCTTCGCCTGCACGTTCAATGACGGGGTGGCCCACGTCTACGAGCAGGGCAAGTACGTGCCGGAGAAGGCGGCGGCGCTGGCGTTCGGCATCGGCGCGATCGACGACCAGGCCCAGACCGCCGAGCTCAGAACCGAGCGCGGCTTGGGCCAATTACGCCTCGTGCGGGCCGTGAATGCCACGCACTTCCTGGAAGTGGTGACGGAGGGCTTCCTGCATGTCACCACCATCTACGACAAGGACGAGGCGCGAGGCGTCTACCCGGCCGTGCACTCGCGCCACTTCGGCCTGTTCGGCCAGCCCCTTGTCACGCAGTACCAGGGCTACTGCGAGGCCAAGGGGTGAAGGCGCAAAGGCGAAGCCGCATTGCGCCGGGTGGCGGGTGGAGCCGGTGCAATGCGCTTCGCTTTTGCACCCTGCATAGATCGCCGCTCAGGAGCCCTTCTCGAGGACGATGTGCGTGGCGGCGGCGGTGGCGACATGCTCCGCGCAGCGATAGCCAAGCGCGGTTGCGTCGATGCCGCCGAACAGGTGTTCTCCACGGCCGAGCAGCACAGGCGAGATGGCGAGGTGCATCTCATCGATGAGACCGGCGCGCAGGTACTGCCGGATCGTGGCGACGCCGCCGCCGAGGCGCACGTCGCGGGTACCCGCCGCCTCGCCTGCGCTCTGCAGCGCCCTGTCGATGCCGTCGGTAACGAAGTGGAAGGTGGTGCCACCCTCCATGTCTATCGGTGCGCGCGGGTGATTGGTCAGAACGAACACCGGACAGTGGTAAGGCGGGTTGTCGCCCCACCATCCCTTCCAGGTGTCGTCGGGCCAGGGTCCGCGAACCGGGCCGAACATATTGCGGCCCAGGATCCAGGCGCCGATGTTGTCGAAGCCGCGCCTGGCGAAGCCGTCATCCATGCCCGTGTCGCCGCCCTCCTTTCCGAACATCTGGCGGATTGTGCGAGTGGCCAACGCCCAGCCGTGCAGCCCCATGCCGCCGACGCCCAGTGGGTTGTCGAGGCTCTGGTCGGGTCCAGCGCCGTAGCCGTCGAGCGAAATGGAGAAGGCGTGCACGCGAAGTTTGGGCATGGATGGATCTTTCCTGCTCTGGTCGGAGGCTCATTACACCAGCGAGGACGAACCATCCGTTCGTCGGCAGACGGGGTCGGGAATGTTTCTTGTCCCGCGCCTCTGTGTTCGTGGCGCGAGCCGGCATGTCAGTGATACGCCTACTCCGCCGCGCGCAGGGGGGTCGGCGGCGGATGCGTGGAGGCGGCGAGCTGGCGGACGTAGACGTCCCGCCACGGCGTCTTGTCGTCGCTGACGAAATAGCCGCTGCGCGCCGCTCGATACACCGCGGGCTCGTCAGCACCGGGCGGCTGCACGCCCTTGTCGCGGAGCGCGCGGGCGGCCATCAGCAGGCGCCGGCGCGTGCGCGTGATCATCTGGTCGGACGGCGCCAGGTGCTCATGCTCGAAATCGGTGATCGGGCCCATGCTCTCGGTGATCGCCTGGTCCTGCAGATGGATGCCGTCGATGCCGCTGTAGATGGCGTTGCTCTGCTGGGCAGCGCGATCCATGCCCCAGTCGTTGGACTCGTTTGCCGCCATGCGCCAGCGCCCGAGCCAATCGGTGGTGTTGGGCAGCAGCTTGTTGCCGCGGGTGGTGCCGCCGATGGGCCTGCCATCCTTGAACGCCGGCTGCGGCAGCGACATGGCGGAGACCGCGTGCTTCCACCAGATGAAGCAGAACATGGTATGCCCGTCGTCGAGCGGCACCCAGGCACGGGCATGCATGTGGCTGCCGAACTCGCCGTTGGGCGCCTGCGTCCAGAACGGAAACAGGAAGTTGCCGAAGCGCCAGTAGGTCTGGCCGGGCCCGGCCTCGCGGTACCCGGCATACTGCGTGCCCCAGTCCGTATCGGCCAGGTGGTACTCCGGCGCGCGGTTGATGACGGTGTGGCGGACGGGCTCGTCCGCCGCCAGGTCGCTCGGATCGACATGGCCGGCGTGCAGGAAGCCGAAATGCGAGGTGTCGATCTCGCCCTCGAGCGCCTGCAGATAGTTGCAGTCGCGCTGGATGAAGCTGACCTTGATCTCGCTCTCCGGCATATCGAGAACCTCGAATCCTGGCAGGGGCGGCGCCTTGGCCCGCGAGCCCATGTAGACCCAGATGACCCCGGCGCGCTCCTCCACCTTGTAGGCCTTCGCCTTTACCTTCTGCTTGAAGCCCGGCGGCGGCAGGCTCGGCATGTCCAGGCAGTTGCCGGCCACGTCGAACTTCCAGCCGTGGTAGACGCAGCGGATGCCGCCTTCCTCGTTGCGGCCGAGAAAAAGCGAGGCGCAGCGGTGCGGGCAGCGATGGTCCATCACGCCGACACGCCCGGCACTGTCTCGGAACGCGATCAGCTTTTCGCCCAGCAGCATCAGCCGCAGCGGCGCGCCGTCGCGCACCACCTCGGACGACATCGCCGCGGGCATCCAGTAGCACCGCATCAGCTCGCCCATCACGGTTCCCGGGCCGACGCGAGTGAGCTCCATGCCCTCCTTTGCCGTCGTCATCTGGTCCTCCCGATGCGGCTGCGGGCTATGCGTTTGCTGGTCGCTTGCCGAGGCATGCTAGCACGGAAAAATCGCTGGCGAAGCCAACTCCTTCAGCCCCCGCGCTGGGTGTCGAAGGCCAGCAAGCGCCGCCGACAGGGAGTGTTGGCGGGACCGGCAAACGCGCCTAAGGTGCCGTGGGGCGCAACCAGGAGGCGAGGCGGCGGCATGGCACCATCGGCGGAGCTGCGACCCACCGTCGTCCCCTGGCCGCCGCTGCTGTTCGTGGCGGCGCTCGGCGCGGCTTTGGGACTTGGGCTCGTCCACCCTCTGCCCTGGCCCGGGCTCGACGACCTGCCGGCACGCATCATCGGCTACGGTTTCGGCGCTCTGGGTGTGGGCCTGGTGGCCTGGGGCACCGTTACGCTCCAGCGCGCTCACACCAACCTGTTGCCGCATCGCGGCGCCGACAAGCTCGTCACGGACGGACCCTTCCGCATCTGGCGCAATCCCCTGTACATGGGCGAGACGCTGATGCTGCTGGGCCTTGCGCAGGCCACGGGCAACGTCTGGATGGCGATTGCGGCTCCGCTGTTCGCGCTCGGCGTGCTGCTGCTCTCCATCCTGCCCGAGGAGCGGCATTTGGAGGCGCGCTTCGGCAAGGAGTATCTGGAGTACAAGGCACGCACCCGGCGCTGGTTCTGAGGCACCGCTAACAAACCATGGCTCGCGACGAGCAGGAACAGGAGCAGGAATTTCT
Organism: Hyphomicrobiaceae bacterium; assembly: GCA_050248715.1. Lineage (GTDB taxonomy): Bacteria > Pseudomonadota > Alphaproteobacteria > Rhizobiales > Hyphomicrobiaceae > AWTP1-13. Next base: position 16,508 of record JBFWRV010000028.1, on the reverse strand, counting down.
GGCCGACCTGGAGGTCCGGACGGGGCGCAATCTCGCCGACTGGATGACGCTCATCTCCGCACAAGACTTTGCCGACAAGAACGAGATTATCGACTGGCTGCGCGGGCAAGGCATCCCGTTCGCGCGCGCGTCCTGGCTCGAGCGCATCCACAGCAACGGTGGCAGGCCCATCTATGCAGGCAATGCCCAGGCGCGACCGGCCGAGCCGCGCCAGCCGGCGCCGGAGGCGAGGCCGGCACCTCCGACGAAGGCACCGGCACGCCCCAAGGCCGCACCAGCGGCGCGCATTCCGACCGAGCGCGAGAAGTCGCATCTGGAGGCGCTGCTGACGGCGGCCAAGGGCTACCGGCCGCTCTATCACCTGCTGGAGGCGGAAGTTCGCAGTGCGGTTGCCAATCTCTCGGTCGTGCCCAGGCCGGGCTACGTCTCCCTCGGAGCACCGCGCGAGTTCGCCGCCGTCACCCTCCACGGCACGGAGCTGCGGCTGGGTCTCGATCTGGGTGACCGCCCCATCGGTCCCCCGTTGCAGAAGGCGAAGATGCGGGGGCCGGAAGTGGCCATCACGCACATGCTCGTCCTGACGGACGCGCGCCAGATCAACGCGGAATTGGTTAATCTCCTCAAGGCCGCAAACGCCCGGGTCAACGGTTGAGCGCCGGGGCCCCCGGCGCGCGGCCAGACACGAAAATGTCGGAAACTCATGGCCCATATCGTGGGCAATTGCACAGGAGACGCGGTGCCATGTTGGCCGTGCGGGGTTCGCTCTCGATCGTCGCCTTGAGCTTGGTCGTTGGAACGCCGGCCGCGTGGGCTGAAGCTCGCCGAGCGGGCACTGATGTGCCGGGTGGAAACTCAGGCATCCAGCTGGCGCAGGCCCAGCCTACCAAACCCGGGCGTGCAGCCGGAACGTCTCCATCGGTCGAGGCTCCCGCCGTCCCGGAGAAGGACCCTCGCGAGGGCGACCCCAGCTACGAGCAGGCGCAGCGGCTGATGCGCGCGGTGGAAAGCGTTCTCCAGGACACGGCCAAGAACCGCGGCGAGGCCAGGAAGCTCCCCTCCGAGAGGGACTTCCTGATGAAGCCGCTGTGGACGGAGACCAAGGAGGACCGCGAGAAGAAGATCCGCGACCTACTCGACTCCGCGCTCGGCATCGTCATCGACGTGCCCGTGGTCGACGTGCAGAAGAAGATCGAGGGTCTGCGCAAGAATATCCGCGACCTCGACGACCGGATCGTCAAGCTGCGCGAGAAGCAGATCGGCGCACCCAAGGACGGCATGCTGCCGGGCCTCCTCACCGACACGGTCGACAGCCTCGGCAAGGACATCGACGATACTCGCAAAAGGATCGAGCTCAGCCGCGAGGAGATTGCCAAAGCCAAGGGCGAGGTGGCAGCGGCGCTCGACAAGGCCGGCATCAAGATGGCGCCGGAGCAGGTCGACCTCCTGCTCGACAGCGTGCTGTCTGGGGACCTCGTGCGGCTCGTTGCGGTCTTCAACTCGGCCAAGTTGATCGACGGCCAGCTCGGCAAGCTGATGATCGCTTCGGGCGAGAACATCGGTGCGGCGCGCAAATACTTTGCCATGCATGCCGCGCTGTTTGCCTTGCTGGTGCACTCGCAGGACCTGCTGATCGCCAAGATCGACCAGAACTATCTGCCCAAGCTGGCGGCGATCGAGCGCGACATCCATGCGGCTCGTCTGAAGACGGCCGAGCTGCTGAAGGCGGAGAACCGCGAGGACCAGAAGCGCGCACTGCAGGCCAACCGCGACAGCCAGCGCTATGCCGCGGAGGCTGCCAAGGGTTACCGCAAGTATCTGCTGCAGCAGCGCGAGCAGGTCGCGAGCGCCCGCCAGCGCGCCACGCACGATCTGCGCATCGCCGACAATACCTTCGAGACGGTCGAGGCGAGCTACCAGCTCCGCAACCTCATGAAGGACTCCGCCGCCTCCTTCGAGGCCCTGCAGCGCCTGGAAGCGCCGACCTTCGACCAGATCTTCAAGAATGAGGAGCTGCGGCGCGAGTTCGAGAACCTGACCCGCAAGCTCGACGCGCCATCGAGTTGAGACGAGTGGCCAGGTGGTCAGTCGCCAGATGGGAGGCTAGACATCTGGCGGCCCCAAAACACACCTGACCACCGACATCAAATCCGGACGATTGGTTCCTTGAGAGCCGTCGTGCCCCGTGCAGACGGGCATTCGCCCCACTTGCCTGCATGGATCCCCCACCTGCGTGGGGATGACGGACCAATCAGCCGGTCCGTATCACCACTCACCACCTGACCATCACATCCCTCACGCCCGATCACGGTTGCGCTATCTCGGGCTTGCGGAGTGAATTTAAGGCTTCGGCAGGGCCCTCAACGCTATAGACTAAGCCAAGGAACTCTCCTGCATTTTAACGATCGGGACGGGGTATGAGGGCGTTCGCCGGCAGCGCAGCGGCTGCTTTCTTCCTGCTTGCGGCGCCCTTGGCGGCCCAGGAGGCTGCCGACACGTCTGCGGCCGCAGCCGCCATTCCGGCCCCGGTTCCGTCGGCAAGCGCGGCGGTGATACCGTCGGGCGCGGATGCCGCGGTGCCCCCGGCCTCGAGCCCCGCTTTACCGTCATCGGCAAACACGCCCGAAGGTGCTGCCCCCGCTGCGGAGACCGCATCGCCTGCGCCTCCGGCCCAAACCCCGGAGGTTGCACCGCCCGCCGCTGCGCCCGTACCCGCGGCCGATCCTGCACCACCCCCTCCGCCGATCACCCTTGTGCTGAACACCGATCTCAGCACTCAACGGCTCACTGTGATCGAGAACGGGAGGACCAAATATGTCTGGCCCATCTCCTCGGGACGGCGCGGCTTCGCCACCAAGACCGGCACCTTCAAGCCGCAGTGGGCTTCGAGAATGTGGTACTCGCGCCAGTACGAGTACGCACCGATGCCTCACGCCATCTTCTTCCACCGCGGCACCGCCTTCCATGGCACCACTGCCACGGGCATGCTCGGTCGGCCTGCTTCGCACGGCTGCGTCCGGCTGGCCCCCAGCCATGCCGCGGCGCTTTACAAGCTGGTCCACAGACACAGTTTTGTGCAGACGAAGGTGGTCGTGCACAACGGCTCGCGGCGCAAGAGACCTGAGGTAGCCGGCGGCGGCAGAGCGGAGCGGATCACGCTGCGGTCGGGCGCCCGTGGTGCGCGCAGCGCGCGGGTTCGACGGGGTTACCAGGAGGATTAGGGTTTTCCCGGAGCCGGGAACCTTCGCTTTTTGGGCAGAACGGTGCGCAGTTGCCCATCCCCCAGGCATCGCTAACCTGGCGCGATACAGCGCCTTTCGTCTCAGTCCGTTGTTGTGTATGTGTGCTCGGGCCCCATTCCCATGGCGAGTGCCAAGCATGCATAGCAGCATACGTACAGGCCGGCGTTCGGGCACACTGCTTGCAGCACTCGTTCTGCTGGCGGCAACTCCCGCTTGCGACCAGGCAAGCACGAGCCAGACGTCGCCGCAGCAGCCAAGTCAGGCTGCGCTCCCCGCCGTCGTTGTCAGCCAGCCGCTTGCGCGCGACATCATTGATTGGGACGAATACACGGGCCGCTTCGACGCTGTGGAGACCGTCGAGGTGCGCGCTCGCGTCTCCGGCTATCTCACCGGGGTGCACTTCACCGACGGACAGACCGTCAAGCAGGGCGACTTGCTGTTCGTCATCGATCCGCGGCCCTTCGAGCGCACCCTCGAGCAGGCGAAAGCGGAGCTGGAACAGGCCAGCACCAAGGCACAGAATGCCTCTCTCGACGTGGTCCGCGGCAAGCCGCTGGTGGAGCGGCGCATCATGTCGGAGAAGGCGTTCGACGATCGCGAGAACCTGCTGCGCGAAGCCGAGGCAGCCGTGAAGGTGGCCCAGGCCCGGGTGAAGACGGCCGAGCTCGAACTCTCGTTCACGCGCATGACGGCGCCCATCGCCGGCCGCATCAGCCGCACGCTGGTGACGGCGGGCAACTGGGTGAGCGCGGGTGGCACGTCCAACTCGACCCTGCTCACCACCATCGTCCGGCAGAATCCGATCTACATCTACTTCGATGTCAGCGAGAACAACTTCATCAAGTACAAGCGATTGGCCGGAGGCGGCGCCGCCACGGGCGGCGCAGAGATCGGCGCGCCGGTCGAGATCGCCCTGCCCGACGAGCGTGGCTTCCCGCATCGGGCGCGCCTCGACTTTCTCGACAACCGCCTCGACCAAGCGACCGCGACGTTGCGCGCGCGTGCCGTGCTGCAGAACCCGGCCGGACTATTCTCGCCCGGCCTGTTCGCGCGCGTCCGCGTCACGGGCTCGGCCCCGTTCGCAGCGGCGCTGCTGCCCGACGAGGCTATCGGCACCGACCAGACGAACAAGTTCGTCTACGTGGTGGGCGAGGATGGCAGCGTGACCCGCCGCAACGTCAAGCTCGGATCGCTCTATGAGGGCTTGCGCGTGGTGCGCGAAGGCGTGGACCCGACCGACTGGGTGATCGTCAGGGGGCTGCAGCGTGCGCGCCCCGGCATCAAGGTGGCCCCCGAGCGCGAGACGATCACGCATTCGCAGACGACGCCTGCGAATGCGGACGCCAAGGCGCAGGAATGAGGCGCGGCCGCGCCGCCCCCCGACACAGGACGGGCTGAGCCCATGCGAATAAGCCGCTTCTTCATCGACCGACCGATCTTCGCGGCCGTGGTGGCCATCGTCATCACCATCATCGGTGCCATCGGCTATTTCGCGCTTGGCGTGAACCAGCTGCCCGAAATCACGCCGCCCACCATCACGGTGACGGCCAGCTATCCCGGCGCCAGCGCGCAGACGGTGGCCGATACGGTCGCGGCGCCCATCGAGCAGGAGGTCAACGGCGTCGAGGGCATGATCTACATGGCCTCCCAGTCGACCAGCGACGGCAACGTCTCCCTCACCGTGACATTCGACGTCGGCACGGACATCGACAAGGCGCAAGTGCTGGTGCAGAACCGCGTCAGCGCGGCCGAGCGTCGCCTCCCCGACGAGGTGCGCCGCAACGGGCTCACCGTGCGCAAGCGCTCGCCCGACCTGCTGCTGGCGATCCACTTGGTCTCGCCCGACAAGACTTACGATCAGGTCTATATCTCCAACTACGGCCTGCTGAACGTCCGTGACAAGCTGATGCGCCTTTATGGTGTGGCCGATGTGTTCCTGTTCGGCGTGCGCGAGTATTCGATGCGCATCTGGCTCGACCCCGAGCGCATCGCCATGCTCGGCCTGACGGCAGAGCAGGTGCTGGAAGGCCTGCGCGCGCAGAACGTGCAGGTGGCGGGCGGCGCTCTGGGCGAGCCACCCATCGACTACAAGAACGCTTTCCAGGTTTCGCTGCAGATGAAGGGGCGGTTGAGGACCGCCGACGAGTTCGAGAACATCATCGTCAAGATGGGCGCCGAAGGGCGCGTGGTACGTGTCAAGGACATCGCCAGGGTGGAGCTCGGCGCGCTCAGCTACGCGGCGCAGGGCTACGCCGACAAGCATCCGGCTGTCATCGTCGTCGTCGACCAGCAGCCGGGCACAAATGCCGTGCGCGCCACCCGGGGCATCAAGGAAGCGATCGCCGAGATGGCCAAGAGCTTCCCCAAGGGCCTCGAGTACCGCCTGACCTACAATCCCACCGAGTTCATCGAAGTCTCGATCGCCAAGCTCTACATCACCATACTGGAGGCAACGGCGCTGGTGGTGCTTGTGGTGCTGCTGTTCCTCAAGACATGGCGCGCCACGGTCATCCCGGTCGTCGCCATCCCCGTCTCGCTGATCGGCACGTGCGCGGTGATGCAGGCCTTCGGCTTCACGCTGAACATGCTGTCGCTGTTCGGCCTGGTTTTGGCGGTCGGCATCGTCGTCGACGACGCCATCGTCGTGGTGGAGAACGTCGAGCGCAAGCTGAAGGAGGGCCTCACTCCTCTCGAGGCCGCCCGCGTCTCCATGGATGAGGTCGGTGCGGCGCTGATCGCGATTGCCCTCGTTCTGTTCGCCGTCTTCATCCCGACCACGTTCATCGGCGGCATCACCGGCCAGTTCTACCGCCAGTTCGCGATAACGATCGCAACCGCGACCGGCATCTCGCTGCTCATGTCGCTGACGCTCAGCCCGGCGATGTGTGCCATCCTGTTCCGCAGGCACGATGCCGGGCACGAGGGTCGCGGGCCGGTTCTGATGCGGCCGGTGCACGCCTTCTTCCGTGCCTTCGACCGTGGCTTCGATTCCATGTCGGCAGCCTACGGCCGCCTCGTGCGCAACCTGTCGCGAGCATGGGTCGCCGTCCTGATCTGCTACGTGCTGCTGATGGCATTCGCGGGCTGGTTCGTGCAGCGCCTGCCGACCGGCTTCATACCCTCCCTCGACCGCGCGATCCTGATCATCTCGCTGCAGCTTCCGCCTGGAGCCGCGCTTGCACGCACGGATGCAGTGGTGCGGCAGGCAACGGAGCTGATGCTCGGCACGCCTGGCGTCAAGTATTCCAACGCCTTCACGGGGCGCAATGGCGCGACCTTCACGCCCGCCACCAACGCGGCCCTCATGTTCCTGGTGCTGGACGATTTCGAGGAGCGCCAGCGGCTGGGCCAGACCATCGACAGGATTGCCCAGGAGGCCCGCACGCGACTCGCACAGATCGAGGAGGCGCAGGCTTTCGTCTTCATCCCGCCGCCGGTGCGCGGCATGGGCGCGGCGGCCGGATTCTCGATGCGGCTGCAGGATACGCTGGGCATGCCGCCGGCCGACTTCGCGCGCATCACGCAGGAATTCATCGCCGAGGCCAACCGCACGCCCGGCATCGCCAATGTGTTTACGACCTTCCAATCCTCGACGCCGCAGCTCTACGTCGATGTCGACCGCGACAAAGCGCAGATGCTGCGCGTGCCGGTCACCAACATTTTTGAGGCCATGCGAGTGTTCATGGGCTCAGCCTATGTCAACGACTTCAACATGTTCGGTCGCACTTACCGCGTGACCGCCCAGGCCGATGGTGACTTCCGCCTCGATCCCGAGAGCGTTGCCAAGATCCGCGTGCGCAGCAGCGACGGGCAGATGGTGCCGCTCGGCAGCCTCGTGACCTTCAAGGAGGTGGCGGGCCCGGAACGCGTGCCGCGCTATAACCTCTTCCCGTCGGCTGAGGTCAACGGCACGGCGCGGCCAGGCGTCAGCTCCGGCCAGGCGCTCGAAATCATGCGCAACCTGGCGCTCGACAAGCTGCCCCTCGGCGTCACCTACGAGTGGACCGACCTTTCCTATCAGGAAGCCAAGGTCGGCCGCACCGGCTACTACATCTTCGTCCTGAGCGTGATCTTCGTGTTCCTCGCCTTGGCTGCGCAGTACGAGAGCTGGGCATTGCCACTCGCCATCATGCTGATCGTGCCGATGTGCCTGTTCTCGGCCGCCTTCGGCGTGTGGCTGCACGGGCGCGAGATCAACATCCTCACGCAGATCGGCTTCGTCGTGCTGATCGGCCTCGCGGCCAAAAACGCGATTCTGATCGTGGAGTTCGCCAAGCAGCTGGAGGAGCAGGGCCTGGACACGGTTTCGGCAGCGGTCGAGGCCTGCAAGATGCGCCTGCGCCCTATCCTGATGACATCGCTCGCCTTCACGCTCGGCGTGGTACCGCTCTACCTCGCGGTCGGCGCGGGGGCCGAGATGCGCATCGCACTTGGCACCGCCGTCTTCTGGGGCATGATCGGGGTGACGCTGTTCGGGCTGATCTTCACGCCGGTGTTCTATGTGGTGATCCGGCGCCTCTCGGGCCGCAGCCTCTCCGCACGGGGCGCCGTGCCCGCGGCAACGCCGCAGCCGGCCGAGTAGGAGGGCCGCCTCGGCCGTCTATCCGCTCGGTCCGGCGCGCCCCTGCCGGTGGGTTCGGGCGCGTCAGCACCTCCTTTGGGGGTGGACCGCATCCTCGGGACCGCTCATGGGCGCCCGCTTGTTCCGCTCGTGCCGGGGAGCGGTTCGGCCGGACCAGCCGACAGCCCGCCAGCGCGCCATAACGCGGCCACAGTCCGGGGAGTTGTGGGTGGCCGGGCTTGCGTTTGCGCTTCCGCCGGGGCAGGGGAAGACGGTAATCTTCGCCCGCAACCGGGGGACACGGCTGCATGCGGTTTTTGCGACGCGCGATGGGATTGCTGACGGCGGTCGGGCTGCTGTTTCTGGCGGGCTTCGGGCCACCGGCGCCAGCTCCGCTGCCGCCGGTCGCAGAGCCCGCCAAGCTCGGCTTCTCCTATCTCTCGCCGGAGCAGCAGAAGGACCTGTGGCGGCGCGCCGACGACTACGCGCTGGCCGAGGTGTTCCTCAAGGCGTGCGGCTCTCCGCCCCACATCGAGCGTCGGATGCGCATGGCGGTCCGGGACTGCATCGAGGCGCGCGCGCTCGACCGGGTCGCGGCCTACTTCAGGCGCAAGGTGGTCGAGTTCAGCGCCAAGCACACCTTTGTCTGCGACACCGATCACTCCAAGGCGCTGGTGAAGTCCATCCGCGGCAAGGTTAACCGGGCCGTGGAAGAGGTGCGCCAGATGTGCCGCTCCTGCCTGTTTTGCTAGCGCATCGCACATCGGGCGCAAAGGCGGAGCGCATTGCACCGTTGCACGCGAAGATCGGCATAAGACGGCTTTGCTTTTTGCGCTCTGCGGCCCTACGGCTTCCACCGGGCGGCGCGCTTCTCGGCAAACGAGGCAAGGCCTTCGGCGGCCTCCTCCGTTCGGCGCTTGGCAGCGTGGCTTTCGACCAAGGCGTCCATGGTCGCAGCGTCGAAACCACCCCAGGCGCTCTGCAATGCCCAGGCCTTGGTCTCCGCAATGGCCGTCGGGCCGTTCTCGAGCAGGCGCGCCACCATCTCTTCGCCCGCGGCCGCCAGCTGGTCGAGCGGCACAACCTGGTGGACGAGGCCGATGCGCTGCGCCTCGGTCGCGCCGAAGCGCTCGCCCGTCAGCGCGTAGCGGCGCAATTGGCGCACCGAGATGGCGTCGCTCAGCTGCGGGATGATGATGGCGGCCGTCAGGCCCCAGCGCACCTCGGCGATGGAGAAGATGGCGTTGTCGGCGGCGATGACGACATCGCAGGCGGCGACGATGCCGGTGCCGCCGCCGAAGCAGCCGCCTTGCACCAGCGCGACAGTGGGGACAGGCAGCCGGTTCAACCGGTCGACGGCCTCGGCGGTGGCGCGGCTGGCGTGCACGTTGTCCGCCAGCGATGCGCGAGCGACGGCGTTGACCCACTTGAGATCGGCGCCGGCCTGGAAATGCCGGCCGCTGCCCTTGAGCAGAACGATCCGCAGCTCCGGCCGGGAGGCAAGCGCGTCCATGGCTGAGAGCAGCCCCTGGATCAGCTCGCCGTTGTAGGCGTTGCCGACCTCGGGTCGATTGAGCACGACGCTGGCAACTCCGCGCGCATCGAGTTGGTGAAGGATGGGTTCGGGTGCCATGGGCCGGAGCTCCGAGAAAGCTTCTGGACAATCCCGTTCGAATGCCGGGGGCATATCGCGGGAATGACGGAGGGACAACGGAGGAGTAGCGGCAGCAGCGGGACTTTGGCAACCCCCGCGCTGCGCCTTCCGATCAGTTCGCTCACTATCAGGCCGGACTTTCGCGTCAGCGCGAATATGTCGCAAATCGAGGCCCTGAGCGCCGGCTCCTGGGCTACTGCCCCGGCCGGCATGACAGATTCATGTCGCCGAACGATGTCGGCAGATCGGAAATTGGTCTGTCGGCGCTCAGCTCCACTCCGAGCGATCCCCTCGTAACGAATGGTTAGTGGCCGACGGCTTCACGGCGGCCTCTCGCGACAACGTCGCGGGCTCATGGGCACGGCAAGCATCTCCGAAATCCGACGACATCGCCGCCCCGTCGCAAACTTCTATTCGGGGTCACCAGGAGATGTCCTGCGGAGTCCTATCGATGCTCCGGCCTGAGGCACGAACCCTGCTCAGGCCAGGATGCAACGCGTTCCAACTCTTTGTCGGGCAAGCCGCGCAGGAAGCTGGTCTGTGCGAAGGTCTCTCGTATGAGCGCCAAGTTGGCGTTACGCGAGTACGTCCGCTGTCGTGCGATTCCGTCCGGTCGCAGACGGTGGCAATCCAGCCCGGAAGCTGACACGGCGTCAATGAGTTCTCGCCTCCTGGGAGGTCTCTCGAGGGGCTGACCACGAACGACAGCAATGCTCCATCATCAAACGAAATCACCGTTCGGCACCTGGGCGTCGGGGTCGATGATGCGCCCCGAGATCGCCGAGAAAATTGAGGCCTGCATTGCCCGGGCACAGCTGCCCCCTTCTCCCGGTCGCAGGAACGGGGAAAGAAAGCCCATAGCGGAAGATCACTCAGTTAGCCCCATCCGCGATGGTCCGGGTTTCTATCGATATTCGCGCTGAGCATATCCGGGCACGATGCCTCTCGCTGTCGAACTGGGAGGCTCCGCATGCTCGCCGCACCTCTTTCGCTCCTGCGGTCAGTCACGGCAGTGAGTGCATCGCTGCGCCGCTCGAGCCGACAGCCGCGCTGCCTTCCGACTTGACGAGCATGAGAGGTCCACAATGGCAAAGTCTTCGTCGAAATTGAATGGCAGGCAGTCGGTCAGCCCTAACAATACTGAAGAACGCAACACTTTCTCGCGCGACATCCTTCCAATCCCAGACAACAAGCATGTCGGATTGACGACCTACGACGCCAAAGATCCCAACACCAAATATCCGCCGATCCGCGCGCTGCGCCCGCCTAAGGGGGCACCGAATGTGCTCATCGTGCTGATCGACGACGCCGGCTTTGGCTCCTCCTCTGCGTTCGGCGGGCCATGCAATACTCCAAACATTGAAAAACTCGCCAAGGGCGGCCTGAAATACATCCGCTTTCATACCACGGCACTATGTTCTCCGACCCGAGCTGCGCTGCTGACCGGGCGCAACCACCATTCGGTCGGCATGGGGGCGATCACAGAGATGGCAACTTCCGCGCCAGGCAACAGCAGCGTCCGGCCGAAGGAGAAGGCAGCCCTTGCCGAGATCCTGAAGCTGAACGGCTATTCGACAGCGCAACTCGGCAAATGCCACGAGGTGCCGTATTGGGAAGTGTCACCGTTGGGGCCGTTCCATCAGTGGCCGACTGGCTCGGGCTTTGAATACTTCTACGGCTTTGTCGGCGGCGAGGCGAACCAGTATTACCCAGGCCTCTATCAGGGCACGACAGCGGTCGAACCACCAAGGACGCCGGAGGACGGCTACACGCTGAACGAGGACCTGGCCGACCGCGCCATCACCTGGATCCGCCAGCAGAAGGCGCTGATGCCGGACAAGCCGTTCTTCATGTATTACGCGCCGGGCGCAACGCATGCGCCGCATCATGTGCCCAAGGAATGGTCAGACAAGTACAAGGGGAGGTTCGACCGCGGCTGGGACAGCCTGCGAGAGGAAATTTTCGCGCGGCAGAAGACGCTCGGCGTCATCTCCAAAGATGCGCGGCTCACGGCGCGGCACAAGGAAATCCCGGCCTGGGATGAAATGGACGCCAAGCTGAAGCCGGTGCTCGCCCGCCAAATGGAAATCTATGCCGGGTTCATGGAGCAGACCGATCATCACATCGGTCGCGTGTTCGACGCGCTCGCCGACCTCGAGATCATCGATGACACGCTGATCTTCTGCATTATCGGCGACAACGGCGCATCGGCGGAAGGGACGATCAACGGCTGCTTCAACGAGATGACGACGTTGAACGGCATGCCGGCGATCGAAACCACCGACTTCCTGCTGTCCAAGATCGGCGATTTCGGCACACCGAAGGCGTACAACCACTACGCGGTCGGCTGGGCGCATGCGCTGTGCACGCCGTATCAGTGGACAAAGCAGGTCGCCTCGCACTGGGGCGGCACGCGCAACGGCATGGTCGTGCACTGGCCGAACGGCTTTGAAGGCAAGGGCGAAATCCGCAACCAGTTCTATCACGTCATTGATGTGGCGAAGACTGTGCTGCAAGCGGCCAAGCTGCCGGAACCCACCATCGTCAATTCAATCACACAGGCGCCGCTCGAAGGCGTGAGCCTGATGCCGAGCTTCACTGACGCGAACGCGCCCGAAACGCACACGGTGCAGTATTTCGAGATGATGGGGAACCGCGGCATCTATCACAACGGCTGGACCGCCTGCACACGCCACCGGACCCCCTGGAAAGCCGACGCACCTCCGCCGTTCGACGAGGATGTCTGGGAACTTTATGGTCCCGACGACTGGACGCAGGCGAACGACATCGCCGCGAAAGACCCGAAGAAGCTCGCCGAATTGCAGCGGCTCTGGTTGATCGAGTCGGTAAAGTATAATGTCGTCCCGCTCGACGACCGCGGCTTCGAGCGCATCAATCCGGACATCGCCGGACGCCCACAGCTCATCACCGGGAACAGCCAGGTTTTGTTCCAGGGCATGCGTGTCAGCGAAGCCTGTGTGCTCACGCTGAAGAACAAGTCTCACTCCGTGACCGCAGAGGTCAAAGTCACGAACGGTTCGGCCAAGGGCGTAATCGTCACGCAAGGTGGCGAGGCCGGCGGCTGGACGCTCTACGCCAAGGACGGAAAACTGAAGTATTGCTACAATTTCTTCGGCATCGAGCACTACTTCGTCGAAGCCGAGAAGCCCATCCCATCCGGCAAGCACCAGGTCCGGATGGAGTTCAAGTACGATGGTGGCGGACTCGCCAAAGGCGGCGACGTCACGCTCTACTACGATGGCGAGCCTGTCGGCAGAGGTCGTGTAGAGAAGACCCAACCGATGGGTTATTCGGCCGACGAGGCTGCCGATGTCGGCGGCGACACCGGTTCGCCCGCGTCCCCGGACTACGGTCCGACCGGCAATGCCTTCAACGGCGAGATCACGTGGGTCCAGATTGATCTTGGCGAAGACAACCACGACCACTTGATCACGGCTGAAGACCGCTTCCGCATCGCGATGGCGCGGCAGTGAGTGGCGGGGGCTCCCCCCGCGCGGTGCCAGGCATGTCCGTCTGGCACCCGTGGGCGGGCGTGCGCCTGACGGCCCCGCTGGGTTGCCATCGAAGATGCGAACCGTCTCAAGCCCCCGGCCCAGTAGTACCTGTGGCAGCGACGGGGGTTTGTCTGTATGGACTTGTGTCCCCCACGTGATCGTATCCCGCTTGCCGGCCATCTACGCGCCGGGGGTGCCGTCCATGAAAAATCGATCTGAAAGCTTGGCCTGTTCAGGGATGACGGCATTCAGTGTTAGTTTGATCGCGCTCACCTTGACGTGTCCCTCCTTGGCCCAGCAGACGACCGGCACGCCAGGATCACCGAGCGCGACCACAACAATCGACGGAAAGCAACTCCCGCCGCCCGATCCCAAATTCGGCGGAGTGATCGAGGAGAAGGCCTCGGAGTCGAAGCCCTGGTGGGCACCGCGCGTCGTGCCGCCGAAGGGGGCGCCCAACGTATTGCTCATCATGACGGACGATGTCGGCTTCGGCGCGCCGGGCACGTTCGGCGGCGTCGTCCCGACCCCGGCGCTGGACCGCATCGCCAATAACGGGCTGCGCTACTCGAACTTCCACTCCACATCGCTGTGCTCGCCGACGCGGGCGGCGTTGATCACCGGACGCAACCACCACGTATCCGGCTTCGGAGTCGTGGGCGAGATCGCGACGGGCTTTCCGGGCTACGATTCGGTCATCAGAAAAGATACCGGCACGATCGGAACCATTCTGAGAGACAACGGGTACGCAACATCGTGGTTCGGCAAGAACCACAACACGCCCTTCTATCAGGCGAGTCAGGCCGGGCCGTTCCATCAATGGCCGATCGGTATGGGCTTTGAGTATTTCTACGGCTTCGTCGGCGGCGACGCGAGCCAATGGCAGCCCAACCTGTTTCGTAACACGACGCCCATCTATCCCTTCCAGGGCAATTCCAGCTGGAACCTCACCACGGCCATGGCCGACGAGGCGATCGGGCATATGAAGGACCTGAAGGCGATCGCGCCCGACAAGCCATTCTTCGTCTACTACGTGCCCGGCGGCACGCATGCGCCGCATCATCCGACGCCCGAGTGGATCAAGAAGATCAGCGATATGCGCCTCTTCGACGAGGGGTGGAACAAGATACGGGAGACCATCTTCGCCAACCAGAAGCGGCTGGGGATCATGCCCGCCAACGCCCAGTTGACGTCCTGGCCGAAAGAGCTTCCGCAATGGGATACGCTCGGCTGGGAGGAGAAGAAGCTCTTCACCAGACAAGCAGACGTCTATGGTGCCTATCTCGCCTATACCGACCACGAGATCGGCCGGGTCATCCAGGCTGTCGAAGACCTGGGTGAGCTCAACAATACGCTGATCATCTACATCAGCGGCGACAACGGTGCGAGCGCTGAAGGCATGCTCAACGGCACGCCGAATGAGTTCACGACCTTCAATGGTGTTCCCGTACCGGTGAAGGACCAGTTTCTCTGGTACCCGTTCTGGGGATCGGAACGAACCTTCCCACACTTTGCCGTAGGTTGGGCCTGGGCGATGGGCACACCCTTCAAGTGGACAAAACAGGTCGCGTCGCACTACGGCGGGACGGCCCAGGGCGTCGCCATCTCCTGGCCCGGCCACATCACCGATGCAGGCGGGATCCGCCGCCAGTTCCACCACATCATCGATATCGTGCCAACGATCCTCGCTGCCACCGGCGTCTCGGCGCCCGACACGATCAACGGCATCAAGCAGCGCCCCATCGATGGCGTGAGCATGACGTACACGTGGGACAAGGCGAACGCCGACGTCCCGTCCCAGCGTGGCACGCAGTACTTCGAGATGCTCGGCAATCGGGCCATCTATCATGACAGCTGGGTGGCGGCGACGACGCCCGCGACCCTCCCGTGGGAACTGAGCACCAAGACGCCGCCGGACGTGATCAGCGGCTACAACTGGGAACTCTACAACGTCAAAGACGATCCCACCCAGGCGAACGACCTTGCCGCCAAGATGCCGGAGAGGGTCAAGCAGATGCAGGCACTCTTCTATGCCGAGGCGAGGAAGCACGACGTGCTGCCGCTCGACAACTCATCGCTGGCGCGCTGGAACACCCCGCGCCCGAGCCTCACGGCCGGGCGGACGGTCTTCACTTATGCGGGGCCGCTCAGCGGGACCCCCAACAGCGCTGCGCCGAGCATCCTGGACAAGTCTTACACGATTACGGCCGAGGTCACGATTCCCGAAGGCGGCGCCGAAGGCATGATCGTCACTCAGGGCGGACGCTTCGGCGGCTACGGCCTGTTCCTCAGCAAGGGCGAGTTCGGTGTCGGCCGGGGCAAGGTGGTGTTTCTCTACAATCTGCTCGATCTCAAGCGCACCATTTGGGATGGCCCCGAGTTGAGTGCCGGCAAGCATACCCTCGTCTTCGACTTCAAGGCCGAAGGCCCGGGCCTCGGCAAAGGCGGCACCGGCGTCCTCTATGTCGACGGCAGGGAAGTGGCGCGGAATTCCCTGGAGCACACGACACCAATCACGTTCCCCGAGGACGAGACCTTCGACATCGGCCAGGACACCCGCACGGGCGTTGCGATGCTCGAGCATCGCTATGACTCTCCCTTCAAGTTCACCGGAAAGATCGACAAGCTGACGGTGGAGTTGAAGCCGGAGGTTGCCGCCGGCGGACGCGCATTACGATGACCAATTCACCAGGAACAGTACACCTCTTGGGTTGTCGGCATAGCGGCTAGGCTTACCCACCGGTCGGCGTCGCGATGAGAAAGGCATTGATCTTTGCTGCTGCCGCCGAAGCGGCGACGGGAGTGGCGTTGCTGCTCGTCCCGTCCGTTGTCGGGCAGCTGTTGCTCGGTGAGACGCTTGCCGGCACAGCCGTGCCGGTGGCGCGCGTGACCGGCATCGCCCTAATCGCGCTTGGAATCGCCTGCTGGCCGGGCCCGCCTGCACTCGGCATGTTGATCTATACCGCGGCTGCTGGTCTTTACCTCGCGTCGCGGGTGTAGGCGTTCACCACGCGGTGAGCCGCTTCGGCCTCGGCCACGCCCATGTCTTCCTTCGCCGCCTGAGCAAAGAGGGCGTCCGTCATCGCCGCGCCGACGCCGAGCGGCCGCATGTAGAACGGGTCGGCGCGCAGCCGCATCACGGCCTCTACGTCGCCCTTGGAGCTCTTGCACCAGCTGGACACGAGGCCGAGGTCGGACTCGCCGGAAAGAACACGCATGCAGGCTAGGCAGAAGGCCGACGCGCCGGAATCGGTCACCTTGATCTCGTCGGTATGATAGCCGCCGGCCGGCGCGGTCATCAGCATGCTGGAAATAGGCCGTCCGTCCAGCTCATCGCAGGCGCCGAGGGTCACGCTGTCCAGTTGACGCCGGCTCACGCGAGCGGCGTCCAGTGCGGTTCGCGAGGTGTGATACGCCATCTCCTCCAGGCGCAGAGAGCGTTCGCTGGTCGAGGGGGGATGCGTGGCTACGCCCAGAACAAAGACGCTCATCGACTCTGGTCCCGTGGATGGCGTGGCCGCGTCGACGACACGGCACCG
>JBFWRV010000027.1:0-72758 GCA_050248715.1 Hyphomicrobiaceae bacterium | reverse complement strand
CTCGACATTCCCTGGACCGACTGGTTCGGTCGGCGGCACGAGAAGACCACCGGCCGCCCCGTGGGCATGCACGCCATGCGCGGCATCTCCGCCCACGCCACCGGCTTCCACACCGCGCGCATCCTGCACTTCCTCCAGATCCTGCTCGGCTCCATCGATTGCCCCGGCGGCTTCCGCTACAAGGCGCCCTACCCGAAGTTGGCGCCGCCGTTCCTGAAGCCGCGCGGCAAGCCGGGGGACGTGCATGCGGGCAAGCCGCTGCCGGGCCCGCACCTGGGCTTCCCGACCGGCCCTGAGGACTTGCTCGTCGATGCGGCCGGCACACCGCAGCGCATCGACAAGGCCTTCAGCTGGGAGGCGCCGCTCGCCGCCCACGGGCTCATGCACATGGTCATCGCCAACGCGGCCCGCGGCGATCCCTATCCCATCGACGTCCTGTTCATGTACATGGCCAACATGGGCTGGAACTCGTCGATGAACCTGCCGGCGACGCTGGCGCACCTGACCGAGAAGGATGCCGCGACCGGTGCATACAAGATCCCGAAGGTCATCTATTCCGACGCCTACTTCTCCGAGACCGTGCCTTACGCCGACCTCATCCTGCCCGACACGACGTATCTCGAGCGCTGGGACTGCATCTCGCTGCTCGACCGGCCGATCTCCGAGCCCGACGCACCGGCTGACGCGATCCGCCAGCCGGTGGTAAGGCCCGATCGCGACGTTCGCCCCTTCCAGGACGTCCTGCTCGACCTCGGCGCGCGCCTCAAGCTGCCCGGCATGATCAAGGACGATGGCTCGCCGAAATTTCCCGGCGGCTATCCCGACTACATCGTCAACCACGAACGCCGTCCAGGGATCGGACCGCTGGCAGGACATCGCGGAAAGAATGGTGGCGATTTTGCCAAGGGCGACGTCAATCCGCGCCAGCTCGAGCAGTATATCGCTGACGGCTGCTTCCATGCGCATCACCTGCCCGAGCACATGCGTTACTACCGCCATGTCAACCGCGACTACATCGAGTGGGCGCTGGAAAAGGGGTTCCGCCTTACCCCCACGCCCGCGATCTTCCAGCTCTACAGCGAGCCGATCCAGAAGATGCGCCTTGCCGCCCGCGGCCACGGCGCCCTGCAACCGCCCGAGCAGCATCGCGCGCGCGTCGAGACCTATTTCGATCCCCTGCCCTTCTGGTACCCGCCTGCCGGAGATGTGGTCGAGGGGGACGAGAGCTTTCCGCTGCACGCCCTCACGCAGCGGCCGATGGCGATGTATCACAGCTGGGGCTCGCAGAACGCGTGGCTCAGGCAGATTCATGGCGCCAACCGCCTTTACATGAATCGCGCCCGTGCAAACACACTGGGCATTGCTGACGACGATTGGGTCTGGATCACGAGCCCCATCGGCCGCGTCAAGGCGCAGGTGAAGCTGATGGAGGGGGTCAACCCTGACACGGTGTGGACCTGGAACGCCATCGGCAAGCGCTCCGGTGCGTGGGGCCTTGCCCCCGATGCGCCCGAATCGACGCGCGGCTTCCTGCTCAATCACCTGATCACGGAGCTCTTGCCGCAGCAGCCGGGCGGCTATCGCTATTCCAATAGCGATCCCATAACCGGCCAGGCGGCCTGGTATGATCTCAAGGTGCGCATCGAGAAGGCGGCTGCGTCCGAGGCGCACGAGACCTCGCCGCGCTTCGCGCCGCTTTCTGCCCCCTCTCCCCGCCTGCCAGGAGCACGGTCATGACCGCGCTCCCGGCAGCCACCGCCAAGAAGTTCGGCCTCGTCATTGACCTGGACACCTGTGTTGGTTGCCAGGGATGCGTCACGAGCTGCAAGGAGTGGAACACGGGCGGCTATTCCGCCCCGCTCACTGACGAGGATCCCTACGGCGCCGACCCGCACGGCGCCTGGCTCAATCGCGTACACGGCTACGAGGCGGGTGAGGGCGCGGCCGGCCGCACGGTGCACTTTCCGCGGTCATGCTTGCATTGCGAGGAGCCGGCCTGCGTGACGGTCTGCCCCACCGGCGCCTCCTACAAGCGCGCCGAGGACGGCATCGTGCTGGTCGACCCCGACACCTGCATCGGCTGCAAGCTGTGCTCGTGGGCCTGTCCCTACGGAGCACGCGAGTACGACTACAGTCACGGCGTGATGAAGAAATGCACGCTGTGCGTCGACCGCATCTACAACGTCAGTCTGCCCGAGGAGGACCGAATTCCCGCGTGCGTCCGCGCATGCCCGACGGGGGCGCGACACTTCGGCGACCTCGGCGATAGCGAGAGTGCCGTGTCCAAGCTCGTCGCCGAGCGCGGCGGCTATGATCTGCTCCCCGAGTTCGGCTACAAGCCCGTCAACAAGTACCTGCCGCCGCGGCCCCACCGCGACGATCGCAATGACCTCGCCCCGGCCGCACGGCCAAAACATGAACCCATCGGTGCGGTCCCCGGCAGCAGCGCGGAGAGGCTGTTCGCCTGGGTCGACCGCATGCTCTCACGATGATGCTTCGAGCGAGCTATCCACCCATGACGTGCTGGCCGACCTTCTCAACGCAGGCCGCAGCGGCGCCCCCTCCCCCCGCGGGGAGGGACTGCAGCTGGGTTTTGCCGCAGATTGGTCCCGGTGTTCCGGCCCTACCCTTAACCCCGCCACGTCAATGGGAAGGCAACCTGTCGATGCCTGCTGACCAGTAATCGCCACATGCATCCAGCCTATTCCGTGATCCTGTTTACGACCGCTTCCGGCGCCGGGCTCGGGCTGCTTGCGTGGCTTGCTCTGCTCGGCATGACAGGTGCCGTGGCCGCGGATCGTTGGCTGGGCTTCGTCGGCTTTGCGTTGGCCTTGCTGCTCCTGACGTGCGGCCTCCTCGCTTCCACTGCGCACCTGGGCCGGCCCGAGCGTGCGTGGCGTGCCTTCTCGCAGTGGCGCACGTCGTGGCTGTCGCGCGAGGGCGTGATGGCCGTTGCCACCTATGTGCCAGCCGGGTTGCTTGCGATCGGTTGGGTGTTCCTCGAGCGCGCGGACGGCATTTTTGCGCTCATGGCGGTGTTGACCATCGCGTGCGCTCTCGCCACCCTCGTCACGACCGGCATGATCTATGCTTCCCTCCGCACCATCCGCCAGTGGCACCAGCCGCTGACGACGCCGATCTATGTCGCGCTTGGCCTTGCCAGCGGCGCCGTGCTCGCAAACCTGCTGCTTGCGCTGTTCGGCGAGGGGCGCTCCTGGTCGGTCTGGCTGGCCGTCGTCTGCCTTGCCGCCGGCGCGGCCCTCAAATGGATCTACTGGCTCCACATCGACGGCGAGGCGCGCGAGTACACCATCGAGGCGGCGACGGGCCTCGGCAAGCTCGGGAAGGTGCGCGTGCTGGAGCCGCCGCACACACAGCCCAACTACATCATGCGCGAGATGGGTTACCGCGTCGCGCGCAAGCACGCGCTGAAGCTGCGCCGTCTTGTCCTGCTGCTGGCCTTTGGCCTGCCGATCCTGCTCTTGCTGCTGTCGCAGGGGCGCGGCCTTGCGGCGTTCGGTGCACTTCTCGCCACCGTGTCTATGGCGATAGGCCTCGTCATAGAACGC
Organism: Hyphomicrobiaceae bacterium; assembly: GCA_050248715.1. GTDB lineage: Bacteria > Pseudomonadota > Alphaproteobacteria > Rhizobiales > Hyphomicrobiaceae > AWTP1-13. The sequence goes on along the minus strand of JBFWRV010000027.1, from coordinate 69,189 downwards.
TGGCTGTTCTTCGCCGAGGCCGAGCACGTTTCCATGCTCTATTACGGCGCCGACGCCGCTTAGCGTGACGATACAGAAGTGCGCCCCCTTGTACTCGGCAGGCGGTGACTTCGCATCTCCGTCAGACTGGACTCAGGTGGCGGAGGTCCCCTCTGAATTTCGCTCGTTGCTTGCTGCGCGCTCAGGATAAGGGCGGATCAGTTCTCCAGCTCCTTCTTGATGAGCTTGAACGCACTATCGAACTTGAGATCGTAGGTCTTGCCATCGGAGCACTTGGCATCATCGACCTCGAATTTGCCGTCGTCGAACTCCATCTTGCCACCCGAGCAGCCTGAGGCCTGGACGGCGGCGGTCAGCTTCGTGCGTTCGGCATCCGTCAAGGGACGATCGGCGAGAGCCATGCCGCCGGCAAGGCTCGTGAAAAGGGCGACAACTCCGACAGGGATTGAATTGCTCATAGATGTGCCTCTGGTTGCTCTCTCTCGCCGGCCTGACCAAAACGGCCTCTGCCGGGCCTTTCCGGCGAGCGTTCGCCGGACGTCGAAACAGTAACGTAGCCATTCGCCGTGCGTTCCGCCCAGTCCCCAATTTCCCAGATCGCGTCGGGGCAGGGCCCCTAACGCACGATTGACCGCGCGTCCAGCACCCAATCCGCCGTGCGACTTCTCGCCGGCACTTTTGCGACCGCAAGTGCGTGCAGCTCGAGGTCGGGCTTCTGGAAATCACTCACGAGAACTGAACCCAGCTCGGCCCGCCGCCACCCCGCAGACCGGCGGTCGCTCAGCCTGTCGGGCAGGTGCAGGCTCGCCGCAGGTCGTCGAGGAAGTGGAAGGCCCGGCGAGGATGCCTCTGGCGCCCGCTCAGCTGCGGGCCACCCAGGCTGTTTCCCGATGGCGTGGCTCGGCAACCTCGGGATGGATCATCTCCAACAGCATCTCGGCGCTCTCTGCCAGTCGAGGCCCTGGCCGGTTGAAGTAGGCGTTGCCGTCGACGAAATAGACGCGGCCGTGCCGCACGGCTGCCAGCCCGGCCCAGCCGGGCTTTGCCTGCAGCAACGGCAGCTCCTCGAGGCACCGCTCGAGCCCATAGCCGCAAGGGCCGACGACGATCACTTCGGGATCCGCGGCCGCGAGTTCGTCCCATTGCATCCAGTCGGAGTGCCTGCCGGCCTCACCGAAGAGGTTGCGGCCGCCGGCCGTCTCGACCAGCTCGGGCATCCAGTTGCCGCCTGCCATCAGCGGTTCCACCCACTCGATGAAGGCCACGCGCGGTCGCGCACGCCCGGCGACCCGCGTCGCAACTGCGCCAAGACGGCCCTGCAGATCGTTCACCAGTCTCTGCCCGGCCTCGGCGGCGCCGAGCGCGCGTGCGACCCGGCCGATATCCGCATAAACGTCGGCCAGGCTGTCGGGCCTGAGCGACACGATCTCGACCGGCCGCCCCGACCACGTGCAGGTGGCAGCCTCGACGTCGCTCAAGCTGACCGCGCACACCTCGCAATGGTCCTGCGTGACGATCACATCGGGCTCGAGCGCTTTCAGCGCCTCCCCGTCGACGCGATAGACCGACAGCCCGTCGCGCACGATCTCGCGCACCCTCGCGTCGATCTCGGCGCTCGTACCCTCGACCTCGAATTTCGCCGCGGTCAGCGTCGGTAGCTCCAGCACGTCGTCCGGAAAGTCGCACTCATGGCTACGCCCAACTAGTCGATCGCGGAACCCCAGCGCGCACACGATCTCGGTCGCACTGGCAATCAGGCTGACGATGCGAGGCTGTCGGCGCACGATCACTCCTCTCGCGATGCCGCGGTCCCGCGGCGTCTAATAGCTGGGCGCGCCACGCATACTCCCCTTGAAGGGGAGGGGAGAGGGGCGGGGTGCCTCGGTCGTACCAACGGAAGTTGCGTCATACCCCGACCCCCGGCCCCTCCCCGCAAGGGGGAGCGGAGCGCTGTTGCGCAGGCACCAAGTCGCAGAACACGAAGCCGTCGCGGGTCACCCGCTCGCCCACGCTAACGCCAATGCGCGAGCGAAACATGGGTCCGCCAGCCGCGAACGTGTGAAATTCGCCGTTCTCCGCGCATGGGTCGATGCCCTCCGGCAACTCCGCCAGCAATTTGGCATCGAAGCGCCGGCCGGCAAGTTCCTCGGGCACCTTGCGCGGGTCGAGGCAGGCCACATAGGCCTCGAGCCCGCCGTCGATCATCTGCCGCGCGAGCGCTCTTGTCTCGATCCCCCAAAGGGGAAAGAGCGGCACGATGCCGGTGCCGGCAAGTCTAGCCTCGCGATATCGGCGGATGTCCTCCAGAAAGAGGTCGCCGAATGCCATCGCCTCCACACCGGCTGCCACCTGCTCCGCGACGAACGCGCTCATGACGCGCTCGTACACCGTGTTGGGGCAGGGATTGGGGATCTCCAGCACGTGGAGCGGAAGGCCGGTGGCCTCGGCCTGTGCCGCGACCAGCTGCCGCCGCACCCCATGCATGGCGACCCGGTCGAAGGCGGCGTTGACGGTCGTGAAGAGGCCCGTCACCTCCACCTCCCGGCGGTGGCCCAGCATATGCAGGGCCCAGGCCGAATCCTTGCCGCTGCTCCAGCTCAGCAGTGCGCGCATCTGCAATCCGTTCCCCTCGCGAGGGCCTATGGCCCCGGGATCATGCGCTCACCCTTTGCATCTTCGTCAGTTGCCCGCAAGGTCGAGCACCTGCACGCCTTCCTTCGGCATCTCGCGCTTACGCCACTTCGGATGGCGCAGCGTGCGCACCACGTCGTTGTGGCCGGCCTGCCAGTGCTCCTCCATCGACAGGCGCGAGTATTCGTAGTCCTGCGCGTGCGTTTCGTAGGCGGCGCGGCGATGAATGAGGTGCACGATCGTCACTGCCGCGTCGCAGCTGCATTTCTTGAGCAGCGCTGCATCGGGATCGTCCGCCAATTCCGCGGGCAGCTTGTCCAGCAGGTTGCGCACGGCGCGGCGCATCGTCTGCGTCTCCTTGAAGGTGTCGGTATTGAGCCGCGTGCGGCTCGAAAAGCGGATCTCCTTCTCGCGCTGGGCCACGTCAAACAAATTCTGCGGCATGGCCCCGCGGGCGCTGAAGAGATCGACCTGGAAGATCAGCATGTCGCCACGCTCGCCCGTGAAGTCGAGAACGTACTGCAGAGGCGTGTTGGAGACGAGCCCGCCGTCCCAGAATGCCTCGCCGTCGATGACGATCGGCGGCAAGCCGGGAGGCAGCGCGCCGGACGCCATGATGTGCTCGGGCCCGATGGTGATGTCATGGGAGTCGAAATAGGCGAAGTTGCCCGTGCGGATGTTGACGGCGCCCACGCTCAAGCGCGTCTGTCCTTGGTTGAGGTAGTCGAAGTCGATGAGATCCAGCAGCGTATCCCGCAGCGGCGTGGTGTCGTACACGCTGAGCGCGCCCGCCGACCCCGCCGGCATGAGCTGCGGCGGCGGAAAGCGTGGCTCGAAGAATCCCGGCACACCGACGGTGGAGACGAACGCGGCGCTCATGTAGTTGAAGACCTCGCGCGACTGCGTGCCGTCGATCAGAGGGCTTCCCTGCAGCTGCGACGATACGCGCTCCCAGAAGGTGCGCAGCCGCACGTGCCGGTCGTCGGGGCGGTTGCCGGCGATGATGGCCGCGTTGATGGCACCGATGGAGATGCCGGCGACCCAGTCCGGGGTCTGTCCGGCCTCGCACAGGGCATCGTAGGCGCCGGCCTGGTAGGCACCGAGCGCCCCGCCGCCTTGCAGCACGAGCACGACACGCTCCGTTCGTCCGGACATCGATCGGGAGTCCATGCGCATACTCCAAGCGGGCAGTCCGAGGCCGGGCTGCCGTCTACCCCCGTCTGGCACCTAATTAGGCGATCGCAGGCTGTCTCGGAAAGGGTGAAGCAGGCACATAGGAAACAATGGCGCGAGGCGTGTCGGTCGTGCTCAAATACGAAGCAGGCATGCAAGCAGTGGACTTTCGCATGGAAGAAACGAACCCGGTTGTCGACGCTGCAACAAGCATTCTGCGTGATCTTGCCGATCCCCAGACCGTCAATAGAGCAAAAGACAACGCTTGGCATGGCCCGGCATGGGCTGCGCTGGAGGAGGCGGGGTTAACTCTCGCCTGGGTACCCGAATCACTGGGCGGCGGCGGCGTCGAGTTGGGTGACGGCTTGGCGGTTCTGCGCCAGGTCGGCCGCTTTGCCGTGGCGGTTCCCTTGGCCGAGACGCTGCTTGCCGGCTGGCTGCTGGCACGCGCCGGCATTCCCTCTCCCAAGGGTGCGATGGCCTGCGGTCCGGCGCGGGAGGGCGACCGTCTTGCGCTCGCCCCCAACGGCAGGCTGAGCGGTACGGCGCGCGCCATCCCGTTTGCTGGGGATGCGAAGCACCTGGCCCTGCTGGCACGGCGCGAATCGGGCGGCGCGGCGGTGGTGCTCATCGAGACCGCGCAGGCGCGGCTCTCCGACGGCCGAAGCATGGCCGGCGATCCCCTGAACGCGGTGAGCTTCGAGGGTGTGCGCCCCGTGGCCGTCAAGGATGCGCCTGTCGGGTTTGACGGCGACAGCCTCATGCTCATGGGGGCGGCCGCCCGATCCCTGCAAATGGCGGGCGCATTGGAGGCCATTCTCGATCTGGCCGTCGCCTACGCCAACGAGCGTGTCGCCTTCGAGCGGCCCATCGCCAAATTCCAGGCCGTGCAGCACAACCTTGCCCGGCTGGCTGGCGAGACGGCTGTTGCGGTCGCAGCCGCCGGCTCTGCCGCCGACGCGATTGCCAATGCCCAGTCGTTCGATGAAGCGGTGTTCCTCGAGGTGGCATCCGCCAAGATCCGAGTCGGCGAGGCGGCAACGGAAGGCGCTGCCATCGCCCACCAGGTGCTGGGCGCCATCGGCTTCACCCAGGAGCACGTGCTGCACCGCTTCACCCGGCGCCTCTGGGCCTGGCGCGACGACTTCGGCAACGAGAGCCGCTGGGCGGTAAAGCTCGGCAATCTCGTTGCATCAAAGGGTGCCGACGGCTTGTGGCCGATGCTGGCGGCGAGGTAAGGGGACGCGCCATGAGCACGGAATTGACGTTCGATCCTCTTCGCCTGCCTCCCGAATGCCAGCAGCTGCGCAGGGAGGTGCGCGCCTTCCTCGCCGAGGAGACGGAGATGGGCACCTTCGCCTCGAACGTGCGCGGGGGCATCGATGGCGCCTTCAGCGAGGAGTTCAGCCGCAAGGTTGGGGCCCGCGGTTGGATCGGCATGACGTGGCCCAAGAAGTACGGCGGGCAGGAACGAAGCTTCCTCGAGCGCTATGTCGTCACCGAGGAGTTCCGCGTCGCCAACGCGCCGGTGCGCCTGCACTTCGTCGCCGACCGGCAGAGCGGCCCCGTCATCATCAAGTACGGCAGCGAGCGCATCAAGGCCGACATCCTGCCGCGCATCTGCAAGGGCGAGGTGTGCTTTGCCATCGGCATGAGCGAGCCCGGCTCGGGCTCCGATCTGTTTGCCGCCAGCACCAAGGCCACCAGGACCAAGGGCGGCTGGCTCATCAACGGCACGAAGGTGTGGACCAGCTCCGCCCACCACGCGCATTACCTGATCGGCCTGTTCCGCACTTCGCCGCCCACCAGGGAGAACCGTCGCCACGGCCTGACCCAGTTCGTGGTCGACATGAAGACCCCGGGCATCACCGTCAATCCGATCTACCAGCTGACCGGCCAGCACGACTTCAACGAGGTCGTGTTCGAGGATGCCTTCATGCCCGACGACCACGTGCTGGGCGAGGTCGACGGCGCCTGGAAGCAGGCGACCTCCGAGCTCGCCTACGAGCGCAGCGGCCCGGAGCGCTTCCTCGAGACCTTCTATGTTCTGACGGAACTCGTGCGCGTGCTGGGCCCGAAGCCCGATACGCGCGGGGCCGAGGGGATCGGCCGCCTCGTGGCGCAGGTGCATGCGCTGCGCCGCATGTCGGTGTCGGTCGCGGGCATGCTGCATGCGGGCAAGGAGCCGGTGGTGGAGGCGGCTATCGTCAAGGATGTCGGCACCATCTGGGAGCAGGACCTCCCCAACAAGGCGCGCGACCTTGCCGCCTTTGCCGAGGAGGTATCGGCCAACCGCGCCAGCTTCGAGGAGCATCTGGCCTACGCCACCATGATCGCCCCCAAGCTCACCATCCAGGGCGGCACCACGGAAATCCTGCGCGGCATCATCGCGAGGGGGCTTGGTCTACGATAGGGTAACAAGCTGGCCGCTTGCGTCACCTTCTCCCCCGGGGGAGAAGGTGGCCGGAAGGGCCGGATGAGGGGGCCTTCACTCCCAGTGCTGAGCAGTTCCCCCTCGCCAGTTCAGCCTAATGACTTAAGGCCGTGCCATCGAGCGAAACGATCGATGCGCGGTCGGAGTCCACGGTCGTAAGTCATGGCCTCACGTCCTCTCCCCGGAGGGCAGCGGGGGCGCGAAGCAACGGAGAAAGCAATGGGCCCGTTCAAGGATATCGGCGTTGAGCTCGACAAGGACATGGTGGCGACCATCGAGATCAGGCGGCCGCCGCACAACTTCTTCGACATCGAGCTGATCCGGCAGATCGCCGACGCCTGCGAGGCCCTCGACAAGGACGACAAGTGCCGCGCCATCGTGTTGGCGGCCCAGGGCACCGCCTTCTGTGCCGGCGCCAAGCTCGGCGACGGCGCTGACGTGCAGGACGTGCTGGTCAAGAAGTCGGAAACCGGTCAGGCCGGCCACCTCTATATCGAGGCGGTGCGCCTGTTCCGCACGGCCAAGCCGATCGTTGGCGCGATCCACGGCGCCGCCATCGGCGGCGGGCTCGGGCTCGCGCTGGTGCCCGATCTGCGTGTCACCTGCCCCGAGGCGCGCTTCTCCGCCAACTTCACCCGCCTCGGCTTCCACCCGGGCTTCGGCCTCACGCACACGCTGCCGGCGCTGATCGGCCCATCGAAAGCTGCCCTTATGTTCTACACGAGCCGCCGCGTGCCGGGCGACGAAGCCGTCCGCATGGGGCTCGCCGACGCGCTGGTGCCGCAGGCGGAGGTGCGCTCGACCGCGCAGAAGCTTGCCGCCGAGATCGCGCTCGCCGCTCCTCTCGGCGTGCTGGAGACGCGTGCGACCATGCGCGCCGGCCTTGCCGATCGCGTGCGGGCAGCGACCGACATCGAGCTCGAGAAGCAGACCCGCCTGCGCCGTACGCAGGATTTCAAGGAAGGCGTCGACGCCACCAACCAGCGCCGCCTGCCAAAATTCACCGGACGTTAGTCGGGAGCATGGTCGTCTTCGTCGCGGCGGCAGTAGTGGAGGTTGCCGGCTGCTTTTGCGGTCCGGGCCCGGCTGCGTATGGACACGTCGGCCTGATGGCTGCTGGCGTGGCTGTGGATGAGAGAGGGCCGGCGTCCCGATCGGCGGGACGTGACCGGTGCCGCAATTTGCCTGGTCGCCGCGCGCTCATCCTCTTCATGCCGCACCTCGGCTCTGATTGATCTCGAGCCCGACTCAGCCGCGACTCGTCCCCCACCGCTGTCATCTGCTAGGCTGCCACCACACCCTGCGCCCCCTGTCCGAGGAGAGCTCCATGCTGCGCCAATCGCTCGTCGAATACGGCAAGCCGCTGCAGGAGACGGAGGCATCCACGCCTCCGCCCAAGGGCAGCGAGGTGTTGCTGCGCGTCTCCCACTGCGGCGTGTGCCATTCCGACGTGCACCTCCAGGACGGTTGTTTCGACCTCGGTGGTGGCCAGAAGCTGGATGTGCGCAGCGGCCGCACGCTGCCTTTCACGCTCGGACACGAGATCGCCGGCACGGTGGAAGCGGCCGGCCCCGAGGCGCAAGGCGTCGTCAAGGGCAAGCGCTACGCCGCCTATCCCTGGATCGGCTGCGGCAAGTGCGGACTGTGTGCGCGCGGCGACGAGCATCTGTGCACCGCCCCGCGTGTCCTTGGCGTCACGGTGGACGGCGGCTATGCCACGCACGTGACGGTGCCGCACCCGCGCTACCTGCTCGACGTCGAGGGTATTGCCCCCGAGATCGCTGGCGCCCTGATGTGCTCGGGCCTCACCGGCTACGGCGCCGTCAAGAAGGCCATGCCCCACATGCGCGTTGGCCCTCTGCTCATCGTCGGCCTCGGCGGCGTCGGCATGATGGGACTGCAGTTCGCCCGCGCCCTGACGGACAAGCCGATCCTCGTCGCCGACATCGATGCGAGCAAGCGCGAGGCCGCCCTGAAGCTCGGGGCCGCCGAGGCCTTCGACCCGGCGGACGCCGGCGCGCGCAAGGCGATCCTCAAATCGTCGGGCGGCGGCGTCGGCGCGGCGGTCGATTTCGTCGGCTCGGACAAATCGCTCGCCTTTGCCCATGCACCGGTGGCCAAGGGCGGCGCGGCTATCATCGTCGGCCTGTTCGGCGGCGGGTTCTCGATACCGGTGCCGATGTTTCCGCTGCGCGCGCTCACCATCATGGGCAGCTACGTCGGCTCGACGGTCGAGGCCAATGAGATGCTCGCCCTCGTCAAGGCCGGTAAGGTGGCGCCGATCCCGGTCGAGCTACGCGGGCTTGCGCGCGTCAGCAGCACGCTGGACGATTTGCGCGCCGGCCGCATCGTCGGCCGCGTCGTCGTCACGCCGTGATGCCGAATTCGTGTGTTCGTCCGGCCCCTGGGGACGGGGCTAGGATGGGCTGTGCCATTGCAGCGCGGCTCGCCCTGGGGCGGCTGCTCCAACCAGGAATGTGCGTATGAAAATCACCGTAATGGGCTCCGGCGGCGTCGGCGGCTACTTCGGAGCGCGGCTCGCCGCCGCCGGTAACGACGTGACCTTCGTCGCCCGCGGCTCGCACCTGGAGGCGGTGCGCGCGAAGGGCCTGCGCCTCGACAGCGATATCGGCAAGCTCCATCTCCATCCCGTGCAGGTGGTGGCGGATGCCGGCGAGATCGCCGCTGCCGATGCCATCATTTTCGCGGTCAAGCTGCAGGATACCGAGGGCGCCGCGCAAAGCCTGAAATCGCTGGTCGCCAAGGGCGCCACCGTCTTCACGTTCCAGAACGGCGTCGAGAGCGCCGATCGCATCGGGCGGATCGTCGGCGCCAAGGGTGTGGTGCCGGGTGTGGCGCGCATTGCCGCGCATATCGTCGAGCCGGGCGTCGTCAAGCAGGCCGGCAACTTTGCCAAGATCGAGTTCGCCGAGAGCGATGGCAAGCCGAGCGCGCGCACCTCAGCCTTCCACGAGGCCTGCAAGGCGGCCGGGATCGACGCGGTCCTGTCGCCGAACATCAAGCGCGACCTCTGGATCAAGTTCGCCATGCTGGCGCCGCACGCGGCCATGACCGCGCTGACCCGTGGCCCGATCGGCCCCGTGCGCAGCAATCCCAAGTCGCGCGAGCTGCTGCAGACGCTGGTCGAGGAGACAGTGGCCGTCGGCATGGCCCTGAACGCGGGCCTGGAGAAGGCCGATGTCGGCAAGCTCATGCAGAACTATGATGCCATGAACAAGGGCTTCCTGGCATCGATGGCGCACGACATCCTCGCCGGCAAGCCGATCGAGGTCGATCATCTGTCGGGCGTGATCGTGAAGCTCGGCAGCGAGCACGGCGTCCCCACGCCCGCGCACAAGTTCATCACCCAGGCCCTCGCCCCCTTCGTCGCCGGCAAGCCGGTGGTCTAGCGTCATCGCCGCGAAGGCGGGGATCACGCAACTTCCGTGTGCGCAACCGGTTGGGGCGTCGTGGATGCCTGCGCGGGCATGACGTATCTGCGCGGTAGCCTACCGAATGAGGCGATCGCTACTTCGCAAGCTCGCGCGAGCGCTGCGTGGCAGCCGCCACGGCCTCGCGCAGCAGCTTGGGTAAGCCGTCGTTCTCCGCCATCAGCACCTGCAACGCCGCGAACGTGGTGCCGCCGGGCGAGGTCACGTTCTGGCGCAGCACGTCGGCGCCGAGGTCGGAGCGGTGCAGCAGCTCGCCCGAGCCCGCCACGGTTGCGCGTGCCAGCTTCTGCGCCAGCTCCGGCGCCAGTCCCGCCTTGACGCCGGCATTGGCCAGGCACTCCGCCAGGTGGAACACGTAGGCCGGGCCCGAGCCCGACACGGCCGTCACCGCATCCATCAGGCTCTCATGGTCGACCCAGGCGACCTCGCCGACGGCCCGAAGCAGCTGGTCGCATGCGCTGCGTTGCGCAGGCGTGACGTGCGCGTTCGGCACGCACACCGTGATGCCGCGGCCGATGGCGGCGGGCGTGTTGGGCATGGAGCGGATCACTGCCGTGCCCTTTGGCAGGTGCTTCTCGAAGCCGGCAATCGTACGCCCTGCGGCGATGGAGACGACAACGGTATCCTTGCCCGCGAGCCTCGCGAGCGGCGGAAACACCTCGTCCATCACCTGCGGCTTGACGGCGACGATCATCACCGCCGGCGGCTGCGGCAGCCCCGCAATCGTCGCCTGCGCTTTGAGCCCGTGCCTGTCGAGCAGCTCCTTGGCCCGCGGCGGCGGCGCGGGGTCCTGCACAAGAATCTGCGCCGGCGGCAGCCCCTGCTCGAGCCAGCCCGCCAGCATCGCGCTTCCCATATTGCCGGCTCCCGCCAGCAGCAGCGTCCCGTCGATCTTCAGTGCCATGGCGTTGCCTCTCGGTCGTGGGCGCAAAAGGCGTCAGCCGCATTGCGCCGATATTGCCGATGTGATCGGCGCAATGCACTCGACTTTTGCGCCCTGCGCGGGTTTACGCCGCCTTCTTCCTGTTGGCCGCTAGCCGCTCGTCGACCAGGGCCACCGTCGCGTCGATCGTGGGGTGGCTGAGCCCCTTCTGGCGGGCGATGAGCTGCACCAGCTTGTCGGCCCGCTCGATGTTGGGCACGCCGTTGTTGAGCGCGCGCGCGGCCGAGGCCGGGCGCACCAGGCTCTGCGCGGCGGCCGCATACTTCTCGAACGGCACGAGATCGCCGGGATTGGCGCCGAGCTTCACGCACAGATCGTTGACGAAGTTGTAGACCGAGCGCGAGGTCTCGATATCCGAATGCACCGCCTCCTGCGCCGTGCGCATGCCGTCCTTGGTCACGCAGCGGTAGTTGCCGGCGAGCAGCATGGCCCACTTCGCCAGCGGCACGAAGATGGAGTCGTGGACGCGCAGCTTCACGGGCAGTTCGATCTTGCCGTCGCCCGCATCGAAGCGCACGGCGTCGATGTCCTTCTCGAGCTGGCGCAGGATGCCCGTCGATTTCTCGTCGGCGAACTTCGCCACTTTGAAGTTGGTCGGCAGCGTGACCATCAGCACGTTGACCTTCTCTTCCGGCGGACGGATCGCCTGTGGGTCGGGACTGTTGAGCGTGATGCAGGCGGGGTCGAAGTTGTCCCACACGCTGGCGTCCGTGTAGGCGGGCTTCAGCGCTTCATAGTCGAGGTCCGGGATGCGCTTCACGTAAGGCAGCGGCGGCATGTTCATGATCGACATGCAGGGCACGCGCGATCTGGCGACCGAATCCAGCAACTCGCGCACGCCGGGTGAGCGGTATTGCGGCTCCTGCATGGCGAGACCGACGAGATCGTAGTCCCTCGGGTTGACCCCCGTCGCGGGGCCCGCCGTGACCTTGCCCGGAAGGTTGCGCGAGTCGATCACCACCGGGTCCTTGCGCCCTTTCACCGGCAGGCGCACGCGGAACCCTTCCGCGTTGATCAGGTCCGCCTCGGCCGGCAGGCAGACAAGATGCACCTTGTGCCCACCGAACAGGATCTTGGAGGCGAGCAGCGACCCGTAGGACGCGCCCATCATCAGGATGTTGTAAGTCGCCATTTGCCCGGCCTCCCTGGGGTGTTGGTGGAAAGGGAACGGCGCGCGCGGCGTTTCCCTCGCACGGCATGCTATGCGCCCGCCCCCGCGCATGCAATGCGGTTCACTGGCCGAAGCAGCGTGCCAAACCGACGATCAGCGTCAAACGCGTTGCGGAATCAGTCCCAGCTCTTCCCCCGCTGGCAGCGGCGCCAGATAGGCGGCTACCAGCTCGGGGCGCACGTCGGCAAGCCGCGGCGGTGACCACTTGGGCTTGCGATCCTTGTCGACGAGCAGGGCGCGAACACCCTCTGGGAACTCGCCGTCCTCGAATAGCCGGACACACAGGCGGTACTCGACGTTGAGCGCCTCCTCGAGCGAGCCGAGGTGCCGCGCACCACGGACGGCAGCGAGGGTGAGCTTGAGCGATTTGGGCGACTTCTGGGCGAGAGTTGCGGCGACCTTCTGCGCCCATTCGCCCGGCGTCGCTGCCAGCCGGTCCAGCATCGCCTCGACGCTGGCGCCCGCGAAGATGCGATCGATCTCGGCGTGCCGCGCCGCGAGCTGCGAGAAGCCGATGTCGGATCGGAAGGCGTCGATCACCTCCGGCGTCGCCCCGCTGCTGGTGTCCGTAAGCTGCCCGGTCAGGTCTGCGAGCTTCTCGGACGGAACGAAAACGTCCGCGAAGCGTGCATGGATGGCGTCGGCTGCGGCCATCTGCTCGCCCGTCAACCCGAGATAGACGCCCGCCGCGCCGGGAGCCTGCGCCAGTAGCCACGTGCCGCCGACGTCGGGGATCAGGCCGATGCCGGTCTCCGGCATCGCCAGCCGCGAGCGCTCCGTGACGATGCGGTGGCGGGCATGCCCCGAGAGGCCGATGCCGCCGCCCATGACGATGCCGTCCTGGATCGCTACGAAAGGCTTGGGGTAGCGCCCGATCAGGGCGTTGAGGGGGTATTCGCTGCTCCAGAACGCGCGCGCGAGGCCGGAGCCCTCGCCGCGGCTGTCGTAGAGCGCGCGCACGTCGCCGCCCGCGCACAAGGCTCGTCCGCCCGCGCCGTCGAGCAGCACGAGCTCGACCGCCCGGTCGTCGCGCCACGCCAGCAGCGCCTCGTGGATGCGACCGACCATGGCATGCGTCAGTGCGTTGAGCGCGTGCGGGCGGTTCATCGTGATACGACCGGCGCGACCCTCACGGCGGATCAAGACATCGTCGGCCGGGGCGTCAGTGGTCGGTGCTTGCATGAGGTTCCCTTGACATTCCTGCAGAACTGGGGATTAGCCATCGGTTCGCAGCAGCGCAACCGCTTCTGCGCGCCGTGAAAGGCGGCGGCACCTGATCATGACGGTTTGGCAGAAGATTTCCGGGTTGGCGACCGCCGTCGGCGACGCAGGTGGCGACGTCATCGCCGCGCTGTCCGGTGCGCTGGGGCTCAACCGTGCCGGCGGCGAGCCGCAGAAGGACGTCGCCTTCACGATCGCGGTCATCGCGCTCAGCGCCAAGATGGCGAAGTCCGACGGTATCGTCTCGCCGCTGGAGCTGTCGGCGTTCCGGGAGGTGTTCCGCTTTGCGCCCGAGGAGGCCGCCAACGTCGAGAACGTGTTCAACCTCGCCAAGCAGGACACGGCCGGATACACGGCCTACGCCGACCAGATCGCGGGCCTCCTGAAGGACGACCGCAAGCTGTTGCAGCACGTGCTGGAGGGGCTGCTCCACGTTGCCGCCTCGGACGGCGTCCTGCACCCGCGGGAGGATGAGTTCCTGAAATCGATCGCCGCTTGCTTCGGCTTCTCCGACAGCGAGTTCCGCTTCTTCCGCGCGCGCTTCGTCGCCGACCACGGCAATCCGTACGATGCGCTGCGGCTCACCCCGGATGCCTCCGCTGCCGAGGTCAAGGCGCAGTACCGCAAGCTCGTGCTCGACAATCATCCCGACCGCCTGATGGCCAACGGCGTGCCGGCCGAGTTCCTCGAGCTCGCCACGCGCAAGATCGCCGCCATCAATGTCGCCTACGACGCCATCGCCAGGGAACGCGGGCTTTGATCGTCAAGCCGGACAGTCCGCTCGTCAGCGCCTGCCACCCCTCGGCCAACTTCGAGCCACGGCGGGGCGTGACGAAACCCTCGATCCTCCTCCTGCACTACACGGGCCTCGCCAGCGCCGCCAAGGCGATCGACTGGCTGTCGCGTCCCGAGAGCAAGGTGTCGGCGCACTATGTGATCGACGAGGTTGGTCGCGTTACGCAGATGGTGGCGGAGGACATGCGTGCCTGGCACGCGGGTGCTGCCGTGTGGGCCGGCGAGACCGACATCAATTCCCTCTCCATCGGCATCGAGGTGCACAACAGCGGGCATGAGCATGGGCTGCCCGACTTCCCCGAGGCGCAGGTGGCCGTGCTGGAGGCGCTCTGCCGCGACATCATCGCCCGCCATGCCATCCGGCCCGAGCGGGTGCTGGCCCACTCCGACGTCGCACCGACGCGCAAGATCGATCCCGGCGAGAAGTTCCCCTGGGCGCGGTTGGCGCAGGCTGGTGTCGGCCATTGGGTGACGCCTGAGCCCGTCAACTGGGCCGATTCCGGCATGGCGCGCGACGCCGCCGGCCCGCTTGTTGCGGCCGTGCAAACGAAGCTCGCTGCCTACGGCTACGGCATCGAGGCGACCGGAGGCTTCGATCCCCGGACCGAGTTCGTGGTCAAGGCGTTCCAGCGTCACTTCCGGCCCGAGCGGGTCGACGGCCTCATCGACCAGTCGACCATCACGACGCTCGAGCGGCTGGCTGCCGCCCTGCCAGGACAGGGCTAGGTGCTGAGCCTGCCTGCCCTCGGACTTGCTCCGAGGGTCGAAGCACGGCTCGGATGCATGGCCCGCCCTTCGACAAGCTCAGGGCGGCGCGCGTATGTGGCGGGGGCGCAAGCACCAACAGCCCGACGTGCTTTCGCACTCGGGGTAGGGGGCAGGCGAGGGGAGCGGGGCGCGGACGCCGATGCGCTCAGGGGCCCCGGCCGGGGGGTAGGCGTCCTCAGGCGCGGCATCCGCGCTCCACTCTGCACTCAGGCGCTCCGGGCACGGCGGACGGCGAGGCTTGATCGTCCCTAACGTTCTTTCCCGGGGCACATGTACGGTGTGCCACCCAAGTGCAGACCTGGGCTCGCACTGGTCGGGCGCGTCGCGAACAGCACCCCCTCGTGAGCCGAGGCGCACGCAGTATCGCACACGCGCAGAAAGCGGGGATAAGCGTAGGGCGCAAAAGCGAAGCGCATTGCGCCGAACTTCCGGCGCCATGCGGCTGCGCCTCTTGCGCCCGACGCCGGACAAATCTCGCGATTGCCGAGGGCTCGCGGCCGTCGCTATGCTGAATGCAAAGCCAGATAGCGACCCGGAGGGAAAGCCCATGCCGCAATCGATCAGCGAGCTCGCCGCCAAGCTCGAAAACCTGCTCAAGCTGCGCTCGATCCCGTTCGGCATGAAGCTCTTCGAGCGCCGCGGCGACATGGAGGCGATCCCAAAGATCCGCCGCCCCAAGTCCGTGCACACCCTCGACCAGGTGGTGGCGCAGGCCTCTCGTCTCGGCTGGACCGTCGGCATCACATCCGACGATCTCGTCGGCGCCCAGTGCCGGGCCGTCGTCGGCCTCGGCAGCGCCAAGGACGACAAGTGGCGCTCGGGCAAGCACATGACGGGTGTGTGGTTCTCCACGCTCGAGGACGCCACCGCCCACCAGGCCGCCATGCACTGCGTCGAGGACGGCAAGTATGAGGCGCTTGCCGTGGCGCCGCTGGCCTCGGGCCGCCTCGATCCCCCCGACATCGCCCTCTTCTACGCCACGCCCGGCGCCATGATGTACTTCATCAACGGCCTGCAGTGGTCGGGCTACAAGAGTTTCGAATGGGGCGTCGTGGGCGAGAGCGCCTGCGCCGACAGCTGGGGCCGCGCGCTCAAGACGCGCCAGCCCTCCCTCTCCATCCCCTGCTTCGCCGAACGGCGCTACGGCGGCGTGCTCGACGACGAGATGCTGATGGCGCTGCCGCCCGAGTACATCACCAAGGCCATCGATGGCATGACGGCCCTCGCCAAGAACGGCTTCCGCTACCCCTTCCCGCAGTATGGCATCCAGAACGACGTGCGCGACGGCATGGCCCGCAGCTACCCCGACCGGGCCGCGCCGAAGGCCTGACGCCCGCACCGCGGGCCGCGCTGCACGGCCCCCAACCCCATCCGTTGCCTGACCGCCACGGGTGACTGGGGGCATACGCTGTTGACACCGACGGAGACGGCGCCTATCACTAGACTGATCGGTCTAGTTCGGGAGAAAGCCATGCATGTCGCAGGTGCACAGATCGAGGTGAAGATGCAGATCCCGGGCGCCACCATCCGGCAGCGGATGGACTTCGGCGATGCCAGCGGGCTGGGCAAGATCAGCGGCGAGTACTTCACCCTCGCCGCAGGTGTCGACACCACGCCCCTCTTCCAAGGTTTTCAAGGCAACCTCTGCCAGTGTCCGCACTGGGGCTTCGTCGTGCGCGGTCAGCTCACCACCACGGACGCAACCGGCGCGCAGGAGACGGTCCGCGCCGGCGACCTGTTCTATTGGCCGCCCGGTCACAACGTGCGGGTCGACCAGGATGCGGAGATCGCCATGTTCAGTCCCCAGCACGAGCATAGCCGCGTCATTGACCACATGGTCGAGAAGACCAAGGGCATGGCGGGTTGAGCCGCCTGTCGTGAGGATGACCCATGCCACCAAGCAGCGTCTGATCGAGGCCGGGCTGCCCATGCTCCTGAAGCACGGTTACAACGACCTCGGCATCCAGGCGCTGCTCGAGGCCACGCAAACGCCCAAGGGCTCCTTCTATCACCACTTCGTGGACAAGGAAGATTTCGCCCTGCAGGTCATCGACGCCTACATGGCGCAGGTCCACCAAGTCCTCGACCAATGTCTTTCCGAGACGACGCGGCCGCCCCTGGCGCGCGTGCGCCACTTCTTCGAGCAGGTGCGTCAATCCTACCAAGGCGAGGGCTACATGGGTTGTCTGCTCGGCGGCCTAGGGCAGGAGCTCTCGGGCGTCAGCGAGCGGTTTCGCCGCAAGATCGAGGAGTGTTTCTCGGCAATCGCCGAGCGCCTCGCCACCTGTTTCGAGGCGGCGCGGCGGGCGGGCGATATTCCCGCCGACACCAATGTTCGCGACATGGCAAACTTGATGGTCGATTGCTGGGAGGGTGCCGCGCTGCGCAGCCGCCTGCGCCGAAGCCCGGTCTCCCTCAATGCCATGCTCGATTTCTATTTTCGCGCGGTAGGGACGCCGACGTCACGGAGGTCGCCATGAAGTCCGGCCACTCGGAAGCCTTGCCTAATGGGCGCGCGGAGCAGGCCGCGCAGGCCATCGTCGCCCTGATCAACTCCCGGCCCAGGTCGCCGCGCACCGACGAGATCGTGGCCATCATCAAGAGTCTCGACCTGACGGCAGCGGCTGCACCGTCCTGTCCCCGCTGTGGCAACCTCGACCGCGAGTACGGGCCGATCAATCACCAGCCCTGATCGCCGGCCTTCATCGCTCGCCCACCGTTTGGCACCCGCGTGTTGGCGCGCACGCGCCAAAGGGCTACCCTCGCGCAGCGCTCGCACTCCGCACGAGCGATGTCACGAGAGTAAGGGAAACACCATGCTCATCAACCTCGCAGGCCGCAAGCTCTACTACTCGCTCGAGGGGCCGGAGAACGGCCAGGTCGTGTGCTTCACGCACTCGCTGGCGTCCGACGGCGGCATGTGGGCCGAGCAGGTGCCGCCGCTGCTGGCCGCCGGCTACCGCGTCCTGCGCCTCGACATGCGCGGCCACGGCGGCAGCGATCCCGTCGCCGGCCCCTACACCATGGCCGCGCTCGCCGACGACGTCGCCGCCAGCCTCGATTTCCTCGGCATCGCCAAGGTGCAGTACATCGGCCTTTCCATCGGCGGCATGATCGGCCAGGCCTTCGCCATCGCCCACGGGCAGCGGCTCATCTCGGCCATGTGGTGCGATACCTCTCCGCAGACGCCTGCCGGCGCGCAGGCCGCCTGGGCCCCGCGCATCGAAGCGGTGAAGAAGGCCAACTCGCTCACCCCCCTCGCCGACCCCACGATGGAGCGATGGTTCACCGACGCCTACAAGCCGCGCAATCCCGGCCGCTGGAAGCAAATCCACGCCACCATCGCCGGCACCACGCCGGCCGGCTACCTGGGCTGTGCCGCAGCCATCCTCGACTTCGACTTCACGCCCAAGCTTCCTGCCCTCAAGGTGCCGACGCTCGTCGTGTGCGGCGACAAGGACGAAGGCACGCCGCCTGCCGGCAACAGGAAGATCGCGGAGCTGGTTCCGGGCGGGCGCTACGAGGAGATCACCAACGCGCGCCATTTCCCCAACGTCGAGCACCCCGACGTCTTCAACAAGATCATGCTGGACTGGCTCGGCAAGCATCGCTGAGGGCAATTGTCATCGGACCTCAAGGTCCGGGTGGCTGTCATGCCGGCCGTGGAGGTCAGACCGAGAGCCGGCACCCCGGGCCAAGGCCTCGGCCCGTGCTCGCGGCTCTGGGTGCCGGATATTTCGCTGACGCGAAATTCCGGCATGACAGTTGGCCTCACCGCCCGTCGTGGTCGCGCCCGCGCTGGAAGGCCTCCTGCAGGAGATCGGCGGGCTCCAGTCCTGTATGGCGGCACAACGCGCGCGATGCTGTGCAGACGAAGCCGCCCTGCCGGAGGCAGCGCCTCGATCGCAAGCTTGATTTCCGCTGCTGCCAGCGTCGCCGGCGCAGCCTCGCGCGTTTGCAAGCCAACGGCCTCCTGTCGCCCGTCTATGCGCCGTCGGAGGCCCGTCTCGGACATGTGCGTGTCCGCGTCGGGCCTTGCCTGGAGCATTAGGCGGCAAGGGAAGGATAATCGGCAAGGATGAATGCGCGCATGCCCTCGAAAGGCGGAGCTGTTGCCAACTTCAGGAAGCTCTATGCCTCCTGCATGGCCGCTGCCGGGCGTCTGCGCGAGCAGCCCGCGGGAAACACCTTCGAAATCCGCCTCGAAGGCGCCTTCGAGGCCGTGCCACGGGAGCTGTTCCTGCCGCCCGGCCCCTGGCATATCGCGACGGGATCCGGCGGCTATGTCGAGACGCCGGACGCGGATCCCCGCTATCTCTACCAGGATGTGCTCGTCGCGCTCGACACGGAGCGGGGCATCAACAACGGCCAGCCGAGCGCCCATGCCCGGTTCATGAGCACCATGGCGCCGCAACCCGGCGAGACGGTCGTGCATATCGGAGCGGGCGCGGGGTACTACTCGGCCATTCTCTCCATGCTGGTTGCGCCGGGCGGCAAGGTCGCGGCCTTCGAGATCGACGAGCGCCTTGCCGCGGCCGCCAAGCGCAACCTGGCAGCCTTCGATGGTGTGTCCGTCACGGCCGGCGATGCCACGAGATTGGCAATGCCGGGCGCGGACGTGTTCTACGTCAACGCTGCCCTGCGCCGTCCGCCGGCGCATTGGCTGCGGGCGCTGCATCCGGAAGGCCGCATGTTCCTGCCGTGGTCGGCGGCGCGCGAGTGCACGCCCGCAATCGCGATTCGCCGCGCATCGGCCGGCGGCTACCACGTGAAGCCCTTCATGGCGACGCGCTTCATCGCCTGCACCGACGCTGCCGGACCTGCAGCCGGCGACACGCTGCCCGACTGCAAGTCGGCCTGGTCGACGCGCGCCCTTCATCTTACGGCAGAGCGTCCGCCCGATGCGACCGCCACCGCCATCTACGGCGAGGTGTGGTTCTCCTCCGAGCCTCTCGGGCGCATGCCGCGCTAGCAGCAGTCGCCGGTCCAGGCAATACCGGCGTGGGCCATGCTTGGCTCGCGGCAGAATTTTCATCTGCGCTGATTCCTGACGATGCATGTCAGGAAATGTCTGTGACGTTGCAGAATCGCAGCACGTATCGCGCAGGGGTATGTGCTAGGGGAAAACCATGATGGGCAAGACCGCTGCGCGACCTCTGTTCTGGCACATCGCCGTCCTGCTGTTGGCTGCCGCGCTGCAGACAGTCGCCCTCGCGCTCCCGGCTCTCGCCCAGGAGGTCTCCCCGTTCGTCAAGCTGGCCGGCCGCTGGCTGGGTGAGGGGCGTCTCGGGTTCACCGGCGGCAAGACCGAGAGCGTGAAGTGCCGCGTCACCTACTTCGTGACCGACGAGGCGCGTCAGGTTCGCCAGACCATCCGCTGCGCCACCGAGGGCGATACGGTGGAGGTGCAGAGCACGGTCACGCACGCGGAGGGGGTCCTCAGCGGCGCCTGGCGGGAACTCAGCCGCGACTGGAGCGGCGAGGTGTCGGGCCGCGTGACCACGAACGGATTCAAGGTTGGCATACGCGGGTCCGAGCTCAACGCCAACATGGACATCATCGTCAAGGACAACCGCCAGATCATCGAGATTCAGTTCATGAATAGCCCGCTGATCGGCCTGACCCTGGTCCTCAACAAGGGCTGAGGCATCTGTAGGGTGCAACAGCGAAGCGCCGTGCACCGATGCGCCGACGATCGGCGTAATACGGGTTCGCCTCTTGCGCCGCCCTGCACCCCCTCAAGCCGGCGGGGGCCCGAACACCAGCACCGCGTTGAGGCCGCCGAAGGCGAAGGAGTTCGACATGGCGTGGCCGACCTTCAGCGACCGCCCGACGTTGGGGATGTAGTCGAGGTCGCATTGCGGGTCGGGCTCGCTGAGGCCCGTCGTGGGAGGCACGAAGCCCTCCTCGATCGCCTTTACGCAGGCGATCGCCTCGATGCCGCCGCTCGCGCCCAGCAGGTGGCCGTGCATCGACTTGGTCGAGGAGATGGCGAGCTTGCGCGCCGCATCGCCGAACACGCCCTTGATCGCCTGCGTCTCGTTGACGTCGTTGAGCGCCGTCGCTGTGCCGTGGGCGTTGAGGTAGTCGATGTCGGAGGGCGCGACGCCGGCGTCCTCCAGCGCCTCGCGCATCGCCGTCTTCGGTCCCTCGAGATCGGGGTTGATCATGTCCTTGGCGTCGGAGGCCATGCCGAAGCCCTTTACCTCGGCCAGGATCTTGGCCCCGCGCGCCTTGGCGTGCTCGAGTTCCTCCATCACCAGCAGACCGGCGCCCTCACCCAGGACCGTGCCGTTGCGCTTCTTGGCGAAGGGGTAGCAGCCCTCGGGCGAGAGCACGCGGATGGCCTGCCAGGCCTTCATGCAGCCGTAGTTGATCGTCGACTCCGAGGCGCCGGCGATGCCGACGTCCACCAGCCCCTCGCGGATGAAGCGCAACATCAGCCCGATGGCATGCGTGGCGGTGGCGCAGGCGCTCACCGTGCCGAAGGTCGGCCCCTTGATGCCGTAGTCGATGCCGACGTGCGCGGAGGCCGAGCTGCCGATGAACTTCAGCAGCATGAGCGGGTCGTTGCCGCGCCGGTTCTTGGTGAAGAGCTGATTGTAGGCCCACTCGATGGTGTTCATGCCGCCGCCACCGGAGCCGACGATGCAGGCCGCGCGATAGGGGTTCTTGAGCGGCACCTCGAGCCCGGACTGCGCGAAGGCCTCTGCCGCGGCTGCGCCGGCGAACTGCGAGTAGCGGTCGGCCAGCAGCAGGAGCCGGTTCTTGATGCGGGTCTTGGGGTCGAAGTCCTTCACCTGGCAGGCGATCTGGATGTGCAGGTCGCGCACGTACTGTTCGGGGAAGTCGATGTCGCGGAGCGGGCCCACGCCGGACTTGCCTTCCTTCATCGCCGACCAGAAGGATGTCACATCGTTGCCGATCGGCGTGACCGCGCCCATGCCGGTGACGACCACGCGCCTCGAGCCAGCCATAGATTTGCTCCGTAGCAGTTGTAAGCCCGTTCCCCCGGGTCCGCGGCGACTCCGCGCGCTGATCCCGCACGGCTCCACATCTCCCGTTTACAGCTTAGGCAAAGCCTCGGGAATAGTCTGTTCCCGCCGGAACTGTTGGCTAATCGAAGCTGGTGAGTCGACAGCCCGGGCCGGCCGGCTCGATTGCGCCCTGCCGCCCCTTGACCTCACCGCGCTGGCCCCCCTAATTCAGCCTGCCAGTCGGCCGGATGGCCGCTGCCGGGAAAGCGGGCTTTGTGGCCCAGGTCCCCGGTGGAGGAAAGTCCGGGCTCCAAGGATCAGCGGTGGCGGCTAACGGCCGCCGGGGGTGACCCCAGGGAAAGTGCAACAGAGAGCAAACCGCCGGCGCGGGGCGACCCGCAAAGGCAAGGGTGAAACGGTGCGGTAAGAGCGCACCGCGCCTCCGGCAACGGAGGCGGCACGGCAAACCCCACCGGGAGCAAAACCGAATAGGGGCGGCACGGATCGCAGAGGCAACTCCGTGATCCAGCGCGGTCCTCGCCGCCGCCCGGGTTGGTTGCTTGAGGCTGGGAGCGATCCCAGCCCCAGAGGAATGGCCGTCGCGGAGGCAACTCCAGACAGAACCCGGCTTACAGGCCGACTGGCGCTCTCGCTCAAACTCCACGGTGCGACGCGAGCCCCTTGCCGCTACGGCTGGCGCGGGCCGTCAGCCGCTGCGCGCGGCCTCGACGGCTGCATCGCCCCGGGGTGGCATGGTGCCATTGGCGAGCCCCGCGAGATAGGTCCTCACGAGGTCGTCGACCAGCCGGTTGGCGCTCTCGGTCGTCACCACGGAGAGCTTGTCGGCCGTCGACAGCGATGTGATGCCGTGCACGCCGGCCCACAGCACGCGTGCCGCCCGCTGGCGGTCGCCCTCCCGTCCCGGTGCGAACAGCGGCGCCAGCGCCTCCTCCACCCGGCTCATCAAGCCTTCGAGCTTCTGCTGATACCAGGACGGCAGTGCCGCGGTCGCCGGCAGATGATGCTCGAACAGCAGGTTCCACAGTCGGGGCTGCTCATGGGTGAAGGCGAGATAGGCCTGGGCCAGGCGGTTGACGCGGTCGGTGGCATTGCCGTCCTGCAGCAGCGCGGAGAGCCGCTTGTCGAGCGCCTCCAGCACGCGCGCCTCCACGTGCAGCACCACGTCGTCGAGGTTCTCGAACATATTGTAGATGGTGCCGGGCGAGTACTCGATGCGCCGCGCGATCTCGCGGGCGGACAGGCCGGCCAGTCCCTGGGCCTGGATAATGTCCTGAGCCGCATCAAGAATCAGCTCGCGCAACTGCTGTGGCGTGTGCGTCGAACGACGTCCCATGGCCATCCCAGGTAGCGTGCCAAGCTCCGAGCAGATCCGGAGCGCCAGCATAGGTGGAAATCGGTCGGTTCGGCAAATACAACCATGCCCGGCGCCGGGTTGCTCCGGCTGCCGACGATGGAGCGACAAGTGGGCAGACGACGGCGAACGGGGGAGGTGCCGGATTTCCCGCCCGCAAATTCGCCACTGCGGCGCGTCGGTGCCTCAGAAGGTCGGGCTCGGACAGGCTAAGCCGCTCGACTGCAGCAGCATGGCGGCCTGGCCGCGCGGCTTGAGGTAGACGGTCTCCGACAGCGTGTAGGTACCCGTGCTGGACGGGGGCGCGCCCTTCTTCATGAAGTAGTCGAACACGAGCGGTTTGTAGTCGTAGACGGCCTGCGAGATCACGACGCTGTCGTTGGTGCTGACGAGGCCGGACGGCAGATTGTAGGTCATGTCGCTGCATTCGCACGCCAGCGTGCTGCCCGTGCCGTTGAAGGCGCAGGTCCACGACTGCTTGGTGATGCCGGCGTCGCTCGGCGAGGACGTCACGTTGCGCAAGGTGATGCGCAGCGGGTTCTGGTTGTACGGAGCGACGATATAGCTGCCGGCCTGCATGATGTCGGTGATCTCGGATTGCGAGATTTTGCTCTCGGCGCGGGCGACGAGGTCGGCTGTTGCGTTCGCCACCTGCGTGACGCGACGGTCGGTGGTGAGGGCCTGGCTCAGCTCGACGGCGCCGATGAACATGACCGCCACCATCGGCACGATCAGCGCGAATTCGATCGCTGCTACGCCGTCGTCGCGCCAGCGGCGGCGCAACGCGTGGATGCGGGCTCGAAGGCGGAGTGCCGCAGTGGAGTTCATAGTGGCTCTCTGTTTATCCTGGCGCTGGGCTGTGGCCTTCACTGTCATTTGTAGGGCTCGGTGCGGAGCGCTACCGATGTCTGCATCAGCAGGGCGCCGTCCTGCAGGTTGCCCATCTTGAAGAACGGCAGCTTGCCGCCGGCCGCCCACGGATAGCAGACCGTGATGAGCACCACCGCGCTCGCCTCGCCCGTCTCGAACGGTGTGGTCTGCTCGTTGACCATCACGCCGTTGGTGGCGCAACTCGGTTGCGAGATGCCGCCGAAGCTCGCATTGCTCTGCACGATGACGATGGCTTTGTTCTCGCAGTCGAGGAACGTCGGCGCCTTCTTGCACAACTCCTTCTTGAAAGCTTTCTTGCGGTCGTCGGTCGTGACCTTGCCGGCGTAGGCACCCATCGACTGCTGCACCTGGCCGGTGCGGATGGCGCGCGAGGCCTGCCAGGCCGCATTCTCCAGGCTGAAGTTGGTGAAGTAGTAGAGAGACACCGAAATGATGCCGAGCAGCAGCATCAGGAACGGCGTGGCGACGATCGCGAACTCGATCGCGGTTGTGCCCCGGTCGTCGCGGCCCCACAGCCGCATCCGGCTGGCAAGATGTGCAATCTTCGACACCATCTGTACCGCTGTCCCTTACGCGCTGATGGCGGGTAGGCGGCACTATGCAAGTCGAGTGCTGAACGGCGCGTAAAGCCGCGCCTCTTCCCGTGAAATTAGGTAAAAATTTGCATGCCCAGCCGGCGCGGGCCCGAAAAGAGCCGGTCTGCGCGCCAGCACCGCTCTTCCTACTGATTGCCCGCCTGCTGGGCGTCCGATGAACGCTCGGAGAAGGTGATCTTGCTTTGCGAGGCGCTGCGGATAGCCTCGAAGTACTTCTGCTCGTCGCCGATGACGATCGAGGGATTGCACTGTGGCGTGCAGTTGTAGGACTGGCGGTCGGTCCCACGGTGCAGGTTGACCACCTTGCCCTCGTCGCGTTTCACAAGCACACGCTGGTCCTGGATTACGTTGCGGCTCGCATCGAGTGCGATGACGTTGGTGATGCCGAACGACTTGCCCGTGATCACGAGCAGGTTGCCCGACTGCACGGAGATGTCGGCGATAGCCGGGTTGCCGATGATGATCTCGGAGGCGGGGCGCGGCAGGCGCAGGAGTTGCGACTGGTCGTACTTCACGATCAGGTCGTCGGCGGCCTGGGCCGCCATCGCGGCGAGCGACGCGGCGCCAGCGATCATCGTCGTCGCCAGGGCCTTGCCCAGGCGGCTCTGCAGAACGAAGGCGAACGGCATGGCGCCAATCCTCGTTTGCTGAAAACAAAATCCGAACCAAGTTGTCCGTCGAAATCATGAAGGAAGTGCAAATGCGCGTGCCCGTTCAGCCCTGCGCATGTCCGCGTCAATCGGCGGCCGGGCCAGCTCCGCGGCACCAATGCGTCGATCTGGCCGCTTAACCGGCAATTAAGTGGGCCTCTCTATAGTTGCTGCAGCCGCTGACCGGCCTTTTGGGATGGTGCGTGATGCTCGAGTTGGCAGTTCTCACGGTGTTGCCGGGCGCCGTCGCCTTCGCGGCGGCCATGGACCTGCTTACCTTGCGCATCCCCAACCGCATCTCCGGCCTGATGGTGCTGGCGTTTTTTCCGATGGCCGCCGTGGCTGGGCTCGGGGTCTCCGGGGTCCTCGACCACATCGCGGCGGGTGTGCTCATGCTGCTCGTCGGATTGCTGCTGTTCATCCCGGGTTGGTTCGGCGGCGGCGACGCCAAATTGATGGCGGCGAGCGCCCTCTGGATCGGCCCCGAGAACTTGCTGCTGTACATGCTGTATGTCGCTATGGCCGGCGGTTTCATCGCCATGGCCTTCAACTCGGCCCGCGCCGTCCCTCTGCCGCGCGCGCTGCTGGGCGAGGCCTGGGCGCTGCGACTGCATCGGCGCGACGCGGGGATCCCTTATGGCTTGGCACTGGCGGCCGGCGCCCTGCTCGTCTTCCCCTCCACGGTGTGGTTCACCGGCCTGGCTCACTAACCTGCCTCACCGACGTGTCTCGCCCACCCCGCCCTACGTCCTGAGCGAACCGGCACCGCTAACGGCTGTCGTATCGCTTTGCGGCCTCGGTTAACTCCCCATTGACAATTGTGCAGCAAAGTCGACGGCGGGTCGGGGATCGATTTGCCCTGCGCGGAACGAGGACCATGGACCGATGAAACGCGGACAACTGCTGGGCGTGGCCATCGCTGGCGTGTGTGGCCTGGGAGCGTTCTTCGGCGTGATGAGCCTCGTCAACAAGCCCGCCGAGCGGGTGGTCAGGGAGGAGGTAACGACCAACACCACCCAAGTCCTTGTCACCAAGAGCGAAATCAACCTCGGTCAGATCACGGGGCCGGAGAGCTTCCGCTGGATCGACTGGCCGCAGAACGCAGTGATGAAGAGCTACATACAGAGAAGCAGCCGCCCGAACGCCATAGAGGAGCTCAAGGACTCTGTGGCGCGGGCGCCGATGCTGCCTGGCGAGCCGGTGACTGCGATGAAGCTGGTCAAGCCCGGCGATGGGGGCGTGCTGGCCGCCATCCTGCCGCAAGGCATGCGCGCCATCTCCACGCGCATCAAGGAGGAGACCAGCGTCGGCCGGCTGATCCTGCCCAACGACCACGTCGACGTCATCCTGACCGTGCGCAGCCGGCGCAACAGCATCGACCAGGTGAACGCGACGACGCTTTTTCGCAACATCCGCGTGCTCGCCATCGGCCAGCAGATCGAGGCCAAGGACGGCAAGAAGCTCGCAGAAGGCAACACGGCCACGTTGGAGCTGACGCCTCTGCAGGCCGAAGAACTGGCAGCAGCGAACTCCCAAGGGGAAATCTCCCTTTCGCTGCGTAGCATCGCCGATTTCGGCACCAAAGATCAGCCGATGTCAGCTCCGGACAAGCGTGACACGGCAATCAAGGTAATCAGGTACGGGGTGAAGCAGCGGGCGTATGGCGTTGACTGAGTTGCGTGCACGAACATCGGTGCCGGCAAGAGGTTGGCAAACCATGCGAATGAGAATAGGGCGGATGGCCGGCGCTTTGCTGCTGGCCGCCATGGGGATTTGGGCGTCTTCTCCAGGTGCGCGCGCGCAGGGACGTGCTTCGTCTCCCGCCGATGACATCGCCCTGCAGGAATCGCTGCTGCGCATTCCCGCCAATGCCAACTATCCCCTCGTTCGGCGCGTGAGCCTCGGAGTCGGCAAGTCGATCCTGGTTCAGTTTCCCTTCGAGCTGAAGGACATCGTCGTCTCGGCACCCGACAAGGTCGATGCCGTCGTGCAGGCCTCCAACCGGGTGTTCCTCATCGCCAAGGGCGAAGGCCAGACCAACGCCTTCTTCTTCGACACCCGCGGTCAGCAGATCCTGCTGATGGAAATCAACGTCGGGGCCGACCTCAAGGGGCTCGGCGACATCCTGCACCGCTTCGTGCCCGGCTCCAACATCCAGGCCGAGATGGCCGGCAAGGCGGTTGTGCTGAGCGGCACGGTGCGCACGACCCTCGACGGCAAGCGCGCGAGCGACATCGCCTGTCAGTTCGTCGCGGCCAACAAGAGCGTCGGCACCCCGACGGCGGCCGGCGGCAACAACTCCACCAACACGGTCGTCAATCAGAACGCACACCAATCGCGGGGCCAGTACGAGGCCAAGACACAGGACCAGGCGGCTGCCTGCGGCAGCGACACAAAGCTCGTGATCAACCTGCTCGTCGTCGAGGGCGAGGAGCAGGTGATGCTCAAGGTCACAGTGGCCGAGGTGCAGCGCTCCATCCTCAAGCAGTTCGGCATCAATCTCGGCGCCACCATCACGTCTGGCAACTTCGCCACGTCGCTGCTGACAGACAATGCGCTGCCCCTGACCGCAGCCGCAGGTCTCGGCAAGCTTCCGCTGCCCGGCATCGGCACCCAGGCGTTCGATCCCACCACGGGCCTCACCTGCGCCACCGCGGGTGTGCTCTGCAACTACAACCCGGGCCCGCCCGGCACGACAGCGTTCGGCAACTCGGGCGTCACCAACACTTTCCGCGGTGCCAATACCGCGCTGGCGACCGCGTTGCGCGCGCTCGAGCGCGACGGCCTGTTGCGCACACTGGCCGAGCCCAACCTCACCGCCGTGTCGGGCGAGACCGCCAACTTCCTCGCTGGCGGCGAGTTCCCCATTCCCGTGGTCGACAGCGACGGCAAGCTGTCCGTCACGTTCAAGCAGTTCGGCGTCGGGCTCGCCTTCACCCCCGTCGTGCTGTCCGAAGGCCGCATCAGCATGAAGATCGCCAGCGAGGTGAGCGAGCTGACCACCGAGGGCGCGGTCGTTCTGTCGAGCATCAGCATTCCCGCGCTGAAGACGCGGCGGGCGCATTCGACCGTCGAGCTGCCCTCCGGCGGCTCGCTGGCGCTGGCCGGCCTGATCTCCGACGCGACTCGCCAGAACATCGACGGCTTCCCCGGCCTCAAGGATGTGCCGATGATCGGCACCCTGTTCCGTAGCCGCGACTTCATCAAGCAGGAGACCGAGCTGGTCGTGATCGTCACGCCCTACACGGTGCGCCCGACTGCGCGCCAGAAGCTGGCGCGGCCCGACGACGGCCTGGCGCCCGCCTCCGATCTCAAAGCCAATTTCCTGGGCCACCTCAACCGGATCTACGGAAGGGGCGCTGAGCCACCGCCCGGCGGACTGAAGGGCGACTTCGGGTTCATCGTCGAGTAGCCGGGACAAAGGAGGAAGCCATGAGATCTTCGATCGCTCTCCGTACCGCTGCCGGCGCTGGACCGGCCGCTGTGCGCCTGCTGACCCTGTCGCTCCTGGCGCTGGTGGTCGCCGGCTGCAAGACCACGGGCGAGCCTGGAGCCTACGTCGCCGGCTGGACGCTGATCGATCCTGCCCAGCGGCACCCGATCATGGTGTCGGAGCAGCCCGCGACCATGACGACGCGCATTCCGCGCGGCTCCAGCGGCCTCACGGGGCCACAGAAGGAGCAGGTCGCCAAGTTCCTCGAGCGCTACCGCGCCTCCGATGCCGGCAACAGCAAGCTTGTGATCTTCGTGCCCACGGGGTCGCCCAACGAGAGCGCCGCGGTTCGCGCGGTGAGCGACGTGCGCCAGATGATCGGCGAGTTCGGCTTCCCCGAGAGCAACATCGCCATAGAGCCCTACCAGGAGCGCCGCGATGCCAGCGCCCCGATCCGCCTCTCCTACCTGCGCTACGTCGCCGAGGCGCCGGAGTGCGGGCGCTGGACCACGAACCTGGCCGAAGACTACCGCAACCTGCCGCATCCCAATTTCGGCTGCGCCACGCAGCGCAATTTCGCCGCCCAGGTCTCCAATCCCGCCGACCTGCTCGGCCCCCGCACCATGGATCCGGCTGACCAGGAGCGCCGCTCCGTGGTCTTGGACCGCTACCGCCAAGGCAGGCCGACCAGCTCCGATCGAACCCCCGACGAGCGCATCAGCGTGCGCGGCAACTAGCCGAGGTGAATGATGAGCAAGCAGGCTTTTTCCATCGCCGAGGATAGCGCTGCAGGCCGCGAGCCGGCGTCGGCGGAGGAGGTTCCCGCTCACGTCAAGGCGAGGCCGATCCCGCGCATCTCGATTCAGGCGTTTTGCGAGGAGCCTCCCACGGCGGAGGCGCTGCAGGCGGCGACCGGCGACCGGCGGCTCGCCAAGGCGCACGTCAGCGTGCACATGGGCGGGGCCACGGCCGCTGTGACGCACTATCAGGAGAGCCCCACGCCCAACTTGATCATCGTGGAGTCCAACCTGCAGCGCCAGCAGATGCTGGCCGAGCTTGACCGGCTGGCCCATTGCTGTGACGCCGGCACCAAGGTGCTCGTCATCGGCCGCGCCAACGACGTGGCGCTCTACCGCGAGTTGCTGCGCCGCGGCGTGAGCGAGTACCTGATCGCGCCGGTCACGCCCCTGCAGCTGATCGAGTGTCTGTCCAATCTTTACAACAATCCTGACACAGACCCGGTCGGCAACGTCGTCGCCTTCATCGGCGCCAAGGGCGGCGTCGGCTCCAGCACAGTGTGCCACAACAGCGCCTGGGCGATGTCGGAGATCCTGAAGACGAACGTGGTCGTCGCCGATCTCGACCTGGCGTTCGGCACCACCGGCCTCGATTTCAACCAGGACCCCGTACAGGGCATCGCCGAGGCTCTGCAGAGCCCGGAGCGCCTCGACGAGGTGCTGCTCGACCGCCTGCTGACGAAGTGCTCGGAGCACCTGAGCATCTTTGCCGCGCCCGTCGTGCTCGACCGCGACTACGACATTTCGCCCGATGCCTGCGACCTCGTGCTCGAGGTGGTGCGCCAGAACATGCCCTACGTGGCCGTCGACCTGCCCCACACCTGGACGCCCTGGGTGAAGCGCGTGCTGTTCCAGGCCGACGAGATCGTCGTCACCGCGGTGCCTGATCTCGCCAACCTGCGCAATGCCAAGAACCTCATGGACCTGATGCGGCAGAACCGGACCAACGACGGTCCGGCCCATCTCATCATCAACATGGCCAAGGCCCCCAAGCGACCGGAGATCTCCGCCAAGGAGTTCGCCGTCGCCCTCGACATCATGCCCTCGCAGGTGATCGAGTTCGACGCCGAGACCTTCGGCCTCGCCGCCAACAACGGGCAGATGATCGAGGAGTTTTCCCCAAAGGCCAAGGCCGCCCAGCAGTTCCGCGAGCTGGCGTTGGCGCTCACGCATCGCAAGGAGCAGAAGGACGAGAAGAAGTCTTCGCCGCTAGCTCCGCTGCTCGAGAGATTCAAGCTCAAGCGCTAAGGAGCTGAAGCCCCATGTTCGGCAGGCGTACCCAGGATCCGGCGGCCAATGTTCGTGCGCTGCCTGCACAGGAACAAGCCTCTGCCGTCGCCAAGGCGACCGAGACCAGGCCCGCCATGGCCGAAGCGCGTGCGCCGGCTCGACTTGAGCCTGCGGCCGCGCCGGAACGGCGGCACTCGGAGGAGTACTACGACGTCAAGACGACGGTCTTCAACGCGCTGATCGACACCATCGACCTCACGCAGCTCGCCAAGCTCGAGGCGGCGGCTGCGCGCGAGGAGATTCGCGACATCGTCAGCGAGATCATCCAGATCAAGAACGTCGTGATGTCGATCGCCGAGCAGGAGGAGCTGCTCGAGGACATCTGCAACGACGTGCTGGGCTACGGGCCGCTTGAGCCGCTGCTCGCCCGCGACGACATTGCGGACATCATGGTCAACGGCGCGGCGACCACCTACATCGAAGTCGCCGGCAAGGTGCAGAAGACGTCCATGCGCTTTGCCGACAATGCGCAGCTCATGAACATCTGCCAGCGCATCGTCAGCCAGGTCGGCCGCCGCGTCGATGAATCGAGCCCGATCTGCGACGCCCGCCTTCCCGACGGCAGCCGTGTCAACGTCATCGCCCCGCCGCTGGCGATCGACGGGCCGGCTCTCACCATCCGCAAGTTCAAGAAGGACCGGCTGAAGCTCGATCAGCTGCTCAAGTACAAATCGATCTCGGCCGAGGCCAAGACGCTGCTCGAGATCATCGGCCGGGTGCGCTGCAACGTGCTGATCTCCGGCGGCACGGGTTCCGGCAAGACCACGCTGCTCAACTGCCTTACCGGCTCCATAGATCACGACGAGCGCATCATCACCTGCGAGGACTCCGCCGAGCTGCAGCTGCAGCAGCCCCACGTCGTGCGCCTGGAGACGCGGCCGCCCAACCTCGAGGGCGAAGGCGAGATCACCATGCGCGACCTGGTCAAGAACTGCCTGCGCATGCGGCCCGAGCGCATCATCGTCGGCGAGGTGCGCGGACCCGAGGCGTTCGACCTCCTGCAGGCCATGAACACGGGCCACGACGGCTCGATGGGGACGCTGCATGCCAACTCGCCCCGCGAGGCCATCAGCCGCCTGGAGTCCATGATCATGATGGGCGGGTACGCGCTCCCCGTCAAAACCATCCGCGAGATGATCACCGGCTCCATCGACGTCATCGTCCAGGCCTCGCGACTGCGCGACGGCTCGCGCAAGATCACGCACATCACCGAGGTGGTGGGCATGGAAGGCGACGTGGTGACCCTGCAGAACCTGATCATCTTCGAGATCACGGGCGAGGACGCCCAGGGCAAGATCATCGGCCGCCACCGCTCGACCGGGATCGCGCGTCCGCGCTTCTGGGAGCGCGCCGAGTACTACGGGGAGACGCCGCGGCTGGCGTCGGCTCTGGCGGCCGCCGAGGTGCACGACAGGAGCGGCGGCCCCATGGGAGACGCCCGTGGATAGCAACGATCTCTTGCTCGGCGGCCTGCTGCTGATGGCGGCGCTGTCGATCGGCGCCATCGTGTTCCTGCTGGTGAACCCCTACTTCTCGGGGGAGCGGCACACTGATAAGCGCATCCAGAACGTCACGGAGAACCGCACCAAGCGCATCGCCGCCAAGACGCAGGCCGATGCCGCCCAGAACCGCCGGCGCCAGGTGGCCGAAACGCTTCAGGAGCTGGAGCAGCGCGAGAAGGCGCGGGAGAAGGCGACGGTGCGCCTGCGCTTGCAGCGCGCCGGGCTCGACATGTCGCCCCGCTCGTTCTGGACGGCGAGCCTCGGCTGCGGCTTCCTCGTCGGCGCCGCCGTGTGGCTCTCCGCCCCCAGCGTCCCGCTCGTCGTGCCCCTGCTGGCGATGTTCGTCGGCACGCTCGGGCTGCCGCGCTGGATCGTGGCCCGTCTGACCAAGCGTCGCCAGACGAAGTTCGTCGACGAGTTTGCCAACGCCATCGACATCATCGTGCGCGGCGTGAAATCGGGCCTGCCGCTGCCGGAGTGCCTGGGCATCATCGCGCGCGAGTCGCCGCAACCGGTTTCGGGGGAGTTCAGCGAGCTCGTCGAGCAGCAGCGCGTGGGTGTGCCGCTGTCGGAGGCCTTCGAGCGCATGATGACGCGCATGCCGATCCCGGAGGTTCGCTTCTTCGCCATCGTCATCGCCATCCAGCAGCAGGCCGGCGGCAACCTTTCCGAGGCGCTGGGCAATCTCTCGGGCGTTTTGCGCGACCGCAAGCGCCTGCAGGCCAAGGTGAAGGCGCTCTCGGCGGAGGCCAAGGCCTCCGCGGCCGTGCTCGGCGCCCTGCCGTTCATCGTCATGATCCTCGTCTACATCACGACGCCCTCCTACATCATGCTGCTGTGGACGACGCAGTTCGGCCAGATGCTGCTGGCCGGCGCCGGCGTCTGGATGACCTGCGGGGTGCTCGTGATGCGCAAGATGATCAACTTCAAGTACTGAGGCCGAGCGCCGCTGCGCAGCCCTCCAGCGGCGCCATGGCACCTAGGGTTGAGGAGCACGAAGGGTCATGATCGACCAGATCACGTCGCTGCTGACGCCGCAGATCGTGGTGACTCTGCTGGCGGCGATCGCGGCGTTCGCCACCACGCTCACGGTGTTGATGCCGGTGCTCTCGCGCGACCGGCTGGCCACCCGCATGCAGGTCATGGCCCTCGAGCGCGACAAGATGCGCGCGGCCCGCCTTGCCGATCTCAACAAGAAGGACGCCCAGGGACGTCTGCGCACGACGCCCAAGGGCTTCATGCAGGAGATCGTCGACAAGCTGAACCTGCGCAGCGTCTTCGAGACCGAGGAGGTGCGCGACAAGCTGAAGATGGCGGGCTTGCGCGGACAGGCGCCGCTCGTCACCTACATGTTCTTCCGCGTTGCCATGCCGGTGATCATCGCCGCCATCACGCTGCTCTATCTGTTCGTGATCTTCGACCTGGAGTACCCGGCGCTGGTCAAGATCGGCCTCGCCGTCGGCGCCGGCTACCTCGGCTTCTACGTTCCTAACGTTTTCGTGAACAACCTGGTGCAGCGGCGCCAGACCTCGATAAAGAACGCCTTTCCCGACGCCCTCGACATGCTGCTGATCTGCGTGCAGTCGGGCATGTCGACGGAGGCCGCGTTCCAGAAGGTGTCGGGCGAGGTCGGCGCGCAGTCGCTCGAACTCGCCGAGGAGCTTTCGCTCACCACGGCGGAGCTCTCCTATCTGCAGGACCGCCGCCAGGCCTACGAGAATCTGGGTAAGCGCACGGGCATCGCCGGCATCAAGGCCGTGGCGACCGCGCTGATTCAGGCCGAGCGCTACGGCACGCCGGTGGGCCAGGCCCTGCGCGTCATGGCGCGCGAGAACCGCGACATGCGCATGTCGGAGGCCGAGAAGAAGGCGGCCGCCCTTCCGCCCAAGCTCACGGTCCCCATGATCGTGTTCTTCCTGCCCGTTCTGTTCGTGGTCATCCTCGGACCCGCGATCATCCAGGTCTTCGGCTACAATTAAGCCTCATTTCCTGCCCCATGACGGCACGAAGCGGAGCTCTCTCCCGCGATCCGGAAACCATTTCGTGCGCTTCGCTGTCGCAGTGCCGCGAAATTGCCACCGACACCTGCAGGTTTTCGGCATTGTCTTCTGGGGGAAGCGCCGAATTCCAATGGGTGACCCTATGCGCGTATGCGGCAGCAAACTCTGGCGGGCGCTGCTTGCGCTCGCCCTGGCGGCTCCCTTGCACCATGCCGCCGCGGAGGTGCAGGGCGGCCCGCCCATGGCCGAGCGACGGCCCACGACGGTCGTCAACCACGGCATCATCCGCACGGACGAGTACGGCTGGCTGAGGACCGCCCGACCCGAGGAGGTTCTGGAGCGGCCGGAGCTTTTGGAGAGCGCCATTCGCGCGCACCTGGAGGCGGAGAGCCGCTACGCGCGCCGCATGCTCGCGCTGAACCGCCCGCTCGAACGCCAGCTGGTCAGCGAGATGCGTGGACGCATGAGCCCGCGCGATGCATCGGTCGAGCAGCCCTGGGGAGAGTGGGAGTATTACACACGCTACGTGCCGGGTGCGCAGCGCAAGCTGCACTGCCGGCGTCCGCGCGGCGGCGGAGAGGAGCAGATCCTGCTCGACGAGAACGTGCTGGCGCGCGGCCGCACCGCCTTCTCGGTGCAGGTGGTCGCCGTCAGTCCGGATCAGAAGCTTCTCGCCTACGCTGTGGACGCGGATGGCTCGGAGCGTCACGTGCTCCACGTCCGCGATCTGGCGACCGGGCGCGACCTGCCCGACAAGGTTGCGGAAGTGCGCGGCTCGGTCGTGTGGTCGCAGGACGGCAAATGGCTGTTCTACGTCGGCCGTGACCCGGAGAAGTGGGGACAGAAGGTCTTCCGCCACCGGCTCGGCACGCCGGTCGATGAGGATGCGCTCGTCTTCGAGGAGCAGGAGGAGGGCTTCGGCGTCTCCTTGCGGGTGACCCTGTCCGATCAGTTCCTCGTGATCGAGGCGGGGGATTTCTCCACGGCGGATATCCGCCTTGTTCGCATGTCCGACCCCACGAGCAAGCCGCACCTCGTCCTCAAGCGAAAGCGCGGAGAGAAGAGCTGGGCGACGAACGTGGGCGACCGCATCATTCTCCTGACCAACGCGGACAATGCCAAGGACTGGAAGATTGCGGAGAAGTCCGCGACGGCAGCGGCTGGCGCGCCGATGCAGGAGATCGTGTCCCATCGCGCCGGGCGCGTCATCGAGGACATGGTCGCCTTCCGCAAGCACCTGGCCTGGCTCGAGCGTGACCGCGAGAAGGGCATCCAGCGCATCATGGTGCGCCGCTGGTCCGACGGACAGGAGCATGCGATCGAATTCGGCGAGGCGCCGGGCAGCGTGGAGCTCCTCGCAGGCCTCGAGCAGGATACGACCACGCTGCGCTTCACCTACCAGTCGATGGCCCAGCCCAAGCAGGTCTTCGACTATGACATGGAGACCCGCGAGCGCAGCCTGCGCAAGGAGGAAGAGATTCCGAGCGGATATGATCCCTCCCTCTACGTCACCCGCCGCCTCCTGGCGCCGACCCAGGATGGAACGCAGGTTCCCGTCACCGTCCTCTACCGCACAGACACCAAGCTCGATGGCACGGCGCCGCTCTGGCTCTACGGCTACGGCGCCTACGGCGACACCGAGTCTCCCGACTTCGGCACCGAGCGGCTGTCGCTCGTCGACCGCGGCTTCGTGTACGCGATCGCCCACGTGCGCGGGGGCGGCGAGAAAGGTGACGCTTGGCACGAGGGCGGGCGGCTCGCCAACAAGACCAACACGTTCACCGACTTCATTGCCGTGGCCGAGCATCTCGTCCACATGGGCTTCACGCGCCCTGGCCGCATCGCTGCCTCGGGAGCTTCGGCGGGCGGTTTGCTGGTGGGTGCCGTTGCCAACATGCGGCCCGATCTCTTCGGCGCCATCTATGCGGAGGTCCCGTTTGTCGATCCGCTGAACACGATGTTGGACCGCACCCTGCCGCTCACCGAGTCGAGCTTTTCGGAATTTGGCAATCCCGGTGGCAGCCTGACAGACTTCCTCAACATCCGGAGCTATTCGCCCTACGATAACGTGCGTGCGCAGGCCTACCCGCCGACGCTCATCTTCCAGAGCCTCAACGATGCGCGCGTGCCCTACTGGGAGGCGGCCAAGTGGGCGGCCCGTCTGCGCCGGCTGAAGACGGACAACAATCCTGTCATCCTCTACATGAAGATGCAGGGCGGACACGGCGGAGGCTCCGGCCGCTTCGATGCGCTGGAGGACTACGCCCGCGCCTACGCGTTCGCGTTGCGCACGCTGCTGCCGTCTGCCGAGGGCCAAGCCGCCGGCGCTGCGAGCGAGGCCAAGCGCATGAAGGCGCCGAGATAGGCAGTCCGGCGCCTACGCGCGGCCGATGGCGCTCACTGCGGCGATGAGCTTGGTGGGTGTGTAGGGCTTCTCCAGAAACCCGACCGGGTTGGCTGCGGCGGCCTTGACGCGCGCCGCCGTATCGAGGTTGGCTGACACGAGCAGCGAGCGTATCGAGAAGCGGCGCCAGATCTCGGTGGCTGCATCGATGCCGTCGCGCTCGCCGACCAGGCGAACGTCCATCAGCACGAGGTCTGGGCGCTCGCGCTCGGTTACGCGCACGGCCTCCGCCGCCGAAGCCGCTGTGCCGACCACGTCGTGGCCCGCCTCGCGCAGGTGTGTGGACAGATCGAGACGGATGAAAACGTCATCCTCGACGATGACGATGCGACGATTGCCCATGACCCCCTGCCCGTCCCCTTCGGTGTTTCCCCTTGCCGTCGCCCCTGAGAGTGGGGGCGAGCCCCTTCCGTCGGAGCTAGCCCAGCACGGCTGACGGCGCGCCAGGATGCGGCGGACTGCCGCCAGCTCGGATTTTCCCCAGGCGATGAGGAATGCTGCCCTGCACCATGACGCGGTACCGCCTGCAACACGCGGGGCCCGGTGTTTGTTCCCCGACGTGGGCGCATTGTGAAGAGACGGGTGGGCGGCCGTGCTGCAGGGCACACGACGCTTGCAAAGGAAATGGTGCGGGCGGGGGGACTCGAACCCCCACAGGCATTGCTGCCCTACGGATTTTCGTACCAGCTACGGCTTTCGCCGCCTCGCTGCCCGGGGGTAAGCGAGTTCGTGGTCTGGACTATCCCTTCACCGTGCTCCGGGGCGGAGTTTAGGTGCTGCCCGTCTAGTCTCTACACCTTCCTCGTCGGGCTTTGCGCGCAGGCGCTCGGACCCGTCCAAGGCTTGGCTCGGGATTGCCAGATGAAAGGTTTCCCCGAGTTTGGGCAGTTCTGCATCCCGGGTTTCCCGCGAGAGCACTCGCAATTCCTTCAAGTCCGTTGCGTCTACCGGTTTCGCCACGCCCGCGTGACGTGCCTTCTATATCGCCCGGAGCCGGCGCCGGGCTAGTGCCGATCAGCGTCGTGGACGGTCACGCCGGGATTTCGCGTGGACGAATCCGCCTGGGCCAACCTCAATCGCTCGCATCGGCGCCTTGGTCCCGGTTCTCGGGCTGACGGCCTGGCCAGAAGAGGGCGGTCCCCGGCCGGGCTCAGTCCCAGAAGAACCTGAAGCCGCCGCCTCCGCCGCCCCAGAAATCATCGTCACGCAGGCGCGGCTCGCGCTTGCGCTGCTTGAGCGCGCCCTGCGGCTCGCCGCTCATGACGACGATGAAATCTGTGTCCTTGCCCGTCTCGATGCTCGGGCCCTCGTCCGAGACGATCAGGGAGGCGCCCGGCAGCACGACATCCTGGATGCGCTCGAGGGCTTCGGGGGGAATCGTGATGCGGTCCAGGGCTGCCTTGGCGCTGGCGACGTCCGCGGTCGCACCTTCGGCCGCGGTCCGCGGCTCGCCTTTGCGGCGCGACTCCTTCGCCGGCGCGGCCGGCACCGTCTCATGCCCGGCCTTGTACATGGAGACGACGTTCCAGCGCACTTCCGGGCCGCCGTCAGGATAATTGAGCGCCGTGAACACGAAGCTTCCGAGAGGCTTGTCGGCGTCGCGGATTGCGACCGGGCCCTCGTACACAGGCTGATAGGCCTTTCGGACGTAAAGTCGCTGCGTCTTCCGGCTAATGAAGACCGACACCGGCGAGGTCCTGAGCGAGGCCTCGCTGGCGGCCTCGGCCGCGATCTCTCGTGCCTCGTCGGCGGCCGCGACCTCAACCTCCGCGCGCGCGGCCTCGTCGCCCTTGGCGTGCGCCAGCGTCTTGGCCGCCTCGAACTGGGCCCGAGCTTCCGAGACTTTCGCCGCCGTCTTGGCCTTTGCCTCCTCCGCGCGCTGCAGGTTCTCCGGCTTGTCGGGCGTGCCTGCTGCAGTCTCGACGCTGCGCTCGGCGGCCTGCAGGGCAGTTTCCGCCCGGGCCAGATTGGCCTCTGCAGCCTTCAACTGCCGCGCCGCCGGAGCAGCCTCCGCCGCCTTGCGCTGTGCCGCACGCCTGATCTCCGCGGCCCGCTTGGTCGCTGCGTCGGCCTCGGCCGACTTGGCGTCCGACTCGGCCTTCAGCACCTCGATCTGCCGCGCCGAGCCCGGTGCGGCAGAATGATCGCGCGAGGCGAGCCGAACGGGGCCGCCGCCCGAAGGTGCCAGCGCCGTTTGTCCGCGCCGGCCAGGCTGGAAGAGCAGGGGATGCTTGATCTCTGCCGGAGTGATGTCGTCGCGCACGACGACCACGCGCAGGCCGATGTCGGTCAGGCCGAATAGTTGCTGGGCGAACGCGTGTGGCAGGCGCACGCAGCCATGCGAGGCGGGATGTCCGGGCAGGGCGCCCGCGTGCAGTGCGATTCCCGTCCAGGTGATGCGCTGCATGAACGGCATATTGCCGTCCTCGTAGATGTTGGAGCGGTGTTCCTCCTTCTTCTGCACGACGCTGAAGATGCCGGCGGGAGTCTCATATCCGGTCGATCCGCTCGAGATCGGCGAGCGCAGCATCTGTCCCTCGGCATTGTAGATGGAGACGCGCTGCTCGCTGAGGGCCACGACCGCCAGAAGCGGGGCTCCGCCGGTCCGGGTTTGCCGCGGCTGGCCGGAGCTATCTCGCTTCCCGGCGGAGTTGTCCCGCTTCCGAGAGGGATAGCGGCTGCCGTAATAGCCGTCCCCCCTTCCGTACCAGCCCTGCGCCGCGGCCGGCAGGATGCCGAAAGTGCCGGGCAGTGTGGCGAGGCTCACGATCGCAACGGCGAGAAGGCCGCGTTCCAGGGCGCGTTTGCTTTTCATTCACCCAACCTCGTTGATACCTGCCGCAGCAACTCATTGATACGCCTGCGCGCAGCTTTGGTTCTGGTTACAGGGGCTCACATGGCCCTGGCAACCCGGAAGCCGACGTTCTCCATGCGGACGCCGGGTGCTGAGGCATAGCGGTAGGCGGAACGGAGCAGGCGGGGGTAGTAGTTCCACGATCCCCCGCGCAGGATGCGTAGATCGCAGGTTGCCGCCTTGACGGCAGAGCCGTCCATCGGGGCACCGCTGTAGCTGTCCCGGTAGCAATCCTCGACCCACTCCCAGACGTTGCCGTGCATGTCGTGAAGCCCGAAGGCGTTTCGGCGGAAGGCGCCGACGTCCGTCGTCTTCTGACGGTAAACGCCCTGCTGACCCTTGCCGTAGACGAAGTTGGCGTCGTAGTTGGCTTGTTTGTAGCCGATGGTCGGACCGGTCGAGAAGGCGGTGTGCGGGTCGGTCGCCTTCGTCACGCCGCGCGCCGCGTACTCCCATTCGGCTTCCGTCAGGAGCCGATAGGGCTTGCCCGACTTCTTGGCGAGCCACGCGACGTATTCCTGGGCGTCGCTCCACGACACGTTGATCACGGGCTTCTTGCCGCGGCCCCAGCCCTGATCCTCCGGCTTGTGCTTGCAGCCACTGTCGGCGGCGCAGGCGTCCCACTCGGCGAACGTGACCTCGAACTTGCCGACCGCGAAGGGCTGCGCGAACGTCACGATGCGCCGCGGCCCTTCGTCCTTGCCGCGGCCGCGCTCGCTGTCGGGTGAGCCCATCAGGAACTCGCCCGCAGGCACTACAACCATCTCCGGGCATCCCGCGCAATCGCGGAACGTGCGCGCCTGGGCGCTGCTCTTGTCGGAAGAGCGTCGCGACTGGGCCTCAGCCACCGTCGCCATAAGCAACAATAGAATCACCGCACTAGCCGCTCGCACCATCGCCGTCGCACCGTCGTTGTTGCCCCGACCCAATATAGTGGGCATCGGGTGTCAGGCAACGTGCAGGACGCACAATTTCGGGGGTTGGTCGCGAGCCGCGGCGACCGCTCACGCATAGCGTGTGCGTGCCAGCGCCGCACCCTGCGCCAGGGCGGCGAGCTTGGCATAGGCAATGTCGCGGCGCATGGGCGCCATGCCGCAGTTGGTGCAGAGCTGGATGCGCTCTTTGGGTACGTGCTCAAGCGCCGCAGCGACGACGGCTACCACGTCCTCCGCCGTCTCCACCTCATCGCTCGCCACGTCGATCGCCCCGACCAGGATGTCCTTGCCGGCCAGCAGCCCAAGCAGCCGCATCGGCACCTTGGAGTTCCGGCACTCCACCGACACCTGCTTGATCGTGCTGCGGGCCAGCGCGGGGAAGATCTGTTCGTATTGGCGCCACTCCCCTCCCAGCGTCGCCTTCCAGTCGATGTTGGCCTTGATGCCGTAGCCGTAGCAGATATGCACGGCCGTGGTGCAGGAGAGGCCGGCGGCGGCGCGCTCGAGCGCTGGGATGCCCCACTCCGCCACCTCGCCCATGAAGACATTGAACGCCGGCTCGTCGAACTGGATCACATCCACGCCGTCCTTCTCCAGCGCACGTGCCTCCTCGTTGAGCAGGTCCGCGAAGGCCATCGCCATCTTCACCTTGTCCCCATAATGGCGGTCCGCGATGGTGTCGGCGATCGTCATCGGGCCCGGAAGCGTGAACTTCAGCCGCCGTTTGGTGCGCGCGCGGGCGAGCTGCGCTTCAAAGGCGTGCACGCGCCCTTTGAGGCGCACCGGTCCCACCACCTGCGGCACCATCGCTTTGTAGCGGTCGGCGCGGATGCCCATCTCCACCTTGTGCGCAAAGTCGATGCCCTCGACGCGCTCGAGGAAGCCGTGCACGAAGTGCTGGCGCGCCTGCTCGCCGTCGCCGACGATGTCGATGCCAGCGTCCTCCTGGCTTTTGATGGCGAGCACGGTGGCATCGCCCTTGGCCTGCTCGAGCGCGGCGCCCTCCAGGTGCCACGGCGCCCACAGCTTGTTCGGCTCGGCGAGCCAGGCGGGCTTCGGCAGGCTGCCGGCGATGGTGGTCTCGAACATGCCCGTCCTCCCAAGCTGGACGGCCGGCGCTTTTGCCGGCAAAGTCGGCTTCGATCATAGCCGACACGCGGACCGGCGACAGCCCGGCATGCGCCGTGGGGGGAGCTTTCCACGTGCAAGTCGCGGGCGGGCCGCGGTATCGGTCAAGCGAAGGTCGTCCGGGAGGGCCCACAATGTTTGCAGCCGCAGAGTCCGCCCGTTTCTTCGACGAGGCCCATCGCACCCGGGCCCGCTACCAGAATTTGCCGGACGCCATCGCGCCGAAGACCTTCGATGAGGCCTATGCGGCCCAGGAGGCGCTGTGCGCGCTGTGGGAGCCTCGGCTTGGTCCTGTCGCCGGGCGCAAGATCGCTGTCACCACCAAGGTCATGCAGGAGCTGATGGGCATCGATCATCCCTGCGGCGGCTTGATCTTCGCCTCGCGCGTCCATAGTTCCCCGGCCAGGATCAAGAAGGCCGACTTCATCAACGTGCGCATCGAGTGCGAGCTGGCGGTCCGGCTCGGCCGCGACCTTCCGAAGGGCGCGAAGCCCTACACCCGCGAGGCCGTGCGCGAGGCCGTGTCCGAGATCATGGCCGCCTTCGAGCTGATCGAGGATCGCAATGCCGAGTACAAGGCCTGCAAGGCTCTCTCGCTGATCGCCGATAACGCCTGGAACGGCGGCATCGTGCTGGGCCCCGCCAAGGCGCCGCCCGCAGGCTCGGACCTCAACGGCATCACGGGCCGCCAGATGCGCAACGGCAAGCAGGAGCTGTCCGGCAGGACCGACGATCCCATGGGAGCGCTCGCCTGGGTCGCCAACCTCGCCGCCGATCGCGGCCGTCCGCTCAAGGCGGGCATGGTCGTGATCACCGGCAGCGTCGTTCCTACCGTCGACATCGCGCCGGGCGAGCGGCTCGATTTCTCGCTCGAGGGCGTCGGCGACGTCTCCATGTCCGCCGCATAAGGAGCGCCTACCCGGTGGCGATGGAGCACGACCGTGATGCGGACTCGACCCATTCCCCCCCAGATGCTGGAAGCCGTCTTCGACATGACGGGGAGGGGCTAAGGGGGTGATCGTGCAAGCATCGGCCCTGTGTCACTACCCCCACCCCCGACCCCTTCCCGCAAGGGGGAGGGGAGGCAACCCCACGACTGTTGGTGTCAGCACATGAAATTCGGGATCTTCTACGAGCTGCAGCTGCCCAAGCCGTGGGTTCCCGACGACGAGCGGCAGCTTGTGCAGGATGCGCTGGCCCAGGTGGAGCTCGCCGACCGCCTCGGCATCGATTATGCCTGGGCCGTCGAGCATCATTTCCTGGAGGAATACTCGCACTGCTCGGCATCCGAGGTGTTCCTCGCCGCCGCCGCCGCACGCACGAAGCGCATCCGCCTGGGGCACGGCATCCGCCAGGTGATCGCCAACTACAACCATCCCGCGCGCACCGCCGAGGCGGTGGCCATGCTCGACCTCGTCTCGAACGGTCGCGCCGAGTTCGGCATCGGCGAGGGCGCGACCCGGCTCGAGCTTGGCGGCTTCAATATTCCGGCCAAAGAGAAGCGTGCCATGTCGCTCGAGGCCGCCGGCGAGATCGCCAACATGATGGTGATGACGCCCTATCCGGGCTTCGAGGGCCGCTCCTTCAAGATGCCGTGCCGCAACGTCATCCCCAAGCCCGCACAGAAGCCGCATCCGCCGATGTGGATGGCCTGCACCAATCGCGAGACGATCAGAATCGCCGCTAGTCTCGGCCTTGGCGCGCTCGCCTTCTCCTTTCTCGACGAGGCGGAGGCGCGCACCTGGAGCCGCACCTACTACGACATCATCAAGAGCGACGCCTGCCTCCCTCTCGGTCACAGCGTCAACGCCAACATCGCCATGGTGTCGGCCTTCTCGCTCCATCAGGATCGCGAGGAAGCCGTCCGCCGCGGCCAGGCCGGCTTCGAGTTCTTCCGCTACGCTATCAGCGCGCTGGTCACTAACGACACGGTGCCCGGCCGCTCGCGTCTGTGGGATGAGTTCGAGACACAGCGCGGCAGCGGTGCCATCGCCGCCACCTACCAGGACACCGAGGGGCTCGCCAGCGCCTTCCAGGCCTCGCCCGGCATCGGCACGCCCGTCGATTTCCGCAGCCACGTGCACGCCTTCGAAGCCGCGGGCGTCGATCAGATCATTCTGCTGCAGCAGGCCGGCCGCAACGCCCACGCCGACATCTGCGCCTCGCTCGAGCTGTTCGCGCGCGACGTACTGCCGGAATTCAAGGCCAAGGCCGCCGAGCGCGACAAGCGCAAAGCCGAGGAACTGGCGCCCTACATCGCCGCGGCGCTCGCGCGCAAGGAGGTGATGGCGCCGCTGGCCGACGTCGACATTCCGGTCGTTCGCGCCTCGGTGGCAAAGCCGGTCGTCAACCGTTAGCGATACGACGCAAGCAATTGCTATCGTCGCCTTTGCGGCGCTTGTCGACGAAGTCCACCCCTCCTCGCGCTTCTTGCCGCGTTCGATGGATGCCGGACGCACCGGTATGAGCCGGATTGCGCATGTCGACGCCGCTTCACTAGAAGCGCGAGAACAGCTGGGTGAAGCCGTAGAGCTTGTCGTCGATGCCGTTCGTGCGGCAGGCGTGCCAATAGGTGGCTACGTTCACGCTGATGACCGGCTTGTCGAGCCAGCGCTCGGCCTCGTCGGCCAGCCGCGCCATGGGCAGGTTGGCGCCGAACTGAACGATGGCCTCGATATCCGGTCCGTCGATCGCCCTCATGGCCTCGATCATGTCGCGGGCCGTCAGCACCGAGTAGGATGCGGGACTCTTCCCACGCATGTGATTGAAGCGGACAATCTCGTAGCCGTGCGGCGCCAGCACCCCGCGCATGCGGGGCTCGATCGAGGGATAGTAGGGCTCCATGACCGCGATCTTCTTCTTGACCCCATGCCGCTTCAGGCCCTCCACCACCGCATCCGACGCCAGCGCCACGGGAATGTCGAAGCCGGCGACGGCCCGTACTCGCCGCTTCAGGTCATCACACCACTGCTGATTGCCGCCCCAGATCGACAGCGCCGAGATGCCCAGGATGAAGGCGTTGGGCTTGCAGTCCATGACCCGGTCCACGGCATCCTCGAGGGCCGCATCGATGAGCCGGATCGACTCGTCG
Source organism: Hyphomicrobiaceae bacterium (assembly GCA_050248715.1). Taxonomy (GTDB): domain Bacteria; phylum Pseudomonadota; class Alphaproteobacteria; order Rhizobiales; family Hyphomicrobiaceae; genus AWTP1-13. Next base: position 24,681 of record JBFWRV010000027.1, on the reverse strand, counting down.
AAGTCCTCGTTGGAGCGGATCGCCATGTCGGGGATGACCATGCGCGCGAGATGGTTGGTGACGCCCGGCGGGCGCATGTCGTCGTATTCGGGCTGCACGACTGTGTTTGTCGAGGGCGTGGTCACCCCAAATGCCAGGCGCCATGCCAGGTAGTCGCGCATTTCAACCTCTCCTAGAGTCTTGCGCCGCAGGCGCACAGTCCTGACGCTAGCAGCCCATCGCCGGTGATGCACCATTCGAAGCGCAAAACAGCTTCGTTGCCATTGCATGTGGACCCGCCGGCTCCTCGCGTGTCATAGTTTGCCCTGAGGTCCCGATCGCGCCCGGCGAGCCTGCGCCGGACGCGGATAGCGCGGACGTTTTTGGAGGATACGAAATGCTCAAGGGCACGATCAGGTCGGCAGCGTTGGGCGCAGCGCTGCTGGCTTTTGGGGTCGTCGGGAATGCCGCCGCACAGCAAACCGTCAAGATCGGGGCGATCTACCCGCTCAGCGGCAACGCCGCCAGCGCCGGCAATTTCTCCAAGGCCGCCATCGAACTCGCGGTCGATCTGATCAACAACGGCAACCCCGACCTGAAAGACGTGCCGCTCGCTACCGGCAAGGGCCTTCCGGGCCTCAAGGGCGCCAAGGTCGAGGTGATCTTCGCCGACAACCAGGGAACGCCCGCGGCTGGCCAGAACCAGGCGCTGCGGCTCATCACCGAGGAGAAGGTGGTCGCACTCATCGGCGCCTATCAGTCGGGTATCACGGTGACCACCAGTGCCATGGCCGAGCGCCACGGCATTCCCTTCATCACCCCGGAATCGGTTGCGGCCAACCTGACCGAGCGCGGCTTCAAGTTCTTCTTCCGCACCACGCCGGTGGCCGGCGACTTCGCCCGCGCCTATTCCAGCTTCCTCAAGGAGCAGAAGGCGGCCGGGCAGAAGACGAACTCGATCGCCATCGTCAACGAGAACACCGAGTACGGCAACTCGGTTGCGAGCGTGATAAAGGAGGTCTTCGCTAAGGACGGCCTCAACGTCACGCAGGTGATCCCCTATTCGGCCAACACCACCGACGTCCAGCCGCAGGTGCTGCAGCTGAAGGAGAAGAACCCCGACGTTCTGATCTTCATCTCCTACACGTCGGATGCGATCCTATATGCAAAGACGATGAAGGACCTGAACTGGAAGCCGTCGATCATGATCGCCGACAACGCCGGCTTCAACGATCCCTCCTTCGTCAGCACCTCGGGCGCGCTGGTGGAGGGCCTTGTCAACCGCTCCTCGTTCGCCGCCGGCAAGCCGGGCTCGGTCAGCGCCGTCGTCAACGCGCTCTACCGCAAGAAGAACAACGTCGACCTCGACGACGCCTCAGCGCGCGCCATGCAGGGCATGCTCGTGATGGCGGATGCCATCAACCGCGCGGGCTCGACGGAGCCTGCCAAGATCCAGGCCGCCCTGAGGGCGACCGACCTTAAGGCCAGCCAGGTCGTCACAGGCTACAACGGCGTCAAGTTCGACGGGAAGGGCCAGAACATCCTGGCATCCAGCCTCATCACGCAGATGCGAGGCGGCAAGTACGTGCCGGTGTGGCCCAAGGACAAGGCGGCCGGCAACATCATCCTGCCCTACAAGGGCTGGTGACCCCAGCCGCAATCGAGACCACGGGGCGCGGCCCGAGACCCGAAGCTCGGACCGCGCCTCGAGCGCATAAGTCCTATCGATGTCCTCCATCCTCCTGCAAGTCATTGTCAGCGGCCTGCTGATCGGCGCGGTCTACGCCCTTTTCTCCTCGGGCTTGACGCTGATCTGGGGCATGATGAACGTCATCAACTTCGCGCATGGCGACTTCGTCATGCTGGCGATGTACACGGCCTTCATCGTCTGGACCGCGTTTGGCGGCGGACCCCTCGCGTCCGTGCCCATTGCCGCGATGACGCTCGCCACGGTCGGCATCCTCAGCTACTTCCTGCTCGTACGTCACATCATGAAAGGGCCGATGCTGGCGCAGATTCTCAGCACCTTCGGCTTGGCGCTGCTGCTGCGCTACTCCGCGTTCTGGTACTTCGGCGCCAACTTCAAGACCCTGCCCGACACCATTTTGGGCCCCCCGTTCGTCTTCGGCCCCATTCGCATCGACGCGCCACGCCTGCTGGCCGGTACGGTCGGGCTGCTCGTCACGCTGGGCCTGCACCTGCTGCTCACGCGGACCGCCCTCGGCAGCCGCATGCTCGCCGTCTCCGAGGACGCCACCGCGGCCCAGCTCATGGGTATCCGGCCCGAGCGCATGCAAGCCATCGCCTGGGGACTCGCCGCCGGCTCGACGGGGATCGCCGGAGCGCTGATCGCGACGTTCTTCTACACCTCGCCCACGGTGGGCGAAACCCTCGCCATCATCGCCTTCGTGACGGTGGCCTTTGGCGGCTTCGGCAGCGTGCCGGGAGCGCTGGTCGCGGGGCTGCTGATCGGCGTGCTCGAGGCGCTTTCGGCCTATCTGATCGGACCCGTCTACAAAGACGTGGTCGTCTATGCCTTGTTCGTTCTGGTTCTCTGGACAAGGCCGCAGGGCCTGATGGGCAAGGCATGATGCGGCGCTATCTCCTCCCCGGTCTGGCTGTCGTCATCGCCCTCTCCTATCCGATCCTGACGGCCGCCACGCCGGTGTATCAACGTCTGGGAGCGCTCGTCCTCCTGGCCGCCATCGGCGCGTCCGCCTGGAACCTCGTCGGCGGCTATGCCGGGCAGGTGTCGGTTGGGCACGCCGTGTTCTTCGGCGCCGGAGCCTATGCGGCGATCGCCGGCTACATGCACTTCGGCCTGCCGCCCATCGCCGGAGCGCCGATCGGCGCGGCGGTCGCGGTGCTGATCGCCGCCGTCATCGGCGTTCCGACGCTGCGCTTGTCCGGTCATTACTTCAGCATGGCCACCATCGCGGTCGCCGAGCTGGTCCGCGTGCTCGTCACCAATTGGGAATGGGTCGGCGGGGCCCAGGGCATCACCGGCCCGGCCGTCCCGCGCACGGTCCTCGACCTCTCCTTCACCTCGGCAATGCCCTACTACTACCTGTTTCTTGCCGTGCTTGCGGCCCTGCTATTCACGACCTGGCGGATCGAGCAGAGCCGGATGGGCTTCTATCTGCGCGCGATCAAGGACTCGGAACGGGCTGCACGCTCGCTGGGCGTCGCCGCCGGGCGCCATAAGCTGTATGCCTACATGCTGAGCGCGGGTCTGACGGCGGTGGCGGGCTCCCTCTACGCGGTGATGTTCGGCTTCATCGACCCGGAGTCGGGCTTCGGCATCCTCATCTCCGTCAAGATGCTCATCATGGCGGCCCTCGGCGGGGCCGGACTGCTGTTCGGCCCTCTGGTCGGCGCGCTGATCCTGGTGCCGCTGGAGGAGATTTCCAACAGCCTCCTCGGCGGCAGGGGGGCGGGCCTGACCTTCGTGGTCTACGGTGCCATCATCGTCGTCATCGCCCGCTTCCTGCCGAGCGGTCTGCTGGCGCTGTTCCGGCGTGGGCCTCGCCAGAAGCCCACGGAAAGCGAGCAGCGCCATGCTGCTTGATGCGCGCAACGTGACGAAGGCGTTCGGCTCCTTCAAGGCTGTCGACGATGCGTCTATCGCGGTCAACCAGGGCGAGGTGCTGGGATTGATCGGCCCGAACGGCGCCGGCAAGTCGACGTTCTTCAACTGCCTGACCGGCGATCTCTACCCGACCTCCGGCAGCGTGCACTTCGAGGGCAAGGACGTCACGACCCTCACGCCGGAGGCGCGCGCGGGCCTCGGCATTGCGCGCACTTTCCAGGTGCCGCTGACGTTCGAGTCCATGTCGGTGCTCGACAACGTGATGATCGGTGCCTTCCTGCGCTATCCCGCCGCCGGCGCCGCGCGCGACAAGGCGCGCGAGGTGATCGCGTATGTGGGCCTGGGGCACGTGGCGGAGGCGCCGGCCAGGAGCCTCGGCACGCCCGGCCGCAAGCGGCTCGAGATCGCGCGGGCGCTGGCGTCCGAGCCCAAGGTGCTGCTGCTCGATGAAGCCATGGCGGGGCTCACGCCCGCCGAGATTCGCACCGCCATCGACCTCGTGCGCCGGATCCACAAGCAGGGCATCACGCTGGTCATCGTCGAGCATATCATGGAGGTGATCGTCTCGCTGGCGAACCGCGTGGTCGTGTTCCATCAGGGACGCGAGATCGCCCGCGGCACGCCGCAGGAGGTGACGCGCAACGCGCATGTCATCGAGGCCTATTTGGGCAAGCGTCACGCCCAGAAGCTGAGCGGTGCCGCACCATGACGATGCCGCTGCTGAAGGTGGAGAACCTGGAAGTCCGCTACGGCGACCTGATCGGCGTCGCCGACGTATCGCTGGAAGTGCCGCAGGGCGGCGTCGTCGCGCTGCTGGGCTCCAATGGCGCCGGCAAGACGACCACCCTCAACGCCGTGGCCGGGGTCGTGGCGGCAAGCCGCGGACGCATCCAGCTGGAGGGCCAGGACATTGCGGGCCAACCCGCCTACGCCATCGTGCGCAAGGGCCTTGCCCTGTCGCCGGAGGGCTGGCGGCTGTTCGTGCAGCAGAGTGTAGAGAAGAACCTGCTGCTCGGCGCCACGCCGCTCGCCGACAAATCCAAGGTCGCGACGATGCTGGAGCGGGTCTACGCGTTGTTCCCCAAGCTCGCCGAGCGCAGGAAGCAGCAGGCGGGCACCATGTCGGGCGGTGAACGGCAGATGCTGGCAGTCGGCCGCGCGCTGATGAGCGAGCCCAAGCTGCTGCTGCTGGACGAGCCGAGCCTGGGGCTCGCGCCGACGATCGTCGAAACGATGTACGAGACGTTCCTGCGCCTGCACAAGGAAGGGCTTACCGTTCTCCTTGCTGAGCAATCCGTCGACCTGGCGTTGGAGGTTGCCTCCTACGCCTACGTTCTGCAGGTCGGCCGCAGCGTGCTTTCCGGCACGGCGGCCGAGCTTCTGGGCAACCCCGACGTGCAGCGCATCTACCTGGGCGTGGGCTGAGGCCCGGCCGGGCCGGGCCGCTGCGCGGCTGGCGCTAGCCGTTGGCGGCCTTGGAGTCCATCAGGCGGGTCTGCTGGTATTTGAGGTCGCGGTACTCGCCGGAGCCGACCGGGGGATACTTGGCCTTGCCGGCTGGGGCGATGCATTCGATGCGGGCGTCGTAGTTGGGATGGTGGAAGAAGGCCATCGACAGGCGTTTGGCGCCGGCAGCGTCGCCGGGCGGCGTCGCCACGCGGTGCACGTTCGACACCCAGCGGTCGTTGGTCCAGCGCATCAGGAGATCGCCGATGTTGCATACGAAGTTGGTGGGGTCGGTCTCCACGTCGATCCATTGACCCTTGCGCGTCTGCACCTGCAGTCCGCCCGGCACGTTCTCGCCGTTGAGAATGGTGAGCAGTCCGTAGTCGGTGTGCTCGCCCCCGCGCAGCTGGCCGGGCTTGGGCGGCTCCTTCACCTCCGGGTAGAAGTTCAGGCGCATCGCCGTGATGTGCTTGTCGATCTTGTCGTCGAAGAAGTGCTCGTCGAGGCCGAGGCCGAGCGCCGTGACGCGCATCAGGTCGCCGACGAGACGCTCCATCTGCGCGTAGTAGCGTTGCGCGGCCTCGGCGAAGCCGGCAGGACGGCGCGGCCACACATTCTTGATGAAGTAGCGCTGGCCCTCCGCGCAGGTGTAGTAGGGTTCGTCCGGCCAACTCTCGCGCCCGAGGTGGTAGTATTCCTTGAGATCGGGCGGGGTCATGTTGGCATTGCCGTGGCCCAGCGCCTCGTAGCCAACGGGCTTGTAGCCGCGCGGGCTCTTGATATCGGCCGGCATCACCTCCTGCTTCTCTGCCATCGGCAGGGCGAAGAACTCGTGCGCCTTGCCGTTGAGGCCCTTGATGACGTCGGCGGGGACGCCGTGGCCGGTGATGGTGAAGAAGCCTATCTCCGTGCAGAGCTTGTCGATCTCGCGGCCGAGGCGGAGACGAGTTGCCGGATCGCTGCTGCGGGAGTCCGTGAGGTCGATGACGGGAATCTGCATCGGTCGTGTTCCTCCTCTTGCGTGCTTTCGGGCTGCCGGTGGCTCGGTGATCGCTCAGTGGAAATAGGCGCCTCCGTCGACCACCAGGGTCTGCCCGGTGATGAAGGCGGAATCGGCGCCGGCGAAGAAGGCGACGGCGCCCACGAGATCGGCCGGCTTCATGTCGCGCGCCAGCACGCGGGCGCGCGTGGAGGGCGAACGCACGCCCTCGGCCAGCTCGCGATTCTCCAGCACGCCGTCGGAGATCGTGAACCCCGGCGCGACGCTGTTGACGAGGATGTTGTAGCGACCGAGCTCGGTCGCCAGCGACCGTGTCATCGACACGACTGCGCCCTTGCTTGCCACGTAGTGCGCCATCAGCGGATTGCCCTTGAAGGCGACGCCGGAGGATATGTTGACGATGCGCCCGCCGCCGCGCGCCTTCATCGCAGGCAACACCGCGCGGCAGCACAGGAAGACGCCGATCGTGTTGACGTCGAGCACGCGGCGCCATTCAGCGACGTCTATCTCCTCGAAGGGGCGCGGCTTCAGCGTGGTGTAGATGCCGGCGTTGTTGACGAGGATGTCGATGCTGCCGAGCTCGCGGGCGGCCGCCTCGGCGAGCCGGGCCGTGTCGGCCTCGGAGGCCACGTCCACCTTCAGGCCGGCGGCCCGATGGCCCGCCGCGCGCAGCCGCTCGGCCGCGGCATCGCCGCCTGCCAGGTCGGCGATGAGGATGGCGGCGCCGCGGCGCGCCAGATCCTCGGCGATCGCCAAACCGATGCCCTTGGCCCCGCCGGTGACAACCGCCGCCTTGCCCGCCAGAGGCCTGCCTCCGTCACTCATGACGCGCTCCAAAAACGAGACGATGCGTCCAGACTTTCCTAGGCGAGTATACGTCGCCGCCGCCAATGTGCAAAAGCACTTGCCCAAGCCGACAAGCGGTCTTGGCCGCAGGCGTCGCATGCGCGTTAGCATCAGCCAACGGATGAATGGGCTTCGCCGCTGTGGCAACCGCTGCGGCGCCGCGCCGCTCACGACGGCGCCGTATGGCTTGCGATCCGGGGCCGGCACTCGTACCGTGCTTTGTGCCCGGCATCCATCCGAAAACGCCGGAGCGCGTTGGGAGGCGTCCCGCGACAGGCGCCGGGATGGCGAGGCACCCGCTCTCCGCTGCGCCCCCTATCCCGAGGCCGACGCTGTTTCCGCTATGTCTCTCGCGGGTCCCGGCTATGGCATCTTTGGCAGTTGTCCGGGCAGCGTGTCCTTGTAGGATGGAGCAAGGCGCCAGCCAGCCAGATGAGTTACGCTCGCGATTTGGGCAGACGTCCCTGCGCCGTGCGTCCGGCCGGGCGCAGGACACGAACGGGATGGAATGAAGGCCATGAACGATCTCAGCCCGGACAACAAGTGGATTGGCAAGCGGACCATCAGGCCCGACGGCGAGGATAAGGTCACCGGCCGCGCCGCCTTTGGTGCCGATTTCAACCAGCCGGGCATGCTTTGGGGCAGGATTCTGCGCAGCCCGCATCCGCACGCGCTCATCAAGTCCATCAATACCGAGAAGGCCGCGGCTCTGCACGGGGTCAAGGCTGTGATGACGGGCCGCGATCTCGTCGAGTTCCCCTGGGGAAAGCCCGTCCCGCTCGGCATCCAGGACCTGCGCTACATGAGCCGCAACGTCATGGCCCGCGAGAAGGCGCTGTATGCCGGCCATGCCGTGGCAGCCGTCGCCGCCACGTCGGCCAAGATCGCGGCCGAGGCGATCAAGCTGATCGAGGTCGAGTACCAGGTGCTGCCCTGGGTGATCGACGTCGACGAGGCGCTGAAGCCCGGCGCGCCGATCCTGCACGAGCACATGCGCGCTGGCGGCGACAAGCCCGGCGTGGCCACGACCTCCAACATCGCAGGCACGCTCGAGCACAAGCTGGGTGACCCTGACGCCGGCTTTGCCGCCGCCGACGTGATCATCGAGCGCAGCTTCAAGACGGCGCCCGTGCACCAGGGCTATATCGAGCCGCACGCCTGCGTCGTCAGCGTCGGCAGCGACGGCCACGCCACCATCTGGAGCAGCAGCCAGGGCCATTTCATGGTCCGCGACATGACGGCCCAGATCACAGGCCTCAAGCTGAGCGACGTGCGCGCGATCCCCGCCGAGATCGGCGGCGGGTTCGGCGGCAAGACCATCGTCTACCTGGAGCCGGTGGCGCTGGTGCTGTCGCGCAAGTCCGGCCGCCCCGTGAAGATCGTCATGAGCCGCCAGGAGGTGTTCCGCGCCACGGGTCCGACATCGGGGTCGTCGAGCACGGTCAAGGTCGGTGCCACCAAGGACGGCAAGATCACGGCGCTGACGGCGACCATGCGCCTGCAGGCCGGCGCCTTCCCCGGCTCGCCCATCCGCGGTGCCGTGGGCTGCTCCGTGGCCCCCTACGATCTCGCCAACGTGCATACCATCGGCTACGACGTCGTCACCAATCGCCCGAAGGTAGCCGCCTACCGCGCGCCGGGAGCGCCGATCGGCGCCTTTGCCGTCGAGTCCACCCTCGATGAGCTGGCGCGGGCCCTGAAGATGGACCCGCTGGTGTTGCGCCAAAAGAACGCGGCCAAGCAGGGCACGAAGGCGGCGTACGGTCCGACCTTCGGGCGCATCGGCTACCAGGAGACCCTGCGCGCGGCGATGGAGCATCCTCACTACAAGATTCCGCTCGGCCCCAACCAGGGTCGCGGCGTTGCCAGCGGCTTCTGGTGGAATGCGGGCGGCGAGTCGAGCGCGCAGGTCAACATCAACGAGGACGGGACCGTGGTGGTGGTGACGGGCCACCCCGACATCGGCGGATCGCGTGCTTCCATGGTCAACATCGCCGCGGAATTGCTGGGCATCGACTATCGCCGCGTGCAGGCCCTGATCGGCGACACGAGCTCCATTCCGTTCGCCGCGTTGACCGGCGGCAGCCGCGTCACGTTCGCGGCCGCCCTGGTGGTGACGAAGGCGACCGAGCAGGTGATCGAGATTCTGCGCCAGCGCGCCGCCAAGATCTGGAAGATCGACGCCGAGGCCGTTGCCTGGGAGAATGGCGAGGCCCGTCCTGCCGGCTCGAACGCCGGCGACTTCGAGCCGTTGACGCTGGCGCAGCTGGCCGCCAAGGCCAGCGCCACGGGCGGCCCCATCAACGGCCGCTCTTCCCTCAACACGGAAGGCGCGGGGCCGGGCTTTGCCACGCATATCTGCGACGTCGAGGTCGATCCCGAGACGGGCAAGGTGCAGGTGCTGCGCTACACGGCGGTGCAGGATGTCGGCCGCGCCATCCATCCAAGCTACGTGGAGGGACAGATCCAGGGCGGTGCCGCGCAGGGCATCGGCTGGGCGCTCAACGAGGAGTTCATCTACGACTCCAAAGGTCAGCTCGACAACCCGACCTTCCTCGACTACCGCATGCCTGTTGCCTCGGACCTGCCGATGATCGAGTCCATCGTCATCGAGGTGCCGAACGATAAGCATCCCCAGGGCATCCGCGGTGCCGGCGAGGTGCCGATCGTGCCGCCGCTGGCGGCCGTCGCCAACGCCGTGCGCAACGCCACGGGGCTGCGCATGACCGAGCTGCCCATCTCGCCGCCCAAGCTGATGGCGGCCATGGCGAACGGGCGGTAGTCGTATTGCTGTCATCCCGGAATTCGCCGAAGGCGAATATCCGGGACTCAGGGGTCGAAGGGGAGCCAGGGGTGTTCGCGGCTCCTGGGTCCCGGTTCTCGGCGCTTCGCGTCTCCGCCGGGATGACAAGCGCGCTGCGGTCCCGAGCCAGCAGACGTGCCCCCGGCGTTCCACAGTGCGAAGGCAACACGTTTTTCTACGGCGCCAGCGACTGGTTGACGACGCGCGCCGAGATATCCTCGCCACCCTCGAAGGCGCCCTCATCGCGATTGTAGAGGTCGTTGCGGAACTGCACGACGCCGTCCTGCATCCAGGCCGTCAGATAGATGAAGTGCACGGGGATTGCCTTCGGCAGTTTGATGGTGATGCCGCGCGCGCTCGCCGCGGCGTCCTCTAGTCTCGTTCGCGTCCAGCCCTGGTGTCCGGCCAGCGCCCACTCCGCGAGGTCATAGAATTCCTGCACGCGCACGCAGCCGGCGCTGTAGGCGCGCTCGAAGAACCCGAAGAGGTTCTTCATCGGCGTGTCGTGCATGTAGACGATGTGCTTGTTGGGCATGTCGAAGCGCAACAGCCCGAGCGCGTTCTGCGGTCCGGGGTCCTGGCGGAACGCGTAGCGCTCGGCACCGGGCTCCCACCAGTTGATGGTGGCGGGATCGATCTCCTCGCCGCCGAAGGTGGAGAACACGCGGATGCGCTCCTTGGCGAGATACGAGGGGTCCTTGCGCATCTTCGGGATGATGGCCGCCTTGGCGATCGAGCCCGGCACGTGCCAGTAGGGCAGGATGTTGATCGCCTGCAGTCTGGCGCTGACCACGGGTGTCGGCGTCTGCCGCTTGCCGGCGATGGTTCGGCTGGCGATCTCGACGCGACCGTCGGCGATGGCCTGCAACTCGAAGCTCGCTGCGTTCATGAGGATGTAGCGCTGCGCCGTAACCAGCTTCGGGGTGAGCTGCTGCACCCTCGATAGATTGAGATGCAGCTGCGCCAGGCGCACCTCGGCCGGCACATTGAGCGAGCGCAGCGTGATGCCGTAGACGATGCCGTTGGGCTCCAGCCCGTGCCGGCGCTGGTAGCGCTTGACGGCAGCTTCGAGCGCTTCGCCGTACGTGTAGTCGTCGCCGCCGTCGCGCAGGTCCCCGCTCATCTGCAGGCGCTGACTGAGGATGGCGACGCTGGCATCGCTCTCGCCCGGCCGCAGCACCGTGCGCGGTGGCAATGCCGGCCAGCCGCCGGCGGCGACGATGCGCTCGTAGGCCGCAATGGCAGCGAGGAGATCGCGCTCCGTCTGCGGCCCGATCCACGGGATCTGGCTGGGCTCGGGCGGCGGCACGCGCTCCCGCGCCGTACCTTCCCCAACCCCTGCGGCAAGCGCCAGCGTGAGCGCGAGGCAGAGGGCGACGAGCGATCGGCTGATCCGACGGAGCACAGGGTATCGGGCAGGCATTGTCAGGTCGCTACACTCATGATCGTTGCCGGGATCTCTGGCGGCGGCTGGCCCGAACCGGTCACCACATCGGTGGGGCGAAGAGAATGCCGCCCTTCTTCCACAGCGCGTTGATGCCGCGGTCCATGCCGAGCGGGCTGGTCGTGCCGACGTTGGTCTCGAACACCTCGCCGTAGTTGCCGACGGCGGCCACGACGCGCCGCAGCCAGGCCTTGTCGAGCCCAAGCACCTCGCCGCTGGCACCGGCACCCTCGACGAGGCGCAGGGCGTCGCCCTCCAGCGGCGTTTGCGCGGCCGCGGCCGCGCGCTCGAGCCCCACCTCCTCGGCGTTGATAAGGCCCGCGAGCGTCCAGCGCACAACCTTGACCCACTGTGGGTCGCCCTGCAGGACGACCGGCCCCAGCGGCTCCTTGGAAATCACCTCCGGCAAGATGGCGTGCTTGGTCGGGTCCTCGAACGTCGCCCGGTCCGCGAACAGGGAGGAGCGGTCGGCAGAGTAGGCATCGCAGTCCCCGTTCCGGTAGGCCTTCAGCAGTTCGTCGCGCGAACCGAAGGTCTGCGTCTCGGCCGCGACGCGGTGCGCGCCGAAGTAGTAGGCCATGTTCTTTTCCGTCGTGGTCGCGGACTGGACGCACACCTTGGCGCCTGACAGCTGCTGGGCCGAAACCAGGCCGCGCTCCTCGCTGGTGATGAAGCTCTGGCCGTCGAAATAGAGGACACCGCCGAACTCCAGTCCCATGTCGACGTCGCGGCCCATGGTCCACGTGGTGTTGCGCGACAGCAGGTCGATGGCGCCGCTCTTGAGCGCGTCGAACCGCGCCGCTGCGTCGAGCGGGACGAACTCGACCTTGCCGGCGTCTCCCAGCACGGCCGCCGCCACGGCGCGACAGAAGTCGGCATCGAGCCCTGCCCATTCGCCGGAGCTTGTCCGGTAGGAGAAGCCGAGAAGCCCCGGATTGACCCCGCACAGCAGCTTGCCGCGCGCCTTCACCGCCTCGAGCTTGCGCTGTGCCGGCAGCGAGCCCGTGATCGGTGCCGGCCGCGGCGCGGGCGGGGGGGCATTGACCTGCGTCTGGGCGGGCGGAGTCGGTGCTGCCGGCGTTTCCGGTTTCCGCGCTGCGGGCTCGCTGGGGCCCGTCCGCACCTCGACAGGCGGCAGAGGGGGCGGTGCCGGTGCAGCGTCCTTGGCCTCGCCGGCGGGCTGATGCACGGCGGTGTCCGCCTTCGGCTGCACGGGGACCGGAGCGGATGCGGCCGCGGGTGCCGCCTTCTCTTTCCTCTTTTGCGTTGCCGGCTGGCGCCGCTCGCAGATTGAGCGTGCGACCGTGCTGAATTGACCGGGCCCGTCGCTATCGGTCTTGCACGTGCAGGGCCCCTTGGGCCCCGAGCGGAAAGCGCACATGCGGTTGGCGGCGTCGGCAGGCTCCGGATGCGCTGCCAGGGTTCCCAAGATAGCGGCCAGCGCGCCGAGCCAGCGCGCTCCCTTCAAGTTCATCATACCCGCACCCTTCCCCACTCCAGACCGGCCCGTCCGGCGCTCCCGCGCCCGGCTCCCGGCCGGCTCATCACCTCGCTGCCGCGATTGAGGCACCCGTTTGCGCCAAATTTGCGCCACGCTTGCTGCGGCGCAAGGCTGCGCGGCAGTATCAGAACTCCTCGAGCAGACGACCGAAGCCCGACTTCGGCTCGCGGATGCCGTTTGCCCGCAGGGCATGCCAATAGGTCGCGGTGTTGATGGCGATCACGGGCTTGCCGAGCCACAGCTCCGCCGCGGCCGCAAGCCGCACCATCGACAGATTGGTGCCGACCTGGACGATGGCATCGACGTCGTCCCCGTCGAGTTGCCGGATGGCGTCGCGGCACTGCGCCGGCGTCACGGCCGCAATCCCGGTCCAGGAGCGGCACTGCAGGGCGATATCGCGCACCACCGTCAGCCCCGCGTCCCCGAAGTAGCGTTTGACCTCGGTGTTCATGACAGGCCAGTAGGGCGTCAGCACGGAGATGCGCTTGATGCCGCCGAGCGCCGCGATGGCCGCCGCCGTCGCGTGGCTGCCGACCGTGACATCGAGCCCCGTATCGTCCTTGATGCGCTTGACGAAGGCGTCCGCGCCTTTCACCCCGCCGAAGAACGACAACGCCGAGATACCCATCACGAGGTAGTCGGGTTCGCACGTCATGACGCTCCTGATGGCGTCCATGACGTTGCTGCCGATGGTGTCGATGCCGGCGCGAAAGGTTTCGTTGCTCAGCGCGTTGGTGTTGGGCGTGAAGATGCGGCTGTAATGGTTGGTGACGCCAGCCGGCCGCATGTCGTCGAAGTCGGGCTGCACGATGGTGTTGGTCGACGGCGCCATGACGCCGAACTTGCGCCGCCAGCCCAGCGCGTCCCGATCTTTCGATTGCTGCTTCATGTCAGGCTCCTTCCGGCACCAGCCCGGCGAGTGTGATGATCGAGAAGTCCGCAACATGGCGTTCTGCGGGTGGACACGCGGACTTCTCGATCTCAATCACACCAGACTCATTGGTTTCGCTAACGTCCTTCAGATCGCGAAGATTCGTTCCTCGTTTGCCGCACACTGAGACGAATTTGGCGATCAGGCCACTAGCATGCGCGCCCAGCTGCACATGTGCCGATCGGTGCCCGGCCGCGAGGACAGGATGCAGCCGACCGGCAGACCGTTGCCGGCAAAGCCCGCCGGCACCGTGACGATCGGTCCCCCGAGCGCCGTCCACGGGGAGATGTACTTGGGGTCGCCGGTCCAGCCCAGGCCCTCGGGTGCCGTGCCGGGCGCGGCCGGCCAGAGGAACACGTCCGCCTTCGCCGCGCCGAACAGTGTGGAGCGCATGGCGTCGATCTCGGCGCGCTCGTCGAGGTATTCGCGCTCGGTGATGGTGAGCCCGTCGCGGATGTGCTGGGTGAGCTTCTCCCCGATCGTCCCGGCCGGCTCGGCAAGCAGATGCCTGAGCGCGCGCCCCGCCTCATAGGCCACGGTGTGGCGCTGGATCAGGAACAGCCGCTCGAAGGAGATCGGTGGCTTCACGCGCTCAACGGCGCAACCGCTCTTGGCGAACGCGTCGGCGAGCCGCGTCACGGCCGCCTTCATTTCCGGGATGGCATCGTCGAGGTGCGGGTCCTCGGGAATGCATATGGCCGGTTTGGTGTCGGCGGCGCTCCCGGAAGGCGGCAGGAAGTTCGGCGCCACCGCCTCGTACACATACGCCGCGTCGTCGACGCTCCAGCCGTAGAAGCCCGGCGTGTCGTAGGATGTCCCGAGCGGCGTGATGCCGAACACGGACAGGCTGCGCGTGCTCGGCTTGAAGGCGGCAATCCCGCAGTAGGAAGCGGGGCGGTTGACCGAGGCAACTGTCTGCGTCCCCACGGAGGTCGGAACCATGCCTGCCGCAACGGCAGCCGCCGATCCCGAGCTCGATCCGCCGGGCGTGTGCGCGAGGTTGTGCGGGTTGCGCGCCGGCGAGGGGTCGAAGTAGGCGAACTCGGTGGTGTGCACCTTGCCGAGGATGACGGCGCCCCGGGCTTTCAACGCCAGCACGATCTCCGCATCGTTGGCGGCAGGTGCGATCGAAGCGCGCGACTTGCTGTTGGCGCGCGTCGGCAGGTCCTCGACGTCGATGATGTCCTTGATGGCGACCGGGATGCCGTGCAACGGTCCGCGCAGGCGCCCCTGCGCCGCTTCGCGCTCGCGCTCCCCGGCGACGGCCAGCGCGCGCTCGCCATCCACCTCGCGCCAGCACTGCACGTGAGGGTCCGCTTCCGCGATGCGATCGAGGTAGCGGCGCACCAGCGCCACCGGCGACAGCTCCTTGCGTGCGATGGCGCCCGCCAGGTCGCGCACCCGCCCGGGATCGGCGACGAAATTCCCTTGGTTTGCGGCTGACATTCGCATTTCCCCTTGTGCTGATCCAGAATGTGCCGTCGGGTCGAAGCGCGCAAGGGACCTCTCCCCGCGTGCCGGAGGGATTGATTGCCCCCGGGCCAGCAGGCTTCCGCTCAGCTGATCAGCGAGCTCTTGGGATCGGCGGCCAGAATGTCGGCCTCGGGTAGCCCCAACTCGCGGCGCACGATGTTGGTCCCGCGCACGAGCGACACGATCTTGTAGAACGCGTGCAGGCGGCTCATGCCCTGGCGGCCGAAGCCGCAGTCGGTCGACACGATCAGGCGCTCGGGCGGCATCACCTTCAGCGCCTTGCGGATCAAAGCTGCGACCTCCTCCGGGCGCTCGACCTGCAGCGTGCGGTGGCTGATGACGCCGATGGCGATCTTCTTGTCTTCGCCGATGCCCTTGGCGAAGCTCTCGATCTCGTCGCCGCCGTTGTCGGCGGCCTCGAATGTGACGACGTCCACGTCGAGCTTGTCGAAGTAGGGCAGCGCCTGCGTATAGAAGCGCCGCTTGGTCTCCGTGCGCTGCGCCGCCGGATTGCCCCAGCAGGTGTGGCACCACACCTCGGCCTTGCCGCGCAGTCCCTTCACCTCGGCGTTGAAGGCTTCCACCAGGAAGTCGCCGGACACCTCCTTATCGTCGACGCCGACCATGCCATGGATCGCCGGCTCCTCGACCTGGATCACCTGGCAGCCGGCGTCGGCGAGCTCGTTCAGCTCCTCGTTCATGGCCAGCGACAGCGACATGATGAGGTCGCGCCGGTTCTTGAAGTGCTGGTTGTTGACGCCGGTTGCCACCATCTGGCCGGAGATGGCGCCGAACTTCACGGGCAGGCGCGTCTGGCGCTGTGCCACCTTCCACACGCGTGCGTATTCGAGCGGGCCGCGTTTGACTGGGCCGGTCACATTCGGCAGCACGCGTGTTTCCAGCACCTCGAACATGATGTCGCCGGCTGCCTTGTCGCGGCTCGAGGCCGTCCGCCCGCGCCCGACATGATAGCCCTCGAGCCCTCCGAGCCGCTCGGTGGCATAGCTGAACCACGACCGTCCGCCGACGTCGCAATCGCAGCGCGCATCGCCGTCAGTGAGCAGGTCGAGGCCCGCGCGCGCCTGATCGGAGAGGTAGGACGTCACCGCGTCCGTGTACTGCTCGCGGAAGGCGATGTCCGTCATTGCCACCGAGAACGGCCGCCCCTGCAGGTTGGCCGTGAACCAGTGCGGTCGCGGCAGCGAGCCGGTGATGGTGGTGAGCAGCGGGCGATCCTTCGAGACCGTGAGCATCGGGAGCTCCATGCGGGGGGCGGCGAAAGCTTGCATATCGCTGTGTAGCTTTGCCCGCTGCCGCCAGCAACCCGCTCCCGCACCACGCTGTCATGCGCGGAAGGAGGCTGCCCGCGGATCGTAGGGCGCAAAAGGCGAAGCCGCATTGCGCCGATGGAACCGGTGTTATCGGTGCAATGCGCTTCGCTTTTGCACCCTACGCCGCCGGCACCAACCCGCGAGCCGCCCGATGCCGCAAGCTCACGCGAACACGCCGCGGCGGGGTTCCGCGCCGGCGCTATCGCCCGAGCAGCAAATCCGCCTCGTCCTGAGCTTGTCGAAGGGCGGGCTGCGCTTGCCAACCGTGCTGCGACAAGCTCAGCACGGGGTTGGAGCGGGCTGCTTGGATCGCCGTGCTGTGGGCTCTTCATCAGCCCTTTGCCGGGCCATCGAACGCAAGGCCATAGTGGCGCCGCGCGTAGGCCTCGCTGATCTTACCGTCGGCGACATCCTCGCGCACAAGTTCGGGGTCGCGCGCCTTGGGATCGCCGAAGCCGCCGGCTCCGGCCTGCTCGTGGATGATTAGCGCATTGTGCGGCACGGTTATCGTCACCTTGCCCGGCAGCGCCTTGCGCCGGTTGCCGGTCTCGAGAAAGTTCTGCGAGCGGCCGCCCGGCTCGCCGCCGGAAAGGCCGTAAGGCGCAAACGCCACGCGATCGGTGCGCATCTGCAGCAGCGCCTCGCGCGCGAGGATGCGGTAGGAGCGGCGGAGCCCCACACCGCCCCGCCATTTGCCGGCGCCGCAGCTGTCGGGCACGAAGGCATATTCCTCCACGCGCACGGGGTGCTCGGCCTCCATCACTTCCACGGGCATGTTGGACAAGTTTTGCGAGGCGTTGGTAACGGCTTCGAGCCCGTCCTTGTCGGGACGCCCGCCCCAGGCGCCGCAGATCATGTCGACGATGATGAAGGGCTTGCGGTTCGACCTCAGCCCGCTGATGCAGATGACGCTGTTGCCGCCCTCGCCGGCCGCCGGCACTCGCTCCGGCACGATCTGCGCAAGCGCCCCCAGCATCGTGTCGAACACGCGGTAGCCCGTGAGCGCCCGTGCGGCGCACGGGCCCGGCATGACCGGATTGAGCACCGACGCCTCGGGAACCTTCACCTCGATGCACCGGAACACGCCGACGTTGTTGGGCACGTCCTTGGGCAGCACGCAGCGGACGCTCAGATACGTGAGCGAATGCGTGAAGCTCAGCGTCGAGTTGAGCGCCCCCTTCACCTGCGGGCTGGAGCCCGTATAGTCGACGAAGAGCGTGCCGTCCTCCCGCACCGTGATGGCGGCTTTGATGGGGATCGGGGTATCGGAGAAGCCGTCGCTGTCGATGTGGTCCGTGAATTCGTAGCGCCCCCTGGGCCAGGTCTTGATCTCCTCGCGCGTCAGGCGCTCGACATAGTCGAGCAGCTCGCCCATGTAGGCCTCGACCTCGTCGGCGCCGTAGCGGGCGAACAGCTTCTCGAGCCCGCGCTTGCCCACCTGCGCCGCCGCGTACTGCGCGGAGAGATCGCCCCACACGCGGTCCGGCACGCGCACGTTGATCCGGATCAGCGTCGCCAGCGTCTCGTCGAGCTTGCCGCGGTCGTAGAGCTTGAGCGGCGGGATGCGCAGGCCTTCCTGGTAGATTTCCGTGGAGTCCGACGCATTGGAGCCGGGCACGCGGCCGCCGACGTCCGTGTGATGGCAGATGACGACCGCGAACGCCCGCCGCTTGCCCTGGAAGAACAGGGGCATGAACATGAAAATGTCCGGCAGGTGCATGCCGCCGTGGTAGGGATCGTTCATGATCACGGCGTCGCCGTCGTTGAGGTCGGCGCCGAACTTTTCCAGCACCGCCGCCATCGCCTCGGGGATGGCGCCGAGATGCTGGGCGATGGTCTTGGCCTGCGCCACCATCTGTCCGTCGCCGGCGCACAGCGCCGCCGAGAAATCCATTACATCCTTGACGATCTCGGAGCGGGCGATGCGCACCACCGTGTACGCCATGTCGTCGGCAATGGCATCGAGCCCGCTCTTGATGACGGCAAACGTGATCGGATCGACTTTCATGTGGTTTCCCGTTGCTGTCGCGTGCTCGGAGCGCGCTTGCGGATGCCACGATGAACCTTCTCCCCTTGGGGAGAAGGTGCCCCGAAGGGGCGGATGAGGGGGCTTGCGGTCGCGCCGCTCGCGGGAAATCGGGTCACGCCAGCTCCAGAACGATGTTGCCCATGGCGTCCCGGTGCACGCCGGCGTCCGGCGGCACGATGGTGGTGGCGTCGAACTCCTCGATCACCAGCGGTCCGCGGCGCCGCGTGCTGCCGAGGGCCGCGCGCGGGGTTACCTCCGTGTCGACCGGCGCTCTGCCGCGCGAAAAGTGGATGGCGCGCGAGCGGGCCGCCGGGGCCCCCGCGCGCGACTGGATAGCGAGCTGCGCGAAGTCCAGCCTCCGGTCGCGCAGGCCCCGCCCGACCACACGCAGCTTGACGAGCTCGATCGGCGTCTCGTCCTTGTAGCCATAGGTCTTCACGTACTCGGCGACGAAGCGGCGCGCGAGCTCGGCGAGGTCGTCGCCGCCGTAGTAGACCGTGAGCTCGGTCGCCTGCCCCTCGTGGCGCAGGTCCGCCTCCCACGCAAGGGCGGCACGCTTGCCCGTGAAGCCGTCCGCCGCGAGGCGGCGACCTACTTCCTCGGCCATCCGCTCCTTCAACTGGCGAAACTCCGCCGCGCTCAGCGTGTCGAGCATGCGCGTGACGGTATCGAGCGCGATGTGCTCGACGTCGGAGGCCAGCATCCCGACCGCGCTGAACACGCCCGCCAGCGGCGGCACGACAACGCGGCGGATGCCCAGATCACGGGCCACATCCAGCGCGTGGATGCCACCATTGCCGCCGCATGCGATGAGGATGAGGTCGCGCGGATCGCGACCGCGCTCGATCGTCACCGCCCGGATCGCCCGCGACATGGCCGCGTTTGCGACGGCGCGGATGCCGTGCGCCGCGTCCACCACCGTCAGACCCAGCGCCGCGGCGACGTGCTCGCCGATTGCCTTCTCGCTGAGGCTGCGATCGATCGCGAGCCGGCCGCCCGCCAGCGACCGCGGGTTGATCAGCCCGAGGACCACATTGGCATCCGTCACCGTCGGCCGCGCATTGCCGAGCCCGTAGCAGGCAGGCCCCGGCACGGCCCCGGCCGACTCCGGGCCGACCTTCAGCAGCCCGCCCTTGTCGATGCCCGCCAGCGAGCCACCGCCCGCGCCGACCTCGGCGATGTCGATCGCCGGCACCTTGAGCATGTAGCCGCCGGCCTTGACGAAGCGGCTCGAGGTCGAAAGCCCGTCGCGGAACTCGTACTCCGAAGTCATGCTGGGGCGGCCGTCCTCGATGATCACCGCTTTGGCGGTCGTGCCGCCCATGTCGAACACGATGAGGTCGTTTTCGGTGCGTGCTGCGCCCAGCCGCGCCGCACCGATGACGCCGCCCGCCGGCCCCGATGCGACGATGAACACGGGCTTGTCGCGCGCCGTCTCCGCGCTCAGCATGCCGCCATTGGAGGTGATCACCCGCACCGGTGCGGCGATCCCGATCGAGCGCAGCCCGTCCTCGAGGTTGCGCAGGTAGGCGCGCATGGCCACCAGCAGGTAGGCATTGACCACGGTCGTGCTGGTGCGCTCGTACTCCTTGCGCTCCGGCAGCACCGCATGCGATGTCGTGACCAGAAGCCCGGGGAAGCGCTCGCGCAGGATCGCCTCCGTGCGCTGCTCGTGGGCGGGGTTGCGGTAGCTGTTGATGAGGCAGACGGCGACCGCCTCGATGCCGGCCGCAGCGAGCTGCGCGCCCGCCGCCTCTACGCTCGCCTCGTTCAAGGGCTCGACGATGCTGCCGTCGGCGGCGACGCGCTCGCCGATCTCGAGGCGATGGCGGCGCGGCACCAGCGGCTTGGGCTTGTCCCAGGTCAGGTCGAACATGTCGGGCATGCGGATGCGCCCGATCTCCAGCACGTCGCGAAAGCCGCGCGTGGTGATGAGCCCTGTCCTTGCCCCGGACCGCTGCAGGATCGTGTTGGAGCCGACCGTGGTTCCGTGCAGCACCTCCTCGACGTTTGCGGGAGGCAGCGAAAGCTCCTTCAGCAGCCCGTCGAGGCCCGCGACCACAGCGCGGCTCGGATCGTCGGGTGTCGTCGATACCTTGCTCTCGTGCAGGACGCCGTCTCGCGACATGACGACGATGTCGGTAAAGGTGCCTCCGATGTCGACCGCAACCCGAACCCCCGTCTGCATCACCCGCAACCAGCCTTCCGATCTTGCGCCCGGAGCATCGAGTGAGCTTCGGGCCTGGGGCGTTGTCAACTCCGGATCATGCCGCCGGGCGCCTGTTCCTCGAAAGGGAGTTATGGGCAGGACGCATGCGCGAGCAAGGACAACGGCGCTCGCCCCTACACCGCGCCGGCGGCGCGCAGGTCGGCGATGTCGGCGGCGCTGTAGCCCGCTTCCTCCAGGACGGCGTCAGTGTCCGCACCCAGCGCCGGGCCTGCCGCGCAGGGCGTCTCTTCGCCCGCGCACGTGATCGGCGAGCCGAGCAGGCGGATCGGTCCCGAAGGATGCTCGGCCGTTCGCAGGCGTCCCCCCTGCGTCACGAAGGGGCTCTCCAACGCTCCCTGCACGTCATACACTGGTGCGGCGGGCACGCGGCCCGCGAACAGCTCGATCCACTCCGCCGTCGTGCGCTCCGACAGTGCCGCGTCGAGCTCTTCCGTCAATTTCGCCCGGTTGGCCAGACGCGCCTTGAAGTCCTTGTACTCGGGCCGCGTGCTCCATTGCGGCCGCCCGATCGCCTCGCACAGCGCGGGCCAGAACTTCTCCTTGTTGCACATGAGGAAGATGAAGCCGTCCCTGGTGCGGTAGAGCTGGCTCGGCGTCAGCGAGGGGTGGCTGGAGCGCGGCTCGCGCCCCTGGTTGACCCCGGCGTTGAGGTTCCACACCGCGAGGTAGCACAGGTTCTGCAGCGCGGTGTCGAACAGGTTGACATCGATGTCTCGCCCCTTGCCCGTGGTGCGGGCGGAGAGCACGGCGGACACGAGCGCAAGCCCCGCAGTCACGCCCGTCATCAGGTCGACGACCGAGAGCCCCATGCGGCTCGGCGGTCCGTCGGGCTCGCCGGTGAGCGAGAGATAGCCGGCTTCTGCCTGCATCAGGTAGTCGTATCCCGGCCAGCTCTTGCGTGGCCCCGTCCGGCCGTAGGCGGAAAGATGTGCGCAGACGATGCGCGGGTTGGTCTCGCGCAGGGCGGCGTAGGTCAGCCCGAGCTTCTCCGGCTGATCGCCGCGCAGGTTGTCGTAGGTGGCATCCGCCGTGCGCACCAACTTGTGCAGGACGGCCGTTGCGCGCGGGTTCTTGAGATTGAGCGTCAGGCTCTTCTTGTTGCGATTGAACGCCTGGAAGAAGTGGCTGTCGCCATCGCTGAAGAAGTGTGGGCCCACGCTGCGGCTGACGTCGCCGCCCTCGGCGGGGTTCTCGACCTTGATCACCTCGGCGCCGAGGTCGGCCAGCAGCATGCTGCCGAAGGGGCCGGCGCCGTACTGCTCAACGGCGATGATGCGCAGGCCCGAGAGGGGAAGCATGTCGCGGCTGCCCTCAATGCTGTTGCGGCAGAGCCTGGCAGATGCGGTCGATGGCGGGCCGCGCGTCCGCCGCCTGCTCGAGGCTCAGCACCGCCTCGCGCACCTCGTCGGCCTGCCGGGCGGAGAGGCGCATGCGTGCGTTGCCGGTGAATTTCTCGACGATGTCCGCATTGGAGAGCGGCCGGTCGGCGCAGCCGCGGTTCAGGGCTTCCCGGTGCACCAGCCTGCGCCCGTCCCTCAATGCGATCTGCACCTCGCCGGTGTAGTGGCGCGGGAAGGTGGAGCGCGGGTCGGTCTCGTAGTCGACGCGGTCGCAGAGCGCGAGAATGCGTTCGTCCGAAAGCACCTCCGGCTCGAGCTCCGCCAGCGTGAAGCGGCCGCGCACGAGGCTTGCGGCCACCAGATAGGGGATCGAGAACTGCGCATCGTAGGCGTTGGCGGGGCGGCGCTTGTTCGCGACCGGCTCGCACACGGTCTTCACCACCTCGGCCGGCACCAGCGCTTTGATGTGCTCGATGTCGCCGACGCCGAACTTGTGCTGCTTCATGAGGGCGATCGCCGCATCCGAGCAGGCATGCGTGAAATGGCAGGCCGGCAGCGGCTTCACCGCCACCGCCATCGTCTCCCATACCTGCCCGAGCGCCGCCGTGGCGCGACCCCAGCGCTCCGGCTCGATGCCCGCTTGCAGGTAGGCGCGGAACAGGCCGAAGCGGCCCTCGTAGGCCCGCGACGGGCCGACGAAACCTTGCTGCGCCAGTGCCGCCGCCGTAATGGCCGATTGCGCCGCCCAGCCGGGATGCATGCGCTTGGTCCAGGCGCCGTCCTCCAGGAACTCCAGACTTCCGGCCGCCATCGAGAGCGCGATGCCCTGCGCCATCGTGAGGGCCTGCGGCGTCAGCCCCATCAGCGTACCGGCGGCCAGTGAGCAGCCGAAGATGCCGATGAGGCCCGTCGGATGGAAGCCCAGCTGGTGGAACGGCCCGCTGCCGACCGCGGCAAGGCGTGTCGCCGTCTCGACGCCCGCGACATAGGCCGTCACCAGGTCGGAGCCGGAGGCGCCGCGTGCGTAGGAGATGGCGAGCACCGTCGGCCACACGCTCGAGGTGGCGTGGATGACTCCGCCCGTGTGCGTATCGTCGAAGTCGAGGCCGTGCACCAGGATGCCGTTGATGAGCGCGGCATCGCGGGGAGGCAGCCGCGCCGGCATGCCGATGACGGGCACGCTCCCGGCGCCGCCGAGCCCGGCGATGGCGGTCATGGCCTTGTGGGCGAAGTCGTAGCGCCCGGAGGCGAGCGCGATGCCTGTGGCATCCAGCATCAGGTGCCGCGCGCGCTCGCGCACCTCGGCGGGGACAGCAGCCGGCGCGAGATCGTGCGCGAAGGCCGCCAGCGTCTCCGAGATGAGCCGGCCCTGGGCCTCCGCCTCTGGGGCCTTGTCCACCGTGCGCGGCATCGCCGTCATGACTGTCCTCCATCCTGGCGTCTCGTTGCACAATAAACGCCCGCCAGCACCCGGCAAGGGTATCGTCTGGCGCTGCGGCATGATGCTTTCGGTTGTCAGGCGGCTCGGCCTATAGTTGCAGCGAAGAAGCCGTCGGACCGCGGGTGCCGCGCGCCGGACGATCCAAAGAGGATGGAGAGCATGCCACGCATTACCGTGAAGGCGAAGCAAGACCTGCCGAAGGAGCTTTGGCCGCTCTGGGAGAAGATGCAGGGCTACGGCGCGTTCGAGAACCAGGCGGGCGTGATGGCCCACCGTCCGCCGATCTTCAGGAACGCGTGGCTCATGTTGACGGAGCTCGCCGAGGAGGGCGTGCTCTCCAAGCGCCATCTGGAGCTCTGCCTCGTGACGGCCTCGCTCATCAACCAATGCACCTATTGCGTATCTCATCATGCCCCCAAGCTGGCGGTTGCGGGCATCTCGGAGGCCGGCGCGTCGCGTCTTCTCGACTACAAGGATCACCCCGAGCTCGACGAGGTCGACAAGCTCGTCGTGGAGTATGCGATCGCCGTTACCAACAACTGGAACCGAACGCGCGACGAGATCTTCGCCCGCCTGAGGAAGCACTTCACCGAGGCTCAGATCGTCGAGATGACATGGCGCACGGCCCTGTGCGGCGCCTTCAACCGCTTCAACGACATCCTGCAACTCGACCTTGAGGACGGCGTCGCGGTGCATGAGGCGGCGGAATGAGGGGCCTGCCGGCACCCATAGGCAAGCTTTGCTGAGTGGCGTAGCGGCTCGGATGGGGGCCGGCGGGAGGGGATATGGACATCAGGGTTCCGCAGACGCTGGAGGACTGGAATAGGGACCAAGGCGCTCGGGGCCTGGAACGGCTATCTGCATGCGGGCGCCGTGGTGTCGCTGGCGGACAGCAGCTGCGGCTGCGGCACGGTGCGCAGCCTGCCGGCCGGCGCGGTCGGCTTCACCACCATCGAGCTCAAGAGCAATTTTTTCGGCAGCGCGCGGGAAGGTGTCATCACCTGCATAGCGCGCCCGCTGCACCAGGGGCGCACCACCCAGGTCTGGGATGCGATCGTCAGCCGCCGGAGACCGCAAAGCCCATCGCCCAATCCCGCAACACGCAGATGATACTGTGGCCGAAGGCATAGCCGCGCAGGCTTGGTGTCGGTCGGCTACTTCTTGGCTAATCCCTAGCAGGCTGTTGAATTTCTCGCATGCTGACAGGCTGTGGCGAATATGATTCCGTTCTCCCTTGGGGTCGAAGGGGGCTGGGATGCGCGGATCGGATGCCAGATCGGGATCACTATTCTCCTACG
>JBFWRV010000026.1:0-74564 GCA_050248715.1 Hyphomicrobiaceae bacterium | reverse complement strand
GCGACATAAGCGAATTTCTCCGGTCGCGTCAGAGGAATGTCTACTGCTCAATCGACGAGTTGGGCGATGGCGCCCGTCAATCTCTTCGGAGCGCCCGCATCGTAGCCGCAGAGCTTCGAGGTCCTGAGCCCCGGGGCCGCCAACGCCTCGACGAGCTTTACCGCGGCGCCAACCCCGTCGATGACGGGGCAGCCGTGCTTTGCGGAGAGGTCGCTCGCGAGCTTGGCCATGCCGGCACAGCCCAGCACGATCGCCTCGGCACGGTCCTCCACGAGCGCGAGGGCGACTTCGGCGTCGATCCTGGCTCGCGCATCCGATTTCTCGTCCTCGAAACCGTACTTGAGCATGTTGTACTCCAGTGCCGGCACCGAACGCCGCAGCGTGGTGACTATCGTGAACCGGTGCGCGACCAGCGTTGCCAAGTGACAGGCGGCCTCGCCGATGCCCACCACCGGGGCGGCAGCGATCTGGCGTGCGGCATCGAGGCCGGTGTCGTCGAAGCAGGCGATCACGTGGCCCGCAACGCCCGGCACCTCGCCCTTACGGATCTCCATCAGCAGGCTGGGCAGCGACAGGGCCTCGTCGTAATAACCCTCGATCGAGACGGGGCCGGTCGGCGACGTCACGGCGTCGATCTCGGTGCCCGCAGCCGCGGCCTCGCGCGCTGCACGCGCGATCGTCTCGGTCATGGCCGCGGTGGTGTTCGGGTTGATGACGCGAATGCGCATGGGCTCAGACCCGCTGCTCGGCGAACTGCGGTGGCGACGCCAGCCCGCCTGTCGTGTCGACCGCGCGCAGGCAGCGCACAAGATGCTCCGGTGCCAGCGGCACTGCATCCGGGACCATCGCACTGCATTGATCGACCACCAGCGAGCAGCGCGGCGCGAAGGCGCAGCCGGGCGGCGGGTTGGCGAGGTCGGGCGGACTGCCGGGGATGGCCGGCAGGCGGCGGCCCGTGAGACGGCCGCCATGCGCGCGTGTTGACAGAAGACCGATCGTGCAGGGGTGGCGCGGCGAGCGGATCACGTCGCGCACCGTGCCGACCTCCACGATCCGGCCCGCGTACATGACGGCTATGCGGTCCGCGACCTCGACCGCAACCGAGATGTCGTGCGTGACGAAGATCACGGACAGGCCGAGTTCCCTCTGCAGCTCCCGCAGCAGTAGCAGGATCTGCACCTGCACGGTGGCATCGAGCGCCGTGGTCGGCTCGTCGGCAAGCAGCATGCGCGCCCGGCTCGACAGTGCGAGGGCGATCATGGCGCGCTGACGCATGCCGCCCGACATCTCGTGCGGATAGGCGGCGCTCGGCGCTCGGAATGCGCACGCGCTCGAATAGGCTGAGAGCCCGCTTGCGCGCCTCAGCAGACGACATCCTCTCGTGCTTGAGGACCGCCTCGACGATCTGCCGGCCCACGGTATAGACGGGGTCGAGCGCCAGCATCGGCTCCTGGAACACCATCGATACGGTACGGCCGCGGAAGTCGCTCAGCGCGCGGCGCTTCAGCGCCATCACGTCCGTGCCATCGACGCGGATGCTTCCCTCCACCTTCGTGCGGCCCGGCGGATGCAGGCGCAGCACGGAGCGCAGGGTCACGCTCTTGCCCGAGCCCGACTCCCCGAGTAGGGCCACCACCTCATCGCGGCCGAGGCTCAGATCGACGCCGTCGAGCGCGCGCACCGGCTTGGCGCCGCTGGTGAAGATCACCGTCAGGCCCTTGATATCGGGGATCGGACCGGCGGTCGTGTTCATGCAGCAACCCTTTCGGTCCGGCTGTGGCCCGAGGCGGGATCCGCCATGTGGCAGGCAACTGAATGGCCGGAGCGGCAGAGGTCCAGCACGGGTGGCTTGGCCGAGCATACCGCCTCGGCGAAGGCGCAACGGGTATGGAAGCGGCAGCCGCTCGGTGGATCGATGGGGTTGGGCGGATCGCCGGCGAGCGGCGCCCTCTCGGTGCGCCGATCGGGGTCCATGGAGAGCAGCGAGCCCAGCAAGGCATTAGTGTAGGTATGGCGGCCGCCGGTATAGAACGTCTCGGTCGGCCCGATCTCGGCCACGAGGCCCAGATACATGACCATGACGCGGCTCGACATGAAGCCCACAACCTCAAGATCGTGGCTGAGCATGAAGCACACCATCGCCACGCCGAGCATGATCGACACAGTGTAGAGGAGGCGCTTGCAGACGAAGACCAGCATCGGCATCTCTGGGGCGGGCGCCGTCCGGCGGCGCCCGCGCTATAGGTCTGAGCAGCAAGGATGCCTCGAAACCCAACCCTGCGATGCACGGTCGTTAAATCCTACTCCAGGCTAACCGGAGCCAGATCGACAAACCAGCTCTTGGGCTGCACGTAACCCTTGATCTTGGCCGACATGGCGCGCGGTCCGACGTCGTGCGCCACCCACAGGAAGGGCGCCTCCTCGACAATGCGGGCGTGCAGCTTGGCGAGTGCCTCGTCGCGGTCCTTGTCGGCAAAGGCGGTGCGCGCCTTGGCGATCAGGTCGTCGAACTCGGCGTTGCCGAAGTAGCCCCAGTTGTTGGACACTGGCGGGAACGTCTTGGTCGACGTGAAGCGCACCATGGCGAAGAACGGGTCCATGGCCGCGAACGTCACGTTGGTGGCGTGCGCACCGCGCGAGGTCGGGTCCTTGGCACCGGCGCGCCAGTTCGTGAAGAGTGCGTTCCACTCGATCACGTCGAGCTCAACATCGAAGAAGCACTCCTTCAGCGCCTGCTGCAGGAACTCGTTCATCGGCACCGGCTGCATCTGGCCGGAGCCCGAGGCCGAGGTGATCACCTTCACCTTGAGCAGCTTGCCCGGTCCGTAGCCCGACTCCTGCATCAGCTTCTTGGCGGCGGCAAGGTCATACTTGATGTCGAACTTGGGGTTGCCCCACCAGGGGTGGCCGGGCGGCACGGTGCCCTTGGGAACCTCCATCAGGCCGCTGAGGGCCGACTTCAGCTCATCGCGGTTGACGCAAAGGTTGGCGGCGTGCCGCACCTTCTTGTCGAGCCACGGCGAACCCTCGGCGAAGGAGAACTGCCAGGGCCACACGTGCGGTTGCGTGTTGGCGGTGATGATGTAGACCTTGTCCTTGATGCTCTTCACTGCATCGGGCGCTGGGTTCTCGATCCAGTCAACCTGACCCGACAGCAGCGCTGCCGTGCGCGCGTTGGCCTCCGGCATGGGCAGCAGCACCACACGGTCGACCTTGGGTTGGCGCTTGGCGTCCCAGTAGACGGCGTTCTTGAGGTACTCGACACGCTCGCGCGACTGGAACTTGGCCATCTTGAAGGCCCCTGAGCCCGACGCGTCGGCAGCGAAGGCGGCCCAGGCCTGCTTGGCGCGCTCGGCCTTGTCGGCGACCGAGGCAAGCGCGTCGTACTTCTTCTGCCAGTGTGCGGGCGAGGCGATGAACAGGTTCGTGAGGTCGATGGGGATGAAGCTGTCGGGCTCCTTGGTGGTGAGCTCGACGGTGTAATCGTCGATGGCCTTGGCCAAAACCAGGTTCGGCATGCGGCTCACGGTGACGCCGATCTGGTCGGGCGCGAAGTGCAACGCTTCCTTGTCGAGCACCTTCTGTACGTTCCATACGATGGCATCCGCCTTGAGGTCGGAGCCGTCGTGGAACTTCACGCCTTGGCGCAGCTTGAATATCCACTTGGTCTGTCGGTGTCGGATACCTTCCACTCGGTCGCGAGACCGGGGATCAACACGCTTGGCTTGTCAGCGGAGGAGAGGTCCCAGTGCGTCAGTGCGTCATAGAGCGGGATGCCGGTGAAACGGTTTCCTTCGAAGCCTTGGTTGGGCTGCCTCGATTTTCCAGGGCCGAATTGCATACAATTTAAGCATCACATTGCGTACATTGTGAGCAAGGTGAGAATCTCTTGCCAACGCGCCGCGCTTGTTCCTGACTAGAAATACCCCGTCATTTCCCATTGTCCTGCGCGAGCGCCATGACCCGCACACGAACAGTTGCCGCAAGATCAGAAGGGCTTGCCGCCGTCGCACGGGGCGCGTTGCCGCTTGAGGCAGGACGCGCTGAAGTCGTTTATAGAGACATCCATCTCGCCATCGTTGAGCACCGATTGCCGCCGGGCACGCGGCTGCCGGAAGCCCACCTCGCTGACGTTTTCGGCGTCAGCCGCACACTGGTGCGTCAGGCCCTGCAGCGCCTGGCACACGATCACCTCGTCGTGCTCGAGCCAAATCGCGGCGCGCACATCGCCGAGCCCACCATCGACGAGGTGCGCCAGCTATACGAGGTGCGGCGGCTGATCGAGTGCAACATTCTGGCCGAGGGGGCAGGTCGCCTGACGCGCGCCCGGCTTGCGGCCCTGAGGCGCAAGGTTGCCAGCGAGGCGCAAGCCAATGCCCGGGGAGACACGCTGATATCGATGCAGCTCGCGGGTGCCTTCCATCTCGATCTCGCCGAGGCTTTCGGCAATCTCATTCTCGTCGACATCCTGGGCGAGCTCATCGCGCGTGGCAACGTGGCGATCGCGCTGTACGAGCAGCAGGGCCGCGACATCTGCCGCTGCGACGACCACCGCCAAATCGTGCGCCTTCTCGCCGCTGACGAGACCGCCGCGGCCGTGTCGGCTATGCGCCGCCATCTCCTGCAAATCGAGGAGAGCCTGACCGTCGCCCGCCCGCCGCGAGGGCCGGTGAACTTGCGGGCGGTGCTGGGGCGCACGGGAGTAAAGTCAGCCAAGAGGGAGCAGCAGACTAAGTCATGAGCGCAAGCGCACCCTATCCCCGTGACCTCGTCGGCTACGGCCGCAATCCTCCTGATGCGAAATGGCCAGACGGCGCGGCCATCGCGGTGCAGTTCGTCATCAACTACGAGGAGGGCGGCGAGAACTCGATCCTACACGGCGATGCGGCCTCCGAAGCTTTTCTCTCCGAGATCGTGGGCGCCGCGCCCTGGCCCGGCCAGCGCCACATGAATATGGAGTCGATCTACGAGTACGGCTCGCGCGCCGGCTTCTGGCGGCTGTGGCGGCTCTTCACGGCGCGGCGCATTCCGGTAACCGTCTATGCCGTCGCGCACGCCATGCAGCGCCATCCCGAGGCGGTGGCAGCCATGCGCGAGGCCGGCTGGGAGATCGCCAGCCACGGCCTCAAGTGGATCGAGTACAAGGACTTCTCCGAGGCCGACGAGCGCGCCCATATCCTGGAAGCAATCCGCGTCCACACCGAAGTCGCGGGAGAGCGGCCGCTCGGCTTTTACCAGGGCCGCTGCTCGACACACACGACGCGCATCGTCATGGAGGAGGGCGGCTTCCTCTACTCCTCCGACTCCTACGCCGATGACCTGCCCTACTGGATCGAGGGGCCGCGCGGGCCACACCTGATCGTGCCCTACACGCTCGACGCCAACGACATGCGCTTTGCCACCGCGCAAGGGTTCAACTCCGGCGACCAGTTCTTTGCCTACCTCAAGGACAGCTTCGACCAGCTTTACGAGGAGGGGCAGGCCGGCAGTGCGAAGATGATGTCGATTGGTCTCCACTGCCGACTCGTTGGGCGACCCGGCCGGGTGGCAGCGCTGGCGCGGTTTCTCGACTACGTAAAGGCAAGGAGCGGCGTGTGGGTGTGCCGACGCATCGACATCGCGCGCCATTGGCACGCAACCCATCCATCCCGCCTGCGGCACCACGGATAGGCCCCGTTCTGGGAAATCGGAACCGACCCCAACCGTGGCCGTGTAACGGTAAAACGTGCAATCGGCAGAATGGCTGAACTCCTCAATCCGCGGGCATGTGCAATCTTCATAGTGGCACTGCTGGTTGTTGCCAGTCCACCCGCGCACACGGAGGAATCCGACAAGACCCCGGCAAATTCGATCTCAGTCTCAGGCCGTGGTGGACCCGCCGCAGACCCCGCGGCCCGGCCAACCGTCGCAAAAGAGGACGAGGCGAGTATTGTTGAGTTCAGCGCCCGTACCGGCATTGCATCGGACTACATTTATCGCGGCACCACACTCTCCGACCGCAAGCCCGCAGTCGGTGGCGGCATCGAGGCAGCGCTAGGCCGGTTCTATCTGGGTGCCACTGCGACGACCGTCGACCTCCCGACCAATCCGCCGGTCGAGCTAGCTTTCAGCGCTGGCGTGCGCCCGAACCTGGGAAAGGTTGACTTCGACATCGGCTGGACCTCCTACGTCTATCCCAGCGAGACCTCCGATACCGATTACGGGGAAGCCATCATCCGCGCCGAAACCCGCATCGGCGAGAAGTTCGGGATCGCGGGCGGCTTCGCGTACTCACCAAACGTGTCGAACGTCGGTGCATGGAGCAAATACGTTGCTCTTGGGATCGGTGCGGAGCTGCCCGAGAGCGCATTGCCACGGAACGTAAGAGCCACGCTGACGACCACAGTCGGATACTCGAGGTTCGGCAATCAGTCGACCGCGCTTGGAGGCTATCCGCTCCCGGCCTACCTGAACTGGAGCGCCGGAATCAGGTTAACGCGTGGCAAACTCAATCTCGACCTGCGCTACCACGATACCAACCTCTCCAGTGAGGATTGCTACATCCTGACCGGTGATCCCGATGCCACGCCTGGCGGCAGGCCCGACCCCGTGACCAATCCGGGCGGCCTCCTCTCCGGTTGGTGCGGTCCAACGCTTGTCGCGAAACTATGGTTCACGCTCGACTGAGAGTTCACCCGTAGGGATAGTCTTCAGATCGGGTTCATCCGGATAGGTTCGCAGTTGGGGCCGGCATAGCCTGATCTCCTCCCCCCAGACGCAGCGGGAGCGCGTCATGGACGAACGCTCGGCGGACATCGTCGAGCGACCCTGCTGGCGGACAGCGTTGCGGGGCCCGTTGAACGACCCAGCAACGATGCATCCACCGCTTCAGGGTATTCCCGCATTTCACAGCATCAAGTGTTGGCGGAAGCTTCGCACCGATGCTTGGGTGCCTACAGATACTTCGGGATCTCTTGACAGGCGGCGCTGTCCGCCCGCGCGCACAAGCCGAGGCTTGCGCAATGGAGCTGCTCAACCACAACCTCTCAGCCGAGCAACGTGGGCAATTCACCCGGCGCAAGTACTTTGAGGTCTCCGGCGGCGTAACCCGGGCGCGATATCGTATCCGCCGCGCGAGCGTCCTAAACGTCGAAGAGCTCGACAGCATGGGGAGATGCGTCCGCCGGCTTTGCGTCCGCCCCGAAGGCGGACTGCCGTTGGGGGACGTCCTGCTTTCCCAAAAGCTCGCCCTTGAGCTCTTCGAGGCGGAGACATTGGCTGTAGCCAACGCCGATCGATAGCTCCGCTTACCCTCATCCCATCCGACCCTCTGAACGTCCTGGGAATGGCAGCACCGGCATCCCCTGTCCGTCCCATCCCGGCAGCTGCAGCGTCGCAGCTGCACGCTGCGCGTTTGCCATACGGGGCGGAAGCGCTGAATCTGCCGGTCAGTCTATGGTAAGGCAGAGCGATGCTACGCACTGCAACCAAGCGCTCGCCGACCAAGCCCACACGCCCGAAAAGAATGCGGGCCGTGAGCGCGAAGGTGAAGCGCCCCGAGGTAGACGCGGCGGGCTACGCCGTCGGTATCAAGATCACGCATCCCCAATTTGGCGACGGAACGGTAACGGCCGTCGAAGTCGATAAGCTCACGATCAAGTTCAGAGACGGTCGGGTGAAGCAGATTCTCAATTACTACGTGAAGCGTCGCGACCGGTAGCGCACTCACGAGCGGCCGGCGCCGCGGCGAGCGCCGTAGATTGCTGTCGCAGCCTGTTGGCACGCCGCTTGCGGGCGGCAGCACCGCCAGTTTCATCCATGAGTTCCTGACTCGGCGCCCCCGTCTGTCACGGCTGGTGCGCCTGTCCGGAATCGGGCTCCTTCATCAAGGAAGAAACGTCGACCGCCTCAAAATCCGAGCCTTTCACCTGACGAAGTTCGCGCAACTGGTCGTCATTCCAGTTTGCGTGCGGCGCACCGCTCAGAAACCAGGGCGAACCGTTGTCGGCCAGGATCATTCCATGGGTTTGCAGCGCCCGCAGGATTACCTGGTTTGCGCCGGAGAACCGCGAAATGTCGAAGCTGGCGCGCAACCGGAAGCGCTGGCCGAGTGGCGGCAGCGACTCGGCCTCGTTGCTGGAGGCAAAATGCCGTGCCGGCCAGATGTAGGCTTTGCGCGTGCGTGGTGCGGTGAAGCGCAGTGCATGCCGTATCTCGCCTGCAGCGACTTCGTCATGGCGAACCAGACCGGGGAAGATTGGCAAGCCGGCGGCATCCGCGCTTGTCCAACCGTCGGTTCGCAGCTCGTTACCTTCAAGATCGAAGCGCGCGGCGCTCACTGCATTCCAACTGCCGTCACGGTTGGGAACGGCCTTGTACAGCTCGAACAACGTGCAGCTGCCCTGCTGTACGACAAGCACATGCCGGTCGTCACGGCTCTTGGGTCCACCCTCGATCGGTGCGTTGCGCGGGATCGGATAAGGTCCAGGATCGCTCTCCTCGCCTGCCGCCTGCTCGTCGCCGAAATCTCGAAAATGGATTGCAACCTTCGGCTGGTGCATGGGTACGATCACGTACGGAATGCCGATCGGCGCGCCGTCATTCTGTCCGGCGCCAAAATCAGGGTGAAGGCCCGCGTCCGCGCCGATGCTTGCAGCGTACTCCCGCGAGCGAGGATCGACTGGCAGTCCGTCAACCCTCGTGTTCCAGATGTTGTCGGGTGGGAATACGGGGCATCCCACGATTGTGGGCCCACTCGCGTGCGCGAGTGCGGGCAGAGCAAGACCGAGGAGAACAGCGCCGACGCCTGCGAACCTCACGTGCCTCAAGCCCCGCGAACGAACCATCAAGATCCCATCCTCCGCTGATGCCTCTCGTTTCGACGATCGCTTGCGGCTGGCCCGTGTCAAGCAGATCATGCATCGCTGCTTAACTTTGCGCGGCTAGCTGCTCGCCGCCCCTGGGCGATTGGCCGGGCTTGGGGGACTACAAGATCGCCCTGCGTTGGGGGGAAGGGTTGGCAAAAAGGTTGAGAGACCGCACGCGGCGCGCGAGCAGTCTCTCCAAGGCAGGTGGAACCTACAGTCGTGTCAGCACTGACGCCCAGTGGCGCGCTTGAGGAGGCATCGGCCAGCGGACGGACCAACGAAGCGGCCAAGAGCAACGGCATCCTTGACGGTCTTTTTCCCGTGGCGCGCAGCATTCTTGATGGTTCCCTTGGCGACGTCGGTGAAGAAGCCGGCCTGCGCTCCGGTCACGGGCATGGAGAACGACACGGCGATCACTGCGGCGGCGAAAAAATAGCGGGACATAGGTCACTCCTTCGATGCGCTGGGGTGCTGGACGCCGAGTGGCGTCCCGATAACGCCAAAGTGACAGAGCGCAGCCACGCTCGCAGTGCCATATGAAACACAACGATGATGGCGCCCGCCGAGCGTGAAAGACGTGTCTGGCGAAGCGAACCAGGGACGGGAAAGCTGTTCGGGCAGTTTCAAAAATGAACAGCCGGGCGGCTGATGCATCGCCCGGCTCCAATGCCAGCATGCTTGGGAGGTGGCTGGGTAAACCTTGGTCTCCTAACGCAGCAGGGGGTCGTTGCGTTCCACCGCCAACGCCGCTGTCTTACGTCACCGGCTTCGACGAGCTCGCCAAGCAAGCCAGCGTCTCCTACGGATCTCGATGCGTTGTGCGCGCAGCACGTGCAGAATTGGACGTGTAGCTCAGTATCCGCTTGAGAATTGCGGCCCTAAAAAAAGGACCACCGGCTGGGGAGCCAGGGTCCTTGGAGATGTCGGATCGTCCAGCAGACGGGGAACGTGGCAGCAAGATGCTGCGGTCAAGAGACCTGCTGGCCCACACCGATGGGCCAAGTGTAATCGAAGAAGGGAGCCGCTCCGTAGAGGGCATGGTTGAGGCTGTGAAAAAGCCGCCCCTGGCGACATGGGTCCATGGTGCGGGCATGGTTCGTCCAATGAATGAGTGCGCACTCGCGAACCCACAAGGTCGTTCGCACGACATTTGCGCCGATCGACGCTTTTCGCTCGTCGTATGGGTGATATCATGCGTCCGAGGGGCGGACCGCTACAACGCCCCACAAGGAGGATCCCATGGAGCTAGGCTATTTCACGATGCCGTCGCATCCACCCGAGAGGCCACTCAGGGATGGCCACGAGTGGGATCTCAGGGTGATACGCTGGCTCGACGAGCTCGGCTACAAGGAGTGCTGGATCGGCGAGCACCACACCGCGCCATGGGAGCCGCATCCCTCGCCAGATATTCTGGTCGCCCAGGCCCTCATGCAAACCAAGAACATCCGGCTCGGACCTGGCGGCTTCCTGCTACCGTTCCATCATCCAGCTCAAATTGCCAACCGCGTCGCGATCCTGGACCATGTTTCGGGCGGACGGCTCAACTTCGGAATCGCGGCGAGCGGCCTCCCGAGCGATTGGGAGATGTTCAATGTCGATGGTGCGAACGGCGTCAACCGCCTCATGATGCGCGAGGCGCTAGATATCATCCTGAAGCTTTGGTCGACCGACGATCCCTTCGTTTACGCTGGCAAGTACTGGACGGTGAAAAATCCAGAGCTGATGTATGGATTTCTGAAACCCCACATCAAGCCACTGCAAACACCTCATCCACCAATCGGAGTCGCAGGCCTTTCGAAAGGCTCCGATACACTGAAGCTTGCAGGCGAGCGCGGGTATATCCCAATGAGCCTCAATCTGAACCCGGCCTACGTCGGCAGCCACTGGGCGTCCGTGGAGGCAGGCGCAGAGAAAGCCGGCCGCAAGGCTTCCCGCGCGGAATGGCGGATGGTGCGCGAGGTTTTCGTCGCAGAGACCGACGCGGAGGCCGCCAAGCTATCAGTGGGCCTGCACATGGGCCGCATGATGCGCGAGTATTTCATCCCGCTGCTGAAGGAATTCGATTTCCTGCAATACCTGAAGCATGACCCGAGCGTGCCGGACAGCGACGTGACACCAGAATATTGCGCCAAGCACAACTGGATCATCGGTTCGCCAGCAACGGTCACCGAGAAGATTCAGCGTGTTCACGACGAAGTCGGCGGCTTCGGGCACCTCTTGGTGTTCGGTTTTGACTATGTCGAAGATCCAGAAGCTTGGCGGCGCTCGCTGGAACTGCTGGCCAAGGAGGTGCTGCCGAAAGTGCGACACCTGTCGCCCTCGCATTGATCTTACTCGCCTGGGCGCGAGGAAATCCTCAGGGCCCACGTTATGGTGATCACGCTGGCTGAAACGGGCTCATCGTTTTGACGTCGGGTGGTGGTTGGTGACCGGCAGGTTGAGCGCGTCACCATCGAGCGGGTGGGGAATACTGCTGCAGATGAAGGCGTAACACAGGGCAAGCGAGATCATTCGGCGCTAGCTCAAACGGGCTGGGCGCATGCGCTCGACACGTTCGCCGTAAGCTGGGCCGTCTCACCAGGGGTCAGTCCACCAACCATTTCGGGTTTCCTCAAGAATTACCGCGCGAGCAGGTTTGCGATCAGGCTTCCGATTGCCACAATCGCGAGGACCATCGCCGCAACGCCCAACCAAGCGGGTTCCGGCCCCACCGGACTCCAGGTCATTGTCCCAGCTTCCCATCGTCCCGCGTGCGCTCTGAATGAACCTCAGGGCGTGCGAACAGACACTCGCCAAAAAAAATCCAGCGTGTGCCGAATATGCCGCATCTCCTGGTGATAGGCTGGCTCCATTCTGAGTGTGCGTGTGTGGGGGTTTTCAATGGATTGGTCTTGGTGGGGGGCTCTGCTTGGCTGGCCGGTAGGAACCGATCAGCTGCAGCGCATCGTTCTGTTCACGAGTGCATCCGCGAACCTGGTTGCCCTGGTCGCCGCTCTGTACGCATTCTGGCGCTGGTGGACGAGACCTCCCAAGCACCGCAAGGCCGCATCGGCACTCCGCGATGAAGGAGAGTTCCGCGCATCCCTCAATCATCGGCAGCGAGCAATGGAGCTCTACGATCTATCCATCAGAGTCAATCCCGGCGCTGCCCACGTGCACTACTTGCGCGGTTGCCTGCTGGAGGAAATCGGCCGGATCAACCAGGCGATTGCGGCGTGGGAACGGTGCGTCGAGTGCCTTCCGAACCACCCGGACGCGCTCCAGAAGCTCTCCGACTACAGCATCGAGAAACCTTCAACGGCCCTGAACCGCTGGGCGTTCCGATTGAGCGCCGCGGGAGCGGTGGTCATCTTGATGGCGAGCGCGTTCGTTGGAATTTGGCACTAGCGTCATTTCGTGCGCCCAATCCTGAAATGGACAGTCGTGATCGCGTTGGTCTGCATCGCCAGCGCCAACGGTGTGGCCGAAGAGCTTAGGTCGGGGCATCAAGGCAGCGAAGACAGCCGAGAACTCGTTTCCGATGCGGCGATCATTGTACCGATCATCCGCGCCTCCGTCGGTGCCTACAAGGCGCGGGGAAACCCTGTGCATACCCAAGCGCACCATGCGCAACGGTGGGTGAGCGGCCAGTGATCAGGTCGCTCACCCTGAACTGAATAAGAGTCCATTACCCGCTATCGCTCGCCTGCCGGCAGCTGCGGTCTCTATCCGGATTCGTCGAACGTGAAGGGGTCCACTCTTGCGAAGGTGGCGAGCAATTTTTTGTCCGCTCTCGCCTCATGATCGGACTTATGCCCAGTCGTCTGCAATGTCGCAGATGCGCCAGCAAAGGACTTCTGCACCGCATCCAATGGCCTTCACTCGATGACCTCATCTGCGCGCAAAAAGATTGACTGCGGGATGGTGAGCCCGGGCGCCTTCGCGGCGCTGAGATTGATTGCCAGCTCGAACTTGGTCGCCTGCTGGACTGGAAGATCGCCCGGCTTTTCACCCTTTAGAATACGGCCGACATAGTTGCCAGCTTGGCGATACGCGTCTGTGCGGCTGGCTCCGTAGCTTACCAGCCCACCGGCAGCAGCGGTCTCTCGCTCGGCGTAAATCGCTGGCACAGCATAGCGCGCAGACAATTCGACGAGCGCATTCCGCTGGTTCAAGAAGAAGGGGTCGGCAGTAACGAAGAGCGCTTTGATCCCCTTCTTGGCGATCGCAGCGAAGGCATCGTCGATCTCAGCCCTGGTACTTGCATTGAGGACACTGATTTCCTGGGCTATGGCGTGCGCCGCGTCCTTCACTCTCGCTATTTCCAACGTGCCTGAGGGATTATTGGCATTGACCAGCACCGCAATTGTCTTTGCTCCGGGTACAAGCTCACGCAGCAGTTCAAGCCTTTTCTCCCCAAGCACAGCTGTGGAAAAAGTCGCCCCTGTCACGTTCGCACTTGGCCGGTTGAGAGTATTGACCAGCCCCTGCGCGACGGGGTCGCTACCTATTGCGAAAACAATCGGTATCGCCGTGGTTGCTGCCTTCGCTGCCAACGCGGTTGGAGTGCCGCTGATGGCCGCGATGACCGCTACTGGACGATTGACCAGATCGGTCGCGAACGCCGGCAATCGCTCGTATTGGCCCTCCGCCCAGCGGTATTCGATGGCTACGTTCCGGCCCTCCTCATAGCCCGCCTCTTTGAGGCCCAGGTGGAACGCACCGATGATATGCGTCGCGTCCTTCGCGCGTAGGCTGCTGACAAATCCGACTACCGGGGTCGTCGTCTGCTGCGCGCCCGCTCCAAGAGGCCTCGAAAGCAGACCCTGCGACCAGCTGGGCGTTGCGCTCGGCGATGATCGCTCTCGATTGCCTCGCTGCGCGCGGTCGGTTCCTCCCTCCAGCACTCCTCATTCACGCTGCAATGACGCTATGGGTCCACTATCTGGCCTGTAGGCGGGCGGGGAGCTTGATCGATCAATGGTGACGCGTGGGGGGCCTAGGTTTCGCGTTCTCGGACGGGCCTCTGGCCCAGACCGGATCCATTTTGCCGTCTGGGATGAGTTCGAGGCAAAGGTACGGGCCAGGGAGGTGGCAGCCCTGCCCCTCCAGTCGCCCGTGGTCGTCATCGACGCTCAACGTCCGCGGAAGGTGACGTTCTATTTCGCCGACGGGGGCGTGTGCACGGTGCTGAAGAGATCACAGGGCAGGCCGTTGCAGGCCTGAGCCGGCTACCGTGAAACCTCGCTATTTTGCGCGAGGTCCCCTTTGCGCAGCGAAGCAGACGCGCGACGCGACCTCTGCGTTGGTCTGAGTTTGGCACACGCCTGCCGCCGCCGATGCTCGCGCGATGCACCGCAGCAAATTGCCGCCTCCCTATGCGCCGCGCGTGGTAACTTGGTTCCGCTAGGATCTGGTGGAGCGACCATGAAGCGACGCGATGTTCTCATTGGCCTTGCAGCGGTGGCGGCGCCGGCGCCCGCCGTTGGACAATCGAGCGCACGCTTGCCCGTCGTTGCCTTCGTTGGCTTTGCATCCACGCTGGTCGACAACCGAACGCTTCAGCCCTTCCGCCACGCCCTTCGCGAGCTGGGGCAGATAGAGGGCCAGACAGTGGTGATCGAGGCGCGTAGCTCCGACGGCGATATCGAAAGAGGGCACGCGCTCATCTCGGAACTGGCGGCGCTTCCGGCTGATGTTTTTCTTTCGCCGGGCCCGGCCGCGACGCGCGCGATCCTGCGAAAGACCAAGATCCCGATCGTCGCTATCGCGCTTCCCGCTGGTGAGACTGAGCCAGAGCTGTTTGCAAGCCTTGGACGCCCGGGCGGCACGGTGACTGGATTCTCCGCCTTCGGAGAGGAGCTCTCGGCGAAGCGCATCGAAATGCTAAAGGAGGTGCTGCCGCGGCTCGACGTCGTCGGCGTGCTCCACAATGTCACCGACCCCACGTTCCGAACCTGGGGAGAGCAGACTCTAACGGATGCGAGTAAACAGGGCCTCAAGTCCGTTCGCCTCGGGCTGAGCTCGACCTCGATCTCCCAGGTTGCCGACGCGATTGGCAAATTGCGCGAAGCGGGCGGCACCGCGGTCATCGTCATCCGCGACTTCCTCACTTCGGCGCTGATGGACGATATTTGCAGGATTGGTGCCGACGCGGGCATATCGGTGGTTGGTGAGCACAGCCAGTTTGCGCGGGCGGGTGCGCTGCTAAGCTATGGTGCCGACATCAACGACTTGTTCCGCCGCGCCGCTGGATATGTCGATCGCATTCTCAAGGGTGAGAAGGCCGCCGAACTCCCAATCCAACTGCCCACCAGGTTTGAGTTGGTCGTGAACGTCAAAACTGCTCGCGCGCTGAACGTCACCATGCCACCCTCAATCCTTGTGCGGGCCGATGAGGTGATCGAATAGACGATTCCGCCCGGAGTTGTAGGGACTTCAGGCTGCCGTCAGGCGTTACGCCAGCGAATTTTTGATGGTGGAGCTTTTCGACCCATCTCCGATCGTGGAGCGCCGCTTGTCGCCGACTCGATAGCGACGGCAGCTACAGAAGATGCTCAATTCGCAGCGGCAGCTCGCGGCAGCGGATGCCGGTGGCATGGTGCACGGCATTGGTGATCGCGGCGGCCGTGCCCGCCAGCCCGATCTCGCCGACGCCCCGCGCGCCCAGGGGATTCTGCTCAAAATCCGGATACTCGATGAAGTGGACCTCCAACGCCGGAACGTCCGCGTTCACCGGCACCACATAGTCGGCGAGGCTCGCATTCATAGGGGCGCCGTTCTGGGGGTCGTATTCCGTGCCCTCAAATAGTGCCATGCCGATGCCCATCACCAGCGCGCCTTCGATTTGGTTGCGCGCAGCGAGCGGGTTAATGATGCGGCCGGCGTCGATGACGGAGACCATGCGTGCCACGCGCAAGCGCGCGATCTCGGGCTGCCAGGTGACCTCGACGAAGTGGGCGCCGAACGAGTGGCTAGAGAACTTGGGTTGCTGCCTGGGGGGGAAGGTGCCCTCCGCGCTTCCTTCCCCCGACACCGATTTCAAACCTGCGGCGCGGAGTGCTTCGTCGAACCGCAGTGATGCAGAGCCGGCACCCCCACCCGTCAAGCGGCCGCCGCTGAACTTCAAATCAGCGGGCTTGGCACCGCCGAAGGGGCTGTTTTCGCTCGCTGCAAGTTTAGAAATGAGCTTCTGTCCGGCGACGGCCACGGCGTCGATGATCGGCTTGACCAGGGACGAGGTCAGCATGGACCCACCCGAAACGGGGCCGGCCGGCAGGTCCGTGTCGCCGAGCGCCACCTCGACCTTCTCGACCTCGACGCCGGCGAGTTCCGCCGCTATCTGGGCCATGGCCGTGTAGGTTCCGGTGCCGATGTCCTGGACGGCGGAAGCGACGCGCACCGTGCCATCGTCGCGCAGCTCGATCGACGCGCTGCAGTCGAAGCGCGCCGCGAGCCAAGAGCACGCGGCCAGGCCCCAGCCGAGCGTCAGGCCGCCGCGCCGCATGGCGCCCACCTCGGCATCGCGCCCAGCCCAGCCGAACCTCTGCGCGCCGATCGTCATGCACTCCTGGAAGTGCCGCGACGTGAAGGGCAGGCCCGTGCCTTCGTCGACGGCCGGCTCGTTGCGCATCCTGAGCTCGACAGGGTCGATGCCCAGCTTGAGCGCCAACTCGTCCATGGCCGACTCCAGCGCGAACAGTCCCGGCACAGCGCCTGGTCCCCGCATGGAGGTGGGAGTGCCGATGTTGCGCTTGGCAAGACCGGAGGTCACGCGCAGGTTGGGCACGCTGTACATGTGCGGCGTCGCCTCGCCGCAGTTCTCCACGTAGTCATCCAAGATTGACGTCGCGTTCACGTAGTCGTGCCGGAGTGAGACGAGTTTGCCCTCCGCGGTCGCGCCGATGCGGATGCGCTGCTCGGTCCGCGGGCGATGGCCCACGCCGTGGAACATCATTGGTCGGCTGAGCACCAGCTTGACCGGCATCTTCAGCGCGAGCGCAGCTGCGCCCGCGAGTGGGGAATGCGACCACGGAAACAGCTTGCTGCCGAAGCCCGAGCCCAGGAACTTGCTGACCACGCGCACCTTGTCGCGCGGCAGGCCCAGCATTTC
Organism: Hyphomicrobiaceae bacterium; assembly: GCA_050248715.1. Classification (GTDB taxonomy): domain Bacteria; phylum Pseudomonadota; class Alphaproteobacteria; order Rhizobiales; family Hyphomicrobiaceae; genus AWTP1-13. Next base: position 57,626 of record JBFWRV010000026.1, on the reverse strand, counting down.
GGCCACAACGTTGCGATGGTTCATCACGCCCTGCGAGGTCTCGTAGAGGGTCAGCACATCGCCTTCGGGAACGGCGATGCTTGCGTGCGTCTCGATCGGGTTATGCGTCTCAGTAGCGATTGCGTACGTCACGTCGATCGTGACGGGAGCGCCTGCGAAGCCCGCATCGGCATCGCCGCGCTCGCTGACAACGTTCGGCGCGTCGGCCTCGAGATGGTGATCAACGTTGGCCGCTTCGGCCTTGTAGGTCACGGCCACAGCGTCGGCAGCCGCTTTCGCCTGCTCGAACGTGTCGGCCACTGCGAGCGCCACGTACTGGCCCCAGTATCGCACAACGTCGTCATCGAGCGGTGGACGCGGCTCATCCGCATACATGCTGGTGAAATCGGGTGTGATGCGGGTGATCGTGCCGACGTCTCCGCGCTTCAAGATGGCGCGCACGCCCGGCATCTGCCGGGCGCGGGCGGTGTCGATCGCCTCGATGGTGCCGCTGGCAACGGTGGCGCCGACCGGCACGGCATAGAGCATGCCGGGAAAGCCGTGGTCGGACGTGTATTTGGCCGAGCCCGTTACCTTGAGCGGTCCGTCGACGCGGGGTTGCGACCTGCCGATGACGGTCATGGAGGGGTCGGCGGTGGGGCTGGTCATGACGTTCGCCTCCGGGCGTCAACGCGTTGCGCGCTTGAGGGTTTCCACGACGCAGCGCTTCGCCAGCTCGACCTTGAATCCGTTCTGGCTTTGCGGTCGGGCGCCAGCGAGCGCGAGGTCTGCGGCACGGCGGAAATTCTGCTCCGTGGGCGCCTGCCCGATCAGAGTCTGCTCCGCGCCCGGCACGCGCCAGGGCCGCGTCCCCACGCCGCCCAGCGCAAAGCGCACGGACGCCATCCTTCCATCGGACAAGACGACCGCTGCCGCTGTCGACACGAGCGCGAACTCGTAGGAGACGCGATCGCGCAGCTTCAGGTAGACGGAACGCTCCGCGGCTGGGCGCGCGGGCATGGTGACGTGCGTGATCAGGTCCCCCGGTTCGAGCACGTTCTCCAGGTCGGGGCGCGCCTGCGGCAGCAGGAAGAAGTCGTTGAGCGCGATGCTGCGGGACTTCGACGCGCCCTCCACATGCACGGTCGCGTCGTAGGCCAGCATCGCCACGCCCATGTCGGAGGGGTTGCTGGCGATGCAGGCATCGCTCGTGCCGAGGATCGCCATCATCCGGTTGGCGCCGGTGATGGCGGGGCAACCGGACCCGGGCTCGCGCTTGTTGCAGGGAGTGGCGGTATTGCGAAAATACACGCAGCGGGTCCGCTGCAGCAGGTTACCCGCCACCGTTGCCACGTTGCGCAGCTGGGTCGACGCACCGGCCAGGATCGCCTCGGAAAGGGCCGCATAACGCTGCCGGACCAGGACGTTGTGGGCAAGGTCGCTGTTGGTGACGGAAGCACCAATACTAACGCCGCCGTCGGCTTGCTCCTCGATGCCGCCAAGATCGAGGCGCGTGATGTCGACGATGCGCTCGGGCAGCTCGACGCCGAGCTTCATCAGATCGATGAGCGTTGTGCCCCCGGCAAGGAACCGCACGCTGGCTCCCTGCTGCGCCGTCGTCGACGCGGCCGCCGCCGCAATGGCCGCGGCGCGATCGGTAGCGCGCTCCAGCGCGAACACCTTCATGACTTGCCTCCCGGGCCTTGGCTGCGGCGGACGTGCTGGATGGCAGCGACGATGTTGGAATACGCTCCGCATCGACAGATATTGCCGCTCATGAATTCGCGCACGTCGTCGTCGGAGGGCCCGCAGGGCTCGCTGAGCAGCGCAACAGCGGACATGATCTGGCCCAACGTGCAGTAGCCGCATTGGTAGGCGTCGTGCTCGAGGAACGCGGCCTGCATCGGATGCAGCTTTCCCGGAGATCCCAGCCCCTCGATGGTCGTTATCTCGTGCCCGTCCTGCACGGCTGCAAGGGCCAGGCAGCTGTTGGCGCGCCGGCCGTCGATGTGGACGGTGCAGGCGCCGCACTGGCCGTGGTCGCAGCCCTTCTTCGTGCCCGTCAGATGCAGCACCTCGCGCAGGCAGTCGAGCAGGGTCATGCGCGGATCGACGACGACGGCATGCGTCGTGCCGTTGACCCGCAAGCTGACAGGCACCGAGGTGCCATCGGCCCTGTCGGTTTTGGCCTGATGTTGTGCGCTCATGTGCAGTGCTCCCAACGGCGATCTGCAACCAGCCCCGCGTCATCAGCAAAACGGTATGTCAGGTTGGTTGCACGGAGCCAGAAAAGCCTGGCCTGCACAAGCCTTGTGCAACACCCGATCGACGACCCGAACTCGCATCGTCAAGTTGACACGATCCGCAATCACGCAACCCCGGCGACATAAGCCGCCCCGTGAACCGGCCCAACCAATCCGTGCGCCGAAGCGATGTTGATGATCCGGTCTCAACCCTAACCATTCTCGCCGGCGATACTGCCGCTTCAAAATCAGGAGAAACCCTGGGTAGCGAGACGATTGACTATGAATCACTGCTGGTCCGAACCCGGCGCGTCGGCTCAGTCGGTCGGGCGGGTTGCACGATCAAGCAGGAACGTAGGTCAGCCTGATTACGTCCTCGCCAATTCGATCACTGGACACAAGGCGGAGCGGCGGCCGGGAGCCAGCGAAGAATGGCCTGCCCTGACCAAGCACGACGGGATGAAGGTAGATTTGGTACTCGTCAATAAGGCCCCGCTCGGTCAAGCTATGTGCAAGGTCAGGTCCGCCAACTTCAATCTCGCCTGCAAGCTCATCCTTCAACCTGCGGATCACAGCCTCGACGTTTTCTGCGACAAGCGTGGCGTTGGGGCCTACCGACGTCAACGAGCGCGAGACCACCCATTTCTGTTGGCGACGCCATGCTGCCGCGAAGTCTTGGAGGTCCGGTGTCCACTCAGGATGGTCTTCGTCCCAATAGCGCATGACTTCGTACAGACGGCGACCGTACACACTGCCGGTCAAGCCGCGCGCCTGCTCGATGAAGTGACGAAAGAGCACGGGACCGGGCGCGAACGCGTCGTGATCGACGTAGCCATCGAGTGACTGGTTCATTCCGAAGACGAGCTTCGCCATGCTGCAAATCTCCATCCAGGTTCTTCAGAGCAACTTGAGCCTCCGCTAGGCGTTGGGCACGAACCGCGCGCCACTTTGTCGGTGTGGCGCTGTGCGACCGAAGGACTGAACCTGGCACTTCTTTGCCGTTGTCGCGGTGCGCCGTTTTCGTCCGGAGACAGGAGTAAAGCTGACGCTCCCGACAACGGGCAGTTTAGGGCCGTTCGTGACCCAGAGAGGACTTGCCAGGCTCGCCCGGTCCCCCCAAAGGGGGGATGCCGAAACGTGCGGTTCTCTTTGATGGTCGTCGTTATTTGAAGCGCTGCTCCCGCCAGCGGATCGCCGCTTTGAGTCCCTGCTCGCGCGCGATCTTGCGAAACTCCTGGCCCTCCGGTGAGTGCGCCATCGCCGTCATGCAGAACATTTCCTGGCCATACTCGATGTTGGCTATCAACCCTCGCATATCGTAGGCGCGATTGATCGCCTCCTTGTTTTGTTTGACGGCAATCGCGGGCAGGCGCGCCATGCGCAGGGCTACTTTCTTCGCCTCCTCCATGAGCCTATCGGGCGGGACTACCCGGTTGACGAGACCCATACGGAACGCCTCAGTCGCGTCGACCCGCCCACCGAGTAGCAACAGCTCCTTGGTATGCTTCATGGCCAGCACCCACGGCATGATGAGAAAGGGTGGCGCAGAGCAGAACTCGATTTCCGGCTCACCGAATTGCGCCGTGTCCGCGGCCACCGTGTAGTCGCAGCACATCGAGAGGTCGCAGCCGCCGCCGAGACAATAGCCGTTCACCGCCGCAATGACCGGCAAGCGTGAGCGCCACACTCGCAGCCACGACTCGTTACCGTCCTTGGCGTGGTCGCGCCAGTCCTGCACGGTTGTGCGCGGCTTTTCCCGTGGCGAGATGTCGAAGCCGGCACTAAACGCCTTGCCTGCGCCGGTGATGATCATGGCGCGTACATTGTCGTCATGCTCGCATCTGTCCATCGCAGCCCGGAAGTCGGCAAGCAGCTGGTCGGAGAGAGAGTTCATCTTCTCCGGCCGATTCAGTGTGAGGGTCGCGAGCGCGCCGTCGTGCTCCAGCCTTATCGTTTCGTAAGTCATAGCCCCTCCTGGGTGGTTGGGATGCGGGGAATGATGAGGGCGTCGAGCACGATGGCACCGCGGCCGGGTTCCAACACGGCAACAGGGTTCAGATCCACCGCCTCCAGCACGTCAGCGTAGGTCGCTCCGACCTGCGACAGGCGCACGAGAAGCGCGGTCAAAGCGTCGGCGCCTCCCGCAGGCCGGCCGCGGTAGCCCTGCAGCAGCCTACTGGCGCGCGTACGCGCGAGGAGTGCTTTGGCCTGCGCCTGATCCAGGGGACAAAGCTCGAGCGCTGTGTCGCGCATCAACTCCACAAGCACTCCACCCGCTCCGACCACCACCCCCATGCCGAAGGGTTCCTGGCGCGAGAGGCCGGCGATGAACTCAAACCCCGAGACCATCTCCTGCACCAGCACTCCCTCGAGCCGCGCCGCCGGGGCCGCGGCACACGCTGACGCCACGACCTCGCCAAAGGCCGCCTCGACGGCGGCAGCATCAGCCAGTCCCACACGCACGCCGCCCACTTCCGTCTTGTGCGGCAGGTCGAGCGATTCAATCTTCAGTACGACCGGGTAGCCGATCTCGCCCGCGGCCTGAACGGCGGCTTCCGCATCCCGCGCGAGCATCTCGCGCGTGACGGCGATTCCGTGGGCGGCCAGAAACGCCTTCGACTCACGCTCCGTGAATGACGTGCCGCTTGCCAGTCGCTCGCGCCACATTGGATCGGGCGCGAACGTTTGCGGCGCCACCGGGGGTTCATAGCGAGCATGCGCAAAGTGACGGCTGATCCCCAACAGGCTCGCACGCGCCCCCTGCATGACGGCGACAGTAGTGCCGGCGAACGGCTCGATCACATGCGGGTGAAGGCCACCTGCCGCCGTGTTGAAGAAGACGACAGGCTTGGAGATCTCGCGCGCAGCGTCCGCGACAGTCTGTGCGATGCGTCGGTAGTTGTTGGAGCCGCGCGCGGATAGGCCCGGCGAGCAATCCTGTACCACTGCGACAAGGGACACGGACGGATCGTCCGCCAAGGCCCGGATCGAACCGCTGTAGACGTTCTGCGCGTCGTAGACGCCGCGATCCGTAGTATCGAGCGGATTGCCGATGCTGCCGAACGCGGGCAGAACCTTCCGCAATCGCGCCACGGTCTCCGAAGCCAGTTGCGGCAGTCGCACCCCCGCGCGCTCGGCGAGGTCCGCCACGAGAGAGATCTCACCGCCGCTTACCGCGATCACCGCCACCCCGTCGTCGCGCGGCGGAACACGAACCTTCAGCGCCAGCTCGACCGATTCCGCCAACTCGTCAAAATCATCAACCGCGATCACACCGTGACGCCGAAAATAGGCTTGGTAGGCATCCCAGTTTCCGGCAAGAGACCCGGTGTGTGCGGCGGACGCCGCGGCGCCCTGCGCTGACCGGCCGACCTTAAGCGCGATAACGGGCTTGCCTGCGTCATGCATCATCCGCATTGCGCGTGCGAAGGCGGCAGGATCACGTAGCGTCTCGATGAAGAGCGCCACGGCCGTGGTCGCGCTATCATCTGCGAGGTATTCCAGGTAGTCAGCCACATCGAGCACCGCGGCGTTGCCTACCGACACAAGATAGGAAATTCCGAAGCGCCCTAATGTTGAGAGCGCGATGCACGCCGAGCCGCTATGGGAAACGATGGCGAGACCGCCGTCTGTCATCCCTTCGGGGATGCCCGAACTGTAGAGCGATACTCGCTTGTGCACGTTGACAAGGCCCAGGCAATTCGGCCCGCACAGGACAATGCCGGTGCGCGCGCACAGCCTTTGCAAGTCACGTTGCCGGGCGCGCCCTTCCTCGCCGAGTTCCGCGAATCCGCTTGCAAACACGACCGCAGCCCTGAGGCCGTGTGCCGCCCCCTCCTCGAGCGCTGCGCCAATCCTGTCCGCCGGAACCGCGAGCACCGCGCACTCGGCAGGCTCAGGCAACTCGGCCAGTGCTGGATAGGCTGGGAGGCCTGCCACTTCCGGTGCACTCGGGTGGACCGGAAAGATGCGGCCGGCATAGCCGAAACGACGCAGGTTCACCACGACATTGTTGCCGAGCGTGTTCTCGCGCGGCGAGGCGCCGACGATCGCAACGGAGCGCGGCGCGAGAAGCGATGAAAGACGCGATGCGGGAAGGGCCATCTTCGGATGGTCCGGCTGCCGGTTTGGTGCAGCCTAGGCTCCAACCCAGGACTGTCAACATCGGCTCAGGATGGTCATGAGATCGCCTGCACGTGCAGCGCTCGCTGCGCAGTTTGCTGCGGTGCATGAGTCCCTTACTGGCACTTCTCGGACCCATTAGTCAGGAACCCTGCGCATTTGCAACGCTGGCTCAATTGGTGGGCCGCTTCGCGCCGGATTGCAACTTCAATTGCTTAACGTTGACTTTGATGCCAGGAGCCACGCTGATGTCGCCCGGCGCCATGCCCGCGCAGTCGGCGCTTTTCCAGTTCGCTGTTTGTGTGGTCAGGGTGAGATCCTTGATCGGTCCTAACAGCGTGGCTTCTGACCTAATGGTATAGCTCGACTGAAAATCGCCTGTGATCTCTGTTTTCGCCTTGGCTGGCAGCAACGGCGATGGGCGGCACCTTCATGCCCCCCTCGGAAATTGTCGTGACCTGCCACAGGCCAGCCTTGCGCACAGGCAGATCGAGCGTCTGCGCTGCGGCGGTGAGCGGCGCAATCGGCACCAATGCTGCGGCAAGGAGGACGATGGAAGGACCCATAGATGAGCTCCGGGCGGCGAACCAGAGACGGTGTCTGAAAGAGGGTGGCTGTAATGCTGGAGCGATAATGCGGCGCCTGCCTGGGAAACGCACTGCATCTCACCGCCATCAGCCGCGAGGAAAGGCTGCGGGTTTCCTTCGTGATGCCGGCTGTCCCCGCGGGAACAAGAACGTCTTTGCTGATTGCAAATCGTCTTTGCGGCAGCCGCTGTTCCAGTATCGGGCGCAGTTTCCGTCAGAGCCGTCGCCGTTCCAACCAGGCCCCGATGCCCTCTCTGGGTAAGGGTATTTTCCGCGAGCGGCGTTTCTTCAGCCAATTCCGCCTAGCGCAACGCCGCTTATGCCCTCAGGGTATTCCCTGATTTCGACCCTCGCCCGGCTTGGCTCAATTGAAGGAGGATATGTTCGATATAGGGAATCTGCAATGAAGCTAAGCCACTTCAGGGAAGACATGTCCGAATGGACAGCAGCGCTATTGCTCGCGCTTGTGCTGCTTATGCCCGCCGCTGCCAACGCGCAGAACCCATCCACGCCGGCGACATCCGATCAACAGGTCCTGAAACCCGAGCAGCTTGATGCGCTGGTCGCGCCGATCGCGCTCTACCCGGACACCTTGCTGGCCCAGGTTCTTATGGCATCGACCTACCCGCTCGAGGTGGTGCAGGCTGACCGCTGGATGACGGAGCGAAAGAGCCTTGACGGCGATCGCCTCAAGAAAGAGGTCGAAAAGCAGGGTTGGGACGACAGCGTGAAGTCGCTGGTAGCGACACCGTCTGTTCTCGCCATGATGAGCAGGAAGCTCGATTGGACGCAGCAATTGGGAGACGCTGTGCTGGCCCAGCAGCCCGATGTCATGGATGCCATTCAGCGGCTGCGATCCAAGGCTTATGCGAACGAGAAGCTGAAATCGACCAATGAGCAGAAAGTGACGGTCAGGCAGGAGGGCAACAGGCAGCTCCTGGCTATCGAGCCCACGGACCCCAGCACCCTTTACGTGCCCTACTACGATCCCGCAGCCGTTTACGGTGCGTGGCCATATCCCGCCTATCCGCCCTACTATTACTATCCGGATGGAAACTACCTGCCGGGCATCATCGGCACGGGGATTGCCTTCGGCGCCGGCTACGCGTTGTGGCGGTGGGTCTCAGGCGGGCGCTTCTGGGGTGGCGGCATCAACTGGGGCGGAGGCAACATCAACATCAACCGCGGCGCTCACGTGGAGCATTGGCGGCACAATCCTCAGCACCGCCGAGGCGTCGCGTACAACAACGCCAACGTGCGACAGCAGTTTGCCGGAGCAAATCGGCCTGGGAACAAGGGCAAGCCCGATTTTCGCGGCAGCAAGGGCCAGCAGGTGCTGAAGCCGGGCGGAGACCGCGCCAAGGTCGCAAAGCAGCAGCCGGGCAATCGCGCAAAGGCGGGTGACCGCGGCCGAGGCAAGCAGGCCGGCCAGGGCAAGCGCCCCGCTTCGCATGCCGCCCGACGGCCGCCTCAGCGGTCGGCCCGGAGCGCCTCCTCCCGCAAGGCGGCTCACAGGAAGCCGCACCGCGCACCGCGCGTCGCTCGTGGTGGCGGGCGCAGTCATGGCTACCGGGCGCCGCGCGGGGGTCGTATCGGAGGCAGAGGTTTCGGCGGCGGCAGAGGCTTCGGAGGCGGGCGTGGCGGACGCCGGTCGGATGTCGCCCTCAAGCACGACATTGTCCTTCTCGGTCGTCTCGACAGCGGTCTCGGGTTCTACCGGTTTGCCTACAATGGGTCCAATCAGGCCTATGTCGGTGTGCTGGCGCAGGAAGTGCAAACAGTCATGCCGGAGGCTGTCGAGCGCGGACGGGATGGCTACTTGCGAGTCCACTACGACAAGCTTGGCCTGCGGTTCCAGACCTATCGGCAGTGGATCGCGTCCGGCGCCCACGTTCCTCGGCCGGAAGACCTGAGGTCGTCAAACGGACGCCTATCTCAAGGCGCTCGGGGCGGGAACGGCGCTCGACGATAATGCCGCCGACCAGTTGGCCGTCTCGTCGACAAAGTCGATGCACAGCCACCTGTTGGATGCTAATGGCGGCGTCGAGGCTGCCGTCCGGGTGAGGCCGCCCGCCAGCGCCGGAGCCACGGTTTCTCGATCATCACGCTCGCCTGCGGAGAGGTGTCACCGTCGCGGGCACTGCGCGCCAGCGCACAGTAATTTCTGGAACGGACAGTGCCGGCGCCCACTGTTCTCGTCTATACTGGCACGCAGTCAGTGGGGAGACCGCGTCCATGTTGTTTCCAGTCTCTACTCATACGCTCGTCGCAGAGGAGAGGCTTGCACGACTCCTGGAGGAGGCGCCCAGCATCTCGTCCCGTACGGTGGAGCGGCCCCAGCTCAAGCGCGATCCCGCCCGCATCCTGGTCCGGCTGCTGCTCGTGACGGCAGTCGCGGGAACGTGGTTTGCGGCGTACATCTTGGGCTGAGCGACAATTGCGGCCTTCCAGGTCGGTCGGGTCCCTTGCCGGGAGTCACCCGCAGATGCCGGGGGCAGCCCGGGCGCCGGCAGGCCAGTGCCTGGGCTCGTGTGGACCCGGCTCCGGGCCGGCAGTATCCTCACGCGCCCGATCGGGGAAAGCCGTCCGCCGGATCCATGCCCATGCGCATCGTCGACTTGAGCCGCGAGCTCTACCACCGCACGCCCGGCTACCCGGGCCAGCCGCCGGTTATTCACGGCATCTGGAAGACGCACGCGGAGGCGTTCGCCGACTCCGGCAACGTGCACGGCAATAGCGTCATGTACTTCTCCATGCCCGACCACGGCGGCACGCATATCGATGCCCCGCGCCACTTCGGGCCGGACGGCACCCCGATCGACAAGTACCCGCTCGAGAAATGCATCGTGCCCGGCATCTGCATCGATTTGCGGCACATCAAGCCGAGGGCCGAGATCACCCCTGCCGACCTGGAAGCGGCCGTGACGGCAGCGGGCGTGCCCATCCCGAAGGGCGGCACCATCCTGCTTTGTACCGGACACCATGAGCGGACGTTTCCCAAGCCCGCCTATGCCACGGACAATCCAGGGGTCAACGTTGCGGCGACGCAATGGCTGGCAAGGCAGGGCATCGTGCACTTCGGCATCGACTCCATGCGGCCAGGCCCCGAGGGCGACGTCAACGCGCTGGTGCACAAGGCATGCCTGGAGCTCGACATCACGCACATCGAGAGCTTGTGCAATCTGGAGGCGCTCATCGGCCAGGGAGAGTTCCAGTTCATCGGCCTGCCGCTCAAATGGCGCGGCGGCACGGGCTCACCTATCCGGGCGGTCGCTCTGTTCGACGATTAGTGCCGCTCACGCCACCTGCTAACCAGCTCCGACGATCGGAAGACCTGCACCGCGCGCCGGGCTTATAGTACACTTGGGACCATCACCGCGTGACGACGCGAGGAGCATGTCGCCCCATGGCCCTTACCCTCAAGACCACCGCGATCAGCGTCGCATTCGGCACCGCCTCGTTCTTCATGGCGGATGATGAGCGCACCGTACGCGTGGACATAGGCAAGGAACTGCTGGCCAGGATCGAAGGCCCTCCGCTCAAATCGAAGAGGGATTTCGCGGCACAGCTTGCGCACCGCAAGGATGAGTTCGTGCGCATTGCGACGCTCAAGTACAACGGGGGCCTCTACAAAGCCGAGGTCAATGTGCTCGTCGTGCGCATCACCGAAGAGGACCTTTCCTGATCGACGCCGACGGCCGGAGCGGGAAGCCTCCGGACCCGGGTCGCGTCCGCATAATGGGACGCTTCCCGCGCCGCCGCCCCGTCCAAACTTCCTGCTTGCATCCCGCGTCGAAGCTTCCTCGCGGGCTCGGGCGAGGCTAGCAGGTGCGAGCCGCCATGCAGCGCTCGCGGGGCAGTATTCCCTTTCGCCATGGCGGCTTGACGGATTGGCCTCCGTCCCTAAGGTGCCCAAAAAGACTACGGCGGGCTCCGCGCACGGACCGCCCCCACAGCCCACTGGAGGAGACGACTTATGCATCGGAAGTGGTCAGCCGCGCTCATCGGCGCAGCCATGGTACTCGGCGGCGCTGCCGCGGCGCACGCCCAGGAAGTTCTCAAGTTCGGCGGCATCGGACCGCTTTCCGGCGGCGGCACGGCCTGGGGCTTGGCAGCCCAGCGCGGCATGGAAATCGCCGTCGAGGAGATCAACGCGGCAGGCGGCTTCAAGGCCGAGGGCAAGACCTACAAGCTCGAACTCATCATGTACGACGACATGTACACAGGCGCCGGCGGCAAGGCGGCGGCTGAGCGGCTGGTCAATCAGGACAAGGTGAAATTCATCATCGGCCCGGTCGGCTCGCCGCCTGCTCTCGGCGTGATCAGCGTCACCAATCCGGCCAAGGTCATCGCGCTGACCAACGGCTACGCCCCGCAGATCCTGAAGAATGATACGCCCGATCCCTACAATTTCCGGATCTATCCGACCAATATCGAGTTCGGGCCGCCGTTGATCAAGTGGCTCAAGAAGAACGCGCCCGAGGTCAAGAAGGTCGGCCTGCTCGCTCCCAATGATGCGGTCGGCCAGTCCGTGGCAGGCGCGCTCGCGGCGGACTATCGCAAGCAGGGCTTCGAGGTCGTGCTCGATCTCTTCGAACGCGGTATCAAGGAGTTCACGCCGCTGATCCTGCGCATGATGGCGCAGAAGGTCGACGCCTTCGAGTTCGACGGCAACTCGCCGGGCGACGCCGGCCTCATGCTCAAGCAGATCCGGCAGGCGGGCTTCAAGGGCAAGGTGATCCAGATCGGCGGACCCGGGTCGGACGAGATCATCGAGATCGCGGGGCCGGCGGCGGAAGGCTTCCTCTCCTACGGCGTATTCGATTGGGATACGCCGGCCGGCAAGAAGCTGCGACCCATCTACGAGAAGAAGTACGGCAAGGGCATCATCAACCAGTTCATGCCCGCATTCTACCACACCGTCTTCATGCTCGTGGACGCCATCAAGCGGGCGGACTCCACCGACACCACCAAAGTGCGCGCCGCCCTCGACGCCATGGACGGCTTCGACGCGGGCATCTACGGCCCCGTCAAGTGGACGGGCAAGGAAAGCTACGGCGTCAACCGGCAGCTGATGTTCACCTACTACCTTGCCGAGGTCAAAGGCGGCAAGCTTGTCACCAAGGCCAAGTTCGTCCCCTAGGCGCTGGACAATGGGCCCGCGCCCCGTTCCGGGGGCGGGCTCGGGAGAAGACGTCCGGTGTTCAATGCGACGATCCTAGGCCAGGTCTTTGTCAATGGCGTGAGCCTGAGCGCGATCTACATCCTGGTCGCGCTGGGCTTCACGCTGCTGTTCGGGATCATGCGCGTCGTCAACTTCGCCCACGGCGAGTTCGCGATGCTCGGCGCTTTCGCCCTTTTCTATCTGATGAAGACCCTGCAGTGGCATTGGGTATTCGCCCTGCCGGTCGGCGTGATCGGCGTGGCGACCGCCTCGCTGGTGCTGGAATGGCTGGTATTCCGATGGTTCTACCAGCGCATGTTCGAGAGCATGATCGGCCTGCTCGGCCTCAACATGATGATGATGTTCGGCGCCGTCCAGCTCTGGGACGTGCACGAGCGTAACATCCCGAGCATGTCGGGCGACGTGCTGATGCTGGGCGACATCATCATCCCCGTCGACCGGCTGATCGTGGTGATCATCGCGGTCGCAGCGCTTGCGGGCTTCTACGTCTTCATCCGTTACACGCGTTCAGGCCTTGCCATGCGTGCCGCCGCCCAGGACCTCGAGACGGCCGAGACCCAGGGCGTCGACACCCGGCGCACCTACAAGATCGCCTTCTTCGTCGCTATCCTGCTCGCCGCGCTCGCCGGTGCCCTGTGGGGGCAGATCTACGCCGTGTCTCCCCTACTCGGGGAGCGGCCGCTGCTGATGGCCTTCATCGTCGTCATCCTCGGCGGCATGGGCTCGATTCCCGGCGCAGCGCTCGGCGGCGTGCTGCTGGGTTTCACCGAAAGCTTCGTCGGCACATTCTATGGCGCGGCAGCCTCTGCCTTCCTCTCCTTCGGCGTCGTGATCCTGCTGCTGATCGTGCGTCCCTGGGGCATTCTCGGCACGCCGGAGAACTGACATGAACGCGCGCAAGTGGATCATCGCCCTCGTCGCGGCCGTCGCGCTGCTGGGCTGGCCATGGCTGACGGAGGACAAGTTCCTCCATCACGTCGGCGTCCTCATCTGCCTCACCTCGATCGCCGCATGCTCGCTGCACCTCATCATCCGCACCGGTCACGTGAGCCTCTGCCACACCGCGTTCATGGGCTTCGGCGCCTACGGCTCGGTGATCTCCGTCATGCAATTCGGCCTGCCCTGGCCGGTCGGCCTGCTGATCGGCACTGCGCTTGCCGCGGGCGTCGCCGCCATCATCGGCCCAATCGTGCTGCGGCTCACCGGCAAATACTTCGTTCTCATCACTTTCCTGATGGGCGAGGTGGTGCGCATGGCCATCATCGAGAACTCCGCGATCACCGGAGGCTCCAACGGCATCTTCAACGTGCCGCCGCCGTTCCCGTTCCTGACCTCCAACCGCGCCTACTACTACTTCGCGCTCGCCTTCGCCGTGTTCGGCGTAGGGCTCTGTGCGCGCATTCTCACCTCCGAGTTCGGACGGGCCATCAACGCCATCCGCGAGGGCGAGCGCCTTGCCGAATGCTCGGGCGTGCCGGTCATCCGCTTCAAGGTGACCGTCTTCATCATCGCCTGTGCGCTCGCAGGGATGACGGGATCGCTGCAGGGCCACTACATCAAATTCGTCGGCCCCGAGGCCTACTCCGGGTTCCAGTCGCTCAACCTCGTGGTGATGAACGTGATCGGCGGCATGACGAGTCTCGCCGGCGCACTGATCGGGACCGTATTCATGGTGACCTTGCCCGAGCTGCTGCGCGGCTACGTCAACCTGCAGCAGATCATGTTCGGCGCCATCCTGTTCGCAACGATGGCGTTCCTGCCGGGCGGCATCATCGAAGCGATCCGGCGCATCCGAGCGCTGCTCAAGCCTTCCAAGCCGGGGCTCGCCACGTGACCGGTCTGCTGTCCGTCGAACGCCTCTCCAAGAACTTCGGCGGCCTGCAGGCCGTCTCGGATCTGAGCTTCAACGTCGAGGCAGCCGAGATTCTCGGCATCATCGGCCCCAACGGAGCCGGCAAGACCACGGCGGTCAACCTCGTCTCGGGCGTGATCAAGCCGACAACCGGCACCGTGACCCTAAGCGGCAAGGATGTCACAGGGCTCGCTCCGCATGTGCTGGTGGAGAGCGGCCTGGTGCGCACCTTCCAGGCCACCACCGTCTACGCCGACCAGACCGTGCGCGAGAACCTCATGCGCGGCGCCTTCCGGCAGATCTATCCAGGTCTCATCGCGACGCTGCTGTCGACGCCGGCAGCGCGCGAAGCCCGCGTCCGGGCCGACGCTCACGTCGACGAGGTCATGCGCTGGCTGGACCTGGGCCGCGTCGCCGATCACGTCGCGAGCAACCTGCCTTACGGCATCCAGAAGGTGCTGGGCATGGGCATCGGGCTTGCCGCCGAGCCGCGGCTGATCATGCTGGACGAGCCGGCAGCCGGCCTCTCCGCGGAGGAGACCGACCACGTGCGCGACACCATCCGCGAGGTGCGCAAGCGCGGGATTGCCGTCGCCGTCATCGACCACAACATGCGCTTCATCGCCGACCTGTGCGACCGGGTGCTGGTGATGGCGCAGGGGCGCGAGCTGGCCCGGGGCAAGCCGCAGGAGGTGCTGCGCAACCCGCAGGTGATCGAGGCCTATCTCGGAAAGCGCTATGCCCAAGCTCAGCATTGACGGCCTCAGGGTTACCTACGGCCCGATCGTTGGCACGGACGGGGTGAGCCTGGCGGTGGACGCGGGGGAGACCGTGGCGCTGATCGGCGCCAACGGCGCGGGCAAGTCGAGCACCCTCAAGGCGGTGCTGGGCATGGTGACGTATCCGCAAGGACGCATCCTGCTCGACGGCAACGATTTGAAGGGTTTGCGCCCTTCACAGGTCATGCGCCGCGGCGTCGGCTACTCACCGGAAGGCCGGCGCGTATTCCCCCAGCTCTCCGTTGCCGAGAACCTGCAGGTCGGCGGCATCTCCCGCCCCGCCGCCGAGGTGCCGGAACGCATGGAGCGCATCTTCGGCTACTTCCCGCGCCTCAAGGAGCGCGCCGGCCAGCGCGCCGGCTCGCTCTCGGGCGGCGAGCAGCAGATGCTCGCGATCGGCCGCGCGCTGATGTCGAAGCCATCGCTCCTGATGCTCGACGAGCCGTCGCTGGGCCTCGCCCCCGTGATCGTGGAGCGCATCGGCGAGGTACTGGCCGAGATCCAGGCCACCGAGAACCTCGCCGTCCTGCTGGCCGAGCAGAACGCGACTTGGGCCCTGTCGCTGGCGCGGCGCGGCGTCATCCTCGACCTCGGCCGCATCCGCATGGCGGGCGAGGCCGCGGCCCTGCTCGATGATCCCGACGTGCGCAAGGCCTATCTGGGCGTGTGAAAGGCGCTGCCGGCCTGGCAATCGTGCGCCGCTATTCGCGGCCGAGGCGTCACCCATCGGCAACACTCGCGCCGAGCCCAAGTTGTTGCACGGCCGAATTTCCCACGCCAGCATGCCGCCTTGACCAGGACATGGTTCACCGGGACGCTCAATCGTCAGTGGTGATTCGCCGCGCTCCGATTGTGACCATGATTGGGGCCTAGGGTTGTGCGCCGCCGCTGGCGACCATAGGTGTGATGAAGCTGCAGCCTGGGCATCGGGTGTCGCGAAGAGGATGAAGAACGCCAAGTTCGGAACATCGCTGCTCGCATCGGTAGCAGCCCTGCTGGTGCTCCTATCCGCGAGCGCCGGTCTCGCGCAGCAATCCCACACACCGGGCGCACGCGCTGCATCGGCGGCGAGCGACATTGCAAACGCGTTCAGCCAGATCGGCGACGGGATCTATGAACACTGCATCTTCGAGCTGTCGCAAGAGCAGATCGAGGTCCAGCAGGCCCTCATAGGCGCCTACGTCAAGCAGGGCGCAAGCCATGCGCTCGCACGTCAGCTTGCCGTCAAGCAAATCCGGCCCCCGAAGCTGTCGGATGAATGCCAGCAGATCAAGAATCAGTCGAGGCCCGCTCCTCCTGCTGCCGCCTCCACGCCTTGGGCCGCCAAGACCGCGAAGATCGAGACACCCGCGCCCAAGGTCGAGGCGCCCGCCCCCAGGATCAGATCGCCGAGAGGGCCCACCCCCACCATATCGCTCACCGACAAGACCGTGCTGCCGCACTGGGACTGCGACCCCGGCGTCGACTACGTCACGATCCAGCACAGGGGCTACGAGCGCAAGCTGACGGATGGCGAGATCTGCAGCCCCTTCGAGGACATCGTCCACCGCGTGCCCGACCAGATCACGACGTTCCGCTTCGGCTATACGATCAGGACCGGCCGGCTCTTCATCATCACCGACGAGCGTCAATACACCGGCAGGACGGTCGCGTGGGCCATCTCGGGCCGCGAGGCCTGCCGCAACAATCCCGACCCGGACTGCCTAGCCACGCGCGCCGTGGGACCGCTGCCGCCGGGGGAATATTCGTTTGCCTCCGACAAGGCCAGCCGCGTGAGCTGGGGGCCGAAGAGCAAGCGCATGGTGGCGGGCATCTACCTGACGAAGCTCTGGCATCGGGAGCAGTATACGTCGGCGCAGACCGCCGCCATCCTGGCGCGCGGGAACATCGCGATCCATGTCCGGCTGAAAGGCGAGATGTCCGAGGCGTGCCTCGGCCTGGAGCCGAACGGATGGGAATACGTCGCCTCGCTGATCAAGGAAGGGCGCGCGACCGGCGTCAGCGTGTACATCGACGAGCCCTACCCCCTGATCGCCGAGAAGTCGCCGCCGATCGTCAAGGCATCATCGTTCTCCTTGTCCTCGCTGTTCCGGTAAGCGCGGGATGCAATAGCCCAACCGGCGCGTGGCGCGACCTTGTCATGACGGCCGAAGGAGATAGCCCCAGAGCACTCACCCAGGGTCGCAAGCGACAGCGCTCGGTCTTTGGCCCTGGGCCCCGGATATTCGCCTTCGGCGAATTCCGGGATGACAGTTATCATTCCCGCCAGCCGTAGATGCTACGCGCGGCCTCGGGCGTGACGTAGCCGTCGACAACGTCGTCGGCGACGGCCTTGGGATCGCGCCGGGACGCATCGCCATAGCCCCCGCCGCCGTTGAGTCGGAAGCTCACGACGTCGCCGCCTGCCAGCGGACGGACGTCCTTGGAGCCCATGCGCGTCGCCTCGCCATCCGGATTGAGGACAGTCTCGGCGAGACTTCCCGACGCACCGCCGAAGAGGCCATAGCCAGTGTGCGAATGCCGCTCGCCCAGCAGCGTCATGACGGCGCGGTCGGCGCGCAACTCGATGTCCTTGCGGATACCGCAGCCGCCCCGCCAGCGGCCGGCCCCGCCCGTATCCGGGATCAGCTCGAAGCGTCGCACCAGCACGGGGTTGATCGTCTCGTGCACCTCGACGGGGATGTTGGCGCAGTTGACGACCGGGCTCAGGGCCTCCGCACCATCCTGGCCGGAGCGCGCGCCGTAGCCACCGAACATCAGGTCGTACATGACGAACGGCTTGCCGGTGCGACCGTTGATACCGCCGATGTTGGGGTTGCTCCAGTGCGAGAAAGCCGCGAACGCCTTCTCCGGCAGCGCCTTTGCCAGCGCGCCGTTGATCACCTCGAAGATGCGGATCTGGATGATGGCGCGGCCGCCGCTCGGGGCGGGCTCGTGCGGATTGAAGAACGAGCCCTCGCGCGCCTTGATGTGGATCGGGCGGATGACGCCGCCGTTCTGCGGCAGGAGCGCGTCGGTGAACACCTTGATGGCGAAGAGCGTGTAGGCGCGGGTGTAGTTGATGTAGGAGTTGAGCGCGACCGGCACCTGATCAGAGGAGCGCGAGAAGTCGACGGTGATCTCCTCGCCCGCCACATCGATGTCGACCGCGATCTTGATGGGGCCGCACTCGCTGCCGCACTCGTCGAGCCAGTCCTCGAAGCTGTAGCGGCCATCGGGAATGGCGCGTATCAGCTCGCGCATGCGCTGCTCGGAGCGGTCGAGAATCTCGTCGACGGCGCGGTCGATGAGCTCCATCCCGTGCTCCTCGTAGAGCTTGGCCATGCGCTGGGCGCCGACGAAGTTGGCGTTGCGCTGGGCGGTCAGATCACCGCGCAGGATTTCGGGCAGGCGCACGTTGCCGAGTATCAGGCGCAGCACGTCCTCGTCGAACTCACCCCCGCGCATGATGCGCACGGGCAGGATGCGCAGACCCTCCTGGAAGCGCTCGGTGATGCCCTGCACGCGCTGCGAGCCGGGGGCGGCGCCGCCGACGTCGATGTGGTGGGCGGTGTTGATGAGATAGCCGATGTGCTCCTTGCCGAGGAATACGGGCGTGACGAAGAAGAAATCAGGGTAGTGGCCGGAGCCCAGCTTGGAGTCATTGAGCACCACGCCGTCGCCGGGGCTGAGCGAGCCCGGTGGGAAGATCTCCATCACCGACTTGATGACGTAGGGCATGGAGCCCAGGTGCCCCGGCGTGAAATTGCCCTGCGCGATCAGCCGGCCCTTGCGGTCGAAGATGGCGGTGGAGAAGTCCTGGCCCTCGCGCACGGCTTCGGAGAACGCCGTCATCTGCAGGGTCGTGCCCATCTCCTCGGCGATGGACAAGAGGCCGTTCCAGAGAACGGACAGCGTGATGGGGCTCAGCGGCTCGTTGCGCATGGCCTAGTGCTCCTGCTCCCGCGTCATCGACCCAGGCGCTGCATGCTCGACGGTGTGCCCCTCCCCTTGACGGGGAGAGGCCAGGGCTGGGGTGCGATTCCCGGGCGCTGTGGTCGTGGACCCCCGACCCCTCCCCGCGTCGTGTCGAAGACGCGCCTCCGGCGCGATGGGGAGGGGAGCCGGTATGTCGATGGCACGTGCTTGGTGTTCAACAACTGCAGCCATCAACCCTCGCCGAGCGTGATGATGAGATGACCGCGCTGGCTGACCGAGGCCGTGCAGCGCGGCAGCAGGACGGTCGTGGCGGCGGCCTCCTCGATGATGGCAGGACCTTCGATGGTCTCGCCGACGGGCAGCGCGCTGCGGTCGATCACCGCGCACTCCACATCGCCGCCGGCCTCCGGGAAGTAGGCGCGGCGTGCGCCGCGCCGGAAGGCGGTACCCGGCTTCGCGGTCCAGCTCATGGCGCGATGGACGCCCGCGGACGCGTTGGGCACGGAGGCCGTGATGTACCAATCAACGGCCTCCACCACGGCCCCGGGTTGACGATAGCCGTACTTGGCGAGGTAAGCCTCCTCAAAGCATGCGGCCAGGCGGGCCACATAGCCCGCGTCCACCGGAAACTCCGGGAGATCGACGCGCAGGTCGTGCCCTTGCCCGGCATAGCGCAGGTAGGCGAAGCGCTTGATGACCGGGGCCGCCGCGGCCGTGCCCAGGCGCTCAAGATCGGCCTCCACGCGCTGGGCGAGTTGCCGGTAGATCTCCTCGATGCGCGGCCCGGCACCGGCGGTGAGCGTGAGCACCCGCGTCAGGGACGCATCGAGCTTCGAGTTGGCCTCCAGCATGCCGATGGCCGAGCCGACGCCGGCGCCGAAGGGAACGATCACCTTCGGAACACCGAGGGCGCGCGCCAGACGCGCCGCGTGCAGCGGCCCCGCGCCGCCGAAGGCGACGAGAGCGTACTTGCGGGGGTCGCGTCCGCGCTCCACGGAGACGATGCGCATGGCCCGCTCCATGTTGGCGTTGGCGACGCGGTGAATGCCCCAGGCCGCCTCATTGAGGCCGAGGCCCAGCGGCTCGCCGATATCGCGCAGGACCGCCGCGGCGGCGGCCTGGGCATCCAGCCGCATCGCGCCACCGTTGAAGTACGCCGGGTTGATATAGCCGAGGACGACGTTGGCGTCCGTGACGGTGGCGCCGGTGCCGCCGCGACCATAGCAGGCGGGACCCGGATCCGCGCCCGCGCTTTCCGGGCCAACCTTGATGATCCCCATGTCGGCACGCGCTAGGCTGCCGCCGCCGGCGCCGATCTCCAGCAGCTCGACGGCCGGGATGTTGACGGGGAGCCCGCTGCCCTTGCGGTAGCGCACCTGATCCACCTCGAAGGTGGGCGTGATGGCCGGCTCGCCGCCGTCGATGGCCCCGAGCTTGGCCGTTGTGCCGCCCATGTCGAAGGTGAGCACGCGGTCGAGGCCTTCCTCCTTGCCGATGACCCCGCACAGCAGGACACCGGCGGCAGGGCCCGACTCGACAATGCGGATCGGCATCTCGCAGGCAAGCTCGGGCGACACCAGCCCTCCGTTCGACTGCATGATGAAGAGGTCGGAGCGGATGCCCTGCTGCTTCAGCGCACCCCCAAGCCTGGTGACGTAGCGCCCGACGATGGGCTTGATGTAGGCGTTGGCGACGACGGTGCTGGCCCGCTCGTACTCCCGGAACTTCGGCGAGACATCGCAGGAAAGGGAGACCACAGCAGAGCCGCCTCTTTCCGCCAGCCGCTTGCCGATGGCCCTCTCGTGCGCGGGATCGGCGTAGGCGTGGAGCAGACAGACGGCGATCGACTCGTAGCCCTGGTCAGCGACCCGCCCCAGAACCTTGTCGAGCGCTGCGGCATCGAGCGGCTGCTCGATGGTGCCGTCCGCCAGCACGCGCTCGGCAACCTCGAAGATGTCCCGGCGCCGCACCAGGGGCACCGGCTTGGCGAGGTACATGTCGTAGGTGTCGTAGCGCTTCTGTCGGCCGATGATGATGATGTCGCGAAAGCCTTCGGTGGTGATGAGGGCGGTGCGCGAGCCTTTGCGCTCCAGGATGTCGTTGGTGGCGACCGTCGTCGCATGCAGAATGCCCGTCACCTCGGCATAGGCAGCCCCGGCGGTGCGCAGGAGCGTCGCGAGCCCTTCGAGCACGGCTTCGGCGGGATCGCGCGGCGTCGTCGGGACCTTGTGGAACTGGAGGGTGCCGGAGCGTCCATCCTCGAGCACGAAATCGGTAAAGGTTCCTCCGATGTCAAAGGCAATGCGCAGCATGCTTGCGTCAGTCCCCGCTCTCAGGCGCCCGGTCCGTACCTGCGAACGATAATTCCTGGAGCGCTGCCCGCAACGACTTTCGCACTGCACTATCCGATTGCGCCACGCTATATGCAGTGCAGGCATGCGCAACATCGACAACTCGCGTCACGCACCAGCTTATCCGAGCCTGCACACACTCACCGCAATTTCCCCTTCCGGAAAGACGCGAGGGCCGAAAGGACTCCGTGAAAACATCCAGCACCGTCCTGCCGTCGCTCGCCATGCTTGCGGCGGTGTTCCTGTGGTCATCGGCGACGCCAGGCAGCAAGTTCGTGCTGGGCGAGATCCCCGTCGCCGAATTCGTCGTGGTCCGGCTGTCGCTGGCCGCGGCCGCGTTGTGGCTCATCGTGCTCGCGACGGGGACCCGCGCCGGCTTGCGCACCACGGGCTGGCGCCCCCTCGTGATGGGGCTGCTCGAGCCTGGATTGGTCACGTTGCTGGTGTCCGCCGGCCTCACCATGACGTCGCCGGTCAGCGGCTCGGTGTTCTGGGGCCTGATGCCTCTCCTCATGCCGGTGCTCGGGCGCGTCGTGCTGGGCGAGCCCATCGAGGGGATCGTGGTGGCAGCGGCGGCGGTGGCCTTCACGGGCACGCTGGTCCTGGTGTGGGGCCAGACCCATCACGGCGGCGGCAGCGTTCTGGGCGACGTCCTCGTCGCCGGCGGCGTGCTCGCCGCAGCCTTCAATTCTCTGCTCTCGCGCCGCAATGCCCAGGCCGGCGCCAACCCCCTGGCCACGTCGAGCTGGCAGCTGACCTCGGCATGCTGCGTGGCCTTCGCGCTGCTCCTCGTGCTGCCGGCAGACGAACTGCGTTCCCCTGGCGCGAGCGGGGCGGCGGTGGCTGTTCTCGTCTATCTCGGGCTTGTGGTCTCGGTCGGCGTCTACATCCTCTCCAACTACGCCGTGCGCCATCTTCCGGTCGCCCGCATGGGTCTGCTCGGATGCCTGACAGCACCGCTGGGCGCCGCGCTGTCGGCGGCGTTGCTCGGCACGCGGGTCAGCGTGCTCGACGTCGCCGCGGTCTGCCTCATCATCGGAGCGGTGGCGCTGCCGACGGTGCTGCAGTTGCGCCGGCGCCAGGCGGAACCTTCAGGATAGCGCGGAGTCCAGTGCCTTCTGTGCCTCGGCGAGGGCGTCTTTCGCGACCGCCACGCTTGCAAGCTCTTTCGGGCGGAGATCGATCTCCTCCCCGAAGGTGATGACCAGCCGCTATCGCCATACCGCCCCGAGCCACGGTGCGACCATGCTGAAAGTTGCAATACCAATTAATTCCTATTTGACGCGGCGGCGATTCTCCATTCGTGCGCAAATTGCCGCTGGCGCGCAACACACCATTTAATGATATTGATTTGTTGCCAAAAAGAAAATCGCTTCAGCGCGGAACAAATGTCATCATATCGTACTTTCTCGACAATTCGCGCGTTCTGCGCGAATGAGCGCTGGAGATGCCGATGCCCATAGTTTCCAAGAGAGCTGGTCGTGCGCTTGTCGCCGGCGTGGCAGCACTCACAGCGTCTGCGCTCTTCGCTGTCGGAGCCGAAGCCGCCAGCGCCAGCGTCAAGAGTGCATGCGCCAACGACTATTTCGCCTACTGCAGCGGCCACGATCCCGACGGGCCTGGCGTTCGCCAGTGCTTTCGCGCCAACGGCTCGCGGCTGTCAAAGTCCTGCATAAACGCGCTGGCAGCGGCAGGGCAGATTCCCCAGAAGCTGCTTGCCAAGCGATCTCAAGCGAAGCGGTAGCATATCCGGCGGCGCGGCAGAGGATGCTGCGGCGACAGTCGCCCAGCAGGGTCGTGCGTGCCCGAGTGTGCCAGGGGATCGATCCGTAGGATGCACCGGTGCCGCCTACAGTGGCCGTTTCGCCGTTCTGCGTGGCGAGAGGCCTCGCGGAGCGGTCAGGTGCGACCGCCGTTCGCGCTCATGACGGCCGAGGCGCCGAGCAGGCAGCACAGGCCGATGGCGGCGGCGAAGATCGCCAGTCCGATCGGACCGATGGCGAAGTCGAACACCAAACCGAGCACCACCAGCAGCAACGTCCAGAAGGCCATGGGGACAACCACGGCGACGCTCAGGCCGGCCAGCCGCCAGAGCCAAGCCGAGTCGGCTTGCGCTGTGCGCGAGAGGTACAGGGCGGGAACCGCCGCAATCACTGCCTTCATAAGTCTCTCCAACGGTCGCCTGGCCCCATCCAGGGCCTTCAACGCAGAGCGTGCCGATAAGTTCCGCGCACAGATATTCCCGGCGATACACAAGCTTGGTTAACGTGGCGGAAAAATCGCTCAGTTTCGAGGCCATATCCGGGCAAAGCACGCCGGTCCCGGTACAAATAGCCTGCCGGGACCCGCAACGGCCGCGGTAAAGGGCGGAAATCTACGGCAGCCCGCGGCCGCGACTCAGGCGGCGGGCCTGGCGGATTTTGCCGGTTTCGGCCAGCGGCTCGCGACCTGAGGCAGCACCTCCTCGATGAGGCGCCGCGTCTGGGCCATCACCTCGTCCTCGTCGGCCCCCACGGGCCGCAGCACGAACTTGGATACACCCTCCGCGACGTACTCGCCGATGCGCTGTGCGATCAGGCCCGCGTCGCCGACGGCGAAATAGCCGAGGGGATCGCGGCCCGTGCGCTTTCTGTAGGCCTCCATGGATCGCTGCAGCACGGGATCCGTGGAGGAGCCGAAGTAATAGGGGAAGCTTGCGCCATAGTGGTCGTCGTCGATGCTGCGGCCGGTGTCGACGAGGGCGGCCTTGATGGCGGCGACTATGCGGCCGGCCTCGGCCGGTCCCTCCGGTCCCGCCTGCCAGCCGGTACCGGTGCGGGCCGTGCGCCGTATCGCCGCCTCCGAGGAGCCGCCGATCCACATCGGCAGGTCGGCCTGCACGGGCTTGGGCTGGATGGTGGCGCCCGACAGCCGGAAGTGCTCGCCTTCGAAATCGACGGCGTCCTCCCGCCACAGTCGGCGCACGATCTCCAAACCCTCGTCGGTGCGGCGGCCGCGGGTCTTGGTGTCGATGTGGAGCGCCTTCCACTCGGGCGCGTGTGGGCTGCCGATGCCGAACGCGGGCAGCAGACGGCCCTCCGACAGCACGTCGATGGTCGCGCACTGCTTGGCGAGCAGGACGGGATCGCGCAGCGCCAGCGAAACCACGTTCATGCCGAACTTGAGGCGCCGCGTGCGCCCGGCGAGCGCGGCCATGGCGGTCATGCACTCGAGCATCGGCTGAGCGCTGAGCAGGCGGTCGGTCTGCCAGATGGAGTCGGCCCCGCCCGCTTCGGCGAGGTCGACCCAGCGCCAATAGCCCTGCGCCCCCTTGAAGGGGAATTCCATGAGCCCCAGGCCGACTGCAATGGTCATTTCCCCGGCTCCGCTTCGCATGTTGGGTCTCCATTCTACCTCTCATCTCCACACGACGTCGACCGCGAGCGCGAAAGTTGCGCGGCCCCTGGCGCTTTCCGGCGCGAAGTGCTTTCTGAGTGCGCCCGCCGCTGCGCGCAGGCAGGGCACATCCGCAGAGGAGCTCTTTCATGTTCGCCGTCGACACGAATGCTGCCGTCAACCGCCTCATGCGCTTCCTCGCCGTGGAGGGCGTGACCGGACAGGAGGCCAGGATCGGCAAGGAGCTGGTTGCAGCGCTCAAGGAGGCGGGAGTGCCCGCGCGTGCGATCCGCTTCGACGACGCCAACAGCCGCATCCCCGTGCCGACCGAGACCGGCAACCTGATCGTCGATCTGCCCGGGCGCGGGACACTGAAATCGGCGGAACGGCTGCTGTTCATGACGCACATGGACACCGTGCCGCTGTGCGCGGGCGCCAAGCCGAAGCGGCAAGGAAGGAAGGTCGTCAACACGGCCAACACCGCGCTTGGCGGCGACAACCGCACGGGCTGTGCGGTGTTGGCGACGCTGGCTGCCGAGCTCGCGCGCGGCAAACACGACCATCCGCCCCTGACGCTGCTCTTCACCGTGCGCGAGGAGAGCGGGCTGTGGGGCGCCCGCCACGTGCGCCTGGAGGACCTGGGCGGGGTGAAGATCGGCTTCAACTTCGACGGCCGGGCGGCGTCAACGGTGGTCCTGGGCGCCGTCGGCGCCGACCGCTGGGAGGTCGAGATCTTCGGCCGCGCCTCGCATGCGGGCGTGGCCCCCGAGCGCGGCATCAGCTCGACCCTGATCCTGGCCGAGGCGCTGGCCGACGTGCGCGCAGGCGGCTGGTTCGGCAAGGTCGTCAAGAACGGAACGAGCGGCACCAGCAACATCGGCCCCGTCAGCGGCGCCGGCGGCGGGCCGGCGGGCGACGCCACCAACGTCGTCACCGACTACGTACACGTGAAGGGCGAAAGCCGCAGCCACGACACCGCGTTCTTCAAGTCGATCACCGCGGCCTACAAGGCGGCATTCAAGAAGGCGGCAGCCAATGTCACCAACAGCGCGGGGAAGGCCGGGCGGGTGAAGTTCACGGCGCGCACAGATTATCACCCCTTCCGCATGAAGGAGACGGCGCCGGTGGTGCGCCGCGCCATGGCCGCGGTCGAGGCCATGGGCGTAACGCCCGATGTGCGCGCGGCCAACGGCGGTCTCGACGCCAATTGGCTGGTGCGGCACGGCGTGCCGACGGTGACGTTTGGCGCCGGCCAGAACGAGCCGCACACGGTGGACGAATGGATCGACCTCGCCGAGTTCGAGGCGGCATGCCGCCTGGCAGTGGGGCTCGCGACGCAGGCGTGAGGGGCCGGGACGGCGCCTCAGTGAGTCCAGGCACCCTTGCGGCCGAAGCGGAAATTGTCGGCGTAGGATTTGCGGATCGGCTGGCGCAGCTGCGGCTCGCTCACGCGGTAGGGGATGCCATTGCGCTCCGCGTAGGCCACCGCCTCATCCTTGGTGTCGAAGGCGAGGCTGATCTGCGATTTCATGTCGCGTGAGCTGGTCCAGCCCATCAGCGGATCGATCTCGCGCGGGCTCTCGGGCTCGTATTCCAGCAGCCATTCCTTGGTGCGGGCCGGGCCCGACTGCATGGCCGTCTGGGCCGGTTTGTAGATGCGTGCGGCCATCGTGATCAATCTCGCGTTGTGGATGCGCGGCGTGCGGCGCGCACAGGCAGCCCCAAGAGCGGCGAACCGCCGGAAATGTCAAGAGCAGCGCCGCAATCGCGAACGCACCAAGACCCCGACGACAGGTGCCGCCGGGGCCCGGGCTCCGAGACGCTGGGACAGACACGTTCTGTTACTGTTTCTTCGTCTCGGCAGGCTTCTCGGTGGTCTTGGGGGTGGCTGCGGCCTTTGCATCGGCCTTCGGCGCGGCGGCCGGCTGCGTGGCCGGGGCGGCGCCCTTGGCATCGGTCTTGCCGTCGGTCTTGGCGGCGCCCTTTGCGGCGGGCTGCGCCTTCGGCGTCTCGGCCGGCTTGGCGGCAGCCGGGACCGGCTGGCTTGTGGCGGGCTTCGTGTCCTGGGCAAAGGCCGGGACGGTCAAGCCGAACGCAACGGTCGCAACGGTGATCAAGGTCTTCATAGCTCGTTCCTTTGTGTACTGCCTCCGCCTCGGTGCGAGGCGTCGAGAGCATGAGGCCCGAGCTTTGCGGCGTGGACTTGCCCGCAGGATAACACCTGCATGAAGGCAGCATTCAACGCCGGTTCAGGAATGCCGTCCGGTCACTGAGCAAATCGGGTGCAGGGTCGGGTGCGCCCGTCGAGAGGCGAGCCCGTGCCCCTTCAGAACTTGAAGTTGAGGCCGAAGCGGACCGTCTGCGCGGCGAGATCGAGACTGGCGGGGCCACCGCCGAGCGCACCTGCGGGCGCCGTCACGGAATCGAAGCCATAGTAGAGGTATTCGACCCGGGCGCTAAGGTTTTGCGTCAGCATGTGCTCGATGCCGCCGCCCCCGACCCAGCCCACATGCGTATTGGAGAACCCGGTGCCGAAGGCCGCACCGGTGACGACGTTCGTGGCGGTATAGTCGACATCGGCCCAGGCGCCGCCGGCAGTGGCATAAAACAGCGTGCGGTTGTTGTTCATGGTGACACCGGCGCGTCCGCGCACGGACGCCAGCCAGTTGAAGCTGTGGCCGCAGTCGAAACCTGCGTTGGGACAGGCCGTACTACCGTCCATCCACGAGCCCGACAGATCCGCCTCGACGCCAAAGACGAAATGGCCGGTTTGAATGTTGTAGCCGATCTGCCCGCCGGCCAGGCCGCCCTCGCCAGTGTGGCCGGTCGAGACTCCCGGCGTGGCGCTGAACTGCCAGTCGGCGTCCGACCAGCCGTAACCGACGTGCCCGCCGATGTAGAGCCCGGTCCACGTGAACACCGGGCCGTAGGTGCCCGGCCCATCGTAGACGGGGCGGCGGGAAGGCGCTCCCCCGAGATCGGCCGCCGGCGCGGCCTGTCCGCAAACGGCACTCGCAACGACAGCAAGGAAAGCGACGCGCCTGATTGTCATTCCGACCTCGTTCTCGTTCTTGCTCTGTCGGGGCTGAAGGCCCCGCTAAACGCGCCACACGGGCTGTAGGAGGGGGCGGCAGAGACGCGGGGTGTCTCTGCCGCTCCCGACAGGATGACGCGGTGGGCGCGTCATCCCGGTTCGCTGGAACACCGATCCGCGCGGCCTTGTCGCTTCGCCGACGGGCACAGACCCGGCAATCCCTCTCGGCCAGGCGCGGACGGCACGACGCGCCCGACGCTCCCCCGCTGGCCATTCGCTGCCATCGGCCTCCCCGGCCGCGAGCACCCGCCCATGAACGCTGTCAATGGGGGCGAGAGCGTGACCGCATCTGGGTATCAACGTGACCGCGGCAAATGTGAAGATGTTGAAACATATGGAGAAAAAGTTGAGCAGCATGCCGATCAAGCTCAGGCTGTGGGCGGCGCCGCGACTTGGAAGCAGGCGCAGATTCCGGCATGGTGCCTGGCGACACCTGGAGGATCCGCGACATGCGCCTCGCCTATCACGTGCTCGACGTGTTCACCGACAGGCGCTTCGGCGGCAACCCGCTCGCGGTCGTGCTCGAGGCCGACGCACTCGACACCGTGCGCATGCAGACGATTGCCCGGGAGTTCAACCTGTCGGAGACCGTGTTCGTGTGCAAGCCGCAGAATGCGGCACACACCGCGCGCGTGCGCATCTTCACGCCAGCGATCGAGATGCCGTTCGCCGGTCACCCGACCGTGGGCACCGCGGCGCTGCTGGCCCAGCTCAAGGCGCCCGTGCCCGGCGGCAACGGGGATGCCCTGGTCGTCCTCGAAGAGGGGGTCGGACCCGTCAGAATAGGCGTGCGCATGCGGGCGGGGGCTGCGCCCTTCGCCGAGTTCGATGCGCCGAAACTGCCCGAGGAGAGCGGAACGCTGCCCGCAGCCGACCGGCTGGCGGCCGCGCTCGGCCTCATACCCGCCGAGATCGGCTTCGAGAACCATCGCCCGTTACGGATTGCGGCCGGCAACAGCTTCGCGTTCGTGCCGATCGCGTCGCTCGATGCGATGGCGAAGGCGCACGTTGCACCGGCGCATTGGAGTGCGGCGTTCCACGGCGGTCTTGGGGCCTTTCTCTACTGCCGGCAGACCGTGCACACCACCTCCGCCTTCCACGCGCGCATGTTTGCGCCGGAGCACGGCGTGCCCGAGGACCCGGCTACCGGCTCCGCCGCAGTCGGCTTCGCCGGCGTGATCCATCGCTTCGACGACATACCGGACGGCCTGCACAAGCGCACCGTCGAACAGGGCTACGAGATGGGCCGCCCGAGCCAGATCGAGCTGTCGCTGGAGGTGGAGCGCGGCAAGCTCGCCGGCGTCCGCATCGGCGGCCACGCCGTGCGCGTTGCCGAGGGGATGATCGAGGTCTGAGGCTGCCGGCATCGACCTGGCCGAAGGGGCGGCAGGCGTGCCGGCAAAGGCGGATGGAGCCCTGGTCATTGCGCGCGCGGCAGGTTCCGCTGCACACTACCCGCGCCGGGAGCAGCCAGCCCATAGCCCGTCACAGCGCCTCCGGTACCAACAACGATCCGATACGAAAGGGACGACCATGGCGACGACCGTCAAAACAGATGCTGGAAGCCGCAAATGCAGTGGTTCCGAAGATCACACCGGCACAGGCGCAGGCGATGATGGCCAAGGGCAACGCGCTGGTCGTGGACGTGCGTGACGCGGGAGAGGTCGAGAAGAGCGGCAAGGTGAAAGGTGCCGTCAACGTCTCCCGCGGGCTGCTGGAATTCCGCGCCGATCCCGAGTCCGCCTACCACGACAAGAATTTCGCCAAGAACAAGACGGTGATCCTCTATTGCGCGTCCGGCGGACGCTCGGCGCTGTCGGGCAAAGCGCTCAAAGACCTGGGCTACACCGACGTCCACAATCTCGGAGCCTTCACGGACTGGGCCGAGAGCGGCGGCGCGGTCGAGAAATAGGCCCCGGACGAGAGGAGCGACGCGCGCCTCAGGCGACCTGTGCGCCCCCCACCCCGAGCTTGTCGAGGGCGAGCCCTGCACCTGAGCCGTGCTTCGACAGGCTCAGCACAAGGGTGGAGCGCGAGGAGTGCGATGCAAATCCCGGTGCTCCTTCCCATGTCATCCCGGCCGAAGCGCGCAGAGCCAGGACCCAGGACAGCAGTGCAGGCTGATGTGATGCGGTTCTCAGTCCCGGATATTCGCCTTCGGCGAATTCCGGGATGACAGGAACCGGAGCTGATCGAGCTCTGCACTACGGGGAAAGGAGACGGGCGTAGCCTTGCGCGACCGTCTCATCGAGCAGCGCCTTGTAGGCGCGATGGTCGGGGTTGTCCGCGCCGACCTCGCCGAGCGCCACACCCGCAAAGTCGTCGCGCTTGAGGTAGACGATGGGCGCGCAGACCGGCATCAGGCGCGCACCCTGCTTGGAGAGCGTGGTGACGAGGCCGCGCATCTCGCCGGCCGGATCGAGCTGGGACAGCATCACCATGCGCATGGCGCCCTTGGTCAGCGAGACCAGGTGGACGTACATCGAGGAGGCCGGAACATAGAGGCGACCGCGGTGGTGGAACGGCTTGTCCGGGCGGTCGCGCTCCTGGAACAGCAGACTCGGCCATTCGTCGTCCCAGGTGATGTCCGTGCGGTAGGCCATGATGCCGCCGACAACCCCGAACGAGGGGCGCACGGTGAGGTAGCTGCCGATGTAGTGGTCAACGCCGGCGCGCGTGTAGGCGCCCATATAGACGGGCGCGGCGCGGCCGTCGCTGGGCCCGGGTTCGAACGCATCGCGCGGCTCGCTCGCGCGCCCCTCCCTGGCCCAGGCCGCACGCACCTTGTCGAAATCGAGGCCGAGCACCATGCACACATCGAACAAGGTCTGATCGCGTACGCTGCGGCCCGACAGCAGGTTCTGGATGGTCTTCTCGTGGATATCGGCGGCGTCGGCGAGTTCGGCCTGGGTCAGCTTCTTCTCGATCATCGCCGTCTTGATGAGGGCCAGCGCAGGCGAGTGCTTGCTGTCGTAGCGCATGAGCTGCCGCTTCCCCCGTACCACTGAGCGCAAGCTAACTGGAAAGGGGCAAAATTGTCATCCGGCAAGTCGCTGGCGGTTGTGGGTGGGGAGGGTGCGACCTGGGGCCAGGCCCTGCGGCTCGCCCGCAAGATGCGGTGATCTCACTGACAGAGTGTCTTACCCCTCAGTGCGCCGCGATCGTCAGAACCACACGGCCGATCGCTTGCCGGTGCTGGAGCGTGCGCATGGCGGCGGCGAAATCTTCGAGGGTAAATCGCGCAGAGACATGAGGGCGCAACTGCCCGCCGGCGCCGAATGCGAGCACGGCTTCGAACTCGCGCCTGCGCATGGCCGGGTCCTGCCGGCCCGCCTCGCCTGCACGCACGCCGATCACGGAGGCGCCCTTGAGCAGGATGCGGTTGGCCGCGTAGGCGGGCATGCCGCCGCCGGCGAAGCCTGCAATCAAAAGCTTGCCCCCGTGCGCTAGGCATCTCAACGCCGACTCCTGCGCAATGCCGACGGGGTCGAGCACCATGTCGACGCCACGGCCGGCAGTGAGCCGCTTCACTCCGTCCTCGACCGGCTCGCGCGTGTAGTCGATCGCCGCATCGGCGCCGTGCCGCGTGGCAATCTGCAGCTTCTCCGCGCTCGAGGCGGCGGCAAGCACGCGCGCGCCCAGGACCTTGCCGAGTTGCACCGCCGCCAGGCCGACTCCCCCCGCTGCCCCCGGCACGAGGAGTGTCCGGCCCGGCGAGATGCCACCGCGCGTCACGAGGCCATGATAGGCCGTCATGTGCGCGACGAGGAACGTCGCGCCTTCCGCGAACGAAAAGCTCTCGGGAAGCGGCCGGGTCTGGGCGGCCGGAACGACGGCCTCCTCCGCGTAGCCGCCCGTGCGCATCCGCACGATCACCCGCTCACCGACCCGGAGGCCTGCGACGTCGGCTGCAACCTCGCTGATCACGCCCGCAGCCTCAATGCCCGGCACGAACGGCACGTCCGGCTTGTGCTGGTAGAGACCCTGGATCGTCAGGATGTCCGGAAAGTTGATGCCGGCCGCCTTCAGGGCGACGCGGACCTTGCCGGGCACCAAGGGCGTGCGTGGGAGGTCGCGCAGCTGCAGCCGATCGATCGGACCCAGCGTCTCGCAAACGACGGCGCGATAGGTTGGCGGCCCGGTCATGGTTATCTCCTGCTGCCTTGGTGTTCCCTCTCCCCGTGAAGGACGGGAGAGGGAGCCTAGTGCGCTAGTGCGAATGCTCCCGCCAGCAGCACGATGCCGGCGCCGGCGAGCAGGCAATCCATGAGCACGCGGAACTGGTGCGCATCGAGCCGCAGCACGAAGCCCTTGGCAAGCCTGGAGCCCACCATCAGCGAAGCGCCGATGATGAGGCCGTGCAGCACCGTCTCGAACGGCAGGGCGTCGAAGCGGCGAAAGACCAGCGCCTTGGTGATACCGATCGCCATCGATCCCATGGCCTCGGTGGCAAGGTAGGCACCTTTGATGAGGCCGTAGGCCAGGAAGAAGGGCGTGTTGATCGGCCCCGTGGAGGCGACCATACCCGACAGGAAGCCGATGCCGGCCCCGACCAGCAGGAGGTGCCAGGCCTGGATGCGCAGGCCCTGGGCCAAGAGCCAGCGCCGCGCCGGGATCATGAGCAGAAACAAGGCGCCCAACGTGCCTTCCACGACACGCGGATCGAGGATCAGCAGCGTGCGCGCGCCGAGCGCGGCTGCGGGAATGGCCGTGACGCAGTAGTAGGCGTTCGCGCGCCAGTCGACCTCGCGCCACCACACGACCACGCGGGAAAAATTCGCAAGCAGGGCGGCAATTGCCATGATCGGCACCGCCTCCTGCGGGCCGAAGGCGAGCATCAGCGCCGGCATCAGCATGATGGAGGCACCGAAGCCGACGATGCCACTGAGCGTGCCCGCCACCAGTCCGAGCGCCAGGACCGCCAACCACATCATGCAAGCTGCCCCCGCCGCGCCGCACCGTTCAGCCACCGTGCAACGGATGTCCGTCGCGACCGACACGAGAGACGCGGGCGGTAGCGAACTCGTGAGCTGCGGACCTGACCGTGCAGCAGAGCATTTGTGGGGTGAGAACGCCACCCCGCAGAAGTCCAGGTCGCAGCGATGTGGCGCGCTCGTCCCGACAAGAGCCGGAAGGCCCCGGCGCCGGAGCGCCAGGGCCTTCGGAAACGGCGGAACGCGCGACCGCGATCAACGGCAGTGCCGGCGCCAGCGATAGCAGATGCCGAGCTTGCGCCGGACGCACGTGCGCCAGCACCGCCACCGCGCCTGCTCCACCACGCTCGTGCCCGCAAGCGTCTCCAGTCCCGGCAGCGCCGATTGCGCAGGCGCGGGGTTCGCCGTACCTGCCACCGCGAATGCCACCCCGGCCGCGAGCACCGCACCGGACAACAACACGACAGGCTTCCTCATGGTACCTCCGTTGAGAGCAACGCCGGTGAGACGGCCCGGCCACGTGAGGTCCGTCGAAGCTATGCGCGGATGGAATGGCATGGCGTGTTGCGCTGGACACAATCGGGGCTTCGCCAGGAGCCGGCTCTGACGCCTCTGGTTCGGATTGCCTGATCGCGCGCTCCGTGCGACGGAATCGCGCACGCTTCCCGTTCGAGAGGTGCCTCCTGGAGGGCGTCCCATGTCGGCACGCGATGCGGCAACGGCACTTCGACGTTTCGGCCTCGGACCCAGGCCAGGCGAACGGGCACGCATCACCGCCGACCCGCGCGGATTTCTCCTGCAGTCGCTCACCGACCGAGCCAAGGCCCAAATCGCCGATACCGGACTGGAGCCGAGCCACGTCGTGTTCGCGGCTGCCATGGCGGCGCAGCGCCGGCAGCGCCTCGCCCGCGCCAATGCCGCGGAACCCGGCACCATCATGCAGGACGGCGCGAAGGAGGGGATGCAGGAGACGGCCCCGGCTCCGGCACCGGGACAGTCGCCGCAGCCTGCCCCCGGAACGCCCGCCGCCATCCCCGCGCCACCGGCCGAGAAGCTCGGGCAGATCCGGCGCGAGGCGCTGCTCGGAGAGGGCGCGGCCCGCTTTCGCCACGCGGCGACGACCGACAACGCGCTCGTCGAACGGCTCGTGATGTTCTGGTCCAACCATTTCTGCGTCTCGGCCAACAAGGGCCCGGTGCGTGGGATGGCCGGTGCCTACGAGCGCGAGGCAATCCGCCCGCACGTGCTTGGCCGCTTCGTCGACATACTGCTGGCCGTCGAGAGGCATCCGGCGATGCTGGTCTATCTCGACAACCACGTCTCGGTCGGCCCCGGCAGCCGGGCCGGCACCAACCGCGGCCTCGGCCTCAACGAGAACCTGGCGCGCGAGATCCTCGAGTTGCATACGCTCGGTGTCGGTGGCGGGTACACTCAGGCCGACGTGACCAACCTCGCCCGCATTCTCACGGGCTGGACGATCGCCAATCTCGACAATCCGCGCGCTGAGCCGGGCAAATTCTTCTTCGCCCCGCCGCGGCACGAGCCCGGCGACTGGACCGTGCTCGGCAAGCGCTATCCGGCAGGCGGCGTAGAGATGGGCGAGGCCGTGCTGCGCGATCTTGCTGCCCATAGGGCGACCGCCCGGCATATCGCGAGCAAGCTTGCCCGGCACTTCGTGGCGGCCGAGCCGCCGCCGCCTCTGATTGCCAAGCTCGAGAGGACGTTCCTCGCGACAGGCGGCGATCTCGCAGCACTTGCCAGGACGCTGGTGGAGGCACCGGAGGCCTGGGCGACCCCACCGGCCAAAGTGCTGCCGCCCTACGACTTCCTCGTCGCGGTCATGCGCGGCTTCACCCTCCGGCCCAGGCCGGAGCTCCTCATGCGCCTGTCGGCCCAGCTGGGACAGCCGCTGTGGCGGCCGCCGTCGCCCGCCGGATGGCCCGACGCCGACACGACGTGGGCAGCGCCATCGGCCCTGCGCGAACGGCTGCGCATCGCCGAGGTCGCGGCGCGCCAGGCCGACCGCTCGGCCGATCCGCGCCAGGTGGCCGAGGATCTGTTCGGCGCGGCGCTGGGCGCCCCCACCGCCGAGGCCGTCGCCCGCGCGGAAGTGCACGAGCAAGGCCTGGAACTGCTGATCATGTCGCCGGAATTCCAGCGGAGGTGAGCCATGCCGTCCCTCGAGGCGCATATGATCAGCCGGCGCACCTTGTTGCGGGGAGGCGTCGCCAGCCTGGCGCTGTGGGGCCTCATGCCGCGCATCGCAACCGCCGGCGCGCGCGATCCGCGGCTGCTCATCGTCGTCCTGCGCGGTGGCCTCGACGGCCTGGCCGCGGTGGCGCCGATCGGCGATCCCGACTACGCGCGCCTGCGCGGAGCCATCGCGCTGCCGGCCTCCGGCGAGGGCGCGGGCCTGCCGCTCGATAGCCTGTTCGCGCTCAATGCAGCGATGCCGGCTCTGCATGCGCTCTATCAGAGGGGCGACGCCCTGATCGTGCATGCGGTGCACTCACCCTATCGCGGGCGCTCGCACTTCGACGGCCAGGACGTGCTGGAGAGCGGGCTCGCGGGCGTCGCCAGGGTCGAGGACGGCTGGCTCAACCGCGCCCTCGTGCAGTTGCCCGCGGCGGGCAGAGCCAATCCGCGCGGGCTGGCGATCGGCGCCGTGGTGCCGCTGCTGATGCGCGGGGGCGCGCCGGCGCTCTCGTGGATTCCGAAGGTCAACGATCTGCCGCTGCGGCAGTCCACCATCGCCCGGCTTCACGACCTCTACGCCGAGACCGACCCTGTGCTGGCCCGGGCGTTTGCCGAGGGCATGGAGATCAGCCGGGTGGCCGAGGCCGACATGCCGACCTCCGCCCCTGCACCGACGCAACCGCGGCCGGCGCTGCAGGCCCCCGGGGCGCGGCTCAATCGCGAGTTCACGGAAACCGCAGAGGCGGCCGCCCGGTTCCTCTCGACGCCCGACGGGCCGCGCATCGGTGTGCTGAGCTACAACGGCTGGGACACGCACGCCAACGAAGGACCGCTCAAAGGGCAGCTGGCGGCGCGACTGGGAGGTCTCGACGCCGCCATCCACGCGTTCGAGAGCGGCATGGGCCCGGCCTGGAAAGAGACCATCGTGGCGATCGTGACCGAGTTTGGCCGCACCGCGCGGGTGAACGGCACGCAGGGCACGGACCACGGCATGGCCACGGCGGCGCTGCTGGTCGGCGGGGCGGTCAAGGGTGGTCGCGTGCTGGCGGACTGGCCCGGCCTGAAGGAGGCCGCGCTCTACGAAGGCCGCGACCTCGCGCCGACGCGCGACCTGCGCGCGGTACTAAAGGGTGTCTTGCGCGATCACCTGGGCGTGCCGGCCGGCGAGCTCGCCGGCAGCATCTTCCCCGGCAGCGCCGCCCTGCCGCCCCTCGAGGGCCTCGTCGCCTGAGCCAAGCAAAACGGCGGGGGCTGATGCCCCCGCCGTGCGCAAAATCCGACGCCTGTTGGTCCGCCCTCAGCGGCCGAGCACCTCCACCACAACGCGGGCGAGACCCTGGCCCGTCATACCGATGACGCCGGCAGCCGCCTTGGAGAGATCAATGATGCGGCCGGCGATGTAGGGGCCGCGGTCGTTGATCTTCACCTCGACGCTGCGTCCGTTGCCCAGGTGCGTAACCCGCACGCGGGTGCCGAAGGGCAGGGTCTTGTGCGCGGCCGTCATGGCGTTGGGGTTGAACCATCCCCCCGAGGCTACGCGCTGGGGCTGCCAGTAGAAAGAAGCGATACCCCGGGCCCCTGGCGCCTTCGCCGCAGCCTCCTTCGCCGCCTTGTTGTTTTCGGCGCCCAGGTCCTTCTGCTTCTTGCCGTCGCTGCCGAGGCTCTTCTTGGTCCAGCCCGGCGCCGGAGCTGTCGGCGCCGCAGCCGGCGGGTTCGCCGGCGAGGGCTGATGCAGGGCGACCTTCGGCTCCGGCTTAGCCGCGGGCTTTTCCACGGCGCGCTGATGACGCCGGCCCTCTTTGGTAGTCCTGGCGCTGCGGTGCTTGGCATGGTGCTTACCATGGGCCCGCTTGTGGGCGCGCCGCCGGGGACGCTCCGTGTCGTCGTCGCCATAGGAGACGTCGCCGTAGGTCGCACTGGCATAGCGTTGCCGCTGCGGGCGCTCGACAGGCTCGGAATTACGGAAGCGAATGCCTTCCGACCAATTGGCTGAAACGCCTCCCCCGCCCAGGCCGTAGTCGGCGGCCGCCGGGAACGACGCGCCTACGCTCAGCACAAACGCAAGCGCAAGCGACGCAAACAAATATCTCATGTGGTTCTCCTCTGCGCATGATTGCCCGGCCCCGAGGCGCCCCGCATTAGCCCGTCAATGCGGACGCGCCTTTGCGCGTTCCCGCATGGTTAGATTTGATTGAACGACAACGGAGAGTTCGATTTCCGTCTGCAGTTCGTCCCAGAGCCCGGTGCTGGAACCCCGCACAGGACCTCTAGATTTTGGATCAGAGGACCACGTCCAGCGGGCGCAAGACAGCAAGCAAAACGAGGCTGTGCAACCCAAAATTATGAACCGTATTCATGTATTTGCCGCAGGCGATTCATATTTCATCTGAGAATTCAACGCGCGATCGCAGAAGGCCACACCCGTTGGTGTCGGATGGGCCACACGGCTCATCGTCGCAATGGCGCGAATTGGTTAACGGCCGGCGACACGCGACGCGCACAAGCGGGGCGCCGCGACGAAAGAACGGCCAGGCGTAGCTGGCTCAGAGGGAGCCCGGATAACCCCCGCCGTCGATCAGGAGGTTCTGCCCGGTGATGAAGCCGGCGTGTACGGAGCAAAGAAAGGCGACGGCGGCGCCGAACTCCTCGGCGGTCCCGAACCTGCCTGCAGGGACGGCGGCCTTGCGCTCAGCATCGACGACGGAGACCGCAACCTTGCGCGCCTCGGCCATCTTCTGGCTGGTGCCGCGCAGCCGGTCGGTATCGAACGGCCCCGGCAGGATGCCGTTGATCGTCACGTTGCTCTTAGCCGCCTTGCGCGCCAACACGGCGACGGCGCCGGTGAGGCCGAGCCGCGCCCCGTTCGACAGCTCGAGCGCGGCAATAGGCTGCTTGATGGAGGCCGATGTGATGTTGACGATGCGGCCGAACCCCCGCTCCATCATGCCGTAGACGGTCGAATGTATGAGGGCGATAGGCGTGATCATGTTGCCCTCCACCGCCTTGCGCCAGTCATCCAAGGAGAAGCCCTTGAAATCGCCGGGTGGCGGCCCGCCGGCGTTGTTGATGACGATGTCCGGGCTCGGACAGGCGGCGAGCAGCGCCTTACGCCCCTCCTCGGTCGTCACGTCACAGACGACCGGAGTCACCTTGACGCCGAGGCCGGCGATCTCCTTCGCCGTAGCGTTCAGCGCGTCGGCCCCCCGCGCGCAGATGGTGACGTCGACGCCCTCGCGCGCCAGCGCCTGCGCGCAGCCCTTGCCCAACCCTTTCGAAGCCGCGCAAACGATGGCCTTCCTGCCTTTGATGCCGAGATCCATGGCCGTTTCCTCACCCGTTCGCCTATCGCGTGCAGGATGCCCGTCCCGATGACCGCAATCAAGCGGCGGTTCAGGAGTGGCGTGAGCACGACGGGCGCCGGAATGACCACAGCGCGCCCCGTCGTCACCTGCGCAGCTCCGTGTCGATGCGCTCGAACATGTAGGCCCACTTCGCCTTCTGCGTCTCGATCAGCGTCGTCATGCTGTCGCGCAGGCCGGCGAGCAGGGCGCAGTTCGGGGGTCCGCCCGGAGGCGCCGTCTGCCCCGCCCCCGTGATGCGCGCCAGCAGGTCCTCGGACTTCTGGTCAAAAGCGGCGATCCTTTCGTCGCGCACCAGCGGCTCGGCTTCTTTCAGGAATTGCTCATCGCTCCAACCGCGTTTCTGCTTGAGCTGACGCAGTCGTGTCTGGAACTGCGGGGTGTTCTGCTGGGCAAGGGTGCGCAGGGCGGCGGCGGCCTCGTCCACCACGGCCTCGAAGTCGACCTTGCTGCACTGGCCCGCCGACTGCGCCACGGCGGCGCGATCGAGAGATGTCGCGCCGAGCAACGCCGCTGCCAGCAAGAGGCCCGCCCGCATCTTGTCCTGGATCTCCCCTCCAAGGTCGGGGCTACCCATCGCGCGGATAGAGACAAGACGCAAGTAGGACGATCTTGCAGTCCCCTTCCCGACCACGCTACCCCGCTGTTCAGAAGGCAGGGCCGAACTTGTTCGATTTGGGGAAGCCTCTGGGCGCCAGCCGGCCCGCCTGCGCGCGCTCGCCGACCCAGTCCGACAGCTCGCCCATCGACACGGTGAAGTTGCGGCCGGCGGGATCCAGCCACGTCAGCCCATCCGCCTTCCTGAACACGCGCACGTCGGAAAGCCCCCCGTCCTTGAAGCGCTGCAGCCGCACGCCCTTGCCCCGGACCATTTCCGGCACCTCGTCCAGGCGGAAGATCAGCACCTTGCGGTTCTCGCCGATGGTGGCGACCATGTCGCCCTCGGCCGGCACGCAGACGCTGGCCTCGGCCGGCTCATCGACGTTCATCACCTGCTTGCCCTTGCGCGTCATGGCGACGACCTCGTCCTCGGGCACCACGAAGCCATGACCGGAGCTCGCCGCCACCAGCAGCTTGCGGCCCGGTTCGTGCACGAAGATCTCGACGAAGGCGTGGTTCTCCTCCAGGTCGACCATCAGGCGCAGCGGCTCGCCGTGACCGCGCCCGCCCGGCAGCTGATCGGCAGCCAGGGTGAACACCTTGCCGTTGGAGGCCAGCAGCAGAAGCTTGTCCGTCGTCTGAGCCTTGACGGCACGCTTGAGGCCGTCGCCCTGCTTGAACTCGAGCTTGCTCACGTCGTCGAGGTGGCCCTTCATGGAGCGGATCCAGCCCTTGTCGGACAGGATGACGGTGATCGGCTCCTTCTCGATCATTGCTTGTTCGAGGTCGACCTCTATCGCGGGGGCGTCGGCGAAGGAGGAGCGGCGGCGACCGATGTCGGTCTTCTTGGAATAGGCCTCGCGCGTCGCCTTCACCTCGTCGGCGATGCGATCCCATTGCTGCTCGTCGGATTTCAGCAGCGACTTGAGCTCGCGCCGCTCCTTGCTCAGCTTGTCGTGCTCGGCCTTGATCTCGATCTCTTCCAGCCGCGACAGGGACCTCAGGCGCAGGTTCAGGATCGCCTCGGCCTGGACCTCGGTGAGCTTGAACCGGCTGATCAGCTTGGCCTTGGGATCGTCCTGAAAACGTACGATCTTGATGACCTCGTCGATGTTGAGGTAGGCGATCAGGTAGCCGTCGAGCACCTCGAGGCGATGCTCGATCTTCTTGAGGCGGAATTGGGAGCGACGCACTAGAACGACCTTGCGGTGCTCCAGCCAGTGGCGCAGGACATCGCGCAGCGACAGCACACCCGGCACCTGCCCCGCCGACAGCACGTTCATGTTGAGCGAGAAGCGAATCTCGAGCTCAGTGAGCTTGAACAAGCTCTCCATCAGCACGACAGGATCGACGGCACGGCTCTTGGGCTCCAGCACCAGGCGCACGGTCTCGGCCGACTCGTCGCGCACGTCGCCGAGCAGGGGCAGCTTCTTCTCGTTGATGAGATTGGCGACGGCCTCGACCAGCTTCGCCTTCTGCACCTGGTAGGGCATCTCCGTGACGATGATCTGGTAGGTGCCGCGCCCCGTGTCCTCCTTCTCCCACTTGGCGCGCAGCCGGAAGCCGCCGCGGCCCGTCTTGTAGGCCTCCAGGATCTGATCGCGCGGCTCGACGATGACGCCGCCGGTCGGGAAGTCCGGCCCCGGCACCATCTCGACGAGCTTGTCTATGTGCGCGTTGGGATGCTTGATCAGATGCAGCAGCGCCGCGCACAACTCGTCAACGTTGTGCGGGGGAATGCTGGTCGCCATGCCGACCGCAATCCCCGACGTGCCGTTGGCGAGCAGGTTCGGGAAGTTGGCGGGAAGGACGACGGGCTCCTGGTTGGTGCCGTCATAGGTCGGCCGGAAGTCGACGGTGTCCTCGTCGATGCCCTCGAGCAGCAGGCCCGCAACCTCGGTCATGCGGCTTTCGGTGTAGCGCATGGCCGCGGCGTTATCGCCGTCGATGTTGCCGAAGTTGCCCTGACCGTCGACGAGCGGATAGCGCACGGCAAAATCCTGGGCCAAGCGCACCAGGGCGTCGTAGATGGCCTGATCGCCATGCGGGTGAAAATTGCCCATCACCTCGCCGACGATCTTGGCGCACTTCTTGTAGCCGCCCTCCGGATCGAGCTTCAGTTCGCGCATCGCATAGAGGATGCGCCGATGCACGGGCTTGAGGCCGTCGCGCACGTCGGGCAGGGCCCGGTGCATGATGGTGGATAGGGCATAGGCGAGATAACGCTCCTCCAGCGCGTCCTTGAGCTTGATGGGCTCGATGGGCGGAGGGGGTGGCGGGAGAATCGTGGTTTTGGCCATGGTGCTGGTTAGCGGTGCGGGCGGGCGGCCTCAAGTGTCGCAGCGACACAGGCGACTGCTCCCGGATACTGCTGCGATTTCAAGGATCACGCCATGATTTGCTGGGCTTTTTCCCGCCGGACCCGCCCTAAAGCCCCTTCTTGAGCGGCGCCAGGTCAGGGAATCGCGGCGGGCGCTTGTCCTGCTGGGCGGCGAAAGCCTCCCGCATGTGGGCACGGGCGAGCATGCCCGATTGCCACAGAGCAATATAGTCGAGAGCGTCCGCGCTGGTGTGGTCACGTGCATAGTTGATCATCGCCTTGGAGCCGGCCACGGCCAGGGGGCTCTTGGCGGCGATCTCGCGCGCGGTGGCGAGCACCGCCGCCATCATTGCGGCATGATCGCTGTACACCTCGTTGACGAGGCCGATGGCCTTGGCCTTGTCGGCCGTCAGGCGGCGGCCGGTGTAAGCAAGCTCCCGCACCCAACCTTCCGGGATTAGCTTGCACAGGCGCGGAAACGTTCCAACGTCCGCCGTGATGGCGATGTTGATTTCCTGGATGCAGAAGAAGGCGTCCGCCGTGCAGTAGCGGATGTCGCAAGCCGAGGTCATGTCGACGGCGCCGCCGATGCAGCCGCCCTGGATTGCCGCCAGCACGGGAATGCGCGCCGCATCGAGACACGAGAAGGTGTCCTGCAAAGACCTCACCTTGTGACGGAATGCCTCGTTGGCGACATGGGGGTCGATATCTGCGCCTGCCGCGAGCGCTCCGTTCTCGGCGAACACCTCAAGGTCCATGCCCGCGGAGAAATGCTTCCCCGCCGACGAGATTACGATCACGCGTGCGCGTGCGTTGTCATCGATGTCGCGCACGATCTTCGGCAACACACCCCAGAATGCGCGGTTCATCGTGTTGAGCTTGTCCGGCCTGTTGAGGCGCAAGTGCGCCACGCCGTCCGCAATGGTCACGTCGAACACATCCTGCCCCGCACCTACGCCATCGCTACTCATGCTTGCCTCCGTTGCTCGCCCGGCTCATCGCGCAGGCTTCCGACCGCCATCGGCCGTCACCTGTCGGCAGGCCGTTTCGCAGATCGAAAATACTCGGTATGAAACTCCATGCTCCCCGATCTGCCCAAGACCGAGATCGCCATCATCGAGATGACCAACGCCTTCCGCAAGGAGATGCGGCTGGGCGAGGTCAAGCCGAACGCGGCACTGACGGCCGCGGCGCGCACATTCGCCGAATATCTCGCCAGGACCGGCAAGTTCGCGCACGAGGCCGACGGGCGCCAGCCCGCGGATCGCGCGGAGGCCAAAGGCTATCGCTATTGCTCGATCTCCGAGAACCTGGCGATGAACCTCGACAGTCGCGGCTTCGAGACCCGGGCGCTCGCGCGCGAGGCCGTCGAGGGCTGGAAGAATTCGCCCGGCCACCGCGCCAACATGCTGCAGCCGGCCGTCACGGAGATCGGCGTCGCAGTGGTGCGCGCGCCCCATCGCAGCCCGAAGTTCATCTCCGTGCAGCTGTTCGGCCGGCCGGAATCACTCAAGGTGGAGTTCCGCATCGAGAACAAGGCGGGGACGGCCGTCATCTACACGCTGGGCGAGGAGACGCATACGCTGCCCATACGCAGCATCGCCACGCACACGAGCTGCGATCCCGAGCTTCTCACCTTCGAGCACGCCGGTGCCGCAGCCCAGCGTCTTGCGCCGCGCAACGGGGAAAGTTTCATCGTGCGGCCGCGCGGCGAGAGCATCCAGGTGGAGCGCAAGTGAGCGGGCCACGCCCACCGGCGCAGCCCTGAGATTGTCGAAGGACGGATTGCGGACATCAAAAAAGCGCGCTTCGACAGGCTCAGCGCGGGGTCGGCAATTCCGGGGCGCCCAGACCGAGGCCGATGAAATAGGCCACCGCCGGCTGCCAAACGAGATAGAGCAGGCGCTCGTCGACGAGCTTGCGCTCGCCGAGGAAGAACAGAAGGCCCGCTGCGGCACCGACGACGCAGCTCAGCGCAATGCGCCAGGGCTGGCGCAAGCCGCTGGCGAAGAATGCGCAGCCAAGATGCGTGAGGCCCGCCCCGACGGCACCGGCGCACAGGCTGGCAAGGATCAGATGAGGATCGTCGCCGGCATTGCGTTGGAGGCGGATGGCCGTGTGAATGGCCGCGCTCCACGCATACATCGTCACCACGAGAACGACGAGCGCGGCCCACGCCTTGTGCGCCCAGGCCGCCACGCCCAGCCCCATGGCCATGCCGTAGAAAAAGCCGACGGGCAGCGCTCCGGGGGTCAACAGGAAGACCATGGCCAGCGGCTGCAGGGTTTCGAACTCGAGCGACTGGCCCCACGTCGCGGACAGCGTACCGGAAACCAGCCCCAGGGTGGCCAGAACCTCGGCCGGCCGTTCGCGCATCATGCTGCTGGGGGTCATTGCCGGCATGGAGGCTCCGCCTGCTGGAGAAGAAGCGCGATCAGGTCCCGGAATTTCGCCCAAGGTAGGACAGCAGGCGCGCGC
This sequence comes from Hyphomicrobiaceae bacterium, assembly GCA_050248715.1. Taxonomy (GTDB): domain Bacteria; phylum Pseudomonadota; class Alphaproteobacteria; order Rhizobiales; family Hyphomicrobiaceae; genus AWTP1-13. The sequence goes on along the minus strand of JBFWRV010000026.1, from coordinate 14,254 downwards.
GCGCTTCGGGCATTTCGATGGCACGCGGTCGCAGCACGCGCGCGTCGAGAAAATGTCCCGTGAGCGCGAAGCCCGACCGCAGGTGCTCGGGCGTCACAGGATCGCCGGAGCGGCGTGCCAGGAAATGCGGCAGGGCCAGCAGGCGGTCCCTGTAGGGCTCGCCGGCTTCGGCCGAGACGGCGCGCCCCGAGCGCGGCGAGACGTAGATCAGATCATCGCTCTTGCCGGTGGCCGCGCAGGAGGCGAGATCGAGCCCGAAACCCAGTTCCTCCAGCAGCGCCAGTTCCCAGCGCACGACGAGGGCCGGCCACACCTCGCGCTCGTCGAGAAAGCCCAGAACGAACAGCGTGACCTCGTAGAGGTTGGGATGGGGGTCGCGCTCCGGCAGCAGCCGGGCGAGCGCGGACATCGAGGTGAGAGCCGCGAGCGCCGCCGCGTCGTCCATGGCGTGGGCGGCGAAGCCCTTCCTCAGCTCGACGGCAAAGTGGCCGAGGTTGTCCGCGAGCCGCGCCTTCCAGGTTGCATCGACGTGGTTGCCGGTTTGCAGGATGGGCCGCAGCTTGCGCGAGCGGCCGCCGTGCACAAGACCCAGGTGGCGCCCGTGCCGGCGCGTGAAGAGCTCGAGCACGGCGCCGGTCTCGCCGTGCGGGCGCACGCCCAGAATCACCCCTTCGTCGCTCCACTCCATGGGCACGGTGTAGCGCGCGCAGCCTTGCGGGCAAAGCGTCCCGGCTCCGCCCACCGGGGACACCGACCGCGGGCAAGCCGCATTTCCAGGCGTTCGCGCCATACCGCGAGACCCGGCGTCACGGCCAACTCCATGACAAGCGCCGCCAGCATGGGCCGCGGAGGGACGCCGTAGCGGGCAAGCGCATAGAGCCGGGCGAGGCCGGCGATCAGCACGACGCCGGTCAGAGCCCGGAAGCGAGCTCCCTGGATCTCGATCCGGGGCACCGTGCTCCAGAAACCGAGCCCAACGCCCAGGATCAGGCCCGAGAGGTAACGCACATGACTGTCCCCCCCAAGCGGCAGGTTCGTGCGCACGCCGAAGAGACTCAATCCGGACGCGACGCCTGCGCCACCCGCCAGCACCGGGACGAGCGCAAGCACGGCCACAGACCACTGCAGCAAGCGGCGCTCGCCGCAAGGCGACAGGCGGGGCATGACGCGGGCTCCCTCATCGCGCGCACCGGGGAACAGGACGGCGAAAGCTCGCCGTCCTGCCACGGAGGCGATTCTTACATCGCCGGGAGAACAGCGATGTCGCTGACCTTGCCGGTCAGGCCCCCGATCCCGCCGACCGACTTGGTCGCTCCCGACGCGATGTCGACGGTATAGAGCGTGCCCCCCATCAGCAGCCAGCCGGTGTTGCCGCCCTTGCCGTCGGCCAGGATGTCGAACGCGACGTCGCCGCTGACCTTGGTGCCGAGCTTACCGAGCGTGTTGAGGATACCGTCGTTGGGTGGAGCCTGGCGCACGAAGGTGCCGTGTCCGGCATCGATATCGTAGAGCGCCGTCTCCTTCGTTCCGGCGAAGCTGTTGGAGTAGGCGCCGGCGGTCACCATGGGCGGCTTGCCCTTGTTGGCATCGGCCTCCGCGTACTTGAGCGAGCCGTCGACGGTGGTCTTGCCGTCGTCGACGTTGATGCGATAGCTCATGCCGGTGCTCGACAGGATGCGCAGACGGTCCGCGACCGGATTGAAGTCGACCGTGAACGTCGCGCCCTTGGGCAGGACCTTCGAAAGCTGGCTCTTCTTCTCCCACTTCCCGGTTTTGTGATCGACGACGACGATCATCCCGTCGGGGGTGACACCGTAGAGCTTGCCGTCGACCGGCCGGACGTCGATGCCGACGAGGCTGGCGCCGCCGTCGAGCTTGACCCAGCCCGTGGCCTTCTTCTTCTGGGTGTCGATCCACACGATGTAGTTGCCGTTCCTGAGGCCTGCAATCGTGGCGGCGTCGGCGGGCGCACTCGCGGACGCTGCGGCCAAGCTTGTTGCTGTGACGGCCAGTAGTGCGTTGACGGATTTGGTGAAGGACATTGCGGTTCTCCCTTGACGCTATCGGCTCCACCATGGAGCTGGGCCGGATACGGGAGGCTCGCGCGATCGGTTCAAACACGCGTCGGTCACGAGTCGGTGAGGCGCCCCACCGCCGGCCTGCGCTCATCGCGAAGCGCCGGGCGATGGGACACGTGCTGCCCCAACGCCGGGAAAATGTGAAAAGAGGCATGGGTTTCGAGTCTTGACAGTCCCGCGGCATGGGACGAATGCTGACGGTAGCAAGGGCACTGCGCGGTGAGGCAGGTCGTTCAAGACGACTGATTGTCCGAGGACGCCATGAGCAGACCGTCACTTGCCTGGATATTTGCCGTAACATCGCTGACTGGCCTGGCGGCTCACGGATCTGCCTGGGCTCAGCCGCCGGCCAAGCAGCTCGGGAAAGTTCACTTCGCCACCACCTGCACGCCGGCAGCACAGAAGCTGTTCGACCGCGCCATGCTGTACCAGCACTCGTTCTGGTACCGCGTCTCCAAACAGGCCTTCGAAGAGGTGATCCGGACCGATCCCGACTGCGCGATTGCCTACTGGGGCGTGGCGCAGAGCCTGCTCCTCAATCCTTTCAGCCCGCCGCCGGCCGCCCATCTTCCCGAGGGGCTGGCTGCGATCCAAAAGGCGAAGAGCATCGGGGCGAAGAGCGAGCGTGAGCGCGACTTCATCAATGCGCTCGGAGCCTTCTATACCGACCATGACAAGGTCGACCACCGCACGCGCGTGCAGGCCTTCGTGAAGGCGATGGAGGGTTTGTCGGAGCGCAATCCAAAGGATGACGAGGCGCAAATCTTCTATGCGCTTGCCCTCAATGTCGGCGCCTCGCCTGGCGACAAGACCTATGCGAGCCAGCTGAAGGCCGCCACGATCCTGGAGAGGATATTCAAGCGCCAGCCACAGCATCCCGGCGTCGCCCACTACCTCATCCACACCTACGACTATCCCCCGATCGCCGAGAAGGGCCTCGCCGCCGCCAGGCGCTATTCCCAGATCGCCGCGGCCGCGCCGCACGCCCAGCATATGCCCTCGCACATCTTCACGCGGGTGGGGCACTGGAAGGACTCGATTGCCTCCAACTCGGAGTCGGCGCGCATCGCCAAGCTCGACAAGGAGCCCGACGATCAGCTCCACGGGATGGACTATCTCGTCTACGCGCACCTGCAGCTGGCACAAGACAAGAAGGCACGCACCGTCATCGATGAGATGCTGGCAGTACCGAATTTCAAGCGCAACGCGGGGTACTTCGGGCGGGCCGCCAGCGAAGCTCGCTACATGGTGGAGCGCAGCGACTGGAAGGGCGCAAGCCAGCTACAGGTTCGCCCCAGCGACTTTGCCTACGTGGACGCGGTCACGCACTTCGCACGGGCGCTCGGCGCCGCCCGTTCCGGCAACATCGAGGCCGCGAAGGCCGACACTGCAAAGCTCGCCGAGCTGCGCGACAAGCTGCGCGTCGCCAACGACGCCTACTGGAGCGGGCAGGTCGACATCCAATGGCAGGTCGCCAATGCCTGGACCCTGTATGCCGAAGGCAAGCACGCCGAGGCACTAAAGGCGCTCGCCGCTGCCGCCGATGCGGAGGACAAGACGGACAAGCACCCGATCACTCCCGGGCCGCTTGCCCCCGCGCGGGAGCTTTACGGCGTCATGCTGCTCGACCGCGGCATGGCGCAGGAAGCCCTGGTCGCGTTCGAGGCAACCTTGAAGAAGGAGCCGAACCGGCTCGCCGCCTATGTCGGCGCCGCGAAAGCTGCGAAGGTGGCGCGCATGCCCATCAAGGTGAAGCAGTACACCGGGAAGGTGTCGGCGCTCACGCGCGAGGCCGACACCAAGCGGCCGGAAGTCCTGGAACTGACGAACCCGAGGACGGCTGCCGCCGGCGTCCGTTGACGACCCTCGCGTCGGGGGGCGAGAGCTCACTTGCCCTGCTGCCCGGCGGAAGCCGACCTACTTCAGCCAGAGCAGCAGGGGAACGTCGCGTCTGTCGGGGCAGGTCATGAGACCGCTGTAGGCATCGTCCTTCCGGCCGCTGAACGAGCATGCGGTGCCATCGATCGTGAGCGTCGCCGTGGCGTGGGACGCGGAGCGAGACAGGCGAATCCGGATTTCGCCGGTCCTCACCTCCGGGCCATCCCGCGTGCACAATCCCGTATGCTTCATTGTCAGCACGCCGTGATACTCGCGCTTGCCACCTGCGGGCGTCTCGGTGACATCGGCCGTCAGCTCCCACTCGCCGAGATATCCGGCCTGCCCGGTGAGCGTGAGAGATTTGGCCTCGGCAAGCGTGGCCGCGGCCGCCGAACACATCAGCGCGCACATCAGTCGCGAAACCTGCAGGATCGTCCGTGGCATGGGTGGGTCACCCAGCGCTCGCCTGCTACATTATGCAGCAGCCTGCAGCACCCGGCAATTGCGCAACCGACCCGCGGCAGGCGCCCGCCCGGCCAAGCCCCGCGCCCGTGGGCGGCCACAACAACAAGGCCGATCGCCCCCCAGTCCGCCCTTGCCGGACCCGCGCTCTGCCGGGAGCGACGATTTGTGGCTTATCGTCAAACCGTGCCCAAGATAATGCCAGTTTTGCCGCCATTCTTGGCCGGTCGGAAATTTGGGGGCCCTCGACATGGTCCGTTGCGTGCGTATCGCGCTTGCTGTGGCATTCGTGGCTGCATTGTCATTGGGAGCATCGGCCCAGCAATCGCCACCCGTACCGGCTCCGGCGGCGACGCCGCCTCCCGCGCCCCTGTTGCCATCCGAAGTGACAACGCCCATCGACAAGATGGCCAAGAGTATCGAGACGGCCGAGAAGTCGATCCAGCAGCTCAAGGAGTTGGAAGGCGAGCTCCAGCGCCTGCGCTCCGAAGTCGAAGAGGTCATCTACGAATCGACGGCCACGGCCGAAGCGCTTCGGCCGCAACTCGCCGAGGTGAAGAGCCAGATCGAGCGGCTCGGGCCGGTGCCGAAAGACCAGCCGGAAACGCCCGCCATCGCCGCCGAACGCGCGCGCCTCAACGCTCTTGCCGGGGCGCTCGACGGGGCGATCAAGACCACGGAGCTCGCCTGGGTGCGGGCCAAGCAGCTGATCGATCGCATCACGGTGATGCGCTACCAGATATTCTCGCGCAACCTGTTCGAGCGGCGCGCGAGCCCGCTGCTCCCGTCGGTGTGGCAAGACGTCTCCGAGCGCATGCCGGGCATCACGAGCCGCGCGCAATACTACGGCGCAGACTGGCTCGAGCGCAGTCGCACACAAAAATGGGCGTTGTTGGCCGTGATCGCTGGCGCATTGGCCGCCGCATTCCTGATCCGTGCCGCCATCAACGGCGTGATCGCAAAGAGACGCGACCGTTTCGAGGGCATCCCGAGCTTCTTCGATCGAATCACCTTCGCCGCCGGCGTGGCGCCGGCGCGGATGCTGGCGCCGGCCGCGGCGGCTGTGATCCTCTACGCCGGGTTCGACAGCCTGGGCATGTTCTTCCCGCCCTGGGAGCGCACGGCAGACACGGCGCTCCAGGGCGTGCTGATCTACGTTGCGGGGTCCGTTCTCGCCAGCGTCGCACTTGCTCCGCGCGAGCCGAAATGGCGGCTCATCCCCCTCGACGAGGGGACGGCCGCGTACATCCTGCACTTCGTGAAGGCCATTCTCGCGGTCTACATCCTGGACACCGTGCTCGTGGAATTCGGCCGCGCAATCTATACGCCGCTGGTCATAACCGTCGCGCAGAGCTTCATCACCAACATCGCGACTGCCGCCCTGCTGGGGCTGCTGCTGGTCAGGCCCTTCGTCCCGCAGACCGGCCCGTTGCGCGCCGTGAACCACCTCGACAGGCTGGACGGCAGCCCGCCGAAACGGCTCGCGCCGCTGTCGGTCAAAGTGCCCCTGTTGGTGCTCGCCATCGTCATCGTCGCGAGTTCCGCCGTCGGTTACGTGGCGCTCGGTCGCTACATCGCACAGCAGATCGTCCTGACTGGAACCGTGCTGGCCGCCGGCGGCCTGTTCTATCTCGGCGTCCGCGCCGTGACATGCCGGAGAGACGGCGCGACCAGCCCCGCCGGCGCACTCCTCGAAAGCCGGTTCGGTATCGACCGCACGCGCCAGGGCCAGATCGTCAAGCTCGGCGAGGTCGCCGCGATGCTGGCACTCGTCCTCGTCGCGCTGCCGCTGCTTATGCTGCAGTGGGGTTTTGCCGGAGCCGACATTCGCGACTGGGCCAAATCGCTGTTCTTCGGCTTCGAGGTCGGCCAGTTCCGCATATCGCTGATGCGCATCCTGCTCGGCATCGTCCTGTTCATCGCGCTTCTGTTCCTCACGCGCATGATCCAGCATTGGTTGCGCGAGCGCGTTCTGGCGCAGGGCCGCATGGAGGCGGGCGTCGCGAACTCCATCGACATGGCGGTGGGCTATACCGGCATCGGAGTAGCCGCCCTCATGTCCGCTTCCTATGCGGGCTTCGATGTCACGAACCTCGCCATCGTGGCGGGCGCCTTGTCGGTCGGTATCGGCTTCGGTCTGCAGTCGATCGTGAACAATTTCGTCTCCGGGCTGATCCTGCTGGTCGAGCGTCCGATCAAGGTCGGCGATTGGATCGTGGTCGGCGATCAGCAGGGCAACGTGCGGCGCATCTCCGTGCGCTCGACCGAGATCGAGACCTTCGATCGGGCGAGCCTCATCGTGCCCAATTCCGAGCTGGTCTCAGGCCGGGTTCTCAACTGGACCCACCGCAATATGTTGGGCCGCCTCGTGCTGAAGATCACGACAGACATCAAGCCCAGCCCAAAGGTGGTGATCGCCATCCTCGAGAAGGCCGCTCGCGACCAGCCGCTGGTTCAGGCAACGCCGGCGCCTATGGCGGTGCTGGAAGCATTCGGACCCGGCAGCATCGATTTCTCACTGAGTGTCACTCTCTCCGACGTCAATGTCGGAGGCCGGGTGAAGTCCGACCTGCACGTCGCCATTCTCGAGGCGTTCCGCGAGGCCGGAATCTATGGGACGCTGCACTAGACCCCGCGCCAGTCACGCCTCCACGCGCACCTCGCGCCGCTCGCGGCTCGAAGCCATGGCCGCCTCGATGCAGGCGATCACGTGACGGCCGTAGGCGCCGGTGACCGGAACGGGCGCGGTGCCGGCGATGGCGGCGGCCATGGCCTGCCATTCCCGCTCCACCCCCCGCAGCATCCACTCAGGTTCGACGGAATCCGGCACGCCGCTCCAGCTGCCGTTGCGGCCGATCGATATGCCGCGTGCAAAATCGATCCGCAGCGTGCCCCACTCGCAGATCAGGTCCATGCCGTAGGTCGTGCCACCGTCGCGATAGCCGACGCTCGCCACCTGCCCGAAACGCCCGTCGGCAAAGCGCAGCAACAGCATCGAGCTGTCGTCGGCCGCCTGCTCGTGGAACAGTGTTGCGGTGGCCGCTGAAACCGCCTCGACCTTGCCGCCCATCAGCCAGATCAGCAGATCGAGCGCGTGAATGCCGGCCGTCATGAGCATGCCGCCGCCGGAAGCGGCGTCGAGATGCCAGCCGCGACGATTGGGCTCCATCCAAAGCTTGACCAGCGCGCTCGAGCCCACCAGCGGGCGGCCGAGCTCGCCGCTGTCGATGATGCGCCGCGCCACCAGGCTCGGCAGGGAAAAATGCAGGAGATGGCCGATCATCAGCGTCACGCCGGAGCGCTCGGCGGCGGCGATGATGCGCGAGCACTCTGCAGCCGTCCGTGCCATGGGCTTTTCCAGCAGCACGTGCTTGCCGGCCTCGGCAGCCGCGACAGCCATCTCGCAGTGGAGCTGGTGCGGAGCCGCGACAACGACGGCATCCACAGTAGAATTGGCCAGAAACGCCTGCCAATCACCGTAGGGCCTGCCCCCGTGCTCGGCCGCGAAGGCCTCGGCCAGCGCCTCTGTCTCCGCGCAGACAGCTACGAGTTGCACCTCGGGCAGCGCCAAAAGCGCACGCGCATGCACGGCTCCGAAGTATCCGGCGCCAAGAATTCCGACGCGCAGCATGCGAACAATCCCTTTCCGCTCTCTGTCATCCCGGAATTTCGCCTCAGCGAAATCTCCCGCACCCAGGACCACGAAGGTCAGTCGGAGACTGGGACCCCTGAGTCCCGGTTCTCGACCTGACGCCCTCGACCGGGATGACAAGGACAATGGCGCGTGCGGAGCACATTGCCACCTGCCTAGTCCTTGGGAAACTCCAGACCCAGCTCCCGGTAGCGCTCGGGGTCGTCGCCCCAGCCTTCGCGCACCTTGACGAACAGGAAGAGGTGAACGGACTTCTCCAGGATCTGCGCCAGCTCGGCCCGCGCCTCCATGGACAGCTGCTTGATCGTGCGCCCGCCGTGGCCCAGCACGATCGCCTTTTGGCTGTCGCGCTCTACGAAGATGGTCTGCTCGATGCGCACCGACTTCTTGCGCTCCTGCCAGGCCGTCGTCTCGACCGTGATCGCGTACGGCAGCTCGTCGTGCAGCCGGGCGAACACCTTCTCGCGCGTGATCTCGGCCGCCAGCACACGCATCGGCGCATCCGAGACCTCGTCGGCGGGATAGTGCCAGGGTCCGGCCGGAACGGAGCGGCCGAGATGGGCGGCAAGATCGCCGACGCCGTCGCCGGTGAGCGCCGAGACCATGAAGGTGGCCTCGAATCGAGCCCGTCCGGCACACTGCTGCGCCAACTCCAGCAGGCGCTCCTTGCGCACGCGGTCGACCTTGTTGAGGACCAGCACCAGGCGCGGCCCCGCATCGGCGAGCCGTGTCAGGATCGCATCTGCCTCCTGGTCGAGGCCCTTGGCCGCGTCGATGAGTAGAACCGTGATGTCCGCGTCGCCGGAGTGCCCCCAGGCCGCGTCCACCATGGCGCGGTCGAGGCGGCGGCGCGGCGCGAAGATGCCGGGCGTGTCGATGAAGACGAGCTGGCTGTGGCCGACGATGGCGATGCCGCGCACGGGGCTGCGGGTCGTCTGCACCTTATGGCTGACGATGGATACCTTGGCGCCCACCAGCTTGTTGACGAGGGTCGACTTTCCGGCGTTGGGCGCGCCGATGACGGCGATGAAGCCGCAGCGCGTCTCCGCGGTCGGGACGCCCTCACTCACGGGATTGCCTCCACACACCCTCCCGCGCCAGGAGCGCGGTGGCCGCCGCCTGCTCGGCGGCACGCTTGCTCGCCCCCTCCCCGCGCGCCGGCTTTGTGCCCTTGATGTGCACCTCTGAGGTGAAGCGGGGCGCATGGTCGGGCCCCTGGCGGTCGACCTCCACGTACTCCGGCAACGCCAACCCTTTGCCCTGCGCCCACTCCTGCAGAGCCGACTTGGCGTCCGCGGCCTCGGCCGGTGTGCCCTTGAGCTTCACGCTCCAATGTTCGCGCACCAGGTCTCGAGCGGTCTCGTAGCCCGCCTCCAGGAATACGGCGCCGAGCAGCGCCTCGCAGGCATCCGCCAGGATCGTATCCTTGTCGCGCCCGCCGCTGCCGGCCTCCGAGTCGCTGAGCACCAGAGACGGCCCGAGGTCCAGCGCCCGGGCGACCTCGGCACAGGTGCCGCCGCGGACGAGGCGGTTGTAGAGACGCGCGAGCTCGCCTTCGCTGGCGGCCGGATAGACCGCGCTCAAGAGCTCCGCAACCGCCAAGCCGAGCACGCGGTCGCCAAGGAACTCGAGACGCTCGTTGTCGCGGCGCTTGGCCGATGCCTGACGCACGCTGGCGTGAGTGAGGGCCTTCTTGAGCAGTGCGCGATCCTTGAAGGCATAGCCGAGCCTGGCCTCGAGGTCCTTGAGCTTGCGGACCGCAGCCAAGGCTGCGCCTAGCGCACGAGGCCGAAGATCCGGCTCCAGCGGATGTCCGTGGGCCAGGTCCACGGACTGGTCAGCCGAAAGGCGTTCGGATCGTCGACGGCGGCGGAGAAGAAGATGATCTCGGCGCGGCCCACCAGATTGTCGTAGGGCACATAGCCGACGCCGTAACGCGGCGACTGAGCGCGGCTGTCGGTCGAGTTGTCGCGGTTGTCGCCCATCATGAAATAGTGGCCGGGCGGCACCTTGTAGACCTCGGTATTGTCGAACTCGCTGTTGGGGACGGCATCGAGCACGAAATACTTCACGCCGTTCGGCAGCGTCTCCTCGAAGCGGGGAATGGGCCTCGGTTCGTCGGGGGTGACGAAATCGTCCTTGCGCACCTTGGGAACGGCGGTGCCGTTGATATAGAGAATGCCGCCGCGCACGGCGATTTCGTCGCCCGGCAGGCCGATCACGCGCTTGATATAGTCAGTAGAGTTGTCGCGCGGCAGCTTGAAGACGACCACGTCGCCCCGCTTGGGCTCGGCGCCGAAGATGCGCCCCTTGAACGGAACGATGCCCCAGGGGAAGGAGTAGCGGCTGTAGCCGTAGGACAACTTGGAGACGAACAGGTAGTCGCCGACGAGCAGCGTCGACTTCATCGAGCCCGAGGGAATGTTGAAGGGCTGATAGAAGAAGATGCGGACGATCATCGCCAGAATGAGGGCGTGCACGACGATTTTCACCGTCTCGCGCCAACCGCCCTCTGCCGACTTGTTGGCGCCCGCCTGCAAGCTGCCGCTCTCGTGTTTTCGCTGCATCATGATCCCGGAAGCCCATAGGCCCCGTCCACCGCGCCCCCGTATAGCGGGTTAGGGGCAAGGCCGCAATTGACGGGGAGACGCAGCAGCCGCGCCGGAAACGCTCAACTTGCCTTCGGGCTGTTCGCCGCGGGCACGGCCGAAATCACGACGATCGCCTGTGCCAGCGGGAAATCGTCCGTTAGGGATACGTCCACCCTGGCTTCCAGGCCCTCCGGCGTGATGCGCCTCAACTGCTCGGCAGCACCGCCCGTGAGCACGATGGTCGGGCGCCCCGACCGCAGATTGACGACGCCCATGTCGCGCCAGAATACCCCTTTCCTGAGGCCGGTGCCCAGGGCCTTTGCACAGGCTTCCTTGGCCGCGAACCGCTTGGCATACGAGGAGGCGCGCCCCACGCGCGCCTCCGATTTTCTACGCTCCGTGTCGGTGAAGACACGGTTCAGGAACCGCTCCCCATAGCGTTCCAGCGTCTTCTCGATGCGGCGGATGTCGATGATGTCGTTGCCGAGGCCGAGGATCATGGCACAGCCTTTGCCCGCCCGGACGGCCGCGAGCTTGCACGGGCATCGTCCATCAGGGCACGCATGCGCGTGATCGCCGGCCCGAGCCCGCCGAAGATGGCCTCGCCAACCAGGAAGTGGCCGATGTTGAGCTCGACGATCTCGGGAATGCGAGCGACGACGCCGACGGTGTTGAAGGTGAGGCCGTGCCCGGCATGCACCTCGAGCCCAGCCGCCGCCGCCGCCCGCGCAGCACCCTCGATGCGGTCGCGCTCGCGCGCAAGGCCTGCGGCATCGTCCTCGAGCGCGCGCTCGCAATACGAGCCCGTGTGCAGCTCGACCACCTGCGCCCCGAGCCGAGCCGCAGATTCGATCGCCCTGGCATCCGGCTCGATGAAGAGCGAGACGCGGATACCCGCCGCCTTGAGCTCATCGACATAGCGCCGCAGCTCGTTCTCGCCGCGCACGACGTCGAGGCCGCCCTCGGTCGTACGCTCCTCGCGCTTCTCAGGCACGAGGCAGCAGGCATGCGGCACGTGGCGCAGCGCGATGGCGAGCATCTCATCGGTCGCCGCCATCTCGAAATTGAGCGGGCGCGTCAGCTCACGCTTGAGCCTGGCGATGTCGTCGTCGGAGATATGGCGGCGGTCCTCGCGCAGGTGCGCGGTAATGCCATCGGCCCCCGCCGCGATGGCAATGTGGGCGGCCCGCAGGGGATCGGGGTGACGCCCGCCGCGAGCATTGCGGATGGTCGCAACGTGATCGATGTTGACGCCGAGGCGCAAGTGCGCCGTCCGAGGTGCCGCTCGTTTCGATGCCTTCATGGGTGCCGCCCGGGCTGAATCTGCTCGTGCCAGTTATAGGAAAGGCCGCCTAGTCTCGCCAGAGAGTAAGCCTAATGGCCGCAAATCGGTGCAATGCGCTCTCTCATAGGGTGGATCAGTGCAATTGCGCTTCGCTTTTGCACCCTACGATCCACGATAGCGCAGCTAGGTGGTGGGTGGGGCTCACAGGCCAAGCCGCATTGCGCCGGTAGGGAAAAGATCGGCGCGGCCTTCCCGTTTCGCCACGACTGGCGCTGAGCTAAATTCGGCGTGTCCTCCCGTTTCAAGCCCAAAGGCGAAGCATGGCGGACGATCCTGATACCTCGTCTGCAGCCGATCCGATCGCGCTCGGCGCACAGCTCGTTTCGCTGTGGCCAAGGCTTGCGTCGACGACGGCACAGACGAGTTGCCGCCACCTGCGGGAGATTGCCGGCGTCGACTATTCGCTCATCGACTATCAGGGCATGCTCACCGCTGCCGGCCAATTCGCCCTGGCCTGGTGGACCGACCTACCTCGGTCGCTCGCGGCACAGGCCCAGCTTGGCGCGCGCATCTCGTCCCTTTTCGAGCGGCACTGCGGCGGCCCGCAGCAGAGCAAAACAGCTCGGCCGGATGCCGACAAGCGCTTCCTTGACAAGGCCTGGCAGGAGGACCCGGCGCTTGCCCTCGCCAGGGATCTCTATCTCTCTTATGCGGAGTGGCTGTTGGCGCAGGTCCACGATTGCCGCGCCCTCGGCGATCATGACAAGCAGAAGCTCGCCTTCTACACGCGCCAGCTCCTGTGCGCCCTCGCGCCCACCAACATGCCCTTCATCAACCCGCAGGTCCGCACGACCGCGCTGAAGACGCACGGCGAAAGTCTCGTCAATGGGCTGAAGAACCTGCTGCGTGATCTCGAGAGAGGAAATGGACTATTCCCCATCACGCAGAACGACCCCCTGGCCTTCGCGGTCGGCCGCAACCTCGCCACGACGCCCGGCAAGGTCGTCTACCGCAATGACCTCATGGAGCTGATCCAGTACGCGCCACGCACCGATACGGTCTTCCGCACGCCGTTGCTGTTCGTCCCGCCCTGGATCAACAAGTACTACATCCTCGATCTCCAGCCGGAGAACAGTCTGTTCCGGTGGCTGATCGAGCAGGGCCACACCGTGTTCGTGATCTCGTGGGCGAACCCGGGCCCCGACCATGCTCAGAAGGGGTTCGAACACTATCTGCGCGAGGGGCCACTGGAGACGATCGACGTCGTGCGGCGGTCACCGGCGAGGACGAAATCAACCTCGGCGGCTTTTGCATCGGCGGCATCCTGGCCGTCTGCGCGCTCGCTTATTTGTGGGCCGGGGGCGGCGTTCCGATCAAGTCGGCAACCTGCCTCGATCTCGGCGCCGTCGGCGATGCCGCCGTTTTCATCGACGAAGCGCAGCTTGCGAATATCGAAAGGCACACTGAGCGGACGGGTTTCCTCGAGGGCTACCACATGAAGGACATGTTCTCCATGATGCGAGAGAACGACCTCATCTGGAGCTATGTGGTCAACAACTACCTGCTTGGCCGCGCTCCGCCTGCCTTCGACATTCTGCACTGGAACGCCGACTCCACGCGGCTGCCCGCACGCATGCTGACCGACTTTCTGCGTGGCATCTACATGGAGAACAGCCTGGTCAAGCCTGGGCGCCTGCGCCTGGCAGGCCGGCGCATCGAGCTGAGCGCGATCAGAACCCCCTGCTACTTCCTCTCGACGATCGAGGATCACATTGCCCCTTGGCAAGCGACCTATCCGGCCACGCAGATTCTCTCCGGTCCGACCAGGTTTGTGCTCGGAGGCTCCGGCCATATCGCAGGGGTTATCAATCCGCCGACGCGCAGGAAGTACGGCTACTGGACGGCCGACCGTCATCCCGACACCCCCGAGCAATGGCTCAGCCAGGCAGAGCGGCACGAAGGGTCCTGGTGGCCGCACTGCGCCGCATGGCTGGCGCACCACGGCGGGGAGATGGTCGAAGCACGCCGGACCGGCAGCAACGAGTTTCCTCCCCTGGCCGATGCGCCGGGGCACTACGTGCTCGCCAAATAAGAGCCCGCCGATGCCCGCGATAGCGGCAAGCATCGGCGAGGATCAACGTGGGAACGGCGCATCACCCGCCTCCGGATGCGTGCTGACGAAGCGCTGGAGCGTTACCGCAAGCTCCGCGGCGTGCGCCATATCACCCCGCCCGCGCGCCCAAATCACGTCCTCGGCGATCATGTCGCGTATGATCTTGCAACCGGTCGGTTGGTTGAGCAGGTGGTG
>JBFWRV010000025.1:0-77969 GCA_050248715.1 Hyphomicrobiaceae bacterium | reverse complement strand
CCCGCGCAGATCAAGCGAATAAGCTCGTGCCATGCCTGCTGGCCTCCACTCCAGCAGGCAGCATGAATCATATTCGCCGCAGCCTGGGAATCCCCCGCGATTCCATTCGAACTAAACTTGCTCTAGCCACATGCCCCGAAACACCGGCTAAATCAGTGCAATGCGCTGCTCTTTTGCACCCTACGGGGCGCAAACCTGCCCGGCGCCGATGCCTGGCACAGCCGCGGAAAAATGGCGTAGGCTCGCGCGGTTGATCGGCGAGGCCCAGCGGCGCAGAACGCGGGCGGAGGAAAACCAAGGAAGGGGACGGACGCCATGCAGGAGTACGACTATATCGTCGTGGGTGCCGGATCGGCCGGGGCGGTGCTGGCGACGCGCCTGAGCGAAGACCCGAAGAACCGGGTACTATTGCTCGAAGCCGGCCGCGCCAGCCATCCCTACTCGCGCTTCCCCATCAGCTTCGGCCTGCTGATCGACAATCCCGCCGCCAACTGGCGCTACGAATCCGAGCCCGAGTCCAACACGGCCAACCGCGCCATCCCCGTGCCGCGTGGCAAGGTGCTCGGCGGATCGAGCGCCATCAACGGCCTCGTATGGGTGCGCGGCCAGCCGCTCGACTACGACACCTGGGCTCAGATGGGCGCGCGCGGCTGGAGCTGGCAGGACGTGGCGCCGCTGTTCACGCGCATCGAGAGCTACGAGCAGGGAAAGGGCGCCAACGGCCGCGGCATGACCGGCCCCCTGCGCGTCACCGAGGTACCTGACCAGAACCCGCTTTACGATGCACTGTTCAAGGCTGCAGTCGCCGCCGGCTACAAGCTCAATCCCGACTACAACAGCGAGGACCAGGAAGGCGTCGTCAAGACGCAGGTCAGCATACATCGCGGACGGCGCATGAGCGTCGCCCACTGTTACCTCGGCCCCGCCAAGGGGCGGCCCAACCTCAACATCGTCACCGAGGCGCCCACCCGCCGCGTGCTGCTCGAGGGCAAGCGCTGCATCGGCGTCGCTTACGAGAAGTGGGGTCGCACGGTGGAGGCGCGCGCGAGCCGCGAGGTCATCCTGTGCGCCGGCGCGGTGGCGACGCCGCAGCTCCTGGAGCTCTCCGGAATCGGCAATCCCGAAATCCTCAAGCAGTACGGAATCGCCGTGCAGCACGCTTCGCCGGCCGTGGGCGAGAACTTCCGCGACCACCTCAATGCCCGCATCGTCTGGCGCGTGAAGGTGCCGAGCGTCTCCTACAATCACAAGGCGCGTGGGCTCGGCGCCGTCGGCGAGGCAATCCGCTACCTGACGACGCGCGGCGGTTTCTTCAGCCTGCCGTCGGCACCATTGCTGGCGTTCTTGAAGACGCGGCCCGGCCTTGCCACACCCGATGTCCAGATGCACCTCGTGCCCTACGCCATCAAGGACCCGAAACGACGCAAGCTGCAGGACTTCCCGTCGATGACGGTCGCCTGCTACCAGCTGCGCCCCGAAAGCCTCGGCAGCATCCACATCCGCTCCGCCGACCCCGGCGCGCAACCCGCGATCCGCTTCAACTTCCTCTCTGACCCCATCGACCAGAGGGCGATGGCCGACGGCTTCCGCATGATGCGCCGCATCATCGAGGCCAAACCCATGGACGAGCTGCGCGGGGAGGAATACTCGCCGGGCAAGAAGGTGGAGAGCGACGACGAGGTCCTCGGCTGGATCCGCGCCAACTCCCAGACCGCCTATCACCCGATGGGCACCTGCCGCATGGGGCCGGAAGGCACCAGAACGGTCGTCGACGAGAAGCTCAGGGTGCACGGCCTCCACGGCCTGCGCGTCGCCGACGCCTCGATCTTCCCGACCATGCCATCCGGCAACACCAACGCGCCCTGCATCATGGTCGGCGAGAAGGCGGCCGACCTCCTGCGCTCGGCAGCGTAAGGCATCAACGCCCGCTGACGCGACTTGCCGTCGTCGCGGCGGCGGTCACCGCGCTAGCGGCCGGCGGTCGTGAACACAGGCTCCTGCCGCTGCACCCGGCGCTTCTCCGGAACCTCCAGGGCGGCATGGGCCGCGTTGATGCGGCGAGCCATCGCGGCCAGGTAGTCGCGCACCTCGCAGGGCAGCTCGGTAGCGGCATAGCGATCGGGGTGATAGGTCTTTGCCAGGGCGAAGTAGGCCTGCCGCACCTCCTCTCGGCTCGCAGCAGGGCTGACGCCCAGCACGGCATGAGGGTCGAAATTCTCGACAGCCCCCAGCCGCGCTCCAAGGGTCGGCGCGGCCGGCACCGCGGTGAGCCTGACGGAGGCCAGTTGCGCCTTGGCCAGGAAGCTCGGGCTTTCGCCGTAGGCCGCGAACTCGATGAAGGCGCCGGGGCCATTGAGAGCATCTCCAGCGCTCTTGCCGGTCGGCACCAGCAACCTTCCTCTGGCGATCGTGCCATCGGCGAGCGTGATCTCAACGGGAATCGCCCCCTGCGCCGTGGCGTCGGACTTGCCGCGATCGAACATGGCTCCCGCTCCTGCCCCGCGTCGCTGTGCCGCTTTGGGACTGTGGCACTCTCTTCACACGCTCCTCCCATATGGAGAGCAAGAGCCGTGCTGATCAGCCGGCCCGACGCAAAGGCAAAGAGCGACTGGTTAATCCCTCCGATTTCCGACCTGGCTACCGCGGCGCGTTGCACGCAGGCTTGCACACACGTAGGCTGCGGGCGGGGGGATCCTGCGCACAGAAGGAATCCCGCACATGTTCGACGCCAAGAGCATTCTCGATATCCTGGTGGGTGGCGGTCAGCCACAGGCCCAACGTCAGCCGAGCGGCGGCGGCATGGCGGATATCTCCGACCTCCTGAAACAGCTTGCCGGCGCCGACCAGGCGGGTCCCGGCGGCGCATCCGGCACCCCCCGACGGCCTCCGATCGGCAGAGACTATGACGAGGACGAGGCTCCTCCGCCGCGGCGGCCTTCCCCGCAAGCGCGCGCTCCGCGCGAGGAGGACGATATGGGTGCCGCGCGCGGACCGCAGGGTGGCGGCGGCCTGGAGGACATCCTGCGCGAAGTCCTTGGCGGCGGCCGCGGCGGCGGAGGAGGAGGGCTCGGCGACATCCTGCGCAGGATGCAGACGCAGGGCGGACCAGGGAGCGGCGGAGGGCAGGGCGGAGGCGGGCTCGGCGATATTCTTGGCGAGATCCTGGGGGGAGGACGCGGCGGCGGCGTCAGCCGTCTGACCGACGCGGGTGGTGCGAGCGCCTCCGGCCAGGGTGGCGACCTTCTCTCGCAGGTCGCCGGCCGCCTGTCGCAACTCACCGGCCGCTCTCCGGAAGAGCTCATGGCGCAGATCAAGGAACTCGTCGCCAACAAGCAGTTCGGTGCCGGTGCGGCGCTCGGCGGACTGGGCGCGCTCATCCTCGGCACCAGCACGGGGAGATCCCTCGCTGGCACCGCCGTCAAGCTCGGCGGCCTCGCCCTCATCGGCAGCCTCGCCTACAAGGCCTACCAGGACTACCAGCGCGGCCAGCCGGCGCCGGCCGGCGCACCTCCGCAGGCCCAGGCGCTGCTGGCAGCACCCGAGGGCTCCGGCTTCGAGCCCACCGCCGTTGGCAACGATCAGGCCATCCTTCTGATCCGCGCCATGATCGCCGCTGCGGCCGCCGACGGCCGCATCGACGCCGGTGAGCAGAAGAAAATCCTTGCCGGCTTCCAGCAGGGCGGCCTGGACCGCGACGCCCAGCAGTTCCTGTCCCGGGAGATCCAGAATCCGGCGACCGTCGAGGACCTGGCTGCCGCCGTCTCCACGCAGCAGGAGGCCGTACAGGTTTATACGGCGGCGCGCGTTGCCGTCGATCCCGACGAGGATGAGGAGCACGAGTTCCTGGCCGAGCTGGCCGAAGCGCTCGGCATCGACGCGAACCTTGCTGCCCATATCGACGCCACGGCGCGCAGCGCCGGTGCCTGAGCGGGCGAGCGCGGCCGGCACTAGCCGGCCGCCCCGTTCGGGCGTTCCGCGGGAACCCGCCGCCCCTCAGATCGGATACACGGACAGGCGCACTGGCACGCGGGCACGGAATGTGCTACCGCCCGCCGGCAAAATCTGTGCGCTGCAGCATGACGCGCCGCGCTTCTGCTGCCGCAACAGGGCACGCCACGTCCTGAAGGACCGTAGATGAACATCCGCAATATCGCGATCATCGCGCACGTCGACCATGGAAAGACGACGTTGGTCGACGCGTTGCTGCGCCAATCCGGCGCCTTCCGCGACAACCAGAAGGTCGTCGCGCAGGCCATGGACAGCAATGACCTTGAGCGCGAGCGCGGCATCACCATCCTCGCCAAGTGCACGTCCATCCTCTGGCAGGACACGCGCATCAACATCGTCGACACGCCCGGCCACGCCGACTTCGGCGGCGAGGTGGAGCGCATCCTCAACATGGTGGACGGCGCCATCGTGCTGGTCGACGCCTCGGAAGGGCCGCTGCCGCAGACCAAGTTCGTGGTTTCCAAGGCCCTCAAGCAGGGCCTTCGCCCGATCGTCGTCATCAACAAGATCGACCGGCCCGATGAACGCCACGACGCGGTGCTGAACGAGATCTTCGATCTCTTCGCCAACCTCGATGCCACCGATCAGCAGCTCGACTTCCCCATCCTCTACGGCTCGGGCCGCGACGGCTGGATGGCCGCCGATCCCGCGGGCCCCAAGACCGACTTGCGGCCGCTGTTCGAGCTGGTGGTCGCTCACGTGCCGCCGCCCGTGGTCGACGAGGGCCCCTTCCGCATGCTGGCAACGACGCTCGAAGCCGATCCCTACCTCGGACGCGTTCTCACCGGTCGTATCCGCTCCGGCAGCATCAGGCCGAACCAGACAATCAAGGCCATCAGCCGCAACGGCGATCTCATCGAGACGGCGCGCGTGACCAAGGTGCTGGCCTTCCGGGGGCTCGAGCGCACCTCCGTCGAGGTTGCAGAGGCCGGCGATATCGTGGCGATTGCAGGTATCACGCAAGCGACCGTCGCCGACACGCTCTGCGACCCCGAGGTCACGGAGGCGCTGCCGGCGCAGCCGATCGATCCGCCGACGCTTGCCATGATGTTCCGCATCAACGACGGGCCCTTCGCCGGCCAGGAAGGCGACAAGGTTCAGAGCCGCGTCATCCGCGACCGGCTGCTCAAGGAGGCCGAGCGCAACGTCGCCATCCGCGTCACCGAGCACCCCGAGACAAAGGACGCCTACGAGGTGGCCGGCCGCGGGGAGTTGCAGCTCGGCATCCTGATCGAGACGATGCGGCGCGAGGGCTTCGAGCTCACCGTGTCGCGCCCGCGCGTCGTGCTCCGCACCGATCCTGCAACCCGCCAGCGGCTGGAGCCGATCGAGGAGGTCATCATCGACGTCGACGAGGAGCACGCGGGCGTCGTCGTCCAGAAGCTCTCCGAGCGGCGCGGCGACCTGAGGGACATGCGCCCTTCCGGCGGCGGCCGCCAGCGCCTCGTCTTCCATGCACCGACGCGCGGCCTCATCGGCTACCAGAGCGAGCTTCTGACCGACACGCGCGGCACCGCCGTCATGAACCGGCTGTTCCATGGGTATGCGCCCTTCAAGGGCGAGGTCGCCGGCCGGCGCACGGGCGTGCTGATCTCCAACTCGGCGGGCGAGGCGACCGCCTACTCCCTCTTCTACCTGCAGGATCGCGGGGCCATGATCATCGAGCCGCAGACGCGCGTGTACGAGGGCATGATCGTGGGCCAGCACACGCGCGACAACGATCTCATCGTCAATGTGATCCAGGGCAAGAAGCTCTCCAACGTGCGCGCCGCCGGCAAGGACGAGAACATGATCCTCACGCCGCCGCTCAGGATGACGCTGGAGCGCGCGCTCTCCTACATTCAGGACGACGAGTTGGTGGAGATCACGCCCAAGTCGATCCGGCTCAGGAAGCGCTGGCTCGACCCCAACGAGCGCAAGAAGCGCGAGCGCGTGCGCGAGGCGGAGAAGGAAGCGGTGTAGCCTGGCATCCCGGAATTCGCCGAAGGCGACTATCCGGAACCGAGGACCGCAGAGAGCAGCGGCAATCGTGGTCCTGGGTCCCGGCTCTCAGCGCTTCGCGCTCCGGCCGGGATGACAACGGAAGAGGCGCTGAGACTTGCATCGCATCGCCTCACCCTCCATCCCCGTGCCAAACTCTCCACCCCGTGCTGATCCTGCCTGCCCTCGGACTTGTTCCTTGGGTCGAAGCACGGCTCAGATGCATGGCCCGCCCTTCGACAAGCTCAGGGCGGGGACGCACATGTGGCGGGGGCGCAAGCACCAACAGCCCGACATGCTTTCGCACTCGGGGTAGGGGGCAGGCGAGGGGAGCGGGGCGCGGACGCCGATGCGCTCAGGGGCCCCGGCCGGGGGTAGGCGTCCTCAGGCGCGGCATCCGCGCTCCACTCTGCACTCAGGCGCTCCGGGCACGGCGGACGGCGAGGCTTGATCGTCCCTAACGTTCTTTCCCGGGGCACATGTACTGTGTGCCACCCAAGTGCAGACCTGCGGCTCGCACTGGTCGGGCGCATCCGGAACAGCACCCCCTCGTGAGCCGAGGCGCACGCAGTATCGCACACGCGCAGAAAGCGGGGATAAGCGTAGGGCGCAAAAGCGAGGCGCATTGCGCCGATCTTCCGTCACCGTCGGCGCAATGCGGCTGCCGCCTCCTACAGCGGATAGAGCCCGCGCAAGCCCTCCGCACTCGCTGCACAAACGCCGCGCTCGGTGATGAGCCCGGTGATGAGGCGACCTGGCGTCACGTCGAAAGCATCGTTGCGGGCCGGGCTGCCGGGCGCCGCGATCTCGACCTCGACCACCCGGCCATCCTTCGTCCGCCCGTTCATCTTCAGCACCTCGCCGGGCCCGCGCTCCTCGATCGGGATGTCGCGGCCCTCGGCAATCGTCCAGTCGATCGTCGAGTGCGGGAAGGCGACGTAGAACGGCACGCCGTTGTCTTTCGCCGCGAGCGCCTTCAAATAGGTGCCGATCTTGTTGGCGGCATCGCCGCCGGCGGTGACGCGGTCGGCGCCGACGATGCACAGATCCACCAGGCCCTGCTGCATCAGGTGACCACCGGCATTGTCGACGATGATGGTGTGCGGCACGCCGTGGGCGCCGAGCTCGTAGGCAGTCAGCGCAGCTCCTTGATTGCGCGGGCGCGTCTCGTCGACCCACACGTGCAGCGGCGTGCCCGCGTCATGCGCGGCGTAGATGGGCGCCGTGGCGGTGCCGATGTCGACGCAGGCCAGCCAGCCGGCATTGCAGTGCGTAAGCACATTGACGCGCTCGCCGGGCTTCTTGCCCGCCGCGATCGCCCGGATCAGGTCGACGCCGCGGCCGCCGATGGCGCGGTTTGTGGCGACATCCGCATCGGCCATCTCGCCAGCCCGCCTGTAAGCCGCGGCAACGCGCTCCGCGCGCGGCAGGTTGCGCACAGCCGCGCGCATCTCCTCCAGCGCCCAGCGCAGGTTGACGGCCGTCGGGCGCTGCTTGGCGAGGTGTGCAATCGCCACATCGAGCGCCTCGTCGGAGGCATCGGTCCTCAGCGCCAGGCACATGCCATAAGCCGCTGTAACACCGATCAGCGGCGCGCCGCGCACCTGCATGCTTCTGATTGCGAACGCCGCATCCTCCAGCGTGCGCAGCGTGACGAAGGTCAGCTCATGCGGCAGCCGCGTCTGGTCGATGATCCCGACCGACCAGCGGTCCGGTTCGAGCCAAATCGTGCGATACGCCTTGCCTTTGATGTTCATGGCCGCGCCTTGTCGTTCCCTCCCCCGTCATGCCGAAGGCGTGCCTCCGGCACGACGTGGGGGAGGGACAGGGAGGGGGGGACTCCCAAACCGGCGTGGTTCCCCCCACCCCTATCCCCTCCCCACAAGGGGGAGGGGAAGCGCGAACAGATCGCCCTCGACACTCCGTCAGCCCCTCTCAATGAAGGCCGCCTCATCGGTGCAAACTCGGCATCGTCGTTGCGAGCGCCACGTGCAGCGTCTCATCCAATCCGCAAGCGGCGCAGGAGAGAGCATACCACTCCGCGTGCGGACGTGCCGAGCGGTCGATGATGCACAATCCCGCCGCGCCGCAGGCCGGACATGAGACCGGCTCGCGCGGGGCAGCACGCCAAACGGCTATGCGTCGAACCGCCTCGCGCTGCTGTTCCGCATCGAGCGCCATGCCGGCTAGTGTCCCTCGAAGGCCATCAGCACATGGCTCTTGATGCCGAGCTGGGCGAGCTTCTTCAGGCCGCCGAGATCCGGCAGGTCGATGATGAAGGTGGCGCCGACGATCTCCCCGCCGGAGCGCTGCACGAGCTTGGCTGCGGCTTCCGCCGTGCCGCCGGTGGCGATCAGGTCGTCGACGATGAGGACGCGCTCGCCCTTGTCGATGGCGTCCTCGTGCATCTCGATGATGTCGACGCCGTATTCCAGCGTGTACTCCTGGCCGATCGTCTTCCAGGGCAGCTTGCCCTTCTTGCGCAGGGGCACGAAACCGCACTGCAGCCGGTCGGCGATCGCTCCCCCCAGAATGAACCCGCGCGCCTCGATACCGGCAACGGCCTGAACGCGGGCGCCAGCGAAGGGCGCGGCCATCTGTTCGACCGTGGCCTTGAATCCCTGGGCGTCGCCCAGCAGCGTCGTGACGTCCCGAAACATGATCCCCGTCTTGGGATAGTCCGGGATGGTGCGGATCAGGCTCTTCAGATCTGGCACGGCGGCCCCCTCCGGCTGCGAGCGGAAGGGCGCAGAATAGCAAGCGGCCCCCGCGCCGTCATGCGCACGCGGCCGCAGCCCCGCCCTGAAATGCAGCAGTCTGTCGGCCCCGATCGCAGAACGGGGGACTACGCCGCGACAGGCGCGCCGTGCGGCCCGCGCGGCGCGCCTGTGATTCATCGCCACCCCTCTGGGTCACGACGCGCCAACACGCGAGTACCCATAAAGATGTGCGTGCGCGAACTTTCGCGATCCCGTTTCCGGAAAACATCTTCCCCTTTCTGCAATCGCGCACTAAAGTTCCAGGTGACTACCCGTCAAAGGGGAGTAGCCTCGCCGTACTGGTCGTCAGCACGAGATTCACGTCTCCGGCCATGCGGGCATCGCCGCCAAGGCGCTGCAGCGAGACCTTTGCCAGGACATTCGTGAGCCGAGCACGCTCCCCGCAGGCGCGAGTCTTTGCGCGCTGAAACGGTGGGCGTGGCGGTTCGATCATACCTGGTCTGAGGTCGCCATGGCGAAAGCACTGGTGCTGCCCCATCGTCGCCGAAGCTCCACCGGCCATTCTCAGGGCGCTGACAAGCCTTCACGGAACAGAACCGCGACCTTTCCGTTGCTGCAGCGTCCGCAGCCCATTCTCCGCGACCGTCGCGGCGCGGCCGCGACGCTCTCTCGCCATTTCGAGACCAGGTAGGAGATACCATGGCACAGATAGCCACACCGTCGCGGCCGCGCGAGGAGAACTCGGCAACTCCGGCCAGCCCGAAGCCCTCGACGGATGCTTCCACCTACCACCGCGAGCCGCCCAGCGGCGTGGTTGCCGCCCTCGGCTCCGACGCCGCACGTGGCCTGAGTTTCGCCGAGGCCAAGCGGCGCCTCGACGAATACGGGCCAAATCGGCTCCAGAGCGCGCCTGAGACGCCCTGGTGGGAACGCCTGCTCGAGCAGTTCCAGAACTTTCTGGTCATCATCCTGCTGGTGGCCACGGTCATCTCGGTGGCCGAGTGGCTGCTGCAGGATCCACGCGAGTCCGCGCTGCCCTACGAGGCCATCGTCATCCTGGCGATCGTCATCCTCAACGCCCTGCTCGGCTTCTTCCAGGAGGCCCGCGCCGAGCGCTCCGTACGCGCGCTGATGGCGCTCGCCGCCCCGGAGTCGACCGTCATCCGCGATGGCGAGCGCCAGCGCGTGCCGGCCGACGAGATCGTCCCGGGCGATGTCGTGCTGATCGAGGCCGGCGACCGCGTGCCGGCGGACGCCCGCGTGGTCGAGGAGGCCAACCTCCATACCGATGAGGCCCCGCTGACCGGCGAGAGCATGCCGGTGCCGAAGGACGCCCGCGCCATCGATGCCGACGTCGGCATCGGCGACCGCCGCAACATGCTTTATTCCGGAACGGTCGCCACCTACGGCCGTGGACGCGCCGTCGTCACCGCGACCGGCATGCACACCGAGGTCGGCCGCATCGCGGGGCTGCTGGAGCAGGCCAAGAAGGACCCAACCCCGCTGCAGCAGGAGCTCGACCGCACGGGCAAGCGGCTGAGCGTCATCATGCTCGGCATCTGCGCCGTCGTGTTCGCCACGGGCCTCCTCAGCAGCTCCGTGTGGACCCTCAACGCCATCCTGGCCTTGTTCCTGTTCGCCGTCGCGCTGGCGGTCGCTGCCATCCCCGAGGCGCTGCCGGCCATCGTCACGGTAGGATTGAGCCTCGGCGTGCGGCGCATGGCGGCGGCCAACGCCATCGTGCGCAAGCTGCCCGCCGTGGAGACTCTGGGCGCCGCCACCGTCATCTGCTCCGACAAGACGGGCACGCTGACCCGCAACGAGATGACCGTGCGCGCCATCTACACCGCCGACGGCCTCGTCGAGGTGACGGGCAGCGGCTACATTCCCGAAGGCGAGTTCATCGCGGGTGGGCAGCAGATCGGCGCGGACTCGGGCGCCCGCGACGCCGTGGCGCGGACGCTGCGCGCCGCCGCACTCGCCAATGACGCCTCCCTCGTCAACAGCGAGGGCCGCTGGCGCGTGCAGGGCGACCCGACCGAAGGTGCCCTTATCGTCGCCGCCCGCAAACTCGGCATCACGGAAGAGTATCTGGCGAGCCAGCCCCGCATCGCCGAGATCCCCTTCACCTCCGAGCGCAAGCGGCACGCCACCATCCACCTGGACCGCAACAGGCCTGGTGAGGTGTCCGTCTTCGTCAAAGGTGCGCCGGAAGTGCTGCTCGAGAAGAGCCGCCACCTCTGGGAAGCCGGCACCGTTGTGGCGCTGAGCGACCAGCGCCGCGCCGACCTCGCCCGACAGAACGAGCTGCTCGCCGGCCAGGCCCTGCGCGTGCTCGCCATCGCTACCCGCAGCACCAAGGCAGCCGATCTTGGCATCGACCCCGACGCCGCCGGGCAGGGCGACATCGAGCTCCCCGAGACCATCGAGGACGACCTCGTGCTGCTCGGCCTCGTCGGCATGATCGATCCCCCGCGCGCGGAGGCCAAGGACGCCGTCGCCGTCGCCAAGCGCGCCCACATCCGCTCGGTCATGATCACCGGCGATCACCCGGCCACCGCGCAGGCCATCGCGCGCGAGCTCGAGATTTTCGAGCCCGGCGCCCGGCTGCTCACGGGCAGCGAGCTGCGCAAGATGGGCGAGGCCGAGCTCGACGCCATCGTCGAAGACGTGCGCGTGTTCGCCCGCGTCGACCCCGAGCACAAGCTGCGCATCGTCAGCGCGCTGCAGAGGAAGGGCCACATCGTCGCCATGACCGGCGACGGCATCAACGACGCGCCGGCGCTCAAGACCGCAAACATCGGCGTCGCCATGGGCATCACGGGCACCGACGTGTCGAAGGAGGCGGCCGACATGGTGCTGACCGACGACAACTTCGCCAGCATCGTCAAGGCCATCGAGGAAGGCCGCGGCATCTACGACAACATCCGCAAATACCTGATCTACCTCCTGTCCTCCAATGCCGGCGAGCTGCTCACGATGTTTGCCGGCGTGATGTTCGCCGGGCTGCTGGGCCTTACCTCGGTCGATGCGGGCCTGTTCCTGCCGCTGCTCGCGGCACAGCTGCTGTGGATCAACCTCGTGACCGACGGGCCGCCGGCACTCGCGCTCGGGATCGACCCCAAGGACCCGGACGTCATGGCGCGCGAGCCCCGGCAGCGCGGGACCGGCGTGCTCACCACCGAAGACTGGTGGCGACTCGCCGGCATCGGCTCCGTGATGATGGTTGGAACGCTGGCCGTCCTCGACGCCTACTACCCGGGCGGTCTGATAACGCTGTTCGCGACCGGCTCTGCCCCCAACGCCGCCGATGAGACGCACGCACGCACCATGGCGTTCACGACGCTGATGATGTTCCAGCTCTTCAACGTCTTCAACTGCCGCTCGGTGTGGCGCAGCGCCTTCAGCGGTTTCTTCGAGAACAAATGGCTGATCGGCGCGGTGATCCTCTCGCTGCTGACGCACGTGCTGGTCATCTATATGCCGTTCCTGCAGGCGGCGTTCCACACGGTCGCGCTCTCCGCCTTCGACTGGCTGGTGGCGACGGCCGTCGCCTCCGTGCTGCTCTTCGGCATGGAGCTCGTCAAGCTGTCGGTGCGGCGGGAGCGTGAGACCACCCTGCGGGGGGCTGTCGGGGCCTAGGAGAGGCAACATGCCCGTCATCGCCATGACGAGAGAGATGGGCTCACGCAGCGGGGAAGTGGCTCGTCGCCTCGCGGAGGAAATGGGGCTGCGTGTCGCCCTGCAAGGCCCCGTCGCGCACGACGCCGCGCCTCGGGCCCACGCACTGGCGGGCAGCCTCTCCGACTTCTTCGGCAGTGGTGTCTGGCGCTCCCGGCATGACGGCACCGAAAGTACAACGCGCGCCACGGCCGAGGAGGTCTTCCAGCTGGCGCGCCGTGGCAACGTCGTCATCCGCGGATGGAGCGTTTGCGTGCTCCTGCGGGACGTGCCCCATGTGGCACGCGTGCGCGTCTGTGCGCCTCGCGAGCAGCGCAAGCGCACCGTGATGCAACGACGCGCGCTGCCGGACTGGGAGGCCGCGCAACGGGAAATCGAGCGCGACGATGACGCCCACACGCGCACGCTGCAAGCGCGCCTCGGCGCCGACCGCAACGATCCCCTGCTCTACGATCTCGTGCTGAACACGGAACGCATATCGATCGCCACTTGCGTGCGTCTCATCCGCGAGCTCGCCGCAAGTCTCGAGTTCAGCGAGACGGAAGCCTCCCGCGCAATCCTCGACGACAAGTTGCTGGAGGTGCGCATTCGTTGTCGACTTCTCGAGAGGTTCACCGCGGGGACGGGCGTGAGCGATCTGCAGGTCGTGGCATGCGGCGGCAAGGTCGTGCTGCGCGGCATCGCCGTCCACTCGACGCTTGCGCGCGAAGCGGGAGGGATCGCGGGCACGACGGACGGCGTGAAGGACGTGATCAACCGCATCGAGGTCGTGCGCGCCCCGCGCGGGCTTTGAAGGAAATGCCATTGTCATCCCGGACGTCGCGAGAGCGACGATCCGGGACCCAGGGCCAGCCGCTCCCGGGTCCTGGATATTCGCTGACCCTCGGGACAAGCCCGAGGGCTGACGCGAATTCCGGGATAACAAATGCAACTTCAGCGGAACGGCGGCTCGTCGACGGAGCGCAGCTTGCGCGAATGCAGCGTGTCGCGGCGCTCGCGCAGCAGGTCGAGCGTCTTGAGGCCGATCCGCAGGTGCTGCGCCACGGCGCTCTCGTAGAAGGCGTTGGCGGCGCCCGGCAGCTTGATCTCACCGTGCAGGGGCTTGTCGGAAACGCACAGCAGCGTGCCGTAGGGCACGCGCAGACGGTAGCCGTTGGCGGCCACCGTGCCGCTCTCCATGTCGACGGCAATCGCGCGGGAGAGATTGATGCGCTGCTTCTCCAGCGTGTAGCGCAGCTCCCAGTTGCGGTCGTCGTTGGTGACGACGGTCCCCGTCCTCAGCCGCTGCTTCAGGACGTCCTCCTCTTCGCCGGTCACCAGGGCGGCGGCGTCCTGCAGCGCGATCTGCACCTCGGCGAGCGCGGGGATCGGCACGTCCGGCGGCACCAGGGCATCGAGAATGCCGTCCTGGCGCAGGTAGGCGTGCGCCAGCACGTAGTCGCCGATCTGCTGCGACTGCCGCAAGCCCCCGCAATGCCCGACCATCAGCCAGCAGTTGGGACGGAGCACGGCCAGATGGTCCGTGATGTTCTTGGCATTGGAGGGCCCGATGCCGATGTTGACGAGTGTCACGCCCTGGCCGTCGGCGGCGGCCAGGTGATAGGCCGGCATCTGGAAGCGGTGCCAGGGGCTCGCCGCGATGATGCTCTCGGACTTGTCGGCGGTCAGGCCGCGGCCGATCTCGGCACCGCCCGGCAGCACCAGGCGCTCGTAGGGACCACCATTCTCGGCGAGCCGCGCCAACCCCCAGCGCACGAACTGGTCGACGTAGCGATGATAGTTGGTGAGCAGGATCCACTGCTGCACGTTGCGCCAGTCGCTGCCGGTGTAGTGCACGAGCCGCCGCAGCGAGTAGTCGACGCGCACGGCGTCGAAGAGCGAAAGCGGCCGCGGCTCGCCCTCGGGCACCTCCATCTGGCCGTCCGCCACCTCGTCGCCGACAAGTGAGAGCAGCGGCGTCGGGAAGTGGCGCGCCAATTCGCCGGCGGTCACGCCCCCCTTGGCGATGTCCTCCACGCGCTCGACCACGTAAGGGTAGGGAATCTCCTGGCCGCTCAGGTCGACGCTGATCTCGGCGTCGTACTCGGCAACCAGCGGCTCGAGCTGCTCCAGCAGGTAGCGGCGGAAGTGGCGGGGATGCGTGACCGTGGTGGTGTAGACCCCCGGCCGCTGGAACTTCGCATAGGCCCGACGTGATCGAGCCGCCGCGCCGATCTGGCGGCAGACCACGCGCAGGAGCGGGTAGCGGAAAGCTGCGCGCTCCTTGGCGGTCGGAGGCTTGCGCGTCGCCAGGTAGCGATCCAGCGCGCGCGACAGCGCCGCGCACGAGCCGGAATAGATCGCATCGAGGCGGTCGACCGCGGTCTGTGGCGTCAGCGTCTGCCTGTCGTTCGACGTCTTACCCATGATCGGCGTCCGCAGCTTGTTGGGTGGTCCGAGCTTTGCGCCATTCCGCCGATCGCCGCAACCCGCAGCCCCATGCGCACTGGAGTCGCTCGAGTAAACTCCGATCAACTCTCCTCACTGTCATCCCGGAATTCGCCGAAGGCGAAGATCCGGGACCCAGGGCCGCGGAGAACAATGGTGCTTGTGGCCCTGGGTCCCGGCTCTGCGCGCTTCGCGCTCCGGCCGGGATGACAAGAGGATGCTCCGCCGTGCCCTTCAGATTGCGGAATTCGCCCGCCCTGGCCGCCCTTGCGACGAATTTTGCGATCAGGACGCTAGCCGGCCCCGCTCGCCGCCTCGCGCAGGAAGTCGCGGACATAGGCGGCGTACGAGCGGGCGCAGGTGATCTCGAAGGCCCGCGCCTCGCCGGGCCGCGCCAGAATGATCTCGGCCTTGCCCAGCAAAGTTCGCGTTGCATGGCCGGCCTGGAACACCTGCGGCCGCAAGTCGAGGGCGCAGCCGGCGTTGATGGCCTCCGCGGCCTTGGCTCCCGCGACGGCAAACGTCACGTAGGCATGGCTCACGTCGACCAGGGAATGGGAGAGACCCGCCAGCCCCGCCGCGACGGCGCGCGACCAGTCGTCCGCCTCGCCTTCAGGTCCGCACAGCAGCCACTCGTCGGGACCAAGTCGAAGAACCGAACGCCCGGCTTGTTCGCGGCGGCGGTTGATGGGGAGGTCGAGGGCTAGGCCCGCCACGTCGGCGACCTGTGCCGCCAGGGCCGGCGCCATGCGCAGCGAAAGCCGCGTGATCGGCGCCAGCACGCGCACGGCGACGCCATCGGAGCGGGCGTGCGCAGCTTCCTCCTCATTGATCGCCGACAGCGCGGCGCGGCGCGAAAGGACGGTTTCAGGCATGCACGCGGCCTCCCGCGCGATCATGAAACACCGGCTCGGTCACGAGCACCTTGGTGAAGCCCTGGCGCGTCGTGACATGCAACCAGCCGTCGATCATGGAGCGCCCGTCGGCAATGAGCGCCAGAGCGATGGAGTGTCGGCAGGCAGCGCTCCAGTAGCTCGACGTGACATGCCCCAGCGCACGCATGGGGATAGGCTCCTCCGGATCGGCGACGATCTGGGCACCTTCCTCGATCACCTCCTCCGGTAGTTCGGTCAGGAGGCCCACAAGCTGCTTGCGTCCGGCGGCGACGACATCCGCCCGCTTCAGCGACCGGCAGCCGACGAAATCGGCCTTGGATGACGCGACGAGCCCGCCGAGGCCCACATCGTGCGGCGTCACGGTACCGTCGGTCTCCTGGCCGACGATGATGAAGCCCTTCTCGGCGCGCAGCACATGCATGGCCTCGGTGCCGTAGGGCGTGATGCCAAGCGCCCTGCCGCGTTCCATCAGCCGTTCCCAGAGCGGCAGGCCGAAGTCGGCCGGAACATTGATTTCGTAACCGGCCTCCCCCGTGAAGGAGACGCAAAACAGCCGCCCCCTCACGCCACAGATCGTGCCCGAGCGCACCGACATGTGCGGGAATGCTTCGTTGGAAAGGTCGATGCCCTCGACCAGCGACGCCAGAAGATTGCGCGACCGCGGCCCCTGCAGGGCGATCACCGCATATTGCTCCGTGGTCGAGGTGAGGTGCACGCGCAGCTGCGGCCACTCGGTCTGCAGATAGTCCTCCATGTGCTGCAGGACACGGGCGGCGCCGCCGGTCGTCGTCGTCAGATGGAAGCGGCCGAAGCCGAGGCGGGCGACGACGCCGTCGTCGAAGATGTAGCCGTCCTCCCTCAGCATCAGACCGTAGCGGCAGCGGCCGGACGCCAACCGGCTCATGGAGCCCGTGTAGATGCGGTCGAGGAATTCCGCCGCGTCCGGGCCGACGACCTCGATCTTTCCCAGCGTCGATGCATCGAGCATGCCGACGCCCGAGCGGACGGCCAGGCACTCGCGGTCGACCGCCGCCGCCATGTCCTCGCCGGCGCGGGGAAAGCAGAGCGCCCGCTTCCATTGCCCGACGTCCTCGAACATGGCGCCGTGCGCGAGGGCCCAGCTGTGCGTGGGGGGTGTGCGCACGGGATCGAGCAGATCGCCGCGGCTGGGGCCGGCGAGCGCCCCGAACGTCACGGGCGTATAGGGCGGGCGGTAGGTCGTGGTGCCGACCTCGGGCACCGGCTTGCCGACGATATCGGCCACCAGCCCCAGGGCGTTCATGTTGGAGGTCTTGCCCTGGTCGGTGGCCATGCCCGTGGTGGTGTAGCGCTTCACATGCTCGATGGCGGTGAAACCCTCGCGCACGGCGAGGGCAATATCGCGCTGGGTAACGTCGTTCTGCCAATCGACGAACGCCTTGGCCTGTCTCCGCCGCCCCGTTGTCGGCACTGTCCGCACCGGCCGGAACCCGGTTCTCGAGGCACTGGCGGCGAAGCTGCGTTCGGGCACCTGGGCCGCCGCCGCGCCCGCCTGCCAGCCTTCGGTGAGGCAGGCCGCGAGCTGGTAGCTGCCACAAGCGGCCCCCACCGAGCTCAGGCCAGGCCCCCCAGGGCCCGGCACGAATGCATCGATCCCCGCGTCGAAGGCAAGCTTGTTGAGCTGCGCGTGGAGGTGCACGGCCGGCGTCCAGCCGCCGGAGAGGCCCACGCAGTCGCACGGCAGGGTTCGGCGCGCGCCCCTCACGCCCGTGCCGTCGAAGGGGGCGACGACGAGCCCGCGCACGCGCTTGCATCCCAGTGACCCGATCACGGCATGCCCAGCCAGCACCTCGCAGCCGGTATCGCGCAACACGGCAACCTCGGTAGCGCATTCTTCCTGCCGGCGCAGGTCGACGACGCTGACGGCGGCGCCGGCCGCCACCAGATCGAGCGCCACGGTGTAAGCCGAGGCGCCCGTCGTGACGATCACCACCCTTCGTCCCGGCAGCACGGCATAGCGGTTGGCAAAGGCACGCAAGCTTTCGGCCAGCATGATGCCGGGGCGGTCGTTGCCGGGAAACAGCAGCGGGCGCTCGTGCGCACCCGTCGCCAGCACGATGCTGCGCGCGCGCACCTGCCACAGGCGCTCGCGCGGCAGCCCGCTCGGGGGCTCGCCCAGGTGATCGGTCAGGCGCT
Organism: Hyphomicrobiaceae bacterium; assembly: GCA_050248715.1. GTDB lineage: Bacteria > Pseudomonadota > Alphaproteobacteria > Rhizobiales > Hyphomicrobiaceae > AWTP1-13. The sequence continues at coordinate 60,082 of JBFWRV010000025.1, read as the reverse complement.
CGACGAGGCCTGCATGGTTGTGATTGTAGAGGCCGAAGGCGGTGGTGCGCGGCAGCAGGCTGACGGTGGCGCGCGCGGCCAGCTTCGCCAGGGCATCCGCCAGCCAATCCCACGCCGGACGATCATCGATCGCCGACGTCACGTCGTGCAACAGCGCGCCGCCCATCTCGGCCTGCTCGTCGGCGAGGATGACGCGCTTGCCGCCCTCGGATGCTGCCAGCGCCGCCGCCAGCCCGGCCGGGCCGGCGCCGACCACGAGCACATCGCAGTGTGCGTAACGATGGGCGTAGCGGTCGGGATCGGCGATCCTCGGCGCGCGGCCGAGGCCTGCGGCGGCCCGAATGGCGGGCTCGTAGAGGCGGCGCCAGAACGCCGGCGGCCACATGAAGGTCTTGTAGTAGAAGCCGGCCGGAAACAGCGGCGACAGCGCATTGTTGACCGCGCCCAGGTCGAAGCCGAGCGACGGCCAGTGATGCTGCGAGCGGATGTGGAAACCGTCGACGGCTTCGATGGCGCTGGCGCGATTGTTCGGCTCGGCGCGGCCATCGCCGCGGTCCACGGTGAAGAGGGCGTTCGCCTCCTCCGCGCCGTGGCTGAAGATCCCGCGCGGGCGGTGATATTTGAAGGAACGGCCGACGAAGTGGATGCCGTTGGCGAGCAGCGCGGAGGCCGCCGTGTCGCCGACGAAGGCGTCGACCGCCTGTCCGTTGAAGCGCAGCGCAACGGGCCGTCCCCGATCGATCCGGCCGCCCTTGGCGAGACGATGCGTTTGCGCCATGCCCGGACCCTTCAGCGAGGGTTGGGCGGAACCCCGCCCTCAATCGAGTGCCGGGATTCCCCCCACCCTCCTCCCCTCCCCACAAGGGGAACGGTAATCGCTATGTGCTGCCCTCCCCCCTCGTGTGGGAGGGAGAGGGAGGAGCCCGACGCAAGCCTTCCGCACGCACCACTCACCGCTGTGCCTCCGAGATAACAGGCCGCGGCTCCCCCATGGCATAGGTAGCGATGACCCTGTCGCTCACCGTGTCGCGCAGAGCGTTGAACCACTGCCGGCAGCCATGGACATGCACCCAGCGCTCGGCATGCACCCCCTTTGGGCTCGTGCGGTAGAAGAGGAATTCTCCCCAGGCCGCATCGCCGATCGTGCCGGGCTCGGGCGGGCGGGCGATATGCGCCTCGCCGCCGCAGCGAAACTCGATCTCCGGGCGCGGGCCGCAGTATGGGCAGTCGATAAGCAGCATGCGAATACCTTCAGTGCGCCACCGCCGCGGCCGCGGCCTCATCGATGAGGTGGCCGGTGCGGAAACGATCGAGGGTGAAGGGCGCGTTGATGGCGTGCGGTTCGCCCCTCGCGATGGTGTGCGCGAATACGTGACCCGATCCCGGCGTCGCCTTGAACCCGCCGGTCCCCCAGCCGCAGTTCACGAACAGCCCCTCGATGGGCGTGTGCCCGATGATGGGCGAGCGGTCGGGCGTGACGTCGACGATGCCGCCCCAGTTGCGCAGCATCCGGAGGCGGGAGAACTGCGGGAAGAGCTCGCAGATCGCCTCCAGCGTGTGGGTGGCGATATGCAGTCCGCCGCGCTGGCTGTAGGAGACGTACTGATCCGTGCCGGCGCCGATGACCAGCTCGCCCTTATCGGACTGGCTGATATAGGCGTGCACCGTATTGGACATCACGACGCACGGAAACACCGGCTTGATGGGCTCGGACACGAGCGCCTGCAAGGGAAAGCTCTCCAGCGGCATCCTCAAGCCCGCGCGCGCCATCACCACGCTGGTATGGCCGGCCGCCACAACGCCCACGCGCGTCGCCGCGATCGCGCCTTTCGTCGTCTCCACCCCCGCGACCGCCCCGCCCGCATCGCGCCTGAATCCCAGAACCTCGCAGTTCTCGATGATGTCGACGCCCAGCGCATCGGCGGCGCGGGCATAACCCCAGGCCACCGCATCGTGGCGCGCCACGCCCCCGCGACGCTGCAAGGCGGCGCCGACGACGGGATAGCGGATATCGGGCGAGGTATTGAGCGGCGGGCAGAACCTCTTGGCCTCATCTGGCGTCAGCCACTCGTTGTCGATGCCGGCGAGCCGATTGGCGTAGACGTGCCGCTTCAGGCTTTGCACGTCGTGCGTATTGTGCGCCAGCATCATCACGCCGCGCTGCGAAAACATCACGTTGTAGTTGAGCTCGCGCGACAACCCTTCCCAGAGCTTCACGGCGTGCTCGTAGATGGCGGCGCTCTCCTCCTGCAGGTAGTTCGAGCGGATGATGGTGGTGTTGCGCCCGGTGTTGCCGCCGCCGATCCAACCTTTCTCGAGCACGGCCACGTTGGCGAGCCCGTGCTCCTTGGCCAGGTAGTAGGCTGTGGCGAGACCATGCCCGCCCCCGCCCACGATCACGGCATCGTAGGCGGGCTTGGGCTCGGGCGAGCGCCACTGGCGCTCCCAGCCTTGGTGGCCCTTGAATCCCTCCGACAGCAGCGTGCCTAGAGAAAAACGGCGCATGCGATGCTGCCTCACGTGATCTGATACCTGCGCTCCAGCGCCTGTGTCCACTTGCCGATCGGGTAACAGTAGATGAAGAAGCACGCCAGCGCGAAAGCGTAAAGCGGAGCCAGCAGCTCGGGGCGCGAGCCTTCCGCCGCATGCACCTGCGAGGTGAGCGTGATCATCTCGTTCACTCCCACGATCGATGCATTCACCGTCGACATGGCGATCAGCGAGTAGAGGTTCATCCAGGGCGGCAGCATGCGCTTGACGCATTGCGGCAAAATCACGAGGTGGAGGGCCTGCCGCCTGGAGAGGCCCAGAGCACGGGCGCTGTCCCATTGCCCCGTCGCCACCGACTGGATGGCTCCGCGGGTGATCTCGGAGGTGTTGGCCATCACCGGCAGGGCGAAGCCCATGGTTGCCTTGGCCCAGTCGGGGAAGGGGATGCGAAGATCGAAGATGCGAATCTCGAACGGGATCAGGAACACGCACAGGAACAGCAGCACCAGCCACGGCGAATTGCGGAAGAGCTGTGTTGCGATGCGCGCCACGATCCGCAACGGCGCCAAGGGAGAAAGCTGGGCGATGCCGACGGGTACGCCGGCCACTGTGCCGATCGCCATCGCCATCACCGAGATCAGTATGTTGAAGCCGAAGCCCCACAGCAGCAGCGGTGCCCAGCGGATCAAGACCTCCAGCGCGGAAGCCTTTGCGGATGCGGGCTGCTGCGCAACCGCCACCGTAGCGGTAATGGCCACGATGAGGGCGAATAAAGCCGACACCAAAAGGAAGCTGAAATGTCTCCCCTCCCCCTGGAGAGGGAAGGAAGACGCGCCAGGAGTTGGCGCCGCCTTGCAGGGGTGGGCGGAATCAGGGGCGATCGCTGCGGCGCCAACTCCTTCGGCGCGTCTCGGTGGGGGTGTCTGCCGCGAGCCCGACCGGTCACCCCCACCAGGGGGAGGGGAAGCTGCAGGCGCCGAGAGCAGCGCCGGCAGCGTGAAGGCGTCGCGGTAGCGCAGCATGTCAGTGCCCTCCCTGCTGGCCGAAGCCCGGAACGGCCAGGCGACGCTCGATGGCATTGAGGAGGGCGACGAGGGCGAACACCAGGGCCAGGTAGGCGAACAGCACGAACAGCATCATCTCGCGCACGTTGGTGGAATCCGACCAGATCTGCTTCGAGACGTAGAGCAGTTCCGGCACGGCGATGGCGTAGGCGAGGTTGGTGGTCTTGACGAGGTTGACGAGGTTGTTGCCGAGCGCCGGCAGGCAGATGCGGATCGCCATCGGCAGCACGACGAGGCGGTAGGTCTGCCAGCGCGAAAATCCGAAGGCCGTCGCGGCCTCCACCGTCGACTTGGGGATGGCCTCGATGCCGGAGCGGAAGATCTCGATGTTGAAGGCGCCGGCGAACAGCGACAGCGAGATGATCGCCCACTGCACGTTGGAGATCATCGGGATCATGGCGCCCGAGCCGTCGGGAATGCGCGGCAGAAGATAGCCGAGCCCGAAGTAGAAGAAGTAGATCTGCACCAGCGGCGGCGTGTTGCGGAAGAGCGATATGAACGCCGCGACGATGCGCCGGATCCACACGAGCCTCGATCCCTGCAGCCACGCGCCGGCGATCCCCACCAGGATGGAGAGGATCACGGTGACGACCGACAGCTCGAGCGTCAGAAAAAAGCCCTTGATGATGCGGGCGCGGTCGAAATCATCGTAGATGAAGGTGAGATTGATGCCGGTCCGCTCGTAGAACTCGCGGAACCAGTCGTAGATCGGCTGCATGCGCGAATCGCGGTCCCCCCTCCATCATTGCCGCGTCGTGTCGTGTCGAAGAGGCGCTTCCACTTCGAAGAGGCGCTTCCAGCACGAAGGCGGGAATCTACGCAACTCTGCCTCGGGCGCACCCGCAGAATGGCATGGATTCCCGCCTGCGCAGGAACCCGATGCGAACCCCGGGGGCGCGCACGCGCGCCGCCCGGCATCGATCAGGTCAACTGCCGCTCTTGGCTTTCTCGTGCATCCGCTTGGCGTAGTCGGTGGGCGGCACGCCCCACTTCTTCTCCAGCTCGACGATGCGGCCCGACTTCAGCCAGTCCTTGTGCACGTCCACCATGAACTTCTGGAGGTTGGTCTCGCCCAGCTTCACGGCGATGGCCCAGGGCGTCTCCATGATGCCCGTCAGCGGCATGTGGTAGCCGCCCTTCCAGTCGTCGTCGGTCAGCTTCCCGGCGATGAAGGTCTGGTCATAGAGGTAGCCGATGCAGTCGTTGTTCTTGAGCGCGAGCAGCGGCTTTTCCGAGCCGTCGAAGGAGGCGATCTCGGGCCCGTATTTCTGCGCCACGTCCTTGTTGTAGAAGGCGCCCGTGGTGCCGCACAGCTTCTTGCCCTTCAGGTCCTCCCAGCTCTTCACCGGCGCGTCCTTCCTGAGAAGGATGTTGACGGCGTCCGAGTAGTAGAGCGGCTCTATCACCTGCACGACCTTGCGGCGATCCGGCTTGTCGGACATGGTGGCGATCATCAGGTCGATCTTGCCCTGGTTCAGGAATTCCATGCGGTTGGCGGAGAGCACCGGCACCAGCTCGAGCTTAACGCCGAGCTTCTTGGCAACGTCGGCGGCAAGATCGGGCTCGAGCCCGATGAGGCCGCCCGAGGGATCGCGGAACCCGAACGGCTTGTAGTCGGGCTTCACGCCGACGATGAGGGTGCCGCGCTTCTTGATATCGGCGAGCACGTCGGCCCGCGCCGGCACGCCGAGCGCAAAAGCTCCCGCGACAGCGGTAAGAAGCGACGCAGCGAGTAACTTGGAAATCCGCATCCAGTTCTCCTTTCAAGTCGATGGCTGCACTCAGGCTACGGGATTTCTCGCGGATACGCGATGCCCCCCGCATGGGATACAGCTCGTTGCCTATGCGACACTTGGTATCCCGGGGGCGACAGGGCCGGACCCCGAGCAGGTTCCGGGTGGCCCGGCGCTGCGCGATCTGCGAGCAAGAGAGCCTGGACAGGCAAGGGGAGTGACGCTCCCTACCCGCCGAACCGCGGCGGGCCTTGGTCACGGGCATAGGAGCAATTCCATGCGTGCAATGCGGGCAGAGCGTGCGGACGCGAAATCATCCTCCCCGATCAGCGGCCGGATCGCGGCACTCGACTGGGACGGGCTTGCGGCCGACCTCGACGCACACGGCTGCGCGGTTACGGGACGCGTGCTGACCGAGGACGCATGTGCCCGCCTGGCGGCCAGCTACGCCTCCGAAAGGCTTTTCCGCAGCCGCATCAGCATGGCGCGCCACGGCTTCGGGCGCGGCGAATACAAATACTTCGCCTATCCGCTGCCCGACGCAATCGCCGCCCTGCGCGAGGCGCTCTATCCGCCGCTCGCCCGCATCGCCAACCGCTGGAACGAGGCGATGCGCATCGATGTGCGCTATCCCGACGAGCATTCGGCCTTTCTTGCGCGCTGCCACGCTGCGGGCCAGACGAAACCGACGCCGCTGCTGCTGCAGTACGGCCCCGGCGACTACAATTGCCTGCACCAGGACCTCTACGGCGCACACGTGTTTCCCCTGCAGGTGGCGTTCCTGCTGTCCGAGCCGGGCACCGACTTCGCCGGCGGCGAGTTCGTGCTGACCGAGCAGCGTCCGCGCATGCAGTCGCGCGCGGAGGTGGTGCCGTTGACCCAGGGTGAGGGCGTGATCTTCCCGGTCCATCACCGACCCGTGGCAGGCACGCGCGGCGTCTATCGCGTCACCATGCGGCACGGTGTGAGCCGCCTGCGCTTCGGCACGCGGCACACGCTCGGCATCATCTTTCACGACGCGAAGTGACGGAGCGGCAACCGTGGGGCGCAAAAGCGGAGCGCATTGCGCTGTGGCGAGCGTCGTTTCGGCGCATACGGCTTGGGTTTTGTTGCGCCCTACGGCCAATCTACGCCCGTGGCCGGAACACGGAGGCTATGAGTGCCACGCCGATCGCCACGGGCACGGCAATCGAGAGGACGAGGGTGAGCGTGACAGCAGCGCCGAGTACCAGGACGAACATCAGCGCCAGAACGACCGTGATAAGGAGAACCGCGGCGGCGCCGATCAGCCACGCCCGCCATCCCGTGATGACCGTGGTCTTGCCGTTCCTGGAAATGACGATCATGGGCGGGCCTCGCCGGTGCGGCTCGTACGTCCAAATTTAGGGTAGCATTCTTCTTCTTCCAACCCTCGGATAGCCGGGTTGGCAAAACCGTTCGCTGATTGTGTCGATCCAAGGCGCGGCCGGTGGCGTATCGCGCGCCAGGTGATTCGTGCTTTCGCCCGCCCACGGAATTGCACTAAGCTCGTGCTGCACGCATCCCACGGGGCCGCGCGAACGACCCGCACAACGATGCGGCACGAAGGGAACGCACTGGCCCATGAACTTCGATTTCAGCGATGACCTGAAAGAGCTGCGCGAGCAGGCGCGCCGGTTCCTGCGCGAGAAGAGCCCTCCGGCAACGGTGCGGCGCATCCTCGAAGGGCCGGAGCCCTACGACAAGGCGCTCTGGAAGGAGATTGCCGCCATGGGCTGGACCGCGGCGGCAATTCCGGAGGAGCATGGCGGCGCCGGCCTCGGCCATCTCGGCCTTTGCGTGCTGGCCGAGGAGCTGGGCGCATCGCTGGCGCCTCTACCCTTCTCCTCTTCCGTCTACCTCGCCACCGAGGCCATCATCGCCGGCGGCAGCGAGGTACAGAAGAAGATGTGGCTTCCGAAGCTCGCGAGCGGCGAGGCGATCGGCACGCTGGCGCTCGCCGAGGGGCCCGGCAGGGCCGACATCCGCAAGCTGCGTACGACCTTTCGCGGCGGCGCGCTGAACGGCGAGAAGCTTCCCGTGCCCGACGGCGACGTGGCCGACTTCGCCGTCGTCGTCGCACAGGGCGATCGCGGCCTGGCGCTTGCCCTCGTCGACCTGAAGGCTCCCGACGTCACGCGCGAGCCCGTCGAAACGATCGACCCCAGCCGCTCGCACGCCCGCGTCAGCTTCGCCAACACGCCCGCCGAGGCGCTCGGCGCGCCCGGCGGCGGGGAAGCCCTGCTCAAGCGCGTGCAGGACCGCGCCGCGGTGCTCTTCGCCTTCGAGCAGGTGGGCGGCGCGCAGCGCTGCCTCGAGAGCGCGCGCGACTATGCGCTCGAGCGCTACGCCTTCGGCCGCCCGATCGGCTCGTTCCAGGCCATCAAGCATAAGCTCGCCGATGTCTATGTCGCGACCGAGCTTGCCCGCTCCAATGCCTACTATGGCGCCTGGGCGCTGGAGCGCGACGCCCCGGAGCTCCCCGTGGCCGCCGCCTCCGCCCGCATCTGCGCCGGCGACGCGTTCTTCCTGGCAGCGAAGGAGAACATCCAGGTGCACGGCGGCATGGGCTTTACCTGGGAGTTCGACTGTCACCTCTACTACCGCCGCGCCAAGCTGCTCTCCCTCACGCTCGGCAGCACACGCCACTGGAAGGACCGCCTGATCACCCAGCTCGAAACCGCCAACGCCCCGCTCTAGGGAGGGCACCATGGACTTCGAAGACACCCCCGAGGAAGCCGAGTTCCGCGCCGGCGCCCGCGCCTTCCTCGACAAGAACGCCAAGCGTCGCGAGCCAGGCTCCGGCATGGTCTATCGCGCCGGCAACGAGGACCCGAAGTTCCGCCAGTGGGCCAAGGACTGGCAGGCGCTGAAGGCGGACGCGGGCTATGCCGGCATCACCTGGTCGAAGGATTGGGGCGGGCGCGGCGGCACCGCCATCCAGCAGGTGATCTACGACCAGGAGGAGGCCAAGTGTGCCGTGCCGCGCGGCCTGTTCGACATCGGCCTCGGCATGTGCATTCCCACGCTCTGCACCTGGGGCACCCAGGCCCATCGCGACCGCTACGCAAGGAAGGCGCTGCGCGGCGAGGAGGTGTGGTGCCAGCTCTTCTCCGAGTCAGCCGCCGGCTCCGACCTTGCCGGCCTCAGGACACGGGCCGAGCGCGACGGCGACGACTGGGTCATTAATGGCCAGAAGACCTGGACCTCCGGGGCGCACTACTGCGACTACGGCGTGCTGGTGACGCGCAGTGATTTCTCCGCGCCCAAGCACAAGGGCCTGACCTACTTCTTCCTCGACATGAAGTCGCCCGGCATCGAGATCCGGCCGATCAAGCAGATCTCCGGCCAGTCCCATTTCAACGAGGTCTTCTTCACCGACGTGCGCATTCCCGACAGCCAGCGGCTTGGGCTACCGGGCGACGGCTGGAAGGTCTCGCTCACCACGCTGATGAACGAGCGCTATACCATCGGCGGGCGCATGAGCGTGGGCGTGGAGGACATCTTCGAGCTGGCGCGCCGGATCGAGCTCGACGACGGCCCCGCCATCAAGAACGATGGCGTGCGCGACAAGCTGGCCGACTGGTATGTCTCGACCCAGGGGCTCAAGTATTCGCACTTCCGCACCATGACGGCGCTATCGCGCGGCGACACCCCGGGGCCGGAATCCTCGATCGGGAAGCTCGTGAACGGCTCCAAGCTGCAGAGCATCGCCGCCTTCGCCATGGACCTGATGGAGCAGGGCGGCGTGCTCACCGATCCGGACGTGGCCCCGATCTCCGCGGTCTTCCAGCAGACCCTGATGACCTCGCCCTCCTCGCGCATCGCCGGCGGCTCGGACGAGATCATGCGCAACATCATCGCCGAGCGCGTGCTGGGCCTGCCCGCCGACGTGCGCGTCGACAAGGATGCGCCCTTCAACAAGTTGCCGACGGGCAAGAAGAAGTAGGGTGCAAAAGCGAAGCGCATTGCACCGATGCGACCGTTGTCATCCCGGAATTTCGCGCAAGCGAAATATCCGGGACCCAGGGCCTTGGGTGGCGGCACGCTGTTCGTGGCCCTGGGTTCCGGCTCAAGCGCCTCGCGCTCGGCCGGAATGACACCCCGCATGCAGCAAGAGGATCAAACCATGACGGCCATCGATATCGCCAGCCTGCGCCGGCATATCGGCACCAGGATCAGCGACGAGGACGTGGCGACGCAGGCACCGCTCAAGGCGCTCGTCGCCACCTTCGACCGCCCCGAGGCGGCACCCGGCGACGGGCAGCCGATCCCGCCCGGCTGGCACATCGGTTATTTCCTCTCGACCGCCCCGACTGCCTCGCTCGGCCCGGACGGCACCGCGACAGGCGCCGGCGTGCTGCCGCAAATGCCCCTGCCGCGGCGCATGTATGCCGGAACGCGCTTCACGTTCCATGAGCCACTCGTCGTCGGCGACCGGATGCGCCGCGAGATCGAGCTGACCGACCTGCAGGTGCGCGACGGCAGCACGGGCACGCTGATCCTCACCACGCAGACAAGACGCATCTCGACACCGCGAGGCCTCGCCATCACTGAGGAGACAGACACCGTATTCCGCGAGGAGGTGAAGCCGGGCGCCAAGAGCGGCATCCCCAGGCGCGAGGAGGTGCCCGCCGGATTGCCCTGGCGGCGCACGATCACGGCAGGGCCGGTGGCGCTGTTCCGCTTCTCGGCGCTGACCGGCAACCCGCACCGCATTCACTACGACCGCCCCTACACGATGGAGGTGGAGGGCTATCCGGGCCTTGTCGTGCACGGCCCCTTCACCCAGACCTGCCTGATCAACTTCGTGCGCGACAACAATCCCGGGCGCACGATCCGCACCTTCAGCATGCGCGCCCGCGCGCCGCTGTTCGAAGGCGCACCCTTTGACCTGGTGGGGCGGCCGACTGAGAGCGGCGCAGCCTGCGAGGTATGGGCCGTGACACCTGGCGGCACCATCGCCATGCAAGCAAGCGCGACGCTCGGTTGACGTGGGGTGCAAGAGCGAAGTGCATGGCACCGATAACACCGGTCCTATCGGCGCAATGCGGCTTCGCCTTTTGCGCCCTATCCTCGCAGGCCCGGAGGTCGAAATGATCGAACCGCTCACCACGCCCACGCTGCCGGCCGGCATCCGAGCGCGCTTCGTCGACAACTCCAACGGCCTCCGCATGCACGTTCTGGAGGCGGGGTTCGAGCAGAAGGGCCGCCCGTGCCTGCTGCTCCTGCACGGCTTTCCAGAGCTCGCCTACAGCTGGCGCCGGGTCATGGTCCCTCTGGCGGCCGCCGGCTATCACGTCGTCGCGCCGGACCTGCGCGGCTACGGTCGCACCACCGGATGGACGGCCGACTACGACGGCGACCTCTTCCCATTCCGTATGCTCAACGTGATCCGCGACGTGCTTGGTCTCGTCTCGGCGCTGGGCTATCGCTCGGTGGCAGGCGTCGTCGGGCACGACTACGGCTCGCCCGTTGCCGCGTGGTGCGCCCTGGTCCGGCCGGACGTGTTTCGCACCGTCACTCTGATGAGCGCGCCGTTCGCCGGGCCGCCCGCAATCCCCTTCGATACCGCCGACACGCCGGCAAAGCCCAGGGCTGCCCCTCGCGACGTCCACGCCGATCTCGCCGCGCTCAACCCGCCGCGCAAGCACTACCACTGGTACTACTCGACGCGGCCGGCCAACACCGACATGACGCAATGCGCGCAGGGCATCCACGCCTTCCTGCGCGCCTACTACCACCACAAGAGCGCGGACTGGAAAGCCAACACGCCCCACGGGCTCGAGGGTTGGAGAGCTGGCGAGCTTGCGAAGATGCCCACCTACTACGTCATGGAGCTGGGCCAGACCATGGCGGAGACGGTGGCCCCGCACATGCCGAGCCCGGCCGAGATCGCGGCCTGCCGGTGGCTCACGGAGGCGGAGCTTGCCGTGTACGGGGCGGAATACACCCGCACGGGCTTCCAGGGCGGCCTGCAATGGTATCGCACGCGCACCACAGGCCTGTTCGATAGCGAGCTGCAGGTATTCGCCGGCCGGACCATCGATCAGCCCTCCTGCTTCATCGCCGGCAAGAGCGACTGGGGCGTATACCAGGCTCCCGGCGCTTTCGAGCGCATGCAGGGGACGGCGTGCACGCGCATGCTCGCCTGCCACCTCGTCGACGGCGCCGGCCACTGGGTGCAGCAGGAGCAGCCCGAGGCCACCACGCGCCTGCTGCTCGAATTTCTGCGCAGGGCCAGTCAGAGCTAGGCAGGCGATTGCAGCACGCGATGCCCTCCCCTTGACGGGGAGGGATAGGGGTGGGGTGAGAATCCCGCGCTGAGCCGTAGGTTGGGTCAAGCGAAGCGCAGACCCAACACTTGTTGAGATCGCGACTTGCGTTGGGTCGTCGCTGCCGCTCGACCCAACCTACGCCTGCTACGCCTGCGCCACGACCTTGCGCGCGATGAGCCCGGCGATGTCCGCAGCAGCGAACCCGTGCTCGCCGAGCACCTCGCGCGTGTGCTGGCCGAGGACGGGCGTGGTGCCGCGCGGCGTGCCCGCGGCGAACGGCACGAGCCCCGCGATGTTGGGAATGGGGATGGGCTCGGGCGTGCCGGGCTGCAGCCAGCTCACGAGATTGATCGCCTCCGCCTGCGGCTGGCGCAGGAACTCGCGAAAGCCGTTCAACCGCTCGTGCATGATGTCGGCCTCGGTGAGGCGTTCGGCCCAGTAGGCCGTCGGCCGGGTCGCGATCGCCGGGCGAACGATGCCCATCAGCGCCGCCTCGTTGCTCATGCGCCCCTCGTCGTCGGCAAAGCGCGGATCGGCGGCAAGCTCCGGCGTTTCCAGAACGATGCGGCAGAACTTCACCCAGCTGTCCTGGCGCACCACCAGGAACTGCAGCCAACCGTCGGCGGTCCTGAACACGCCGCTCGGCATCGAGCGCCTGACCTGCTCCCCCTCGAGGTACACCATCAGCATCCGGATCACCTGCACCGCGCTCGCCGCCTCAAGAAGGCTGACCGCAATGTGCCTGCCCCGCGTCTCGTCGCGGCGGGCATAGAGGGCGGCGGACAGTGCCTGAAACGCGTAGAGCGCGGTCGACATGTCGATCACGACGAACGGCACGCGATGGGGAATGCCGTCCTCGCCCTTGTTGTCCATCATCAGGCCGGTGAACGCCTGCAGCACCGGGTCCATGGCAGGACGGCCGACGAACGGGCCGGTCTGGCCGAAGCCCGACACGGAGAGATAAAGCATACGCGGCTGGCGCTGAGAGACCGCGGCGTAGCCGAAGCCCAGCTTGTCGAGCACGCCCGGACGGAAGCCCTCGAGCAGGACGTCGGCACCGGCGATCAGCCGCCACAGCACCTCCTTGCCCTCGGCCGCCTTCAGGTCGAGCGCTATCGAACGCTTGCCGAGGTTGGTGGGGATCGAGTAGGCGCTGTGACCGCTATAGCGGCGCCCCAGCATGCGCGCCCAGTCGCCCTCGCCCGTGGGCTCCACCTTGATGACATCGGCGCCGTGCTGGGCCAGCAGCATGCCGCAGTAGGGACCGGCCACACCCTGGCTCAGGTCGATCACCTTCAACCCGGCGAACGGTGCGTCATAGCTCATCGGCATCCCCCTGCATGCGGTCCTTGTGCTCCCGCTGGTGCGATCAGTCCGGAACGTGTCACGGTCGGGTTTGCCGCGACCATCCACCCTCCGCAAGCTCCTGTACCCGCCTCAAGGCAAACAGCGGTCACGCCCCTCGGCCACGGGGCTTTCTCCTTACGATGTGGTCGCCCTATCTTGCGCGGGATCGCCGCGCGAAACAAACTGAAAGCACAAGAGCTAGTCGGGAGGCGCGTGCCATGGGTCGCTTGTGCGAGGGACGGGTTGCAATTGTCACGGGTGCGGGACGGGGGCTGGGGCGCGAGCACGCGCTGCTGCTCGCAGCCCACGGCGCCAAGGTCGTAGTCAATGACATCGGCGCCGGTCTCGACGGCTCGGGCCGGGACGCGTCGCCCGCCAACGAGGTGGTCGCCCTGATCGAGAAGGCCGGCGGCGAGGCCATGACCAATGGCGAGGACGTGAGCAGCTGGAAGGGCGCCAAGGCCATGGTCGACGCCGCCATCGCCCGCTTCGGCAGGCTCGACATCCTCATCAACAACGCCGGCATCCTGCGCGACCGCATGCTCGCCAATATGGACGAGGCGGAGTGGGACGCGGTGATCCAGGTGCACCTTAAGGGCACGTTCGCGCCCTCCCGCCACGCTGCCGCCTACTGGCGCGACGAGAGCAAGAAGATCGGCGGGCCGGTCAAGGGCCGCATCATCAACACGAGTTCGACGTCGGGCATCTACGGCAACATCGGCCAGACCAACTACGGCGCCGCCAAGGCCGGCATCGCTGCCTTCACCATCATCGCCGCACGCGAGCTGCGCCGCTACGGCGTCACCGTCAACGCCATCTCTCCTTCCGCGCAGACGCGCATGACCGAGGGCCTGCGCCAGATCACCGACGAGGAGCGCGCCATGCGCGATCCCAAGTGGGTCTCGCCGACGGTCGTCTACCTGGCGAGCGAGGAGGCGCAGGACATCACGGGACGCGTCATCCAGGCGGGCTTCGGCCGCATCGCCGTATGCGAGGGCTGGCGCCGCGGCGCCGAGGTGAAGCAGGTCGCCGAGCCCGCCGAAGCCGGCGCCCAGGTGCGCGCCATGCTCGCCAAGGTGCGCAAGAACTCCGGCATGGACGGCCTGGAGCTGGACTGAGCTGTCATTCCGGAATTTCGCGTCAGCGAAATATCCGCAATCCAGGCGCCGGCCTCCCCTCCCCCTTGCGGGGAGGGGTCGGGGGTGGGGGGTAAACCAAGAGCTGAGGGCGGGAGCCTTTCCCGACCCTACCTCTCCCCGTTAAGAGAGGCCAAGGCCGACGCGCCCGCTGCGCCTTACGTCGTCAGCCAGCGGAACTCCTGCGGCTTGCGGGTGGCGTCGGGGTGGAGCTTCACGTTCACCAGCGCCGGACCTTTGAAGTTCATGGCCTCGTCGAGGGCCGCGCGCAGGTGCTTGGGATCCTCGATGTACCAGCCCTTGCCGCCGAAGGCTTCCATCATGCGGTCGTAGCGGGCGCCGACGGTCAGAGTGCGCGGCGGGCTGTCGAAGCGGTTGGCGGGCAGCTCCTCCACGCCGCTGCCGATGCCGCCGTTGTTGAGCACCACGACCTTCACGGGCAGCCGGTAGCGGCATGCCGTCTCGATCTCCATGCCGGAGAAGCCGAGCGCGCTGTCGCCCGAGACCGAGATGATCGGCTTGTCGGGATGCACCACCGCCGCGGCGATGGCGAACCCCATGCCGATCCCCATGGTGCCATAGGTGCCGGCGTCGAGGCGCAGGCGCGGCGCGGCATTCGGCAGCTGCGTGCGGCCGATGTCCATGGTGTTGGCACCCTCGCCGATGATGACGGCGTTGGCCGGTGCCCAGGCGCGGATGTCCTTCAACGCGCGGTAGTAGTTGGTCGGCGTCGAGTTGTCGTCGATCATGGGCTGGATCGACTTGGCGTTGTCGGCCGCCTTCTGCTTGATGGCGGTGTGCCAGGGCGTGTCGGCCGGATAGAACCACTGCCGGCTCTGCAATGCCTTGTTGAGCTGGCCCACGATGGCCTTGCCGTCGCCCACCAGCGCCACTTCCGTCGGCACGTTGTTGCCGATCGCCTCGGGCGCGATGTCGAGCTGCACCACGCGCACGTTCTTGTTGAAACGCGGCGGCTGGCCGTAGTGCATGATCCAGTTGAGCCGCGCGCCCATCACGAAGATCACGTCGGCTTCTTTCAGCGCGTGGCTGCGCGCGGCACCGACCGAAAGCGGATGGTTGTCGTCGAGCACGCCCTTGCCCATGGGAGACGCCAGGAACGGCAGGCGCGTGCGCTCGATGAACGCGCGCACCTCGTCCTCCGCGCGCGACCAGGCCATGCCCTTGCCGACGATCACCAGCGGTCGCTCGGCCGACTGCAGGGCGTTCAGAGCCTTATCCACGTCCTCCGGCATCGCCTGCGTGCGTGGCGGCTCGGGGCACTTGGGCAGGATCGGTACCTTCTCCTCGTCCACCTGGCCCTGGATGATGTCATCGGGCATGTCGAGGTAGCTGGCGCCGGGACGGCCGTATATCGACTGGCGCACGGCCAGCTCGACATAGAAGGGGATACGGTTCGTGTGCTCCACCGCGTGCGCGAACTTGCAGAACGGCGAGGCGATCTGCACCTGCCGCTCCTCCTGGAAGCCGCCCATGGCGTTCTGGTAGGTGGGCGAGGCGCCGCCGATCAGGATCATCGGCCAGCAGTTCTGCTGTGCGTTGGCGAGACCCGCGAGGCCGTGCACGACACCGGGGCCGGACACCACGAGGCAGGCGCCGGGGCGGCCGGTGAGGTAGCCCGCGGCCTGCGCCGCATAGGAGGCCGCCTGCTCGTTGCGCATGCCGATGTACTTGATGCCGGCCTTCTGCGCCGCGGCGGCAATCGGCTGCACCGGGAAGCCGACGATGCCGAACATATAGTCCACGCCCTGCTGCTTCAGGCTCTTCGCCATCAAGGTGGCGCCGTCGATCTTGCCCATACGCTTCCTCCGGTTTGTCGGGGTGGCGGCTGGCGGGGCAGAAATGCTCCCGCTTCAGGCCCTGGAAGAACCCCTCGTCGGTCAGATTACGCCTTTTTCCCGGACAGGGAAGCAGAGCGCACCGGGCCGCCCCGCAGCCCATTCGCACGCAACGCTCGCAGCTGGCATCCGCACCATGCAAAGGCCAAACTACCTCGAGTTGCGCCGATCTCCCCCTTCGCGGAGATGGCGCCTGGTTCGTCGAATGGGACGGTCGGCCCGCCGCTGGCAATGCGCAGGGGCGACGCACCCGCATGCGAAACGGGCTGGCCCCCCCTGCACTGCCTACACGTTGGGCAGAACCTTCTCGGCCGCCAGCTTCATGGCGCGCTCCACGTGCGCCTTGTCGATGCCGCCGATGTTGAACCACAGCACGAACTCGGTCACGCCGAACCGCCGCTTCATGTCCCTGAGCTTGGCGACGCAGGTTTCGGGATCGTCGGCGATGCAGGCGCCGTACTGGTGCAGCTTCTCGAACGACAGGTAGCCCATCTCGCGCGTCTTCTTGCCCTCGCGCATCGTGAGCTCGTAACCCTTGATCTCGCCCGTCTGCGGTGCGCCGGCCAGCTGATTGGCAGTCACCTTGGCGTAGAACCACTCCACGTGCTTCTTGTAGATCTCCTGCGCCTTCTTGCCGTCCTCGTGCACAAAGAACGGCAGCAGCAGCATGCGCTCCGCCGCATTCGGGTCGCGCCCCAGATCGCGGCACACCTTTTCGTAGTGCCGGCAGCTCTTCTCCAGCTCCTCCATCCACGTCTCGCGGTAGGTGCGATAGGTGAAGGGCGAGGCCATCTGGATGTGGATGCCGGCCCTGGCCGCCTGCTCGAAGCTTTCGGGACTGATGGTAGCCTGGTAGACGGGCGGATAGGGCTGCTGCACGGGCTTGGGCAGCACCTCGACCGGCTCGGGGATGGTCCAGAACTTGCCCTGGTAGGTGATCTTCTCCTGCGTCCACGACTTCAACACGATGTCGAGGCCTTCGGCCAGCATCTCGCGGCTCTTGTCCATGGGCACGCCGAGGCCGACGAACTCGTGCGGCTGGTAGGCGCGGCCGACGCCGAAGTCGAGCCGGCCGTGCGAGAGGATGTCGACAAGGGCGAAGTCGGAGGCGGTGCGCAAGGGATGGTTGAAGGGAATCGCGCACACGGCCATGCCGATGCGCAGCTTCTTGGTGCGCTGGGCGATGGCCGCGGCATAGACCTGGGTCGAGGTGACGAGCCCGTAGGTGGAGAAGAGATGCTCGGCGATCCAGACCTTGTCGTAGCCCAGCTTCTCCGCCAGCTCGAAGAAGGAGAGATCGTCGTCGAAGCTCTCCACCACACGGGAGAGATCGGGGAACTGGCTGAGGCTGAATATGCCGAACTTCGTCTTGGCCATTGGGCGTCCTCTGGGTTTGTCGTTGACCCCATCGTGCTAAGCAGCAACGCCAGCGTCAAACCGCATTCTTGCAGCCGTTGCATGCATCTCACGCAGCCGCACCGCGTGGCCCCAACGCCTTCGTTGAACGGGAGCTCAGTTATGGCTCCGCGTCAGCTCCGGTTGCCGTCATTCCGGAATTTCGCGATAGCGAAATATCCGGAACCCAGGAACCGCGCGTTCCGTGCGCACCACGTGCTGCCCTGGGCTCCGGCTCTCGGGCTGGCGCCCTTGCCCGGCAGGACAGCGGGCGAGCCATCGCCTACACCGCCGGCAACACCGTGTCGGAAAAGCGCGCAACCTGGTCCATCACGTCGGCCGCGCTGGCCCCGCGGCAGCGCACGATGATCTTTTGGAAGCCGAGGTCGAACAGCCGGCGCACGTCGTCGGCGATGTCGGCGGCCGAGCCGGTGCCGGTCTCCCGTGCGCCATCGGGGCCCCGCTTCGCCTCGCCGATCTGGAGAAACAGCTTGTAGATGAGCGAGAGATTTCGGAACGGCCGCCCGGCCTCCTCGGCAAGGCGGCGCAGCACGCCCAGGCGCTCCGGCAAGGCTGCCGGCGGCGCAAACACGGCGAGCCATCCGTCGCCGTGACGCACGACACGGCGCAGCGCGGCGTCGGCAATGCCACCGATCAGGATTGGCGGATGCGGGCGCTGCACCGAACCGGGCGACGAGTAAACGGGCTCGAAGGCGTAGGTCTCGCCCTGATAGCCGACCTCGCCGCCGGCCGAGATGGCCTTGAAGATCTCGATATACTCGTCGGTCACGCGGCCGCGCTTCTTGAAGTCGAAGCTGTCGAGAGCCTTGAACTCCTCCTCCAGCCAGCCCACCCCGGCGCCCAGCACGATGCGGCCGCCGGAGAAGCGGTCGAGCGTCACCAGCATGCGCGCAAGCAGCAGGGGATTGCGGTAGGGCATCACCAGGACGGCCGTGCCGATGCGGACGCGCCGCGTGGCGCCGACGAGCACGCCCATGGTGGCGATCGGCTCCATCAAGGGCTCGGACAGTTGCGCCGGGAAGGCGCCGCCGGCGCTGTAGGGGTAGCGCGAGGCATACGAGACGGGGAAGACCACGTGATCGGCAAGCCAGATCGAGTCGAAGCCGGCCTCCTCCGCATGCCGGGCGAGCCGCAGGATCGTCTCGGGCTCGGCCGTGGCGCCGTAGATGCCGACGTCCAGCCCGAAGGCGGCCAAGCTTGCCATGTCATGCTCCGCGGGTTCGCTCCAGGTCGTTCGCGGCAACTATGGTGCGAGGCGGGCCCCGCGCCAACAGCCCATGCCGCGCATCTGCCCCCTGGGGGGCAGCGATCCTCACACGCGAAAAGGCGATCTGAGTGTCCGGTGGCGTTCCTGGCGGGGGATCAGGTCCACGCGCCGCGCCGTCGCGCGACGTCAGACGTGCGGGATGACGGAAAGGCGCTCCACAGCGAAAGCCGCCACCAGGGCGAGTGACACGCCCACGATCGACAGACCACCGACGACGGAAGCGAGCCACACGATCTCGCGCAGTTCCGATGAGATTTTGTCCAGCATGTTCAACGCTCTCTACCGTCGCGGAGATCGTCTCTGGGAATCTGACCCTCTGCCCCCCTTCATGTAGGACACCCACCCCACGAGTTGCAGTAGTCTCGCCAACCTGTGAACGAGCGTGACGGCGTGAGGTTCCCTCGCGGGATCGTTGCCAGCCGCGGCAATTCCGCAGATCATGCGGGCAGGGATCGAAACGCTCAAAAAAGACGACTCTTATGCAAGACTACCTTGTGCTCGGCGGCGGCTCCGCCGGCTGCGTCCTGGCCGCGCGCCTGTCGGAAAATCCTCGCAACAAGGTCACCCTCGTCGAGGCGGGGCGCGACCTGACGCCCGAGACCATGCCGGACACGATCCGCACCCGCTATCCCGGTCGCGCCTTTCTCGATCCCGACAACATCTGGGGCGCGCTCACCGCCTACATGGGGGCGCCCCTCGGCAACACCGACAGCCGCGCGCCGCGCCGCTACGAGCAGGGCCGGGTGCTCGGCGGCGGCTCGGCGGTCAACGCCATGGTGGCCAACCGCGGCGCCCCCGGCGACTACGACGAGTGGGGCGCGCTGGGCGCCGCGGGCTGGTCCTGGGACGCCGCCCTGCCCTACTTCCGCAAGCTCGAACGCGACTGCGACTTTGACGATCCCCATTACCACGGTCGCAGCGGCCCCATTCCGATCCGGCGCATCAAGCCCGAACGCATGTCCCCGTTCGTGAAGGCGCTGTGCGAGACGCTGGTGGCGCGCGGCCATCCCGCAAAGCCAGACCAGAACGGCGAATGGACCGACGGCGTCTACGTCGGCGCCATCGCCACGAGCGACGCGGGCGAGCGGGTGCCGGCGTCGATCGTCTATCTCACGCCCGAGGTGCGGCAGCGCCCCAATCTCGAGGTGCGCACCGACCTGATGGCCGAGCGGCTGGTGTTCGACGGCCTGCGCTGCACGGGCGCCGTCGTCGTCCCGGCCAATGGCCGCGCCGGCGGAGCCATGACGCTCACGGCCGGCGAAACCATCGTCAGCTGCGGCGCGATCCATACCCCGGCGCTGCTGATGCGCAGCGGGGTCGGCCCAGCAGCGGATCTGCAGCGCCTGGATATTCCGGTCGTTGCCGCGCTGGCCGGCGTCGGCCGCAACCTGATGGAGCATCCCTCGACCGCGGTCTCCACCTATCTGCCACCTGCGTTCCGGCTCACGGACCTCAACGAGCATCACGATCACGCCATCCTGCGCTTCTCATCGGGAATCGCCGATTCGCCGGAAGGCGACATGCATCTCGCCATGATCGCCCGCTCGGGCTGGCACGAGGTGGGCCAGCGCGTCGGCACCCTGTTCATCTGGGTCAACAAATCCTATTCGCGCGGCAGCGTCAGCCTGCGCTCCAGCGACGCGCGCGAGGAGCCCCTGGTCGACTTCCGCCTGCTGTCCGACTGGCGCGACATGGAGCGGCTGAAAGCCGGCTTCCGGCTGGGCGCCAAGCTGCTCACCGACCCGCTGATGCGGCGCCAATGCGGCCCGGCATTCCCGACCAGCTACTCGGAGCGCGTGGCGCGGCTTGCCGGCCCGGGTGCACTCAACGCGACCCAGCGGCGGCTGCTCGCGGCCATGCTGGACCACGCGGGCGGCCTGCGCCCCTGGCTGATCCACAGCGTCGTGACGCTCGGCCTGCGGCTCGACCACCTGCTCGCCGACGACGCCGCGCTGACGCGCTTCATCGGCTCCTCCGTGGGTGGCGTGTGGCACGCCTCGGGCACCTGCCGCATGGGCGCGGCCGGCGATCCCCTCGCGGTGAGCGACGGCGCCGGCAAGGTGCACGGACTCGAAGGCTTGCGCGTCTGCGATGCCTCGCTCATGCCCACCATTCCGCGCGCCAACACCAACACGCCGACCCTGATGCTGGCCGAGCGCATCGCCGATCTGATCCGTGGCTGATGGTCCACCTGAAGCGGGCTGCACTGCGATCCGCCCAATCAGCAAGCGCCGTCTCTTGGCCCGTTGCCTCATGACGGACGTCATGCCCACATCACGTCGAAGACGTGCCTCCGGCACGGCGGGCATCCGCGCAACGCTCATCCTGCAAATGGAGACTGGCGTGGGTCTCCGCCTCCGCGGAGATGACGTTGCCGCACTATCAGAGGTCAGGTAAGGCCCCGGGGTGTGACGCGGTGGTTCGGCCGCGCTCTTTTGAACGGCGGCATCACTCGGCCGGAAGAAGGACGGGGCTGGCGGCATCCCGATCCGCGGGCGCCGGCAGGTGCGACTTCCAGCGCACCAGGGCGGCCTTGCCGGCATCCGACAGCGCGTAGACGCCGCGCTCGACGCGCACGAACCAGCCGTAGACATTCCTGAGCAGGATTTTCGGCGCATCCGGCACATTAATCTTCAGCTCGCGGGGCCGGGCCGGCGCCTCAGCCAGCGCCGCCGCGCAGGCCAGGGCCTGCTGGCGGTAGGCGGTCATGATGGGCAGCCGTGTGCTGCCACCCGATGCGGGATCGCCCTGGCGCCTGCGATGCTCGTCGACGATCCTGGAGCGGCGCTTGGCGTCCCGCCGCGGCCGCCAGGGCACGGGCTCGACGATCACCTCCACCTTGCCCGTGGCGGTGACGGCGAGAAGGCCGAAGCCCAGGAAGCGGCACAGCTTCTTGACGCGGGCATCACTCTCGCGCCCGCGGCCGCGCCGCGAGGCGCGCACCGCCAGCCAGACCTCGTCGCTGGCCGCGGTCCGGTCGACGGCCTGCAGCACCAAATCGAGCGTGAAGGACAGCTTGAGCTCACCGATCACGACCGCCGCCGGCTCGCCCCCGCGCAGGGCGACCAGGTCGCAGCCGCAAATCTCGCCCTTGACCTCGAAGCCCATCTTTTCGAGGAAGCGCTTGACCGGCAGGTAGAGGGTTGATTCCAATTGGCCCCCAGACCGCCAAGCGCCTAACCAAGATTCGCTCGACTGTCGAGCGCATGCGCGGGGCCGGGAGGAGACGATGAGCTTCTTTGCGAGATTGAAGACAGCGGCACCGGACGACTGGGATGCCTACACCCATCACCCCTTCACCGATGCGATGGCCGACGGCTCGCTCGGCCAATCTGCCTTCCGCCACTACCTCGTGCAGGATTACCTGTTCCTCATCGAGTTCGCCCGCGCCTACGCGCTGGCCGTCTACAAGTCGCCGAGCCTGGCCGACATGCGCGAAGGCGCGGGTGGGCTGTCGGCCATTCTCGACGTCGAGATGGACCTGCACGTGAAACTGTGCGCGGGCTGGGGCCTTTCCCGCGACGGCCTCGAGCGGGCGCAGCCCGCCCCGGAGATGCTGGCCTATACGCGCTATGTGCTGGATGCGGGCATGCGCGGCGACCTGCTGGCGCTGAAGGTTGCGCTGGCGCCATGCGTCATCGGCTACGCGGAGATCGCGGCGCGGCTGGCGGGGCATCCCAACGCGCTAGACCCGGCCAATCCCTATCGCGTCTGGATCGCCGAGTACGCCGGCGACGCCTACCAGCAAGTCGCAGCGAACGCCCGCGATCACCTCGACCGCCTCGCCGAACGCTACGCCACGCCTGCCCGCGAAGCCGAGCTCATCGCCATCTTCCGCGAGGCCACCCGCCTCGAGGCGGATTTCTGGGAGATGGGCTGGCGCGTGGGCCGCTCGCCTTAAGGGCCGGCCCGACGCGCCTCCCCCCGGAGGGGAGGTAGGCGCACCACGAGAGCGAGCCGGGCTCACCACGAGCACGACAACGCCCTGAGCCTGTCGAAGGGCGGATGGGAGGCACCGCCGGTGGCCTCGTGGTTCGACAAGCTCACCACGAGGGGCGGGCGCACCACGAGGGCGGAGGAAGGCAACCAGGCCGCGCTGATCAGAACAGGGCGTAGCCCCCGTCGATCAGGAACGTATCGCCGGTGTGATAGGCGGAAGCAGAACTCATCAGGTACACGGCGATGCCGCCGAAGTCGTCGCCCGTGCCCCAGCGGCGCACGGGGATGCGCGGCAGCACGTTGCCGGAGAATTTCGCGTTGCCGATGGCGTTGGCGGTCATGTCGGTCTCGATCCAGCCGGGCAGGATGGCATTGGCGCGCACGCCGTGCCGGGCGAACTCCACCGCGAGCGCGCGGATCATCGAGATCATGCCGCCCTTGGTCGCTGCATAGTGCTCGCTGCGCGGAGCGCCCTCGATCGCCGCCAGCGAGGCCGTGCCGACCAGCACGCCCCCGCCGCCCCGTTCCACCATGTGCCGGGCCGCGGCGCGGAACGTGTAGAAGGCGCCGTCGAGGTTCACCTTCAGCACGCGATGCCATTCCTCGCCGCTCATCTCCAGGAACGACTTGGTGCCGCGCCCGCTGACGCCCGCATTGGCAAAGCAACCGTCGACGCGCGAAAAGACGCGCAGCGTCTCCGCGAACGCCGCTTCCACCGCCTTCTCGTCGGAGACGTCGCAGGCGAACGCGCGTACCTTGCGCCCGCTGTTGGCAAGCTCCGCCTCTGCCGCCGCGTTCTTGGCCGCATTGGTGCCCCAGATCGCCACGTCGGCACCTGCCTCCGCAACCGCGCGCGCCATGCCGAGGCCGATGCCGCTGTTGCCGCCCGTCACCAGGGCAACCTTTCCGGTGAGATCAAAGGGCTTGTACATGCGAATTGTCCCCTTGTTCGCTTGCTGAGATCCCCGTTCCAGGCAACCGGCACTGGCGAGGTGTGATTCACATGATGACACCGGCCGCCATCCCGGCGCTTGCCTGCACCTAGGATCGCTTCCTTTGCGTCATCCCGGCGCCGCTTGCAAGCGAAGCGAGCAAGCGGGACCAGGCGGGGACCCATGCACCTCGAAGCAAGCTCTCGCCTTCATCTTCGTGCATCGCAGCACCCGAGCCGTCGCGCTTGCTGTCCGATCGAAGGGCAGGATGCCAGGCGCATGGGTCCCGGCCTCGTCCCGCTCGGCCCTTTCAGGCCCTCGCGGCGCCGGGATGACGTTGCGGGAGGTTGTTCGCGGCGCGCACCTTGGGCTCAAGCGCAGACCCCATGCGATCTGGCTGGCGCGATCCAGATCAAGTGGAAAGCGCGCTAGCGCATCTGCGCCGTGCCCGGAGTCGCGACCCGGATGCGGTAGACCGAGGTCGACGCCGTGATGAACAAGCTCTTGAGATCGTCGTCGCCCCAGCAGAAATTGGAGGTGTACTCCGGCACCTGGATGACCCCGAGGCACGTGGCATCCGGCGCGAACACGTGGATGCCGCCGGGGCCGCAGGAATAGAGGTTGCCGGCGCTGTCGATCTTCATGCCGTCCGGCGCGCCGGCGCCCTCGCCGACGGTCTTCGCCCATACCCGGCTGTTGGCGACGGAGCCGTCCGCCTGCACGTCGAAGGCGCGGATGTGCTGCTTCTCCGTATCGTTGACGAACAGCGTCCTCTCATCGCGCGAGAAGCACACGCCGTTGGGCTGCCCGAAGTCGCTGGCAAGCAGCGTCAGCGTTCTGCCGTCGGGGCTGAGGCGATAGACGCCACGGAAGGCCAGCTGCGGCTCGCGCGGCCGCCCGAAGTGCTCCATCCGCCCGTAGCTCGGGTCGGAGAAATAGATGGCGCCGTCGCTCTTCACCGCAAGGTCGTTGGGGCTGTTCAGCTCCTTGCCCTCGTGATGGCTGGCGAGCACGGTGATGCGCCCGTCAGGCTCCGTGCGCGTGAGGTGGCTCGAGGCGTGCTCGCAGGCGAGCAGCCGGCCCTGCAGGTCCCAGGCGAGGCCGTTCGACTTGTTGCAGGGCTTGCGGAAGGTGGTGACGCCGTCCTTCTCGCTCCAGCGGCGCAGGTGGTCTCCCGGCATGTCGCTGAAGAGCAGATACTTCTCGCGCCGGTGCCACAGCGGCCCCTCCGTGAAGATGCAGCCGGTGGCCAGCTTCTCGAACGCAACCGAGCCGCCGACCACGCTCTCGAACCGCTTGTCGCGGACCTCGACGCCGCTCACGACTTTGAACCCGCTTGCGCCCCCGCCTGGGCTTTCTTCTGCAGGTCGCTCACTCGCGACGGCCCGACGTACCAGTCGTCGCCGGGCACATCCTCGAAGACGACCCAGACGGCTTCCTTGGGCAGTTTCGTCACGTCGCAGATGGTCTCGGTGACGCGGCGCGCGATCTCGTCCTTGCGCTCCTGCGGGTGGCCCTTCAGAATACGGATGTTCACGAACGGCATCGTTTCCTCCTGCTTTTCCTAGAGGGCGAGCAGCTTGTTGCGCAAGGCTGCGTCGTCGCGAAGCTCGGCCGCCTGACCCGAGAAGCGCACCGCGCCCTTCTCCAGAACATACACCCGGTCGGCGAGCGCAAGCGAGAACTCGACACCCTGCTCGGCGAGCAGGATCGTCAGCCCTTCGCCCTTCAACCGCTGCACCTGGGCCAGAAGGCTCTCGACGATCACGGGCGCCAGGCCTTCGGAAGGCTCGTCGAGCAGCAGCAGCTCGGGGTTGCCCATCAGCGTGCGAGCGATCGTCAACATCTGCTGCTCACCGCCCGAGAGCACGCCGCCCATGCGGTCGCGCAGCTCGCCGAGCTTGGGGAAGAGCTCCGTCACGGTCTGCGCGGTCCAGCGCCCCCCGCGCTCGGCGGAACGGGCGGCGACGTCGAGGTTCTCCCAGACGGTCAGCTCGGCGAAGATGCGCCGGTCCTCAGGGACGTAGCCGATGCCTCGGCGCGCGAGCCGGTATGGCGGAGAGCCGGTGATGTCCTCGCCCTTGAAACGCACGCGGCCCTGCGAGGGCGGCGTCAGCCCCATGATCGAGCGCATCGTCGTGGTCTTGCCGACGCCGTTGCGGCCGAGCAGGCAGACGCACTCGCCGGGCCTGATGTCGAGCGATATCCCGAACAGCACGCGGCTGGTGCCGTAGGCGGTATGGATGCCGTCGACTTCCAGGAGCGGCGTCAATGCTTGCCTCCCCCGAGATAGACGCGGCGTACCTCCTCGTTGCGGCGGACATCGTCGGGAGCGCCGACGGCGATGATTCGGCCCTGGTGCAGAACGGCGATGGTGTGCGCGATGGAGAAGACGACGTCCATGTCGTGCTCGGTGAAGAGCAGCGTCAGCCCCCGCTCCTTGGCGATGCGGTCCAGCAGGGCGATGCTCTCGTGCGTCTCCTGCGCGCTCATGCCCGCGGTCGGCTCGTCCAGCAGCAGCATGCGCGGATTGCCCGCGAGCGCGATGCCGAGTTCCACCTGCTTCTGCGCGCCGTGGCTGATCTCCCCGGCGATCGTGCCGGCAATGCCCTGCAGCGCCAGATGCTCGATCATCTGCTCGGTTTCGTCGCGGAACAGGCGCTCGGACACGCCCCACATGTCGTAGCCGCGGCCGCCGTGGGCGATGAAGGCCGCCTGGATGTTCTCGTACACGGTCAGCTTGGCGAAGATGTTGGTGCGCTGGAACGAACGGG
Source organism: Hyphomicrobiaceae bacterium (assembly GCA_050248715.1). Classification (GTDB taxonomy): domain Bacteria; phylum Pseudomonadota; class Alphaproteobacteria; order Rhizobiales; family Hyphomicrobiaceae; genus AWTP1-13. Next base: position 33,832 of record JBFWRV010000025.1, on the reverse strand, counting down.
CGATGCCGAGCCCGCAGATCTTGTGCGGGGCGATCCCGGTGATGTCGCGGCCTTCGAGGAACACCTCGCCGCTGTCGGGCTGCAGGTGTCCGGTGATCAGGTTGAAGAGCGTCGACTTGCCGGCCCCGTTGGGGCCGATCACGGCCGTGGTGCGTTTCGTTTCCGCGCTGAGGCTCACGTCGTCGGTGGCGACGAAGCCGGAGAAGGTCTTGCGCAGGTTGCGGCACTCGAGCATCAGCCGCGCCCTCCGACAATGGACCGCACGCCGCGAACCAGCATGGCGAACGCGCCCGCCACGCCGCCCGGAAACACGAACAGCAGCACGAGCAGGATCGTGCCCAGGAAGAACGGCCAGAACTCCGTGTAGGAAACGATGTACTGGTTGAGCAGGATGATGATGGCGGCGCCGACCGAGGGGCCCCAGAAATGGTGGATGCCGCCGAGGATGGTCATGATCAGCACCTCGGCAGATTTCGGCCAGTAGGCGAAATCAGGGAACACGCCGCGGTTGAAGATGCCGAACAGGCCGCCTGCCAGCCCGGCGAAGCCGCCGGCCAGCGAGAAGACGATCAGCCTGTAGCGGCGCACGTCGATGCCGATGAAGGTGGCACGCTCGGCATTGTCACGCACCGTCGTCAGGATGCGCCCGAACGGGGAGTTCACGATACGGCGCATGGCAGCCATCGACAGCGCGACCAGGATCAGCGTCAGATAGTAGAACTTGTGGTCGATCCTCAGGTCCCCGACCCAGGGGATCCATTCGAGCCACGCCATGCTCGGCATCGGCACGTTGGGGTAGCCCTGCTCGCCGCCGGTGACGTCGTTCCATTTGAAGCAGATGGCCCAGACGATCTGCGCAAACGCCATCGTCAGCATCGAGAAGTAGACGGACGTGAGCCGCACGCAGAAGAAGCCGAAGATCGCGGCAAAGAGTGCCCCGCCGAGACCGCCCGCGAGCCACGCCGCCAGGAACGGCACGCTCAGGTCCTTCATGAAGATCGCGCACACGTAGGCGCCGATGCCGAAGTAGGCGGCATGCCCGAAGGGCACCAGACCGCTCACGCCCAGCAGCAGGTTGAGGCTGGTCGCGAACATGGCGAAGATGAGGATGTCGGTCGCCAGGAACGTGTAGTAGCGGGACCCCAGCACGGGAATGAACAGCCCGACCAGGAACAGCACCAGCGTCCAAGGGATACGCTTTGGCAGGCTCACTTCACCGGCCTCCCCATCAGGCCCCACGGCCGCACGATCAGCACGACGACCATGATCACGAAAGCCGCGAAGATGGAGAAGCGCGGGAAGATGAGGATGCCGAACGCCAGGGTGAGGCCATAGATCAAGGAGCCGAGCAGCGTGCCCCACAGCGAGCCCAGCCCGCCGATGACCACGACGATGAAGGCCTCGATGATGATCTCCACGTCCATGCCGGGCACCACGCTCTTGATCGGCGAGACCAGCGCGCCCGACAACCCGGCGAGGAACGATGCCAGCACGAACATGGCGAGGTAGAGACCCGACACGTTGGTGCCAAGCGCGCCCACCATTTCGCGATCGAGCGCTGCCGCACGAATGATGCGCCCGAAGCTCGTGCGGTTGAGCAGCACCCAGAAGCCCAGCGCGATCAGCGGGCCCAGCACGATGATGAAAAGGTCGTAGTGAGGAAAGCGCACGCCCAGCAGGTCGAAGCTGCCCGACAGGATCGGCGGCCGCGACACCGAGTGCGGCTGCGTGCCCCAGATGAACTTGCAGGCATCCGAGAAGATCAGCACGAGCGCGTAGGTGAAGAGGAGCTTGTAGAGCTCCGCGCGCTTGTACATGTAGCGCAGGAGAAAGCGCTCCACGAGGCCGCCGAGAATGGCGACGCTCACCGAGGCTACCGCGACTGCGCCCAGGAACCCGAGCGAGGTTTTGCCGAGGATGAGCGTCATGTTCCAGGAGATATAGGCCCCGATCATGTAGAGGGAGCCGTGCGCGAAGTTGATGATCTTCAAGACGCCGAAGATGAGCGACAGGCCCGACGCGATGAGGAAAAGAAACATTGCGGTGGTGAGGCCCGAACGCAGCTGGCCCAGCAGAAACACCGGGTCGAGCAACTCACTCATGCCACGCCCCCCCGAGCGCAGACTCCGTGCGGCACGTCAAAGGCGTACTCCAAGAGATAAGAGCGCGGACAGAAGCGCCGCCCACGATCCGGGGCGGCGCCTCAGTTCGAAGCGAGAGCGTCAATCCATGAACGGCTTGGGATCGACGTACTTCACGTCCGTCATGATGGCGTTGCCGGCCGGGCCCTTCACCATCTTGCCGTAGAACTGGCCGCGATCGGCCTGATGGTCCTTGGCGCGCAGCGTCTGCTTGCCGAACGGTGTGTCGATCGTCAGGTCGAGCAATGCCTTGGCGACCTTGTCGCTGTCGACCGAGTTGGCCTTCTTGATGCCCTCGACCAGGAACTGCATGGCCACATACACCGTCAGCGGCCACGTCGAAGGAGGATCCTCCTTCGTGTAGGCCTTGACGCGATCGATATACTTCTTGTGCGCATCGGGCTGTCCGGCGTAGTCGGCGATGTCGTAGCTGTTGCCATAGATGCCGAACGGATAGTCGGGTCCGAGCGCGCGCGTGGCCTCCACGGAGCCCGCCTCGCCGCCGTTGACGACGCGGTTCTGCACCAGCTCGAAGAAGCCGAGCGGCTTGGCCTGCTTCGCCCAGGTGACGAAGTGGCCGCCCCACATCGCCGAGAACACGGCTTCGGGCTTCTTGGCCATCTGCGCGTTGATGAAGGGCGTGTAGTCGGCCTCGCCGAGCTTGGGCCACTGCTGGTCCACCACCTCGATGTCCGGACGCAGCTTCTTGACGTGGTCGACGAACGCCTTGGCCACGTCCTGCCCGTAGGCATAGTCATGCGCGATGGTCGCGACCTTCTTGACGTTCTTCCAGCTTGCGACGATCTCGGCCGCCGAGCGCCCCTCCATGGTCGTGTTGGCCGCGGTGCGGAACACGTACGGATGCAGGTTCTTAGGCGCGGTCAGCTGGTCGGTCTTGGGGATCGGCGCAATTAAGACGATCTTGTTCTCCTTGGCGATCGTGGACACCGCCGGGCCTTCCGCCGACGTCAGCGTGCCCACCAGAAACTGCACCTCCTCCTTGAGGATCATCTCGCGCGAGACGCGCACCGCCTCGTCGGCCGAAGCCTTGCTGTCACGCACGACGAGTTCGATCTTCTTGCCGAGCACGCCGCCCGCCGCGTTGATCTCGTCGACGAACATGCGCGCGCCCTTGACCGCGGGCTCGCCGTAGAGGGCGGCAGGCCCGGAGAGCGGCATGGGCACGCCGACTTTGATGGTGTTCTGAGCCGCGGCAGGGCCGCCGATCAAAAGCGCCCCGAGGGCAGCCATTGCCCCCAGCCTGCGCGCAGCAACAGGCATGTAGTCGATCATTCATTTCCTCCCGACAGTGGTGTTGTATTGTTGGTTCAAGTCTCGATGAGGCGTGAAAAGAAGTCAATCGACCATTCGGAGGCGACCGCGCCGAGTGCCTAACGACCGCAGGGCGGGCGCGCGAAAGGAGCCCAATGCAGCCTTCCATTTGGCTCGGTTCGGTGCCGCCGATGCGCTCGGAGGCGCATTTCGACGGGCGGGTCGTGCGCTGCTTTATCGACCGGCCGCGGTCGGCCTACGCGCTGCTCGAGCAGGCGCTGGCCTCCAATCCCGACGGCGAGGCGATCGTCAGCGGAAACGCGCGCCTTACATATGCCGGCTTCGCCGACCTCGTATCGCAATGCGCCGGCGGTCTCGATGCGCTGGGCGTCGGCCGGGGCGACCGCGTGGCCCTCCTGCTCGGCAACGATGTCGCGTTTCCCGTCGTGCTGTTCGCCGCGCTCCGGCTTGGCGCCATTGCCGTGCCGATCAGCATCCGCGAGCAGACGCCGGGTCTCGCCTACATGCTGGAGCATTGCGGGGCCAAGGTGCTCGTGCACGACGCCGACCTCGCCGACCGTCTGCCGCCGCAACACGCCGTGCCGGCGCTCGCGCACCGGATCGCCGTGCAACCGGGGGCAGCCCGCGGGGGGCTCGACGGCTTGCTCGCATTCGGCCCCTCTGCCGCCGGCACCGCCCCGGTGGGCGAGGAGGATACCGCCGTCATCCTCTACACCTCCGGCACCACCGGACGGCCCAAAGGGGCAATGCTGACGCATCTCGGCATCTGCCACTCCGCCCTGCACTACAAGCACTGCATGGGCCTGAGCCCTCGCGACCGTGCCATCGTCGCCGTGCCGATGAGCCACGTCACCGGCGTGATCGCCCTGATCGCGGCCATGGTGTGCGCCGCCGGCACCCTCATCGTCATGCCGTCGTTCAAGGCTGCGGCCTATCTCGAGCTGTCCGAGCGCGAGAGAGCCACGCATGCCCTGCTCGTGCCGGCCATGTACAATCTCTGCCTGCTCGAGCCGCGCTTTGCCACGGCCGACCTCTCCGCCTGGCGGCTCGGTGTGTTCGGCGGTGCGCCCATGCCGACCGCCACCATCGAGCGCCTGGCGCAAAGGCTTCCCGGCCTGCGCCTGATGAACGCCTACGGCGCGACCGAGACCACGTCGCCCGCGACGATGATGCCACCCTCCGAGACCGCCCGACGCCTCGACAGCGTCGGCATCGCGGTGCCGTGCGGCGAGGTGCTGGCGATGGACGAAGCGGGACGCGAGGTGCCGCACGGCGCGGAGGGCGAGCTGTGGCTCAGGGGTCCCATGGTCGTCAGCGGCTACTGGAACAACCCGCAGGCCACCACCGAGAGCTTCATCGCGGGCTACTGGCGCTCCGGCGACATCGGTTCGGTCGACGCGGACGGCTTCGTGCGCGTGTTCGACCGCAAGAAGGACATGATCAACCGCGGCGGCTACAAGATCTACACCATCGAGGTCGAGAACGTGCTGATGGCCCACGCCGACGTGGTCGAGGCCGCCGTGGTGGCGAAACCCTGCCCCGTTCTGGGTGAACGAGCGCACGCCGTTGTGAGCCTCAGGCGCAACGGCATCACGGGCGCGGACCTGGCGCAGCACTGCGCCGCGTCGCTCGCCGACTACAAAGTGCCCGACACCTTCAGCTTCCGCCGCGATCCCCTGCCCCGCAACGCCAATGGCAAGGTCATGAAGCGCGAGCTGCGCGAGGAGGTGCTGGCTCTCGACGGCCTGGGATGATGCGCCGGCATGACCTTGACAAGGCGAAGAGGGAGCTCAGCAGAATGCGTGCCCACCTCCCCGACCCAGCAGTTGGATTCGGAAGGCGGATGATTCTTCAGCAATCGATCGAGCTCTCAAACCCCACAGCACATCTTGGCAAGCATTGTCTTGTTCGAATCGCCCGAAATCTCTTCCTTCCCGGAGGATGATCGCCGCCTCATCAAGACCTACCGGGTTGTCGGTCTGTCCGTCGACCGGTCACTCCCAGAACTGTGAGGCCGCGATGGCGAAGTTCAGGTTCTGCGAGTCCTTGATCGTGAAGGTCGTGATGCCGATCAGGTTGCCGCGATCATCGAACAGTCCGCCACCCGACGAGCCGGCCGACACGGGCGCGGTGATCTGGATGTAGGCGATCTTGTCCTCCGAGATCCTGAGCCCCGACAGGAGACCCGAGCCCAGCGTGTTGACGAGCCCCTTGGGCGACCCGATCGTGTAGACGGTCTCGCCGACCACCAGGCCGGAGTAGTCGCGGAAGCCCGGGACCGGCTGCAACTCGCCATCCAGTGCCCTCAGGTAGCAGCGATCCGTCGCAAGATCCGCGCCCACCACTTCGGCCCTGAGGGACACCGCACCGTTGAGCAGCGTGATCGCCCCGCCGGGCGAAACGACATGGCAGTTCGTCACGGCTTCCCTTGCCGATATGGCGACGGCGGAACCCTGGGAGCGAGCCGCCTGCCCGACCACCGCGACCGTGTAGACGGACGGGTTCAGCGCCTTGAACAGCTCGCTTGGCGACAGTCCGTACTGCAGCATGCGCTGGGGCTTGGGTGCCGGGATGCTCCAGGCCGGCAGCACCGGCGCGGCCGCCCGCGCGAGAACCGGCTCGGGCCTCGGCGGCTTGACCACCTTGGGTCGGGCAGAAGGGGCGCGCTCGGTCGTCGGATCCGGCTGCGCCGGCTCCAGCGCCAGCATCGGCAACCCCGGAAATCGATCTGGGAAAAAGGCGGACACCGTACGCTCCGCCGCCGCACATCCGCCAAGACACAACAGCACGAGCGCCACAACCGGTTGCCGTAAGCTCATTCACCGACCCTCGGACTTCCCCCACTTCGTGCAGGGTCGAAAGTGATTCGGGCTGCAAGCGTCCCGAGGGGCACTTAATTGTGGATAACCGGATTCCTGCCGGTGTGTGACTGCGATCCACCCATCCGAGATCGCCGGCGCTTGGCGCGATGGCAAATTCAGTTTCCGGAGACAACCGCCGCGATGACCGCAGGTCGACTGCGGGCCCTACCCCTTCAAGATCAAGGCATCCACGACCGACACGCCCTTGCCCTTCGCGTGCACCAGCACAGGGTTGAGATCGATCTCGGCGACCGTCTCGGCATGGTCGGCGGCGAAGCGGCCAAGCCGGACCATCAGCTCGACCAGGGCATCGACATCGGCCGGTGGCGCGCCGCGATGCGCCTCGAGCAAGGCCGCGCCCTTGAGTTGCGCAACAAGCGCGCCTGCTTCGGCGGTGCTCAGCGGCACCGGCGCCAGGGCCACGTCCTTCAGCACCTCCACCGCGACGCCGCCGAGCCCCACCATCAGCAACGGGCCGAACGTGGCGTCGCGTTTGATGCCGAGGATCACCTCGCGCCCGGAGGGCGCCATCGGCTGCACCAGCACGCCCGGGATGCGCGCGCCGGGCACATGTCGGCGTGCATTGGCCAGCACGCGCTCGTAGCCGGCGGCGACGTCCCGGGGTGGCACGTTCAGCGTCACGGCCTGGGCTTCCGTCTTGTGCAGGATGTCGGGCGACTGCACCTTGAGCGCAACAGGGCCGCCGATGGCCTCGGCCGCCGCACTTGCCGACGCCGCCGAGGTCGCCAGCGTGCCGGCCGAATTCGTGCCGATGCCGTAGGCGGCGAGGATGGGCCGCGCCTCCCACTCGCTGAGCGCCGGCCCGGCCACCGCCAGGAGCCGCTGCGCCGTCTCCTTGTCCGCGGCGTATCGGCTCGTGACCTCGATTGGACGCAGGAAGCGCTCGCGCACGGCGCGGTGGTCCGCCATCGCCCGCATGGTGCGCGCGCAATTACCGATGTCGGTATAGAGGGGGTAGCCGGCCTCGCCGACGATCTGCACCGAGCGCTGCGCCGGTAGCGTGTAGCTCCACATCAGGATTGGCTTCTCCGCGGTCTCGGCGAGGCTGGACAGGGCTTCCTTCTGGCGCTCCAGGTTGTGTGCGTTGCGTCCCGTCATGACCACGACGATGCCGTCGATCTCGGGCGAAGGGAGCATCAGCCGGGCGAGGCCCGCATAGCCGATCCTGGAGACGGCCTGCGCCGTGGCATCGACGGGGTTCTGCGAGGTGCCATAGGACGGCAGATGCTCGTCGATGCGGCGGCGTGTTGCGTCATCGAGCACGGGAACCTCCAGCCCCGCGGCCGTGCAGGCGTCCGCCATCCAGCCCCCGCCGCCACCCGAGGCCGTGCAGATGCCGACCCGCCGCCCCAGCGGCAGCCTGTCGCGCCAGGCCAGGAAGCCGGCGGCCATGTCGACCATCTCCGAGATATCGCCGCCCTCGATGATGCCGTAGCGCGCAAACATCGCCTGGTAGGCGCGGTAGGCGCCGGCGAGCGCGGCCGTATGGGAGGCTGCCGCGCGCACGCCCGCATCCGACTGGCCGATCTTGTTGACGATGAGAGGCGTGCCGGCCTTCAGCGCCTTCTCGGCAACGCGCCGGAACGTCTCGGGCGTCTTGACGTCCTCGAGCAGCAGAAGCAGCGCATCGGTCTTGCCCTCGTCGATGATGAACTCGGCGAAGTCGAGCGCCTCGAGGCATGCCTCGTTGCCGGTCGTTACGATGTAGCGGAACGACAGCTCCTTGGCGCGGCCGTGGTCGAAGAAGGCAAAGCCCATACCGCCGCTCTGCGCCGCCACCGCCATCTGCCGGCGCGGGCGGCCTGCCGGCACCAGCGGACGCTCGCTCGCCTCCATGGCCGGGCTGAAGGTCGGGCACAGGTTGGCGGCGATGTTGGCGAAGCCCTCCGAGTTCGGGCCTGACACGGCCATATCGTAGCGCCTGGCCACGGCACGGATCTCGGCCTGCAGGCTCGTCCCTGAGTCGCCCGAGGCCTCCGCGAACCCCGAGCTCAGGATCACCGCCGAGCGCACGCCCGCCTTGCCGCAGCGCTCCAGCTCCGCCGGCACGTGCTCCGCGGGGATGATGATGACGGCGAGATCGGCCGGTTGCGGCAGGTCGGCAACGGAGGGGTAGGCCTTGACGCCCAGCACCTCGGCGCTGCTGCGGCTCACGGGATAGAGCGTGCCGGCAAACGCGTGGCCCCGCATGACGTTGAAGATCCGACCGCGCAGGCTCTCCGCATCTGCCGACGCGCCGATGAGCGCAACCGTGCGCGGCCAAAGCAAGGCGCCAAGATCAGGCATGGAGGAGTCCCCGGCGTGCGTGTCGGCCAATGAAAGCATCGCTCGCGCCGGGCGGCAACGCGACAGAGGCTGCCGCCTATGCGGGCCCGGCGACGCAGCCCCGCGCGTCGCAATGACTTCGCTGAATTGGCCCGCCTTTCCACGCAAATCGGCGGCATCGTGGCGGGAACGCCTCTCGCGGCGCCAGACACGCGTGTCTCCTGTGGATTGCGGGGGCAGTCGGTTGAGACGACTCTCGAATTGTATAGCATCCGCCCCGCATGCACCGTTGGGAGCGTGGAGGGCACACATGACACGCAGGGGTTGGGAACGCACGGCTTGGTTGGTGGCTGCCGCAGTGGCGGCATTGCTCCTGCCGGAGCCGGCGCAAAGCACCGAATCGGGCAACTGGGAGGTCCGCCGCGTCGGCACCCATCGCGACGGCAGACCGCACTATGCGCGTGTTTACTGCCGCAGCGACGGCCGCTGCTACCGCCCGCGACAGGCCGCGCGGCCCCACAGCAGAACTCGCGTCTACAGCTATGTTCGCCGCGAGGGGTACGAGGACGGACCCACCTGCCGCGAAATGCGACGGGCCGTGGGCGATCAACATCTGACCCTCGACGGCGCCAAGAAGGCCGCCAACGATTCGTGGGCCGGCACGATCCGCTTCCACCTGGGCGAGAAGTTCATGGACCTCAACAACGCCCGCCACGTCAACTACACGTGCTCGCGCTCCTCGATCAAGGAGGGCGGGGTGACGACGCTGGGCCAGACCTTCACGCGCTGCGAGGTCGAGGCACAGCCCTGCCATCCCCCGCGCGAGGTGAGCGAGAAGTAAAGCGGGGCTCACCCTCGTCCTGCACGCCCTCGCCCTGCCGATCGTCGTCCTGAGCTTGTCGAAGGACGGGCCGCGCGTGCCGGCCGTGCTTCGACAGGCTCGTCGGCACTGGGTCGTGGTCGGGCTCGGTCGAGATGTTGGGCCGGGTACAGCGCGTGGGGCGCAAAAGGCGAATCCGCATTGGCGCCCTACCACCCCAGCACGGGCGTCAGCGCACTTCGGCCTCGCGCCCGCTCGCTCCCGCCTCCAGCAGCGCATCGATCAGGCGGTGCACCTTGAGCGCTTCCTCCCCGCAGACCCGCGGGAGACGGCCGGCATCGATGGCGTCGAGGAAGTCGCGCCAGACCCCCAGATGATAGTCGTGCGGAAAGGCCATCGGGTCGGCGCCGGTTCCGCCGGGAGATGCGTCGGCCTCGACCGCCACGCGGCGTCCATCATGAAAGTGCACCGCCAGCGCCGTGCCTGCCAATGACGCCGTACCCTTCGTACCGATCAGCTCGATGCGCTCGGGGGCGCCGGGAAAGGCGGCCGTGGTGGCGTCGATGACCCCGACGGCGCCGTCGGCAAAGCGCACCGCGGCGCACACGAGGTCCTCGGTCTCCATGCGATGCACCGGCGAGGTGCGCGCGTAGCCGACGACCTCCGCCACGGGGCCGGAGAGGCTGAGCATCAGGTCGAGCGTGTGGATGCCCTGCGTCAGCAGCACGCCCCCGCCGTCGCGGGCCCGCGTGCCGCGGCCGGGCTCCTCGTAATAGCTCTGCGGGCGCCACAGGCGAATGCTGGTGGAGCAGTTGACGATCTCGCCGAGTTCGCCCGCACGCAGGATGCCGGCAAGCCGCTCGGCCGCCGGCTTGAAGCGATGCTGCAGCACGACGCCGAGCACGACGCCGGCATCGCGACAGGCGGCCACCAGCTGCTCGGCCCGTGCCGTGGACACATCGAGCGGCTTCTCCAGCAGCACGTGCTTGCCCGCGCGCGCCAGGGCCGTGACGATCTCGAGATGAGTGCTCGGCGGCGTCAGCACGGCCACCGCATCGATGCTCGCGTCTTCCAGCACGGCGGCCAGGCTGTCAGCGACCGGAAACGGAAAGCGGGCGCCGAAGGCCTCCCGCCGTCCCGCGCTCGGGCTGATGGCGCGCACGACCTCGGCGCGATCAGCCAGGTCGACGAGGCTCTTGGCGTGCGGCGTCACGGCCATGCCGAGGCCGACGAGAGCGATGCGGTGTTGGACCATTGCAGCAGAGCTCCCTTGCCCAGTGTGCGGGATTCCGGCCTCCGCCAGAACGACGTCGCAGCACCGCACGCGCCATCAACCAACGTCATCCCGGCGAAGGCCGGACCCAGGCACGCATCCACCGGCTCGTCCCGGCGTTCGCCAGCCTGCCCGTGCAGTCTTCACGGTGCTCGCGCCGGCTCGGAGGCGGGCAGCGCCGCCACCCGCTCCTCGCGCAGGCTGCGGACGAGCCAGAACGAGGAAAGCCCGACCAGCGCCCCGCAGATGGCCAGCATGAACGACGCCCTGTAGTTCCCGGTCAGCTCGTAGAGCAGCCCCGAGGCCCACGATCCGAACGCCGCACCCACACCCTGCGCGACCGACAGCGTCCCGTAAACCACCCCGACCCCGCCCGGAAACATCCGTGCCACCATGGCGACGATGATGGGCCCACGTGCACCCTGCACGAGGCCGAAGAAGAGAACGAACATGTAGACGAGCGCCAGCGACGGCCAGATCGAAATGAGAGACAGCGCGGCGATGCCTGTAATGGTCGACAGGTACGTGAGCGTCGCCGTCTGCCGGCGGCCGAAGCGGTCCGAGAGCCATCCCACGGCGACGATGCCGACCGCCGAGAGCATGCCGGCGAGGCCAAAGGCATTCGCCGCCAGCTGCCGGTCGAAGCCCTGCTCGACCAGGTAGGCAACCGAATGGGGCACGACGCTGTAGGCAGCCACGGCCGTGGAGAGATAGGCGAGGAAAAGGCCCCAGAACGCGCTGGTGCGCAACGTCGCCGCGATCGTCCAGGGGTTCGTGGGCGCACCTGACGCGCTGATGCGCAGCGCCCGCCACGCCTTTGAACCCGCCGAGATGCGGCCGAGCGGCAGCAGCATCACCAAAGGCAGCAGCGCCAGGACGCCGACGCCGAGGATCATGTGCGTGACACGCCAGTCATAGACGCCGAGCAGCATCTGGGTCAGCGGCGGCAGCACCAGCATGCCGGCGCCGATCGCGGCGTAAGGCAGGGACATGATCGAGCCGATGCGGCTGGTGAACCAGCGGCTCAGCAGCGCGGAGGCCGCGATCATGCCGAGAGCGGCGGCGCCGAGCCCGCCGAGGAAGCCGACGGTCAGCATGTAGTGCCACAGCTCGGTCGAGAAGCCTGCCAGGAAGTAGCCGAGCCCCAGGCACGCAAGTCCGAAGCCGTAGGCGGCGCGCGCGCCGCCGCGGTCGATCAGCTGACCGGCCAGGGGCCCCGAGAACCCGTAGGCGAGCATGTAGACGGAGTACGTGAGCGTGATACTGGAGCGCGAGACGCCGAGACCCTGCTGCACTGGCAGCAGGAACACCGCGAACGTCTCGGGCACTCCGCGCGCGATGAGATTCATGACGAAGGTGAGCGTCACCAGCGTCGTGAGAAACGAGCGCCCGGCCTCCTCGGCCTTCAACCCGTCATCCTGGCCGGCGGGGTGTTTCACGCGTGGTTTTCCGCGCCTCGTCCGGCTCAGATGCGTGCGAACTTGGCCATCGCAGCGCTGAAGGTCAGTCCCTTGGCGAGTTCGACCGCCGCCGCGGCGTCGTCGTTGGCGTAGCCGAGCGCCAGCCGCGCAACCTCGGCGGCATGCTCGGCCGGCACACAAACGACGCCCGAACCGTCCGCGACGATCACGTCGCCCGGCCGCACGCGCACGCCACCGCAGCTCACCGGCTCGTTGATGGCCGCGATCGCCAGACGCGAGCGCCCCGTCAGGGGCGTCATGTGGCGGGCGAAAACGGGAAACTGGTGCTCGATCATCTCCTCGCGGTCGCGCACGCCGGTATCGGCCACGAGGCCCGCGACACCCTTGAGCTTGGCCGCCAGGGTGGCAAGCCCGCCGAAGGTCGAGACGCAGTGTCCGCCGTTGTCGATGACGAGCACGTCACCGGCTCTGGCCGCGTCGATGATCTGGCCGACCTTGAAGTCCGCGGAGGTGAAATCGCCGCGCCGTCCCGTGATCTCACGCACGGTCACGGCACGGCCGATGCAGCGCGTGCCGGGTACCATCTGGGTCAGGCCGACGAGCACGCCCTCGAACCCCACGTCGTCCAGCGCATTGGCAATGGTCGGCGTGGCGAGCCCCTTGAATCTCTCAAGAACATCATCGGATGCACTCATCGCCTGCTCCTTTCGGCCGCATGTGTCCGGCCGCCCTAGGCGCCCTGCCAGCGAAGTCGTATCGTTCCGCTGCCCGATGCACAACCAATGGCCCGCGCATGCCTGCAATCCCGTTCACACTTTCCCTCGGCCTGCTGCTGATCCTGCTGGTGCCGCGTGCGCCGGCGTGGGCCGCCACATGCGCGGCCGAGGCCGTCAGCGCGCGCGGCGACCCGTCGCGGTTCGAGGTTCTGGCCAAGGCCAAAGCCCGCGGCAACTGGCGCGCCAAGGTTCGCGCCATGCCCACGCTCGGCGCATCGTATGCCGATTACAACAAGGCACAGGACGCAAGCTATCGCTGCACGCAGGAGGACGGGCAATACACCTGCACGGCCGGCGGCCGCCCGTGCCAGGACTGACCCCATCTGCCAGCCTGCTCCCCATCATCCCGGAATTCGCCGAAGGCGAATATCGGGGAACCAGAGCCACATGGAGCCGGCCGGAAGCGTCGGCTCTGGGTGCCGGATATTTCGCTGCTGCGAAATTCCGGCATGACAGGGCAGCTGCCGCCTCGTTCAGCTTGCGCGCACGATCTGCAGGACGTCGGCACCATAGCGTTCGAGTTTCCTCTGCCCGACGCCGCTCACCTTGGCCAGCGCGTCCGCGCTGAGAGGACGTTGTCGCGCGATGGCCGAGAGCGTGATGTCGTGAAAAATGACGTATGGCGGCACGTGCTGCTCGGCCGCGCGGTCGCGCCGCCACGCGCGCAGGGCTTCGAAAAGCGCCGCGTCCGCCAGCTCCACGCCGAGCCGCTCGCCGCCGCGCTTGCGCGCCCGCGGCGTCTTGCTGGCCTCGGCCATCTGGCGCATGGCGACGCGACGCTCCCCGCGATAGACGGCACGCACATCCTCGGCCTCGCCGAGCCCGATCAGCGGCCGGCCGTCGTTGGGATCCTCGCGCAGCAGGCCCTCGAACAGGAGCTGGTCCAGCAGATCGCGCCAGCCCGCGGCGCTGAACTCGCGGCCGATGCCGAAGGTCGACATCCCCATCTCCGCGGCCGGCACGTCCGTCGACTTGCCGAGCAGATGGTCGATGACGCGCCCGCGCCCGAACCGGCCACCGAGGCGGTGCACGGCCGAGAGCGCCTTCTGCGCGGCTTCCGTCGCGTCCGCCGCCGCGGGCAGGCTCAGGCAGAGGTCGCACTGCCCGCACGCGGCGACGTCGGCCTCGCCGAAGTAGCGCCGCACCGCACCCGCGCGGCATCCCGTGCCGTCCAGCATATTGTAGAGCTGGCGCACCTTGCGCACCTGCACGCCCTTGACCTTGCCGTCGATGTCACGGCTATCGATGCGCCGGAGCGCCCAGGCGAGGTCGGCCGAAGAATAGAGCGTGATGCCCTCGGCGGGCGCGCCGTCGCGCCCCGCGCGGCCGATCTCCTGCCAGTAGGCCTCGATCGAGGCCGGCGGATCGGCGTGGATGACATAGCGCACATCAGGCTTGTCGACGCCCATGCCGAAGGCGATGGTGGCGACCATCACCGCCGCGTCCGCTTCCAGGTAGTGCTCCAGCCGCTCCGCGCGCACGCCCTTGTCGAGGCCGGCATGATAGGCGAGCGCGGGCACCCCTGCGGCAACCAGCGACTCGGCCAGTTTCTCCACTCCGTCGCGCGAGCCTGCGTAAACGACGCCGGAACGCCTGGGACGCTCGGCCACCAGCTCCAGCACGCGGGAGTGGCCCTTGCCGCGCTTGCGCTCCGCCGACAGGGCGATCTCGGGCCGCGCGAAGCTGTCCACGAACTCCCGCGCGCCGCCTAGTTTGAGCTCCGCGCGGATATCCTCGCGCGTGCGCGCGTCGGCCGTCGCGGTGACGGCGAGACGAGGCGCTTGCGGGAACACCTCGGCAAGACGACCGAGCATGCGATACTCGGGGCGGAAGTCGTGGCCCCATTGGCTGACGCAGTGCGCCTCATCGATGGCCACCAGCGCCAGCGGCACGCGGGCCAGGCGCTCCAGCATCGCCGGCTGCATCAGGCCTTCGGGCGAAAGATAGAGCAGATCAAGCGTCCCTTCGCCGATGCGGTGCCAGATGAAGTCGCGCTCGTCGAAGCCGATGCTGGAGTCGAGCTTCTCGGCCGCCACGCCCGACTGCTGCAGGGCCGCCACCTGATCCGACATGAGCGCGATCAGCGGCGAGACCACGAGGCCGACGCCCGCCCGCACCAGCGATGGGATCTGGTAGCACAGGCTCTTGCCGCCACCCGTCGGGAGCACCGCGAGCGCACTGCGCCCGGCCAGCACCTCGCCGATCACGCCGGCCTGCAGGCCACGAAACTCCGCGTGGCCGAACGTATCTCGCAGCACCCGACGCGCCGCGTCGAGGCCCCCATGCGCGCCCGAAGCTGAAGAATCTGCCGCCACGGGATTCTTATGGAATGGCTGCGGGCGCGCCGCAACCTGCTTACGCCCGAGGGCGCAAAAGGCGAAGCCGCATTGCGCCGAAACGCCGGCAGATCGGCGCAATGCGCTGCGCTTTTGCACCCTACGCGCGATGCCCACGCACAACCCGCAACAGCGCGCGCGCACAATGCAGGTTGTCATTCCGGCTGAGCGCGGAGCGCGAGAGCCGGAACCCAGGGACCACAAACGCCGCGCATTCCTCGTTGCCCTGGGTCCCGGATACGCGCCGCGCGCGTCCGGGATGACAGCAGCTCAGAACAGCCCGACGATCTTGCCTTCGGCGTTGACGTCGATCGAATCGGCGGACGGCACCTTGGGCAGGCCGGGCATGGTCATGATCTCACCGCAGATCGCGACGATGAACTCCGCCCCCGCGGACAGGCGCACCTCCCGCACCGGGATGTTGAAGCCCGTGGGCGCCCCCTTTGCATCGGGATTGGTCGAGAAGGAATACTGCGTCTTGGCGATGCAGACCGGCAGCTCGCCGAAGCCCATGTCCTCCCACGCCTTGAGCTGGTCCTTCACCGACTTGTCGGCCGTGGCATCGTCGGCGCGGTAGATCTCCTTGGCGATCGTGCGCACCTTGTCGAACAGCGGCATGTCGTCGGCATAGAGCAGCTTCAGATTGGCCTTGCCCTCGTCGATCACCTTGACGACCGCGCGCGCAACATCCGCCGCGCCCTCCCCGCCCATGGCCCAGTGATCGGCCATCAGCGCCTCCACGCCCAGCGACTTGCACCTCTCCTTCACCAGCGCGATCTCGGCATCCGTGTCGGCCGAGAAGCGGTTGATCGACACGACCGCGGGCAGGCCGAACTTCTTGATGTTCTCGATGTGGCGCTGCAGGTTGGACATGCCCGCTTCCAGCGCCTTGAGGTTCTCCTTCTTCAAGTCCTCCTTCTTGACGCCGCCGTGCATTTTGAGCGCGCGGATGGTGGCGACGACGACGACACAGTCGGGCTTGAGGCCGGCCTTGCGGCACTTGATGTCCAGGAATTTCTCCGCGCCGAGGTCGGCGCCGAAGCCGGCCTCCGTGACCACATAGTCGGCAAGCTTCAGCGCCGTCGCGGTGGCGGACACCGAGTTGCAGCCATGCGCGATGTTGGCGAAGGGGCCGCCGTGAATGAACGCGGGCGTGCCTTCCAGCGTCTGCACGAGGTTCGGCGCAATCGCATCCTTCAGCAGCGCCGTCATGGCGCCATGCGCGTTGAGCTCCTTCGCACGCACGGGTTTGCGGTCACGCGTGTAGCCGACGATGATGTTGCCGAGCCGCGTCTTGAGATCCTCGAGATCCCGGGCGAGGCAGAAGATCGCCATCACCTCGGAGGCCACCGTGATGTCGAAGCCCGCTTCGCGCGGATAGCCGTTGGCGACGCCGCCAAGCGAGCACACGATCTCGCGCAGCGCGCGGTCGTTCATGTCCATCACGCGCCGCCAGGCAACGCGGCGGGAGTCGAGCCCCAGCGCATTGCCCCAGTAGATGTGATTGTCCACCAGCGCCGCGAGCAGGTTGTGCGCGGAGGTAATGGCATGGAAGTCGCCGGTGAAGTGGAGGTTGATGTCCTCCATCGGCACGACCTGGGCATAGCCGCCGCCCGCCGCGCCGCCCTTTACGCCGAAGCAGGGCCCGAGCGAGGGCTCGCGCAGGCACATCATCGCCTTCTTGCCGATGACGTTGAGCGCGTCCGTGAGGCCCACCGTCGTCGTGGTCTTGCCTTCGCCGGCCGGGGTCGGCGAGATCGCCGTCACCAGGATCAGCTTGCCGTCCTTCTTGCCCTTGAGCGATTTGACGTAGTCCATGGACACCTTGGCCTTGTAGTGGCCGTAGGGCTGCAGGTTCTCCGCGGCGATGCCGAGCTTCTCGCGCGCGATGTCCACGATCGGCCGCATCCTGGCGGCCTGGGCAATCTCGATGTCGGATTTCGGCTGTTGATGCTGCGAGGCGGGCATGACGACTATCCGATTGTTGCGGTTGAACTTCAGCGTACCAGCGGCTGGGGCCGCTCGGCTCTCGTAGTGAATTGGAAGACGTGGGCGTCAGCCGAAGCGCGCGCCGACGGCGAGGCTCGCCGACTTCGCCCACTCGCCGGCCTCGATCTTCTTGCCGTCGGCGGGTTGCACGCGGGAGATTTTGAAGCGGCCGTCAGCGCAGACGACCGTGAAGCCGTCAGCCTCCACCGCGACGATCTCGCCGAGCTTGCCGCCGATGCCCTTGGGGTCCTTCGCCGGCAGTGGCTTCACGTCGAATATCTTGAGCTGCTTGCCCTCGAGCGTCGTCCAGGCACCGGGCGCGGGATTGCAGCCGCGGATCAACCGGTCGATCTGCTCCCACGGCTTGCCCCAGTCGATCCTGGCATTCTCGGGGCCGCAGCGGCCCTCGTAGGTGGCCTTGGACTCGTCCTGCTTGATGCGCGGCGCCTTGCCGGCCTTCACCAGGTCGACCGATTCCAGCATCGCCTCCACACCCATTGGGAACAGGCGATCGAAGTAGACGGTGCCCAGCGTGTCCGTGTCGGAGATGGGCGTCTTCTTCTGCACGAGCACGTCGCCGGTATCGAGGCCGTTGTCGGGCCAGAAGATCGACAGTCCGGTTTCCTTTTCGCCCTTGATGATCGGCCAGTTGATGGCGCTGGCGCCGCGATAGGCCGGCAGCAGCGAGGGGTGATACTGGATCGAGCCGTGGGCGGGGATGTTGAGGAACTCCTCCGGCACGAACAGCGTGACGAAGGCCATCACCTGCAGGTCGGGCTTGAGCGCCTTGAACTCGGCCCACACCTCGGGCTTGCGATAGGATGCCGGCTGGTAGACCGGCAATTTGGCTGCCAACGCCGCCTCCTTCAGCGGATCGGCCTTCGCGCCGGGCTTCTCCGGCGCCACGTAGACGGCGACGACATTCTCGCCGCGCTTGAGCAGCGCCTCCAGCACCGCCTTACCGAACGCCTGCTGGCCGTGCACCACGATACGCATGTCTCTCACTCCAAACCCATCCCTGGCACCGACGTCATCCCCCGCGAGGGCGGGGATACACGTCAGCTCATTGCAATCCCCTACTCCACCTTGGGTGGACGCGTGTCTGCGCAAGCACGACGTCACCCCGCGAAGGCGGGGTCCACGCCAGCTGATTACTCCGCCGCCTGCTTCTTGACCACGGCGGTCGCGCCGGCTGACGCCAGGCCCGCGATCTCGTCGGCTGAATATCCGAGCTCGCGCAGTACCTCGTCGGTGTGCTCGCCGAGCAGCGGAGAGCGCTTCACGTCCGACGCCGAGGCCGACAGCTTGATGGGATTGCCGACCGACAGATACTTGCCGCGCGTGGGATGGTCCACCTCCACCATCGTGCCGGTGGCAAGCAGCGACTTGTCCTCGCTGAGCTCCTTCATCGACAGGATCGGCCCGCAGGGGATGTCGTACTTGTTGAGGATCTCCATGGCCTCGAACTTGTCCTTGGTCATAGTCCACTGCTCGATGCGGGCGAAGATCTCGTTGAGCCTCGGCAGGCGCGCGGGCGGCTTGGCGTAGTCGGGATGCGTCTTCCAGCCGGGCTCGCCGATCACGTCGCAGATCGCCTCCCATACGGGCGCCTGGGTGATGAAGTAGATGTAGGCGTCGGGATCGCTCTCCCAGCCCTTGCACTTGAGGATGCGCCCGGGCTGGCCGCCGCCTGAATCGTTGCCGGCGCGCGGCACGGCCTTGCCGAAGGGGATGCCCTCCCCGTACTGGCTGTACTCGGTGAGCGGCCCGTGCGCGAGGCGCTGCTGGTCGCGCATCTTGACGCGCGCGAGATTGAGCACGCCGTCCTGCATGGCGCAGCTCACGCGCTGACCCTTGCCGCTCATGGTGCGGTGATAGAGCGCCGTGACGATGCCGAGCGCCAGGTGCAAACCCGTGCCGCTGTCTCCGATCTGGGCGCCGGTAACGAGCGGCGGACCGTCGCGGAAACCCGTGGTGGATGCAGCGCCGCCCGTACACTGCGCCACGTTCTCATAGACCTTGCAGTCCTCGTAGGGGCCTGGGCCGAAACCCTTCACGGACGCGTAGATCATGCGCGGGTTGAGCTGCTGGATGCGCTCCCACGTCAGCCCCATGCGATCGAGCGCACCCGGCGCGAAGTTTTCCACCAGCACGTCGCACGTCTTCACCAGGCGCTCCAGGATTTCCATCCCCTTCTTGTTCTTGCTGTCGATGGTGATGGAGCGCTTGTTGTGGTTCAGCATCGTGAAGTAGAGCGAATCCGCGCCTTTCACGTCCTGCAGCTGGCCGCGCGTGATATCGCCGACGCCGGGCCGCTCCACCTTGATCACGTCGGCGCCGAACCAGGCCAGCAGCTGCGTGCACGTCGGTCCCGACTGCACGTGCGTGAAGTCCAGGATCTTGACGCCTTCCAGGGCTTTCATTGCTCGCTCCCTATTTCTTCTTCAGCGCGCTTTGCGGATTGAGATTGCCGATGCGGCCGCTTTCGCTGCCGGCCGCCGGATCGATGACGGCGTTGATCAGAGTCGGCTTGCCCGACTCCATGGCCTGATTCACCGCGCGCCGCAGCTCGTCGGGGGACGTTGCATTGACCCCGATCCCGCCGAAGGCTTCGATGATCCTGTCGTAGCGAGCCCCCTTGACGAACACCGTCGTCGCCGGATCAGAGCTCGCCGTGTTGACGTCGGTGCCGCGATAGATGCCGTCGTTGTTGAAGACGACGACGCAAACGGGGAGTTTGTACCGGCAGATGGTCTCGATCTCCATGCCGGAAAAGCCGAAGGCGCTGTCGCCCTCCACCGCGAGCACCGGCTTTCCGGTCTCCACCGCGGCGGCGATGGCGTAGCCCATGCCGATGCCCATGATGCCCCAGGTGCCGACGTCGATGCGCTTCCTCGGCTGGTAGACGTCGATGATGCCGCGCGCGAGATCGAGCGTGTTGGCGCCCTCGTTCACCAGGATGGCATCGGGCCGCTCCTTGATGACGCTGCGCAGGACACCGAGCGCGCCGTGATAGTCCATCGGCGAGTTGTTGTTCATCAGCCGCGGCGCCATCTTCGCCACGTTCTCCTCGCGCTTGCTGGCCACCGCCCCGACCCAGTCGGCGGGGGCCGCCGGCCACTTGTCGCCCATGGCGGAGAGCAGCGCGCCCGCGCAGGAGCCGATGTCGCCCACGACCGGCGCGGCGATCTCGACGTTGGAATCCATCTCCTTCGGCTCGATATCGATCTGGATGAACTTCTTCGGGGCGCTGCCCCAGCTCTTGCCCTTGCCGTGCGAGAGCAACCAGTTGAGGCGCGCCCCGATCAGCATGACGACGTCGCTGTCCCTCAGCACGGTGGAGCGTGCCGCGCCGGCACAGAGCGGATGCGTGTCGGGGAGCAGGCCTTTGCCCATGCTCATGGGCAAGAAGGGAATGCCGCTCTTCTCGACCAGGCTGCGTATGGCCCCGTCGGCCTGCGCGTAGGCCGCGCCCTTGCCGAGGATGATCAGGGGACGCCGCGCGCCCTTGAGCACATCGAGCGCGCGCTTCACCGCATCGGGTGCCGGGATTTGCGCGGGCGCCGCATCGATCACCTTCACGAGCGACTTCCTGCCGGCCTCCGCGTCCATCACCTGGCCGAACAGCTTGGCCGGCAGGTCGAGATAGACGCCGCCCGGCCGGCCTGACACCGCCGCCCGGATGGCGCGCGCCAGACCGATGCCGATGTCCTGCGCATGCAGCACGCGGAAGGCGGCCTTGCACAGCGGCTTGGCGACGGCGAGCTGGTCCATCTCCTCGTAGTCGCCCTGCTGCAAGTCCACGATCTCGCGCTCGGACGAACCGGAGATCAGGATCATCGGGAAGCAGTTCGTGGTGGCGTGAGCCAGCGCGGTCAAGCCGTTGAGGAAGCCTGGTGCAGACACCGTGAGGCAGATGCCCGGCTTCTTCGTCAGGAAACCTGCGATCGAGGCGGCGTAGCCGGCATTCTGCTCATGGCGGAACGAGAGCACACGGATGCCCGCTGCCTGCGCCATGCGGCCGAAGTCCGTGATCGGAATGCCCGGCACTCCGTAGATCGTCGTAAGGCCGTTAAGCTTGAGTGCATCGATGATGAGGTGGAACCCGTCTGTCAGCTCCCGCTCTCCTGCGGTTGCGCTTGGGCCGATACTTTGTGCTGTTGCCGACATTTCACTCCCTCACTCAAATTTCACTGTGTGGACGCTAGCGCCCTGTCTCGCGCTAAGGATCTCTGACCACTGATTTTTCTGCCGAATCCGGTGCCATGGCTTGACCGTCCTCGCTCCCGAAAATGCGGCTCGCCCTCTGCCCCGACTAGTCGATTTCCACGTAGCGCTCGACGTGCTCGCGCAGACGCAGCGTGTGCTCGCGCACGAGGCGCTCCGCCCGCTCGGTGTCTCGCGCTTCGAGCGCGCTCACGATCTCCTTGTGATCGACGATCGAGCGCCGGGCCCGATCCTGCTCGAAGATGGTCCGCTGTCGGATAGCGCGCATGTGGAAGAAGAGCCCGTTGCTGATCTCCACAATCAGCGGGCATTTGCCGAGACCGATGATCGCCTGATGGAATTTGATGTTGGCCTCGGAGTACTCGCCCATGTTGCGGGCGACCTCGTCTTGCGAGAACTGGTCGACCAGGGCGTGCAGGCGGGCGATCTCGCCGGCGTCCGCGTGCTCGGTCGCGAGCCTTGCCGCCATGCTCTCCAGCGCCGCCCAAACCGTGATCATGTCCAGGATCTCGGCCTTGGTCTTGCGCACGATGAAGATGCCGCGCCGCGCGACAATCCTGACCAGTCCTTCCTGATCGAGCTGGGCAAGCGCCTCGCGTAGCGGTGTCCGGCTGACGCCGAAGCGCTGGGAAAGGTCGCGCTCGTCGAGACGCAGCTGGGCATCGTCGGCGTAGATGTTCATGTTCAGGATGGCCGTCTTGAGCGCCTCGTAGGCACGTGCCTTGAGACTCAGGCCCTCACCGATCGGCGCAATCTTGAGCTGTGTATCGGCGTCGGCCACGTGCGCCTCATACATCGCGTTACGGCTGAACCTGGATTCTGGTATACCATACGCCAGAGTTGGGCAAGACATTCCGGCGAAATTTATACTCCCCCTCCTGAGAGTCGACAGAAGCGAAAATTGCACATACTACGAATCTGAGGAAAGTGACGTATTGCGCTGATCTCACAATTGGCACATGGTATACCAAGAATGCGGGGCGACAGCCGGACACAGGCTGCGGGTCATAGGTCCCACCACCGCGCGAGGAAACGCTTCGTAGGCCAGAGGGGGCTCCGTGGAAGAAATTGGCTCGCTGATCGGCGGCTTCAAAGTCGCGCTGTCCTGGTACAACCTGGCCTTGATGATGGTCGGCATTCTGCTCGGCGTCATCATCGGCGTTCTGCCGGGCCTTGGCGGGGCCAACGGAGTGGCGATCCTGCTGCCGCTCACGTTCACCATGCCGCCGACTTCCGCCATCATCATGCTTTCCTGCATCTACTGGGGCGCATTGTTCGGCGGCGCCATCACCTCAATTCTGTTCAACATACCGGGCGAGCCGTGGTCGGTTGCCACCACCTTCGACGGCCACCCCATGGCGCAGAAGGGCCGCGCCGACGAGGCGCTGACGGCGGCCTTCACCTCCTCGTTCGTCGGTGCCCTGGTGGCGGTGATTCTGATCACCTTCCTGGCGCCCCTGATCGCCAAGTTCGCCCTGCAGTTCGGGCCCGCCGAATTCTTCTCCGTGTTCTTCCTGACGTTCGCAAGCTTCGTCGGCATGGGCCGCGGCTCGCCGTTCAAGGTGCTGGCTTCCATGTGCCTGGGGTTCGCCCTCGCGTCCGTCGGGCTCGACAAGATGACAGGCACGCTCAGGATGACGTTCGGCTACGACCAGCTGCTGGTCGGCTTCGACTTCCTGATTGCCGTGATCGGCCTGTTCGGCATCGGCGAGATTCTGGCGTCGATGGAAAGCGGCCTCAAGTTTTCCGGCAACAGCGCCAAGATCCGACTCAACGCCGTCCTGCAGACCTGGAAGCAGCTGTTGAATTACTGGGTGACCTCGATCCGCAGCTGCATCATCGGCTGCTGGATGGGCATCACACCCGGCGGCGCCACGCCGGCCTCCTTCATGAGCTACGGCCTCGCCAAGCGCTTCTCCAGGCGCGGCGACAACTTCGGCAAGGGCGAGATCGAGGGCGTGGTCGCGCCCGAGACGGCGGCCCACGCCGCCGGCACCAGCGCCCTGCTGCCCATGCTGACGCTCGGCATCCCCGGCTCGCCGACGGCGGCCGTGCTGCTCGGCGGCCTCATGATCTGGGGCCTGCAGCCCGGCCCCATGCTGTTCGTCGAGCAGAAGGACTTCGTCTGGGGACTGATCGCCTCCATGTACCTCGGCAACATCGCCGGGCTGTTCGTGGTGCTCACCTGCGTGCCGCTGTTCGCCGCGATCCTGCGCGTGCCGTTTTCGATCATCGCGCCGATCATCCTCGTCATCTGCGCGGTCGGCGCCTACACCGTGCACAACTCCATGTTCGACGTATGGATGATGCTGGGCTTCGGCGTCATCGGCTATGTATTCCAGAAGCTCGGCTATCCGCTGCCGCCCCTGGTGCTGGCGATCGTGCTGGGTGACAAGGCCGAGGAGGCTTTCCGGCAGGCCATGCTGGGCTCCCAGGGCAGCCTCGCGATCTTCTGGTCGAACTGGCTGGTCGGCTCGATCATGACGCTCGGCGTCATCTTGCTGCTCTGGCCGCACTTCACGTGGGCCTTGGACAAGCGCGCCGCGCGGCGCGCGCCGGTCGCGGCATCGGCCGGAGCCGCTGCCGTCGATCGCAACGGATGAGTGAGCATCATGCTTTCAAGCAAGAAGCAGAAGGAGGAAACGATGCAGGGCAAGTCTTTAACGGCTCGGGTGGGACGAGGGATCGCGGGCGCGGCAGCCTTGGCCGCGGCCACGACGCTGGTTGCAACGGCCGCCGGCGCTCAGGCGTGGGAGCCCACGAAACCGGTTCAGTTCGTCATTCCCGCCGGCACCGGCGGCGGTGCCGATCAGATGGCGCGCTTCATTCAGGGCGTGGCGGCCAAGAACAACCTGATGAAGCAGCCGATCATCACACTCAACAAGGGCGGCGGCGCGGGCGCGGAAGGGTTCCTCGAGGTCAAGAAGTCGGCGGGCGACCCGCACGTCATCATCATCACCCTGTCGAACCTCTTCACCACGCCCTACGCCACCGGCGTGCCGGTCAGCTGGAAGGACTTGACCCCCGTCGCCATGCTGGCGCTCGATCAGTTCGTCCTCTGGGTGCCCGCCGACACGCCCTACAGGACCGCCAAGGACTACATCGACGCGGTAAAGGCCGGCGACGACAAGACCTTCAAGATGGGCGGCACCGGGTCCAAGCAGGAGGACCAGATCATCACGGCGGCGCTGGAGAAGCTCACCGCGCCGAAGAAGTTCACCTACGTTCCCTACGGCGGCGGCGGCACGGTAGCCACGCAGCTCGTCGGCAAGCACGTCAACTCGAGCGTCAACAACCCCATCGAAGCGGTCTCGCAGTGGAAGGCCGGGGCGCTGCGACCGCTGTGCCTGTTCGATGCGAAGCGTAGCGTCTACACGTCCAAGGTGACGGCCGACATGGCGTGGTCCGACATTCCCACGTGCAAGGAAGCCGGCGTCGACACCGAGTACCAGATGCTGCGCGGCATCTTCATGGCGCCGGGCGTCAAGCCCGAGCACGTCGCCTTCTACGTCGATCTGTTCAAGAAGGTGATGGCAACGGACGATTGGAAGAAGTTCATGGAGGGTGGCGCCTTCAACCAGACCTTCATGTCGGGCGACGAGTACAAGACCTGGGTCGCCGCGGCCGACAAGCACCACTACAACCTGATGAAGGAGGCGGGCTTCCTTGCCGCCGGCAAGTAGGCCCGGCGCGATGGACTGAACGAGGGCCGGCGAGCCGGCCCTCCGGAACCCAAAGGCCCGGCGGGCGCAAGCCCGCGGGCTGCTCAACAGGGCGATCCCCATGCACGACAACGACGGCGCCGAGAACAGCCGCCCCCTGGTGACGACCCGGACGGTCGATATTGTGGTCGCCCTGCTGCTGCTGGCCGCGTGCGCGGTGGTCATCCTCGACAGCACCCGCCTCGGGTTCAACTGGCGCGAGGGCGAAGGGCCGGCCCCCGGCTATTTCCCGTTCTACATCGCCATCATCCTGGGACTGGCGAGCCTGGTGAACCTCTTCAGCGCGCTTCTGCGCGGACGCGGCTCAGGCGAGGTCTTCGTCTCGGCGCAGCCATTCGGCCGGGTGCTGGCCGTGCTTATCCCTGCCATCGTCTACGTCGGGCTGATCGGCGGCATTTCGGTTGGCCCCCTCGACGTCCCGGGCGTTGGCATCTACGTCGCCTCCGCCATCTTCATCTTCCTGTTCATGGTAGTGATCGGACGCGAGAACCCGTTCAAGGCCGCCGCGGTCGGCGTCGCAGTGCCCTTCGTGCTGTTCCTGATGTTCGAGAAGTGGTTTCTTGTGCCGCTGCCCAAGGGCCCGCTCGAAGCCTGGCTCGGCTACTGATACCATCACGCGCAAAGGCTAAGGACCTTCGTTGTCATTCCGGAATTTCGCGTCAGCGAAATATCCGGAACCCAGAGCTGCGCGCAGCCTGCTGACCCCCTGGGCGCCGGCTCTCGGGCTGTCGCCCTCGGCCGGCATGACAACTGGCAGGCTTTCAGCGTCACGAATCCACCGCGCTCAAATCCGCTTCGCCACCTCGTCCAGCATCACCTCGGTGGCGCCGCCGCCGATCGCCTGCACGCGCGCGTCGCGGGCCATGCGCTCGATCGCACTCTCGCGCATGTAGCCCATACCGCCGTGGAACTGCAGGCAGTCGTACATAACGGCGTTGACGAGCGTGCCCGCCAGCGCCTTCAGCATCGACACCTCTTTGACGACGTTCTCGTTGCGCGTGTCGCGCCAGGCCGTGTTGTAGAGGAGCGCGCGCGCCGCCTCGACCTCGGCAAGCCGCATCGACAGCCGCTGCCGGATCACCTGCTTGTCCCACAGCGGTGCCCCGAACGCGCGGCGCTGCTTGACCCAGTCGAGCGTCAGCTCGATCGCCTTCATGGCCTCGCCCAGCGCCTGGGCCGATAGCACGATGCGCTCGTTCTGCAGGTTCTTGACCAGCGCATAGAAGCCCTGGCCCTCCTGGCCCAGCAGGTTCGCCTCCGGCACGAAGCAGTCCTCGAACACCAGCTCGGCCGTGTCGCTCGAGAGCCACCCCTGCTTCTTGAGCGCGCGGGCTACTCGGAAGCCGGGTGTTCCCTTCTCCACGGCGAACATCGTCATCTGCCGGTTGCGGCCCGACTCGCCCGACTTGGCAGCGACGAAAGTGAGGTCGCCGTGCACGCCGTTGGTGATGAACATCTTGGCGCCGTTGATAACGTAGCCGCCGTCGACCTTGCGGGCGCTGGTGCGCATGGAGGCGAGGTCGGAGCCGGCATCGGCTTCCGTCATGGCGACAGCGGTGATCCTGCGGCCGGCGGTGATGTCGGGCATCCAGCGCTCGAGCTGCTCGCGCGTGCCGGCGTTGTAGAGATGCGGCGAGGCCATGTCGGTGTGCACGAGCACCGTGACGGCGAAGCCCCCGTACGTCGAGCGCCCCAGCTCCTCGGCGAGCACGGCGTTGGCGAGCGTATCGAGGCCGCTGCCGCCATATTCGGGTGCGTAGCGCATGCCGAAGAGGCCGAGCGCGCCCATCTCGCGCAAGGTCTCGCGCGGCACGAAGCCCTGCTGCTCCCAGGCGTCGGCGAAGGGCTGCACGCGGTCGGCGATGAAGCGCCGCAGCGTGTGGCGGAGCATCGTGTGCTCCTCGCCGAGGTAGGGAAAACTGTCTGCGGCAATCGGTTCGGTCATGCGTGCCCGGCCTGTCGTTGAGCGGTACTCCCCTCCCCCTTGCGGGGAGGGGGCGGGGGTGGGGGTGCCAGGAAACAGACCTCGGGCTTCCTAGATCACGCCCTTGTCGCGCAGCTTGGCGATCGCCTTCTTGTCGTAGCCGAGCTCGGCCAGGATCTGGTTGGTGTGCTCGCCGAGCGTCGGTGCGCGCCGGCGGATCGAGCCAGGCGTCTCCGACAGCCAGACCGGGACCTTGGCGATCGGCGCCGGCTTGGGCACGCCCGGAAACTCGATCGGCTGGAAGAAGCCCATCGCCTTGATGTGGGGATCATCGAGCGTCTGCTGCGGCTTCAGCACGGGGCCGGAGGGAATCTTGGCCTTGGCCAGGATCTCCAGGGCCTCCGCCGTCGTCCGCTCGGCGCACCAGCGGCCCATGCGTTCGCTGATGACCTCGCCGTTGTCGCCGCGGGAGATGTCATCCTTGAAGCGCGGATCGGTGAGCCAGTGCTCCTCGCCCATCAGCCTGGCCCAGCGCCGATAGAGGGGATCGCCGATGACCTGCGCCAGGATCCAGCCGTCCTTGGTGCGGAAGATGTCGACCGGCGCCGCCGTCTGCCCCCGGTTGCCTGTCGGCACGCGGTTGGGCGCAATCACGGCCTGCTCGATCAGAAGCGCGTTGCCGAGCGTGACCGCAGTGGCGAGCAGAGCGCCCTCCACCCACTGCCCCTTGCCGGTGACCTTGCGCGCCATCAGCGCAGCCATGGTGCCGAAGGCGCAGTGCAGCGCCGTGCCGAAATCCACCCAGGGAACCTGCGCGCGATAGGGTTGATCCTCGGTGCCCGTCATGTAGACGGCACCCGACATGACCTGGCCGATGCCGTCGAAACCCACCCGCTCGCTGTAGGGTCCACCACGACCGTAGGCCGTGACCGTGGTGAGGATGATGTCCGGCTTGACCGCCTTCAGGCTCGCATAGTCGAGCTTCATTGCCTCGAGCGTCTGCGGGGGAAGGTTGGCGACGACGACGTCGGCAGTGGCGACGAGCCTGCGCACGACCTCCTGCCCTTCGGGCAGCATCGGATCGAGGGTCAGCCCGAGCTTGTTGCGGTTCATCTGCAGGAAGAGCGCGCCCTCACCCGTCGCGGCCACCGGCGCCTGATAGCGGTCCTCGCTGCCCTGCCGCTTCTCGATGCGGATCACCTCGGCGCCCTGCTCGGCGAGCAAGGCTCCACAATAGGGTCCGGCGATATAGCGCCCGAAATCGAGCACCCGGATGCCTTCGAGCACGCCTGGCATTTGCCCTCCTTCCCGTGACAAGAAATCAACCGTTCGGCACCAGCGTCACCGGCGACGGCCCCAGTCGCTTCGGCAGGTTGGTGATATCGGTGGTGACGACGCGATGCCCGCCGGTCAGAACCGTGGCGAGGAACAGGAGGCCGACGGCCTGCCAGAAGGTGATCTCCCGCAGACCGAACACGGCCGGTACGGTGCGGTTCCAGACCCAGCGGAAGACCAGGACAAATAGGACGAAGCCGAGCAGCACCAAGCCGGCGAGCACCAACGCGGTCGCAACTGGGTCCATGACAATCTCTCCCCCTGCCTATGGCGCAGTGCCGCTGTCCCCGGGGCATCAGCCCTTCGACCTGCCGCAAAACCCTAGCATGGACGCCAGGATGCTGCAGCGCAGAAGTGTGCGGTACTGCAACACGTTATCCCTCCGACGTCGTCGCTGTTGTGGTAGGGCCCAAGCAAAAGCGATAACCTCACGAATCGCGGAGCCGCCCCGGCGCCAGTCAAGCGGGCCGCCTGGCGCCAGGGCGACCCAACATGCTTGCGGCCCATGGGGAAGGAGCGACGTCATGCGAATGGACGCTCAGGCTCTCATCATCTTTCTCATCATCGGTGCGATCGCAGGTTGGCTGGCCGGCCAGCTCATGCGTGGGGGTGGGTTCGGCCTGATAGGCAACATCATCGTGGGCATCGTCGGCGCGTTCGTTGCCGGTTGGCTGCTGCCCGGCCTTGGCATCTACATCGGCGGCACCTACGTCGCCGAGGTCATCAATGCGGCGATCGGCGCCATTATTGTCCTGTTCGTCGTGGGATTGCTCAAGCGCGCTTGAGCGTGTTGGGCGGAGCGGTGCGCTTGTAGCTTGCCGCTTCGCTCAACCCCGCGGTTCTGCCGCATAGCCCCGTTTGCCAACTATGCCGTGGGCTCATGAAAGCGCAACCGGGCGCGGATCGATGCGGGGCCGGGCGACGCGATGTCGTTGGCAACGAGCTTGTCGCGACGGATGGCGAAGCACCGGCAATGCTGCCTCCCAGCTGGAAATTTCGGCGTTTTATACAGCTGCCTCGGTAGTTGGGCGGAAACGGACATCCCGGCACGAGGGTGGCACTTTGGGAGAAATGCCGTGAACCTTGCCCGCACTTTCGGAAAGCTCGGCCTCGTGACAGCCGCCTTCCTTGCCGCGGCTACGCTATCGGCTGCAGGTCAGGGCGTAGCCGATACGATAGAGCGAGAGGCCAAGGCGATCGAGGGCCAAATGATCGCGCGGAGGCGCGATATCCACCAGAACCCCGAGCTGGGCAATCGAGAGGTGCGAACATCATCGCTCGTGGCGGAGCATCTGAAGCGGCTCGGTTACGAGGTGCACGAGAAGGTGGCGAAGACGGGCGTCGTCGCCATTCTCAAAGGCGGCAAACCAGGCCCCAAGAGCGGCGGTGCCGAGGCCGAAGTCGAGTGGAGAATGGATGGGTATATCCCGGTGGTGAACAATATCCCACTGACACAGCGCATGGTCCCGACTCTCAAGCGCGCCACGGGCACCGGCAGGTTGTTGGAGGCGCCTCGCGTCACTGGCTCGGAGGACTTTTCGTTCTTTGCCCGACAGGTGCCAGGTCTGTATTTCTTCGTTGGCGTCACCGCGCCCGACACGCCTCCGCTGAGGGCCGCACCGAACCACTCGCCGCGGTTCCGGATCGACGAGGCTGGGCTGATGATCGGCTTGAGGTCTATGCTCCACCTTGCTTTCGACTATCTGGACGGCACCAGCAAATAGGCTGGCTCGACCCGCAAAGACATTTGCCTGGCACCAAACGGAAGTGGCCGGCTGAGCGTGAGTTCTGCTGTTGTCGAAATACGAACGGGCGTTCCGGCGGCAAGCCTGCCAAACCCGCTCTCGACCTGGAGCCGACAGCTCCTACCGCTCCGATCCCGGCCGGACTTGCAGGGTCAGCAGCTGCTGGGCCCGCTCATTGCAGTGCCCGCGAACCTGCTTCAGGCCTCAGCTCCCAATTCTTGAGCCGGGTGCGCGCCGTTCCGAAGTTCCCGAGATGGAATACCGATGCTCCTACGGGCGAGAAGTTGAACGACTCGAACTTCTCGTCGAGCATCTTCTTCAGGTAGTCCTGGTCGGCAAGGCCGATCGTCACGTGCGGGTTGAACTTGTTGCCTGTTTCATCCGGCACGAAGCTCGCGACGTAATCAATAGTCGGTTGATTGATGTCGGGATCTTCCTTTGTGGTGACGAACGCCGCCGCGGTGCCCGTCTTTACGGTGAACGGTGCGACGGCATCAATCAGCTTCTGCTGGTATCTGATGAGGTCGGCGGTGGGCTCAATCACGATCCCGGCAAGACCGGTCTCCTTCCAGGGTATGTAGTAGTATTTGTATGCCTTCAGCTTCCAGGTGGTCGGCTTCTCCTCCGCCAGCACTTTGGCGACGGCCTCGTAGACCTCGTTGAGGTCCGCGGTTCTGACGTACCGCTGCAGACACGAGATGTGCGGGTGATGCGTCTTGTCCAAGGCGAAGCCTTTGGGGAAATCCTTGAGTAGGCGCTGGTTGGCGGCCTCGGCGTGCTTGACCATCGTCGCATCGGGCTCAAGCACGATGTCGATGGCCGTGACTGGGCCCGGCCCACCAGTGCCGACGGTCTGCGCGCTCGCCGGCAGCGAAGCGACGAGACTGAAGCTGAGCACGGCGAAACCCGCTAGGGATCGTTGCATGCAATCCTCCACATCATTGTGGCCAACCTGGCGAAATGATCTGCTGCGTATTCGCTGCGGAGCGCGACAGGGGGCAATAATTTGACTGCCGGCACCCTGCCGACCACCGTCCGGTGGCCCAGCCGTCGCATCAAGCAAGCGACGTTGCTGTCAAGGCCTAGCACCCGGGCCGAAGCTCAGAAATCAGGCAAAACCAGGGGATCGACGGCGGCACTTCTGCGCCACGTCGCTCCACACGAAGCAGATGAGATCGGAGGTCAGGTTGCTGCCCCCGCGGGTCCGTTGATCGCACCGAACGGAAGTGGTGTGCTGAGCCCGGCAAACTGGACCATCCAATGTGAGAAAATCGGCGTCTGATTCGGGTGGCTATGAGGGAGCTCGCCGATGCGGAAGTCGAAGTTCACCGAGCAGCAGATCGCGTTCATCCTGAAGCAGGCCGACGACGGGGTGTCGGTCGAGGACACGTGCCGCAAAGCGGGGATCTCGATCCAAACGTACTATCGCTGGCGCCAGACGTACGGCGGGCTGATGCCGTCGGAGATGAAGCGGCTGCGCCAGCTCGAGGAGGAGAACAGGTCAACATCAACGTTCCGGATCGGGCCGAATGGACATTTCCTGAAAGTTCACGTCCAGAACTCAGGCCGGCCCGCTCGCAGGGCCACGCGACTCCTTCCTTGTCATGCCGGGCAGCACGGCTCCTCGCCGGATCGGCTATGCCCGCTGTTCCGTCGTCGCACGATGTGCGGCCGCGCCGCTACCCGACAAGGATGGCAACGGTCTGGCCTTCGCTGACCGGCGTCTTCTCCTCCACCAGCAGTCGGCTGATGGTGCCGCCCGTCTCGGCGATGACCGGTATCTCCATCTTCATCGATTCGATGATCATCACGGTGTCACCGTCCTCCAGCTTCTGCCCCACGGCGGCGACGATTTTCCAGACTGATCCGGTCACTTCCGTCTTCAATTCGATGTCTGCCACAACCAGCCTCGCTACTTTTCTCACCGGGCATCACCGCCCTTCTTGGCCACGCCTCTGCTCAAGAACTGCGTGTCGGCCCTGCCGGCTTTGAACTCATCGCAGTCCAGCACCTTCAACAGCGCCGCAATGTTCGTCTTCACGCCCGCAACCGCAAACTGCTGCAGGGCCTCCATTAGCGCTACCCGGGCCTGCTCTCGGTCGGACCGGTGCACGATCACCTTGGCCAGGAGCGGATCGTAGTGGGGCGTGACGTCCATACCTTCCCGGTAGCCCGTTTCCACACGCGCGCCGCACGCCGGCGGGCAGAACACCTCCAGCCGCCCGGGTGAGGGGAGAAACCGCACCGGGTCCTCCGCGTAGATCCGCGCCTGGATGGCGTGCCCGCTGATTGCGGCCGGAACAGCGACGATCTGGCTCAGCCGTTCCCCGGCCGCAGCGCGAATCTGAGCCTGCACCAGGTCGAGGCCCGTGATCTCCTCGGTCACGCCGTGCTCGACCTGGAGCCTCGTGTTCATCTCGAGAAAGCTGAAATTGCCGTTGGCGTCCATGAGCATCTCGACCGTGCCGAGGCTGTCGTAGCCGCCCGCGGCCAGCTTGGTCGCGGTAGATGCCGCAAGGCCGTCGATGCGGTCCCTGGCGAGGCCCGGCGCCGGCGCCTCCTCGATCACCTTCTGGTGGCGCCGCTGGATCGAGCATTCGCGCTCAAATACGTGCATGGCGTTACCGTGCCTATCGCCCAGTATCTGGATCTCGATGTGCCGGGGCCGGTCGAGGAGGCGCTCCAGGTAGATCAGTCCGGAACCGAAGAACCGTCGCGCCAGCGTGCCGGCGCGCTCGGCCGCAGGCAGCAGCTCCTCCTCGCTGTGCGCGGGCAGCATGCCGATGCCGCCGCCGCCGCCCGCGGCCTTTACCAGCACGGGAAAGCCGATGCGCCGCCCCGTCTCCAACAGGGCTGGGCCGGGCTCGAGCGCGCCGGATCCCGGCATCAGCGGCAGGCCGTAGCGGGCGGCAACCGCGCGGGCGTTGACCTTGTTGCCCATATCCTCGATCCAGGATGGCGACGGACCGATGAACGCGGCCCCAGCCTCGACCACGCAGCAGGCAAACGCGGCGTTCTCCGACAGGAAGCCGTATCCTGGATGCAGGGCGTCGGCACCACTGGCCTCCAGGCAGGCGAGCAGCGCCTCCTGGTTGAGATAGGACTCGTCGGCCGGCGCCGGGCCAATCCGGCGGGCCTCGCTCGCCATCTCCAGGTAGGGCGCATCGCGGTCGGCGTCCGAGTACACGGCGACGGATGCGACGTTCATGTGCGCCAGGGCCCGGATGACCCGCGCCGCCACGGCACCGCGATTGGCAACGAGCACCTTGCGCAGCATGCCTACTGTCACCCTTTCTGGGCGATCCCGGCCATGCGGGCGATCGTGCGCATCTGGATCTCGTTGGTGCCCTCGCTGATCGGGTAGAGGCGCGCATCGCGGAAGAACCGCTGCGCCGGCGTCTCGTTCATGTAACCCTGGCCGGCGAAGATGCGCATGGCTTGGTCGGTCACGCTCACGGCGGCCTCGCTGGCCACCACCTTGGCCATCGAGGCCTCCAGATGCGCCGGTTGGCCCGAGTCAAGCTTCTCGGCGGCGCCGTACACGTGCAGGCGGGCGCTGGTCACGTCGATCAGCATCTGGGCCAGCTTCATCTGGATGGCCTGATACTCATTGATCGTCTTGCCGAACGTCTTTCGCTGCTGGGCATACTCTACCGCGTGCTCATACCCGGCCCTGGCGACCC
>JBFWRV010000024.1:0-79003 GCA_050248715.1 Hyphomicrobiaceae bacterium | reverse complement strand
GAGCGCGGCTCATCGCTGCGAGGCCGTGGCCATCAGAAAGGAACTTCGAAAGGCGGGGGTAGACGGCGTCCTCGTCCTCGCGCTCATGCGCCACGATCTGCTCCCCGACGATGCCGTTGGCCTCGGTAATGAGGGAGACGGCGGCTGCCGGCTCGGCATCGTCGAGGGCGTCGGCAATTGCGCGCAAGCGGTTCAGCGTCTCCTCGAGCCGCTCATGGTCCTCGCGCAGCGCCCTGGCGGTGGCAGCCGGCATTCCTTTGCGGCCAAGCCGCCGGCCTGGGCTCAGGGCGCGAAGCGCGTTGAGGATGACTGCCACATCTATGGCTTCCTGGGTGAGGGCTCCCGCGACGGGGGTCAGCCATCCCAATGCCGCGGCAGCCATGGCCACCCCGGACATCGCCATGCCGGCGACGATGCTCTGCACGGCAATTCTGCGGGCGCGGGACGCGATCGCAACCGCGTCCGATACGCGGTCGAGCCGATCCACGAGGACGATAACATCCGCAGCTTCCGACGACGCGCTGGCGCCCCGTGCGCCCATGGCGATGCCGACATTGGCTTTCGCCAGCGCAGGGGCGTCGTTGATGCCGTCGCCGACCATGATCGTGGGATGCAGCCGCTGTTCCGTGGCCACGGCGTCGACCTTGTCGGCCGGGGCTCGATCGGAGAGCACGGCGTCAAGGTCGAGTGCCGCCCCGATGGTCTCCGCGGCATCGGCGCGGTCGCCCGTGACCATGACGATGCGGGCAACGCCGGCCGCGCGGAGCGCCCGGACCGCGCGGGGTGTCTCGCGCCTGAGCTCGTCACCGAGCAGGAGGGCGCCGATCGTGCGTCCGTCAACGGCGACGAACACGCTGAGTGCCGAGCGCCATGCGGCGCGCCGCAGCGCCCGGACAGCCCATTCTTCGGGCTTGCGCGATCCGTAAACCAACTGGTGGGAGCCGGCTTTGACATGCCGGCCTTCGACCTCGCCCTCCAGGCCGGAGCCCATTGTTTCCCGGACATGCGAGGGCACGTCGAGGTGCAGCCCTTTCGCCATGGCTGCCTGCACGATCGCACCTGCGACGACGTGTTGCGATGCCTGCTCCAGGGATGCCGCCAGCTGCAGGACCCGCTCTGCATTCTCGCCGGGCGCCGTCTCGATTGCCACGAGACGCGCGCCGCCGACGGTGAGGGTTCCGGTCTTGTCGAACATGACCGTATGCGTGTGGGCGAGCGCTTCCAGCGGCCCGCCGCCCTTGATCAGGATGCCCCGGCGGGCGGCCTGCGACACGCCAGCAATGAAGGCAACCGGCGCCGCCAGAATGAGGGGACACGGCGTCGCCGCGACCAGAACCGCCAGCCCGCGGATGGCGTCCCCCGAGAACAGCCAGGCGCCGCCAGCGACGAGGAGCGTCAAGGGCAGCAGCAGGAGCGCGTAGCGATCGGCCAGCCGTATGAAGGGAGCCTTGGCGGTCTGCGCGGCGGTGACCATGCGCACTATGGCGGCATAGGTGCTTTCGCCTGCGGTGGCGGTAGCCTTGAGCTCGAACGTCTCCCCAGCATTGAGCGTTCCGCTGCGGGCCGGCTCTCCGGCGCGGCGATTGACCGGGATTGGCTCTCCGGTCAGGGCCGACTCGTCGATGATGGCGCCGGGCGCAGAGATGATGCCGTCTACTGGAATGACCTCGCCGGCCCTCACCAGGATCGTGTCGCCGACGGCAACCTGCTTGACGGGCACGTCCTCGACATTGTCCCGGGTGCGGCGGTGGGCAACCCGGGGAGCCCGATCGACCAGGGATTTGAGATCGCGTTCGGCACGTGCGACGGCATAGTCCTCGAGCATGGTGCCGCCGGCGTACATGACGGCCACCACTGCCGCAGCTAGCCCCTCGCCGAGCAGCAGGGCGGCCGACATGGAAACGAAGGCGACCGCATCGACACCCAGGCGGCCGGCCAGCAGGTCGCGCACCATGGAAACAAGGAGGGCGACGATGACGGGAAACGTGCCGGCCGCCCACATGGCAAAGGCGAGGGCCGGCCTGCCTGCGACGGATGCGACCAGGCCGAGAGCCAAGCCGGCAAGGGCGGTTCCTGATAGCGCCTGGCGGATGGTGCGTTCGGTTATCATGGGAGCAATTATGCGCGCCGAAGAGGCAACGATCCGTGCTTTCCGCGACAGGCGGGCGGCGGCGGAGCGCTGCTTGCCCAGGGAAATCACCACGTACCGGCGGATGGTTTGACGCCCGTCAATGCATGTGCCGTCGTCGGACGGAGTTTGCTTGCGCTGCAGGCTCGCCCGGCAGCGCCACAAAATCCATCCGACGGCGGCGAGCGGCTGACCGCGCTTGCCCCTGCTCGCCGTCCCGCGGCTTTGCGGCGTTGACCTAAGAGGCGAGCTTGACCGGGATCTTCAGGTACGGGACGCCGTTTGCGTCAGCAGGCGGCAGCTTGCCGGCGCGGATGTTGACCTGGATCGACGGCAGCAGGAGCAGCGGCGCCGCAAGCGTGGCGTCGCGCGCCTCCCGCATGGCGACGAATGCGGTTTCATCGACGCCGTCCTTGACGTGGGCATTATGCTCACGCTGCTCGCCGACCGTGGTCTCCCAGGCGTAGTGATCCCGTCCTGGGGCCTTGTAGTCGTGGCACATGAAGAGGCGCGTCGCGGTCGGCAGCGCCAGCAGCCGTTTGATCGAGCGGTAGAGCGTGCGCGCATCACCGCCGGGGAAGTCGGCGCGCGCCGTGCCGTAGTCCGGCATGAACAGCGTATCCCCGACGAAGACGGCATCGGCGATCTTGTAGGCGATATCCGCCGGCGTATGCCCCGGGACATGCAGAACCTCGATCTCCAGCGTTCCCAGCCGGAACCGCTCGCCGTCCTTGAAGAGATGATCGAACTCGCTGCCGTCCCCGGAGACGTCCGTGGCGTTGAAGACGGGGCGGAAGATCCTCTGCACCTCCCGGATCTGTTCGCCGATGCCGACCTTGGCTCCGGTCTTGAGCTTCACGTAGGGCGCGCCGGACAGGTGATCGGCATGTGCGTGCGTCTCCAGCACCCATTCGATCGACAGGTTTGCCGTCTTTGCAGCAG
This sequence comes from Hyphomicrobiaceae bacterium, assembly GCA_050248715.1. GTDB lineage: Bacteria > Pseudomonadota > Alphaproteobacteria > Rhizobiales > Hyphomicrobiaceae > AWTP1-13. The sequence continues at coordinate 75,933 of JBFWRV010000024.1, read as the reverse complement.
CGAGGATGGCATCCGCCGACTTGGCGGACGCCTTGCCGGTCCGATGATCGTAGTCGAGAACGGGATCGATCACGGCCGCCCGACGAGTGGCGGGATCGGAGACGAGATAGCTCACCGTGTTGGTCGGCTCGTCGAAGAAGGCGCGGATGGCGGGGGCTGACGACATGGCAACCTCATTTGCTGGCGGGAGCGTTCTTGACATATATATTAGCGATATCTAATTTAGCAATAGCCGATGCACGAGACGAAGGCGATGCCGAAAGCGCCATCCGATCTGGCGGTCTTTACCGCCAATGCCACGCAGGTTGCCGGTGTCCTGCGCGCGCTCGCCAATGAGCGCCGCCTGATGATTCTCTGCAAGCTGGCGGAGTGGGGCGAAGCCACTGTAGGGAGCCTGGTCGATGCGGTCGGGTTGTCGCAGTCGGCCTTGTCGCAGCATCTCGCCAAGATGCGCGAGGAGGGCGTGGTTACCTACCGCAGGGAAAGCCAGACGCTCTGGTATCGCATCGCCGATCCCCGAGCGGAGGCGCTGCTCGGGCACCTGCAGCAGCTGTACTGCCCGCCGGAGCGATCAGCCCGGGCGGGACGGAGAACCAAGGAAAGAGAGCGAACATGAGCCTGCCGACCATCTCACCCGCCGAGGCCAAGCGGCTCATGGATCAGGGCGCAACCTTGGTCGCCGGCAGCCTTATACTGCTCGGCGTCGGCTTGGGGCAGTTCATCGCCCCGGTTTTCTATGGGTTGGCCGCCCTCGTTGGCGCAGGCCTCACTTTCGCCGGCGTCAGCGGCTGGTGCGGCATGGCGAAGCTCCTGGCGCTGATGCCATGGAATCGCTCGGCATCAGCGCCCCGGGGCAGACGTGATGAGTTTTCCGCGCCTCATCTTGTCGTGCCCGCATAGCTTCTCATCGGATCAGGGGTCGTCGGTTTTGTCCGTGCTCTCATCGGTGGCGGAAGCCGGACTTTGTCGATTCATCTACCGAGGGAGTTCGATTCCTGCTTGCACGATCCCAACGCAACGCGCCATTGCGCCGCCGGAAGGGTTGGCGGGCATCGCGATGCCTGCTCCAATTCCTCGCTTAGCTCACGCCTGACGGCTTCGACGATGTCAAGGCATTCCCGCTCCCGGCAATCGCGGATGTGGCTGAGAATTTCGGCGCCAACCTCGTCGTCGTAGCCAATCATCACATGCGTGCCAATGATGATCAGCGGCAGAGCGCCGAAACCTGCCATGCCAATTCTTTCATAGATGCGATCGAACAACAGCGCATTGGCGAAGCTGCCCTCGACATCCAAGTCCTCGAGTGCGATCTTTGGTTCGTCCTGACGCGCCTTTACCAGGAATGACCGCGCGCCATCGCAGCCGGGACAGCTCGACGCCGAAAACAGGTAGACCCGCACCTCCTGCTCTTTCGCCCTTGCGCCTTGTGGAACGATCCAGAGCGCCAGAAGTAAGAGGAGGAGGCCGCGCCTGACCGCATCCATCAGTTTCCGCCTATGGCTGTGACTGCGCATGCAATGCGTCGGTGCGGGCCCGGCGACCGTCGAGCCGGCCGTGGGCAGTGCCGCGGGCATTTGCGGTAGGAAGCTTGCTGTGTGCATTCTCCTCGCCTCCGTGGATGCACCAGCAAACGCCAATGCGCCGTCATGGACTTTGATTGAGATCAAGGGCTGCTTCAGGGGCAGGCGCAGGACCTTGCTCGTGATCGCCGGCGATGACAGCGCATAGAGCCCGCCCTATCGGCGCAATCACGTGGATCAACGCTCTATTTCGGCGTAGCCGCAGGCGCGCGCGTCACCACCCTTACGCCGTCGGCGACACGGTCGCTTGGATGAAGGATGACGGACGCTCCCTCCGGCAATCCCTTGGTGACTTCGGCGAAGCTGGTGTTGCGTTGTCCGATCTCAACTGCTTGAGATCGTGCCCGTCCGCGCTCGACGACATACACCATCCACGTCCCTCCCCTCCGGAACAGCGCGCTGATGGGAAGGCGCAAGGCATTCGGCGACTGGTGGACCGTAATTCTGACGAACACGCGGTACTCGTGGCCCAGCCGGTCGGCAACGTTCTCCGCCTTGTGAAGCTTCAGGATGGTGCGGACTCGCTGTTCCTCGATCCCCAGGGCGGAGACTTTCGTGAAGCCCGCCGGCTCCACACGCATCACCCTGGCCAGCAGCGGAGTGCCCCCCCAACCCTCGATCGTGGCGGTAGCGCCCTCGATCACTTTGACCGCGTCCACCGACAGCAGCTCGACCACCAGCTCGAGGTTGTCGGGGTCGCCGATCTCGAGCAGCGGCGTGCCGGCGACAACCACCCGCTCGCTTTCCTGGATGAGGCGCAGGACGCGACCGCTCACCGGTGCGCGCACGGTGACGCAACAACCCGCCGGCACCTCGCCCTTCCAGGCCTCCTCCGGGCCGATCAGGCGGGCTTGGCTGCTTTCCAGCTCGCGCTTGCGTACGTCCAGGTTGGCTCTCGAGCGCGCGAGGGTAGCCTCTTTCGTGTCGACGTCGATCCGCGCGCGCTCCAAGGCCCGGTCGGAGATGATCCTCGTCTTGATGAGAGTCTCGGCGCGCCGCAGCTCGCTTTGCGCGAACATGAGCTCGGCGGCCGCTTGGCGAACCTCGGCCTCGGCCAATGCTACGGCCGCTTTGGCGGCTTCGAGCTGAGCCTCCAGCTCCCGGGTGACGCGCACGTCAAGGAACGCCGGTGCCATCGGCTCGATGTTGGCAACGATGGTCATGTCCTTCTTGACGCGATCGCCGGCCTCGAGGGACAGCCGCACCAGCTTGCCGGTAATCGGCGCCGACACGGTATAGACATCCTTGATGCGGGCCTTGCCCTCCTCGTCCACGGTCACCTCGAACTGTCCCTTGCGAACCTCGGCGACGTCGACCAGGACGGGCTTCGGCCAAAGCGCCCACGTGAGGCCGGCGGCGAGGCCCGCCGCCCCCAGGAGAATCAGGGCCCTCTTGGTCTGAAGTGCCGGCAATGAACGCATGGAGTGCCCCCTAGTCCCTGGTCTTCAGGACGGCAATGAGATCCAGCCTGTCGATGCGCTTGCGCACTATAAGTGCGGACGTGACAGTGGCCGCCAGCACCACCAGCGTCGCCTTGGCGTAGGTCGCGGTCTCGATGACGAACGGCACGCGGTAGAGGTCGCTCGAGAACGCCTTGACGAGCAGCCAGCCGAACCCGTAGCCCATCATCCACCCGGGTGGGATCGCCAGGACGGTGAGCAGGACAAGCTCGGTGAAAAGTACGCGCGAAACCTCTCCGCGCGTGAACCCCAGCACCCGCAGGCTCGCCAGTTCCCGCGCATGCTCGGACAGCTGGATGCGCGCGCTATTGTAGACGACGCCGAAGGCGATGATGACCGCAAGCGTCACATAGATCGTCACCGAGTAGTTGATGTTTTGCGCAATCGTCTCGCGGAAGCGTGCAAGTGCGTGGCGCTGGAGCGCGATCGACCCGATGCCGGGCGTTGACTTGATGGCCGTGAACAGATCGTCTTGCCGCTCGACGTCGTAGGCGATGTGGACGCCGGTCAACCGCGGCCCGTACATCACCCGGTCGAGCGCGTCGATGGTCATGAAGGCGGTCAGACCGAAGTAGCTCTTGATGACCTCCGCCACCACGAGCTGTCGCGTCCCGCGCCGCCCCTCCAGGATCTCGGCCTCGACGGCATCGCCCTCGCGCAGGTTCAGGATCGAGGCCACGCGCTCGTTGACGACCAGCCCCGATGGCGGCAGCTCGATCGGGCGGTCGTCCAGATCGAGCACGCGCGAGAGGTCCATGTCCCGGGGCTTGCCGATGATGGAGAGCTGCCGCGAGGCATGTCCGTTGCGAAGGCGGACGGCCACAGATCTATAGGGCTCGGCACGCAGAACCCCGGGCATCTGCTCTACCGATTGCAGGGCGCGTTGGTGCTTTTCGTCGGTGAATGTGAGCGTCGCGTGCTGACGCTCGGTGCGGAAGAAGGCGATGTCCACCATGTGCTCGACGGAATCGAACGACAGGAGTGCGGTCACGAGCAGCCCCAATCCCATGGCGATGCCGAGCGATGTCGCTCCGGCGCGCAGCGGACGGCGGATCATGTGCCTGACAGACATGGTGGTCAGCTGGGAAACCAGGGCCGACGGCCGGCCTCCTGCGCCGAGCAGTTTGCGGTAGCGGGGCGCGGCGGGCGGTTGCATGGCGACCGCGGGCGCCAATGCCAGCACCTCGCGCACTGCCTTGAGGGCCCCTGCCACTGCCGCGACCACGGACACGCCCGCGGCAATGACATAGGTGTCGGCGTCATGCCGGAATACGAGGAACGGGAAGTGGAAGAAGTCGCCATAGAGGCGCGTCAGCCCTTTGCCGAGCCAGGCGCCGGCCACGTAGCCGATAACGATCCCGAAGAGGGTGATGGCCAGAACCACCTTGATGTAGTGGGCCACTATTGGCAACGGCCCATAGCCGAGCGCCTTCAACAGTCCGATCTGCTCCCGCTCGAGCGCAACCATGCGCGAAAGCGTTATGTTGATGAGGAATGCCGACACGAGAAGGAAGATCGGCGGCATTACGCGCCGCAGCGCATCGAGCTGCCTCAGCTCGGCGTCCAGGAAAGCATGCGAGAGCTGGTCCTTGCGCGCCAGGGCGCCCGTGCCGCCGTAGCGCGCCAGCAGGTCATCGACCTGCTTGACGGCCTCCGCCTGCGATGTGCCCGGCAGCAGCTTCAGGGAGATGCTGTTGAACGCGCCATCGAGGTCAAACAATGCGGCAAGCGCCTTCTCCGACATCCACAGGATCGCAAACCTCCGATCATCGGGCATCAGGTCGCCGGGGCCGAGCGCATAGATGAACTCGGGCGACAGGGCGACACCCACCACCTTGAGCTCGCGCTTTTTGCCGTTGAGGAGCGCCTGGAACGTGGCGCCCAGATGCATGCCGTGCGCCTTGGCGAATCCCTCGTTGATGGTTACTTCGTCCGTGCGCTCCCGCTCCGGCAGGCGTCCCTCGCGCAGGTGAAGCAGGTTGAGGCGCGGCTCGCCGAGATCGGGCACCGAGACGGCGCGCCCGGTGGCGGGCTCGGCAAGGCCCGGCACATCGAGCAGCGCGAGGTGCGTGATGCGGGGCTCGGCGGCGGCCACGCCGGGGATGGCCGCGATGCGGTCGGCCACGGCCTTCGGGGCCCGACGGACCTCCGCGAAGAGATCCGCAAAGCGATAGCGCAGGTAGTACGCGGCACGCGTCTCCTCGAGCGAATGGTAGGCTCCGCTTGCAAGCACGAAGGTGGCGACACCCGAGGCGATCACCATCGCGATCGCCAACGCCTGCGCCCACATGTGCGCGAGGTCCCTCAGAAGCTTGCGGTCGAGCGTGCGCACGGCTGTCTACCAGCTGATCTCCGAGGGCTGCTTGCGCTTGGTGTTGACCTGCGTGCCGGAGATGCGCCCGTCGCCGAACATCAGCACGCGATGGGCCATATCCTTGATCGCGGCATTGTGGGTGATGAGCGCGGTGGTGGTCCCGAGCTCACTGTTGACCTGGGACAAGGCCTCGAGCACGCGCACGCCGGTCTTGCTGTCCAGTGCCCCCGTAGGCTCGTCGCAGAGCAGCACGTCGGGTTGCTTGGCGATGGCACGGGCAATGGCGACACGCTGCTGCTCGCCGCCCGACATTTGCGCGGGGAAGTGGTCCATCCGCCCGGCGAGCCCGACCAGCTCGAGCGCGGTGTCGGCGGGCATCGGACGTCGCGCGATCTCGGTCACGAGGTTGACGTTCTCCCGCGCCGTCAACGATGGAATGAGGTTGTAGAATTGGAACACGAAGCCGACGTGGTCACGGCGATAGGCGGTGAGCCCCGCGTCATCGAGACTGCTGAGATCCTCATCCTGAAAGCGGACCGTGCCGGAGCTGGCATGGTCGAGACCGCCCAGAATGTTGAGGAGCGTCGACTTTCCGGAACCGGACGGCCCCAGCAGAACCACCAGCTCGCCGGCGAAGAGCTGAAGGTCGACCCCCGCCAGGGCGTGCACCTCGACCTCGCCGTTGCGGTAGGTTTTGGTGAGACCCTTGGCCTCGAAAACGACGTCAGTCATCTGTCGAACCCTCGCTCCCGGCATTCCGGCTGTGCGTAGGGGTTCAGCGCCTGTTGCTCTTTGACGGAGGTCAAAAAAGTGGGGCGGGGCGGTTGATCCGAGGCCAACGGCCCGGCATGCCGATCTGGCACTCGCCGACCCCGTGTGATCCTCGTTCGTTCCCGTGCGCCTCGTAGGCCGTCCCGCGACCGGAATGCTTGATCGCGATCAACAGCTTTGATGCTCGCACAGCCTATGAAGTACCGACCCCATCGCGAGGACCGCCGTGAGCTACAGAACAATTCTGGCACACTGCAACGACAGGCGCCGCCTGGGGCGCCTGCTGGATACCGCAGTCCCGCTCGCAGCCGACGTCCGGGCGCACCTGGTCGGCGTCTCGGTGACACCGCCCGTCGCCGTGATCCCGGCCGGCATGCCGGGCACGCCGGACACCATCGTGATCGACGAGCACACGAAGGCTTATCGGGCCGAAAATCCCGCAATGAAGGCCGCCTTCGAGAAGGTCGCTTATGCCCACAACATCACCTGTGAATGGCGGGAAGCCGAGGCCGGAAGTGGCACGGTGGCCCGAACCGTTATGCGCCACGCCCACGCCGCCGACCTGATCATCGCCCTGCAGACCGATGCCCGCTGGCTGGGCGCATTGAACCTCGACATTGCCGAACGCCTGGCGCTTGAGAGCGGCCGGCCAGTCCTGATCATCCCCAACACCGGATCGCATCAACCCGTTCCGAAGCGCATTGTCGTCGGATGGACCGACCGCCGCGAAGCGACGCGCGCTGTGTTTGACGCCCTGCCCCTGCTCCAGCGCGCCAAGGCGGTCACGATGCTGGAGGTCGATCCGGAACCGGGGCCGGAGACCGCGGAGATGCGCGCCGCCCTCCGTGCCACCCTCTCCCAGCACGGCGTCGCTTGCGAGGCCGACACCGCCACATCGCGTCATGGCAACGTCGGTGACGCGCTGCTTGCCTATTGTGTGCGAACTCGCGCCGATCTGCTGGTGATGGGCTGCTACGGCCATTCCCGGCTCCGCGAGTTCGTGCTGGGCGGTGCCAGCCGGCACGTGCTCGGCGCCATGACGCTGCCCGTCGTGATGTCGCACTAACCGAGGACAGGGTCACGGTCAGCGGCACAGGCGACCGTCACTCCCGGCGCTCCGCCAGCGCTCATCTGCTGCGGCCCTAATGAGCCACAAGGCCCAGCCCAGGTTCGCAGCGATTTGGCCGCCAGTTGCGAGACTTCGGTCGACCCACCTTTGATACAATTCGTTACATTTTCTGTCTGTGGCGGCATAGGCGGGCGACCCGGGCGTGGTCGATTGCGTCGGCGAACCGAAGGAGCCACCCCATGCATATGTCCGCCCAGCCCGCACATCACGCCTCGGTTGCGGCCGCATCGACCAAGAGCTTCGAGCAAGCGCTTGCCGGCGCGACTCTCAAGCGCGTGGAAGCCAAGGAGTTCGTGTTTGCGGAAGGCGACGCGGCCAGCCACGTCTACCGCGTGGAGACTGGAGCCGTGGCGCTTTTCAAGGTCCTGATTGATGGTCGCCGGCAGATCGTCGGCTTTGCCTATCCGGGCGATCTCGTCGGCCTCGGCGCGGAAGGCGAGCACATGATGAATGCGCAGGCGATCAAGCCGACCAGGCTTCGCTGCCTGCCGATTTCGGGTCTGCACCGCAGCGTGGCGCAGGATCCAACCCTCTATTTCCAGCTCTACCAGGCCGTCGCCCGCGAGCTCGCCTCGGCGCGAGACCTCATGCTCACGACCGGACAGCGCACCGCCGCCGAGCGGGTGGTGAGTTTCCTTCTGGCCCTCTCCCGCCGGAACGGGCGCACGGGCCGCGACCCCGCGATGCTGGAGCTGCCCATGACCCGCAGCGACATCGGCGACTTCCTGGGCCTTACGATCGAGACCGTGAGCCGCACGTTCACCAAGCTCAGGGCGATGGGATTGATAGAGCTTGTCCACAGCAGCGAGGTGAAGCTCATCGACATCGACGCCCTTAAGAGCCTTGCCGACGGCGAAGACCGCGATCAATGAGGCGGCGACGATGCCCCTTGTGCCTTCAAGCACCAGCTCCGCCCCATGCAACCGGCGGGCCGTTAGGCCGGGAGCTTGCGGCCGCGCGAAGGAGCTTCAACTCGCAGGGACGCGCGCTCGCAGCGCGAGGCCAGCTCAAGCTCGGTGAAATCGCTCAATGAACGCGCGCACCTGCGGCAGAACCTCGGTCCGCCAGATGCGGCCGTGGAACAGGGAGAAATGCCCGCAAGCCGGCACGATCAGTCGGCGTCTGGCGTCTGCGGGCAGTGATGCGCACAATTCGTGGGCCCGCCCGGTCTGGCCGGGTGCGGCGATGTCATCCAGCTCCCCCTCCACAGTCATCAGCGCCGTGGCACGGATGGCCTCCAGGCATAAGACCTCATTGCCCACCCGGAACTTGTCCTGCACGAGCGTGCGCTCGTGGTAGACATGACGGATGATGTCGAGGAACACCTCGGCGGACAGATCCATCACGGCCGAGTAGAGGTCGAGAAAGGGAAAGCGGACGGGATCGGCGCCGTCGTCGGCAAGCAGCTTCCCCAGCAACTCGCGGTTCGTGCTCACGTGGCGGGCGAGATACGCCCATAATCCGAAAAGCTGCATCGACCCCGGATAGACCAGGCGGCCTTTGCCCGCATTTGGCGCCGGCACCTCGGCGATCACGTTGCGTTCATACCAGTGGATGGTGCGCGCTCTCAGCAGATGGGAGACGCGCGTTGGATTGGCCACCGGGTCGATGGGTGCCGCCATGAGGACCAGACTGCGCGGCGTGCAGGGCGCATTGTTCTCGCCATGATAGGCGGTGGCGACGAGGGCCGGCACGGCACCTTGGCAAAGAGCGATCACATGGGAGCGGGGCCCCAGGATCTCCATGGCGGCGATCACGCAGGAAATGCTCGCTTCGAGGTCGAAACGTCCGTGATCGACAGGCACGTGGCGGGCGTTGACCCAGTCGGTGAGGAAGACCTGAAAGGAGGGGAGCAGCCCAAGCACGAGGTCCCGCAAGAGAATGGAGAAGTGGCACGAGAGCGGAGCAACCACCAGAATCTTCGGCAAGTCCGTCCGATCCGACCGGGCCAACCTGGTCAACGCACAGAAGGGCGTCTGCATGACGTCCTGCACGACGATCGGAACGAGCCCTGCGCGATCCTCGATAGTGCCGATTTCCAGGCTCAATCGTGCCGGCTGATCGGCACCGGCGTACAGCTGCCGCCTCGGAACCGACGGCTCTGATGGAGAGTTCAACTGCAGCGCACACATGCGTTCGTCCTGGCCGGGAGGGGGGACGCGAGGCCATGATGATAGAGTACGCGGCGCAATAGGTCCCACCACCAATGACATCGTCCGGCATGAAGCCGGACGATGTCATTGATCGTGATCAAGGTGTATTCCGCGGCATTTGCGTACGGTCCGGCCCATGACGCTGTCGAAGCCCTTTGCCGATCGCCGCGCTGCCGGTCGCGAGCTTGCCAGGGTCCTGGCGAGGAGAGACTTCGTGGCCCCCGTGGTACTGGCGTTGCCCCGCGGTGGCGTCGGCGTGGCGGCGGAGGTTGCGCGAGCTCTCAAGGCCCCCCTCGACATCGTGCTCGTGCGAAAGATCGGCATACCCTTCCAGCCGGAACTCGCGGCCGCAGCCGTCGTCGATGGCGGCGAGCCTGAGATCGTCACCAACGAGGACGTGGTCGAGCTCTCCGGAGTAAGCGGGCAATACCTCGATACCGCAGTCAAGCGCGAGCTTGAGGAGATCGAGCGGCGGCGGCTGCTCTATCTGCAGGGGCGTGCACGTGTGCCGCTGGGTGGGCGCACCGTCATTCTCGTGGATGATGGTATTGCCACAGGAGCGAGTGTCCGTGCGGCGCTCGGGGCGCTCAAGAGGAAGGCTCCGAAGGCCCTCATTCTCGCTGTGCCCGTGGCGGCTGCTGATGCCGTCGATAGCCTCCAGACGGAGGTCGATGAGATTGTATGCTTGTCGACGCCGGAACCGTTCGTGGCAATCGGCATCCACTACAACGACTTCCACCAGATGAGCGACGCCGAGGTGATCGCACTGTTGGCGGAAGCGGGCGGAGAAGACGCGCCCGAAGCGGATTCGCCTGCACGTGCCCGCCGCCTTCCCGGCACTTGAGCGTGCCCGCCCGGGCTCGGCCCAGGCACGACGCAAGGCGCATTCTGCGGGTGCAACCGGCAAGGCTTGCCGTTCATCCGGCTGACCTCGATGCCGTGCCGCTGACGCACGCCACGATCGGTCATGAATGGTTCGGATGCTTGGTGGAGAAGGAGCCCGACATGACGAAAGGTATGAAAGCAGCCATTTTTGTCGAGCCCGGACGCATCGTGCTCGACGAGAAGCCGGTTCCAGATGTGGGACCGCTGGATGCGCTCATCCGCATCACCACCACCACCATCTGCGGCACGGACGTGCATATCCTCAAGGGCGAGTATCCCGTCGCCAGGGGCCTGACCGTCGGGCACGAGCCGGTGGGCGTCATCGAGAAGCTGGGCTCGGCGGTGAAAGGATACAGGGAAGGCGAGCGCGTCATCGCCGGTGCCATCACGCCGAGCGGCACCAGCAACGCCTGCCAGTGCGGGTTCTCCTCCCAGGACGGGCTCGGAACGCGCCACGGCTGGAAACCGATGGGCGGCTGGCGCTTCGGCAACACCATCGACGGCTGTCAGGCGGAATATGTCCTGGTGCCTGACGCTGACGCCAATCTTGCGTCCGTGCCGGACACCCTCACCGACGAGCAGGTCCTGATGTGTCCCGACATCATGTCGACGGGATTGAGCGGAGCGGAGCGCGGCAGGGTCAGGATCGGCGACATGGTCGCGGTGTTCGCCCAGGGACCGATCGGCCTGTGCGCCACCGTGGGCGCGAGGCTGCTCGGCGCCTCGACGATCATCGCGATCGACCGTCTGCCCGAGCGGCTCGCAATGGCACGGCGCCTCGGCGCGCATCACGTCGTCGATTTCGCCAAGGTCAATCCCGTCGAGGAGATCATGCGTCTCACCGAGGGGCGGGGCGTCGACGTCGCCATCGAGGCCCTCGGCACACAGCAGACCTTCGAAGCCGCCCTGCGCGTTCTACGTCCTGCCGGCACGCTCTCAAGCCTTGGCGTCTATTCATCGGATCTGAAGATTCCGCTCGCGGCCTTTGCGGCAGGGCTGGGCGACCACACCATCGTCACCTCGCTCTGCCCCGGCGGCAAGGAGCGGATGAGGCGCCTCATGTCGGTCATCGCATCGGGCCAGGCCGATCTGTCCGCGATGGTCACGCACCGCTTCAGGCTCGACGACATTGAGAAGGCCTATGATCTCTTCGCCAACCAGCGCGATGGCGTGTTCAAGGTGGCCATCACGCCATGACGGCGTCCCGCGACGCGATCGCGTCGCACGAAACGAGCGGCACCGAAGCAATGAATTGACGCAATCCGGCCACGCGCGCGGCGGTGTTTTGCCGGTACGGACACGAGATCGGGGCGAAGCGCCCACCTGCGCTGTCAATCAAAAGTGCACGGTGACGGCCGCCATTTTGCCTTTAAGACAGGAGGCAACCGGACCGCGAGTGGCAATACGCGGACCTGGGCGGCGTGGCACGAGGTCCAACTGGTTGAATGTGCAAGGCCTTCTGCTCGACTCGCATTAACAGTCCGTTAACACCTGTGACATTCAAATAGGACGATTCGTTGGGGGACATGCGTGCGCGTTTGCGAGGGGGAGGCTGAGGCCTTATGCAGGCCGACGCCGCAATGACGCAATGGCAATGATCCTGGACTTCCGTTCACGGCACGGACAGCCGGAGCAACGAGGGCGGGAAGAGGCGAGCAGCGCCGAGATCATCATCTTTCCGGGCGTGCGCCGAGAGCGCCACGCTGATGCGCCCAAGCCTGCGCGGCGCAAGCGCGGGCCGAAGCGCGACCGGCTGGAGTTGCCGGACTAGGTAGCATCCGATCTGCCGGATCGTTCGACGGCATGCACCTAATCGTGCTGTCGAGGGCTCCGGGCCAGTCCGGGACAGGGAGAGGCTTCGCTGCGAGCTGGTCCACGGCCCGGCCGCCGCCTGCGGCCGTCCTGGATTCCCGAATATTTTGCGGCTCGCCCTGGTCTCCGAGCCGGGCCGGAATTCCCGCAGGACAGCGAGCGGGGCTGATCGGATATCGCTCGACGGCATCGTCAGCCCGCCGGGCTAGGCTGTGAGTTCACAAATTCACGCTGCGGGGCCGCAGCCTGGATCGTCGCATGTTTCTCCCTCACGCCCGCGAAGGCGAGGCGGCCCGACCAGCCTCCCAGGTCGAGCTTGCGCCAATTGCTCCCGTCGAGAAGCGGCGCGCCGCCTCAGCCAGGCTGCCCGAAAGCAGACCATGCGGACGCCCTCGGGGCCCAACCACGGTTGTGCTAGCATGAGGCCGCGAAGCCGAACTGGATGCCCAACGGATGTCGGATATCCCGGTAAATCCAAAAGTCTCCCGCAGATTGGCCGCAATTCTTGCTGCCGACATCGCCGGCTACAGCACGCTCATGGGCGCGACGCTCATGGGCGCGGATGGGGCCCGCACAGTTCGCAACCTAAAGGCACATCAGGCAGTGGTGCTGCCGATGATCACGCAGTTGGGGGGCGCATCATCGACACCCCGGGGGACGGCATTCTCGCGGAGTTCGGGAGCGTCGTGAACGCAGTCGAGTGCGCGGTCGCGATCCAAAAAGGAATGGCAACCCGCAATACAGATGTCGCAGAACATCGGCGGTTGCAGTACCGCGTCTGCATCAACCTCGGTGATGTCATCTACGACGATGCTCGCATCTATGGTGACGGAATCAACGTCGCGGCCCGGCTGAAAAGTACTTCGGAGCCTGGCGGCATCTGCATATCCAGCAAGGTCTACGAAGACGTCCGCAGCAAGGTCAAGCTCGCGTATGAAGATGGTGGCGAACAGCAACTTAAGAACATTGCGCAGCCCGTACGTGTGTATTGTGTGCGCGTGCTCGAGGAAACAACTCCTTCGCCGCCATTGGCATTGCCGGACCGGCCATCTATCGCCGTTCTGCCGTTCGACAATATGAGCGGAGATCCGGAGCAGGAGTGTTTTGTCGATGGGATTGTCGAGGACATCATCACAAGCCTTTCGCGAGTACGCTGGCTATTCGTCATCGCTCGCAACTCGAGCTTCACCTACAAGGGGCGCGCGGTTGACGTGAAGCAGGTGGGACGTGAACTGGGTGTCGCTACATCCTCGAAGGGAGCATTAGAAAAGCTGGCAAGCGAGTGCGCGTCACCGGGCAGCTTATCGACGCGACGACGGGCGCTCACCTCTGGGCGGACCGGTTTGATGGTGACCTCGACGACATATTCGCACTTCAGGATCGGATGACGGAAAACGTCGTCACGGCGATCGAGCCGAGCCTGCGGTCCGTGGAGATCAAGCGGGCGTAACTCGAAACCGACCGGGAACCTCGATGCTTATGATTCTTATTTGCGCGCGCTACCGGAATTCGACGCCTTTACCGAGCAAGGTTTTCGCCGGTCAGAAGCTCTCTTGCGGAGTGCCTTGAAGCTCGATCCGAACTACTCGGAAGCCCTTGCTGCACTCGCTGTTTGCATTGGACGCTTGACGATCGGCGGCTGGATGGCCGGCTGGGGGGAAGGAGGTGCAGAGGCGCGTGACATAGCTCTTCAGGCCGTACGCGCGGATCCAGAGAACGGTACGGCCCTCTCGATCGCGGCTTGGGCAATCGGGTCTTTCACAGGGCCGTTGGAGCAAGGCGTTGACTTGGCCCGCCAAGCGCTGCGAGCGCATCCAAACTCAGCAGTGGTGCGGACGAACTGCAGCTGGGTGTTCGTCTGCAACAACGAGAGGGACCTGGCGTTGGAGCATCTGCACGCAGCGCGACGGATCAGCCCCTTGGATCCCAGGGGTTATATCACCCTGAACGCCATTGCCGCGGCCCACTTCTGTGAGCGCCGCTTCGATGAAACGGTGCTGTAGACTAGACGCGCTCTCCAGCAAAATCCAACGCATCCCATCGCCCTGCGCCTGTTGAGCGCTGCCCTCGCGCACCTGGGGCAGAACGAGGAAGCACACAATGTAATGCGTGAGCTGAAGAGACTCCAACCCAATGTCTCATTGGCTCGGATAAGCCCAAGTTACCGCCACGACTGGATGAAGGAATTGTTGATTGAGGGCCTCAAAACGGCAGGGCTGTCCGAGTGAACGGCAGAGCGCGCTTGCGGCGATGCTCACAGCCGACACCGCCGGCTAGATTGTGCACTGATCTTGGGGAGGCGAGTTGGCAACGGCTGGCGGCGCGTTTATGAGCTTGCCCCGCGGGACGCCTATTGCCGCTTGATCGGCGTACAGGCGGCGCGGGCGAGCGCCGCCTCTGTCTCCGCCCGCCAAGCCAATCCCCGCAGCGGCGCCCGCACCATCACGAGGCCCTGCCCGGTGGGCGAGGCGATCTGCGTCTCCTGCGCGCTGACACGGCGCGATACGGGCACGGCCTCACCCAGGCGGTCGACGCCGGGCACCACCGTCAAGGAAACATCCGTGCGCCGCTGGGACTGGGCCGGCATGACGTAGAAGTTGTCGCCCTGCGGCGTGTGCATCGACAGCGTCCACCCGGCGTCGACCAGTGTCACGATCACGCCGAGCGAGTCGGTCCTAATGTCGTAGCGGCACATGGCGTAGAGCGCGTCGGGCGCCAGAAACGGCAGAGGCTGCTTGCCCGGTGCGATCGGTGGCAGCACCACCATGCGGTTGGCCGGCAGGGTGTCGTGAAGCCGGGTGAACGCGGCGCCGGGGCCGACGTGGGGAAGAGCCAGCGTCGCGCCGATATGAATGATGCCGCCGAGGAGCAGCGCGCCTACAGCCGTGCGCCACTTGACGTGCTTCAGCCATTTGCCGCGCATGGCCCGATCCTCACCTGCACGCCACGCGCTCGATCGCCGGCAGCGACTTGGCGCTCCCGTCGCTGACGGCCGCGGCCCAGTTCACATTCTGCACGGTCAGTATCAGGTTGATGCGGCTGCTGCCGCCGATCGGCAGCCAGTTGCCGGGCCGCGCATCCCGCGCCAGCGTGATGACAGCGCGCCCGTCGGGCTCGCGCATGGCGGTGTCGCTGGTGAAGGCGTAGCGCTCGGCCGCGTTGGGGATGAGTCCGCCTTGGCTGTCGAAGGCCGCAAGGCTCCACCAGCCGGCGCCCTCGAACGGCTCGACGACGATGGCATACTCGCAGCCCACATGCAGGCGCCCGCCACGGCTGTCGCTCTTGGCGCGGTAGGTGAGCTCCAGCGTCGAGGCGATAGGCAGCAGCGCGTTGCGCATCGTGTGTGCGCGCGTATAGGGGTCGGCATCGGTGCGCCCCGCCGCGTTCCAGGTGACCCAGGGTCCGGACGTGCGGGTCGACAGGCGCGACCCAGCTTCCACCATGTACCAGGCCGAGCCGAATCCGCCGCCGACTGCGAGCACCGCGAAAGCGAAAACGTTGATGAAGATGTTGCCGATGAAGCCCAGGTGCAAACCCTCCCGCTGGCAGCTCAGCGAGGTTGACGTACGCTCGTGTCAGGCACATCGGCGCGCCGCTCCGGCGGGCTGGTCGTCCTGGGCCTCGGCTCGGGCGGCCGCGGCTTGGGCGGCGCGGCACCGGCCGGCGTCGGTGCGACGCTCGCCGGAGGCGGAGCCGCCGCCGGCGCAAGGCCGGCCGCCTGCCGCATGTTGTCGGCGAGCTTCTTCAGCACGTCCCGCGTCCGATCCGGCATCAGGCTGGCCTTCTTTTGCGGAGCCTGCTGCGCCTGGGCCAGCGCCGGATCGGAACGGCGCAGGTCGGCCATGCGTTGCTGATCGGCGATCTGGTTGGGATGCGGAGCAATGCCGGGGATCGGCGGTATCGCGCGGTAGTTCCTGAGCGCGACCTGCATGTAGGTGTGCCAGGCCTGAGTGGGCAGGCTGCCGCCGGTGATGTTGTTCATCGGGGTGAAGTCGTCATAGCCGACCCACACGCCCGTCACCAGGGCGCCCGTGAAACCGACGAACCACGCATCGCGATAGCTCGAGCTCGTGCCCGTCTTGCCAACCACGGTGGTGAAGTCGAGCGCCGCCTTGGCGGCTGTGCCGTTCGTCACGACGGCCAGCATCATCTGGTTCATATGCTCGGCGACCTTGCGGGCGACCACCTGCGTCGGCGCCGGCTCGTCCTTGTCGCGGCTGTAGATGAGATCCCCCTTGGAATTGTACATCTCCAGGATGCCGTAGGGGCGGGCGGTCATGCCGCCATTGGCAAAATGTGCGTAGGCGCCCGTGTGCTGCAGCGGCGTGATGCCGGTATCGCCGAGCGCCATCGAGCAGGTCTTCTTGACGCCCTCCACGCCCAGCCGCCGCGTCATCTCCAGCACCTTGTCGCGGCCGACGGTGGGTCGCAGCGATACCTCCACCGCCGGCACGTTGAGCGACATGCGGAAGGCGTCGAGGGCGGCGAGCGACCGTCCGGAGCTGCCGCCGGAATAGTTGCGCGGCGACCAGTTGCCGCAATGGCCCCCGTAGTCGCGCACCATGGACTGCGGGGTCAATCCATTCTCGAAGGCGGTAGCGTAGACGTAGAGCTTGAAGGACGAGCCCGGCTGACGGCGTGCGTGCGAGGCCCGGTTGAACTGGTTGTCTTCGTAGTCGAGGCCGCCGACCAGCGCGCGCACCGCGCCGTCGGGCTCCATGGAGACGAGGGCACCCGTGTAGCTCTTCCTGCGGCCCGATCGCGTGTGCTTCAGGGTGTTGACCATCGCATCCTGCGCGGCCTGCTGCATGCCGAGGTCGACGGTGGTGCGCGCAGTCAGGACGTAGTGGCCACGGCCTTCGCCGAGGCGCTGGGCCTCCTCGAATACCCAGTCGAGGAACCAGTCGGGGCTGTGCGTCGGCCGCGTATCGATGATCTTGGCAGGGTGGAGGCGCGCCGCGTGCACCTGGCCGGCACTCATGTAGCCGGCTTCCACGAGGTTGGTGAGCACGTCATTGGTGCGCGCCCTGGACGCGGGCAGGTTGATGTGCGGCGCGTACTTGGACGGCGCCTTGAACAGGCCCGCCAGCACGGCCGCCTCGGCCAGATTGATCTCGCGCACCGACTTGCTGAAGTAGTACTGCGACGCCGCTTCCACCCCGTAGGCGCCTCCGCCCAGGTAGGCGCGGTCCAGATAGAGCTTGAGAATCTCGCGCTTGGTGAAGCGCGACTCGAGCAGGACGGCCAGGAAGGCCTCCTTAATCTTGCGCTGCAGAGAGCGCTCGGACGAAAGGAACAGGTTCTTGGCGAGCTGCTGTGTGAGCGTCGAGCCGCCCTGCACGACCTCGTTGGCGCGCGCGTTCTCGAGCAGGGCGCGAACGGTGCCGAGCACGTCCACGCCGAAATGCTCGAAGAAGCGGCGATCCTCGGTGGCGAGCGTCGCCTTGATCAGGTGATCGGGGATCTCGTCCAGTGGCACCGCGTCGTTGTGCAGAATGCCGCGCTGGCCGATCTCGGTGCCGTTGCGGTCGAGGAATTTGACCGAGTACTTGCCCTGGTTGATGCGGTTGGGATCGAAGTCGGTGAACGCAGGGATGGCGAGGACGTAGAGAACGGCAAGTCCGCCGGTTCCCAGCGTGAGCCCTTCGCCGACCGCCTCGTTCAGCAGCCGCTTCCAGCCGGTGAGACGGAAGCGCGCAAAGAAGCTCGAGATGGCGTTCCAGCGGTCCTGCAGCGACTGCCAGCTCTCCGCCAGCGAGGAATCGATCCAGGCGTCGAACCCCAGCCAGTCGATGAGCCGCTTGCGGTTGCCGTGCTTGAAGAACCAGTCGTGCAAGCTTCGGGCCCTCGTCCTGTCTTCCTCGAGACGGCGCCCTTGCGCCGCCGCACACGCCGGCCCGAGGAGCCTCGCAGCCCGCGGGAATCACGACCCACATGCAATAGAGAGCCTAATTTATCATCCAGGGCGGCGGCAACGCGAGCAGAACGTTTTCGCTCATTTTGTGCCTTTTTGGCGGCGCGCGCCGGCCGATCTCGCGGTCCCGCTCGACCGGGCGTTGCACCAGCGTGTGTGGCAGTTTTGCCGCGTCGTGCGCCGTGCTATGCCCGCTGTGGTGTGCGATGCAACGCAAATGACGGACAGCTGACCATGAAGGACGTGCTTGAGGAGCTGGAGCGGCGGCGCGCGGAGGCGCGGCTGGGGGGCGGGCAGGCCCGCATCGATGCCCAGCACAAGCGGGGCAAGCTCACGGCACGCGAGCGCATCAGCCTGCTCATGGACGAGAACTCCTTCGAGGAGTTCGACATGTACGTCGAGCACCGCTGCGCCGACTTCGGCATGGAGAAGATCAAGATTCCCGGCGACGGGGTGGTCACGGGCTGGGGCACCATCAACGGCCGCGTCGTCTACGTCTTCGCCAAGGACTTCACGGTGTTCGGCGGCTCGCTGTCGGAGGCGCACGCCAGGAAGATCACCAAGATCCAGGACATGGCTCTGCAGAATCGCGCACCCATCATCGGCCTCTTCGATGCCGGTGGCGCGCGCATCCAGGAAGGGGTGGCCGCACTCGGTGGCTATGGCGAAGTGTTCCTGCGCAACGTGCTCGCCTCCGGCGTCATCCCGCAGATTTCCGTGATCATGGGGCCGTGCGCGGGTGGCGACGTCTACTCGCCGGCCATGACCGACTTCATCTTCATGGTCAAGGACACGAGCTACATGTTCGTGACCGGCCCCGACGTCGTGAAGACCGTCACCAACGAGACCGTCACGGCGGAGGAGCTGGGCGGCGCGCGCGTGCACACCACCAAGTCGTCGATCGCCGACCGCGCCTACGAGAACGACGTCGAGACGTTGCTGCAGATGCGCCGACTGCTCGACTTCCTGCCCTCCAACAATAAATCGGGCGTGCCCGAGCTGCCCACCAAGGACCCCGCCGACCGCGCCGAGCCCTCGCTCGATACGCTGATCCCCGACAACCCCAACAAGCCCTACGACATCAAGGAGCTGATCCTCAAAGTCGTGGACGAGGCGGATTTCTTCGAGATCCAGGATGCGTTCGCCCGCAACATCGTCACGGGCTTTGCGCGCATGGAGGGGCGCACCATCGGCATCGTCGCCAACCAGCCCATGGTGCTGGCCGGCGTGCTCGACTCGGATGCCTCGCGCAAGGCTGCCCGCTTCGTGCGTTTTTGCGACTGCTTCGAGATTCCGATCATCACCTTCGTCGACGTCCCGGGCTTCCTGCCGGGCACGGCGCAGGAGTACGGCGGCCTCATCAAGCACGGTGCCAAGCTGCTGTTCGCCTACTCGGAGGCGACCGTGCCGAAGGTGACGGTGATCACGCGCAAGGCCTATGGCGGCGCCTATGACGTGATGAGTTCCAAGCACATCCGCGGCGACGTCAACTACGCCTGGCCGACGGCGGAGATCGCCGTCATGGGCCCCAAGGGCGCCGCCGAGATCCTCTACCGGGCGGACCTCGGCGATGCGGGCAAGATCGCGACGCGCATCAAGGAGTACCAGGACCGCTTCGCCAACCCGTTCACGGCTGCCGAGCGCGGCTACATCGACGAGGTGATCCTGCCGCGCTCAACCCGCCGCCGCATCTGCCGTGCCCTCAACATGCTCCGCAACAAGACGGTCGAGAACCCCTGGAAGAAGCACGACAACATCCCGCTTTGATTTTCCGTGCCGCCGGATGATGCGGATGGCGCGCCGATCTCGGTGCTGGTGCGCGGGTGGTCGCGCGACATGGGCGACCTCGTCTGAACATCCATTCATCCGACAACGGCTGAACCTTTCCGCGATTTAACGGACGGAAGGCGCGCACCCCCGCGTTTCATGTTCGACCAGCCCGGACGGCCGGCATGGAAGTGGCGGCGCGGAGTTGGGATGATCATGAAGGAGTGCACAATGAAACGTCTTGCTCTGGGTTCCGCGGCGTTGGCCGTTCTTTCGGCAATCGCCTTCAGTGCATCCTCGGCGCAGGCCGGCCCGTACGGTCGACACGGCGTCACGGCATCCGAACGCGCGGCCATCGCCCGCAGCCAGGCTCGCCTCAACGCCATCAAGCGGCATGCGTGGGCTGACGGCCGCGTGACCCTGTGGGAGCGCGCGAGGATCAATGCGGCCCAGGCCAGCCACAAGGCGCGGGTCGCCCGCTATCGCCACAACTGAGACGTCGAGTTGGGTCTTTCCCAGGTCGGGGCCGCTGCGGGCGGCCCCGGCCCTTCTCGTCCTGCCCTCCCCTTGATGGCGACGCCACCCCTCCCTCGGGTGCTGGCGGGGCCTCCGCCGCCTCCTATCGATCGCGGCCTGCTTGCCTTCCGTTAGCCGATCCGGCGCATGCCGGCTTGACCGCCCGCGTCCCTCCCGGCCATGTCATGGGGAGCAGCAGGCCCGTGGAGCGTCGGAAGAGATCATGCTGGAGGTGTCTGGTCTGTCGGTCGCCTACGGCAAGCACATCGCGCTCGAGGCGGTATCCCTCAGCGTCGGTGCCGGCGAGATCGTGGTCATGCTGGGGGCCAACGGTGCCGGCAAGTCCTCCTGCCTCAAGGCGCTGGGCGGAATTGTGCCGCACATGCCGGGAGCGCGCATTGCGCTCGGCGGCCGCGACATCGCCAGCCTTCCCGCTCATGCCGTGGTTGAGGCCGGGTTGGCGCTCGTGCCGGAGGACCGCGGCATCTTCACCGAGCTGAGCGTCGCCGAGAACCTAGCGCTCGGCGCCTATCCCGCCCGTGCCCAGGCGCACGAGGCGGAGAACCGCGCCAAGGTGCTGGCATTGTTTCCGCGCCTCGCCGAGCGTCTGGGCCAGCTCGCCCGCACCATGTCGGGCGGCGAGCGGCAGATGTTGGCGATCGGCCGCGCGCTCATGTCGAGCCCGCGCGTGCTGCTGCTGGACGAGCCCTCGCTCGGCCTCTCGCCGCTGGTGACGAAGGAATTGTTCCAGGCGCTCGGCCGCATCCGGGAGCTCGGAGTCGGCGTGCTGCTGGTCGAGCAGAACGCCGCCCAGAGCCTCGAGATCGGCAATCGCGGCTATCTATTGGCCAACGGGCGCATCGTCGGTGAGGGCGTCGCGGCGGACCTCAAGAGCGACCCGGCCGTGCGCCAAGCCTACCTCGGCGGAGCCACGGGCTCTGCCAACGGGCCGGCTCCCGCGAACGGCGCTGCGCCGCGCCTCAATGGGCATGCCGGTGGTCCCAATGCGCCGCGCGCGCTCCCGCGCATCCCCGCGGATGCTTCATCGCCGCCGCAAATCGCAAAGCCATCCACAACGACAAGACAACCTCCAGGGAGCGAAGCCGTGTTCGAGGTCAGCCTGCTCATCAACAACGCCGCCGCGAGGAGTGCCCGCGGCGCTACCTTCGATCGCCTCAATCCTCTGACGGGCGAGGTGGCCTCGCGCTCGGCCGCCGCCGCGCCGGAGGACGCCGCGCGCGCGGCCGATGCTGCCGCGGCCGCCTTCCCGGCCTGGTCCGAGATGGCTCCGGCCGGCCGCCGCGCCCTGCTCAACCGCGCCGCCGACCTGCTCGCCACCAAGGCCTCCGAGTTCGCGCCCCTGATGGCGGCGGAGACCGGCGCCACGGCGATGTGGGCCGGCTTCAACTGCATGCTGGCAGCCGACATGCTGCGCGAGGCGGCGGCCATGACCACGCAGATCGCGGGCGAGGTGATTCCCTCCAACGTGCCGGGCAGCCTGGCCATGGGCTACCGCCAGCCCGTCGGCGTGGTGCTGGGCATCGCGCCGTGGAACGCGCCGGTGATCCTGGGCGTGCGCGCGATTGCCATGCCCCTCGCCTGTGGCAACACCGTGGTGCTCAAGGCCTCGGAGCTGTGCCCCGGCACGCATCGCCTGATCGGCACGGTGCTGCAGGAGGCGGGCCTGCCGCCCGGCGTCGTCAACGTGGTGACCAATGCGCCCGCCGACGCGGGTGCTGTGGTCGACGCCTTGATCGCGCACAAGGCGGTGCGGCGCGTGAACTTCACGGGCTCCTCGCGCGTCGGCAAGCTCGTGGCGAAGCGGTGCGCGGAGTTCCTCAAGCCCGTGCTGCTCGAGCTCGGCGGCAAGTCGCCGCTTGTCGTGCTCGACGATGCCGACCTCGACGAGGCGGTCAGCGCGGCAGCCTTCGGTGCCTTCGCCAACCAGGGCCAGATCTGCATGTCGACGGAGCGCATCGTGGTCGACGAGAAGATTGCGGATCAATTCGTCGAGCGCTTCGCCGCCAAGGCCAAGTCGCTCTCCGTGGGAGACCCGCGCGAGGGCAAGGCGATCCTCGGTTCGCTGATCGACCGCTCGGCCGCAGAGCGCGTCACGTCGCTGGTGCTCGACGCCTGCGCCAAGGGCGCGAGGCTTGCAGCGGGCGGCTCCGTCGCCGGCACGCTCATCAACGCGCACGTGCTCGACCACGTCACGCCCGACATGCGCATCTACGAGGAAGAATCGTTCGGGCCCGTGACGACGGTGGTGCGCGTGAGGGGCGACGAGGAGGCGATCCGGGTTGCCAACGATACGCCTTACGGGCTTTCCGCCGCCGTCTTCAGCCGCGACGTCACGCGCGCCTTTGCCGTAGCGCGGCGCCTCGAGACCGGCATCTGCCACATCAACGGCCCGACCGTTCACGACGAGGCGCAGATGCCCTTCGGCGGCGTCAAGGATTCCGGCTATGGCCGTTTCGGCGGCAAGGCCGCCATCGCCGAGTTCACGGAGCTCAGGTGGATCACCATCCAGTCCGGCCACCGCCACTACCCGTTCTGATGCCGTCATCCCGACGAGGGCCGGGACTATGCGCCTCGCGACTTGTCCGCCCTCGCCGATTGCGAGGAACCTATGCCCTGCCGAGCATAGCCCTCGTCGCGTGGTGCACTGGGCGCCGGGATGACGCTCATTGCGCGCCACGCATGCAACAATGCCGTTGGACGCTAGGGGCTGAGGGCCAATAGACTGAGACCGCGGGGCGGCAGTGATCGCCCCGCCGGCCAGCAGGAGGACGACACCCGTGGATCTCGGCACGACCAAGATGATCGCCCGCAGCGAAGGCGGAATCGGCTGGATGATCTTCAACCAGCCGGAGAAACACAACGCGGTGTCCTACGAGATGTGGCTCGCGGTGCCGAAAATCATCGCCGCCTTCGAGGCCGATCCCGCCGTGCGCGTCATCGTGCTCGCGGGTGCGGGCGAGAAGGCTTTCGTATCGGGCGCCGACATTTCCGAGTTCGAGAAGAAGCGCGGCACCGCGGACGCCATCAAGGTCTACGACGATGCCGGCAACGCCGCCCACGCGGCCCTCAATGCCGCGTTGAAGCCCTCCATCTCCATGATCCGCGGCATCTGCATCGGCGGCGGCCTGGCGATCACGCTCTCGACGGATCTGCGCATCTGCTCCTCGGACTCCGTGTTCGCCGTGCCCGCCGCGCGCCTCGGCCTCGGCTACCGCTACAGCGGCATCAAGAAACTCGTCGACATCGTCGGGCCCGCCTTCGCCAAGGAGATCTTCTTCACCGCCGGCAAGCTCACCGCCGAGGACGCGCGCATCATGGGCCTCGTCAACCGCGTCGTGCCGCCCGCCGAGCTGGAAGCCTACGTGCACAAGGTGGCCTCCACCATCTCCGGCAACGCCCCCCTCACCATCAAGGCCGCCAAGCTCGCGATCAACGCCGCCGCCGACGACCCCGACCGCCGCCGCTTCGATGAGATCGACGAGGCCATCAAGGCCTGTTTCGACAGCGAGGACTACATCGAGGGCCGTCGCGCCTTCATGGAGAAGCGCCGCCCGGCGTTCAAGGGCAGGTAGCGCAATTTCCGATCGGCTCCGCGCGCTGTCATGCCGGAATTTCGCGCCACCGAAATATCCGACACCCAGAGCTGCGGTCGGCTTCGAGGCCCTTGGGTACCGGCTCTCGGGCTGACGCCCTGGGCCGGTATGAAGTTGTCGGCGCCTCGCCAGCTTCGTCAGGACGCGAGCACAACGCGCCTTGTTTTCGCCAGGAAAAACTGGAGCCTATGCAACTGCGGGAGCCCTGATACCTAGAGACGGGTAGGTTCGATGGTGTTCGGCTTTCGGCGGTCCCGATCACGCGCGGCGTACGATGACGACTATGCCGACGACCCCTGGTATGGGGATATGCGCCCCGGCGACAGGATCGGCGGACCTGTCGCGCGCAGGCACGGCAATGTCGTCGCGCGCGGCTTTGTGCTTCTCGGTCTCATCGCGGCCGGCTGGGCGGTTTGGAAGGACCCGACTTGGCTAGACTGGTCCTATGCGCAGGCCTCGGCATTGGCGCGTGTGGTGGACGAAAGATTGCGCGCTCCGGGCGAGCCGACGGCTGCAGCAACGGCGCCAGCCAACAGGCCGCGAGCCATCGCCGCCCCTCCGCCGCCCACAGCGACCCTGAGTGCCGCGGTCATTCCTTCTCCCGCGCCGAAGTTCGAGGAACGGGTGCCGGAAGCGACGCGCGCTCCGCCACCGGAGGCTGAAACCACCGACGGGGACAAGGACGAGGCCTGGCAGCCCCCGCGCGCCGATCCGGCCGACCCGCTGCAGGTGCGCGCCGAGGCCGTGGGCCTGCATCCCAATCTGTCGCGCGCGGTGCTGGCCCGGCTGTCGGAGGAGGATTACCGCAACGCCGGGATCGCCATAAAGACGGCCGTCGCCGAGACGCCCGACGACGGCGTGTTCGTGTGGCCGCGCCAGCGCAAGCCCGAACTTGCGCACTTCCAGGTCCGTTTCGTGCCCGGCGCCGCGCCGAGCTGCCGGCGGTACGTCGTGATCGTGACCAAGGATCGCTGGTCGACGACGGCGCTGCCGATGGAGCGGTGCGGTGTTCAGCCGCGCCAGGCTCAGCGCAGCTGACCCCGCCCGCCAGGTGAGGTGAGTTCCGTCAACCGCCGCGCACGCCCTGGGTGTTGACGTAGAGCGAATAGACCGAGTGGCTCGCGGCCATGAAGAGGCGGTTGCGCTTGACGCCGCCGAAGCAGACGTTGGCGCAGCGTTCCGGCAACGCGATGAAGCCGATCGGCTTGCCGGTGGGATCGAACACCTTCACGCCGTCCTGCTTCTCGTTGCCCATGCCCCAGCCGCACCAGAGGTTCCCGTCGATGTCGAGGCGGAAGCCGTCGGGCGTGCCGCCCGGCTCGGCGGCGATGAAGGGCCGGGGGTTGGAGAGCTTCGTTCCGTTGTCGGTGACGTCGTACACGCGGATCACGCGCGGCGTGACGGAGGCATCGACGATGTACATCTTGGATTCGTCGGGCGAGAACGCCAGGCCGTTGGGCCGAAGATCGCCCACCACCACGGTGGCTCGTCCGGTCTTGGGATCGAGCCGGTAGACGTTTGTCGGCAGCTCGGGCGTCGCCATGGTGCCCTCGTAGTTGCCGAGGATGCCGAACGGTGGATCGGAGAACCAGATCGTATCGTCCGACTTGACCACGACGTCATTGGGCGAGTTGAGCGGCTTGCCGTCGAACTTGTCGATCAGCACCGTGATGGTGCCGTCGTACTCGGTGCGCGTGACGCGGCGCGTATCGTGCTCGCAGGTGATGAGCCGCCCTTGGCGGTCGCGCGTGTTGCCGTTGGCGTTGTTGGAGGGCTGACGGAATACGCTGACGGCGCCGGTCTCCTCCTGCCAGCGCATGATGCGGTTATTGGGGATGTCGCTCCAGAAGAGGGAACGGCCGTCGCCGAACCACACGGGGCCCTCGCACCACCGCATGCCCGTGGCGATGCGCTCGACGCTGGCGAGCGCGAGGCGGTATTTGCCGAAGCTCGGATCGAGCAGCTCCACGGCAGGGTCGGGATAGCGGTCGTTCATCCGCCACTGGGCGAAGGCGCGCGGCGCCGCCGCTGTGACTGCCAGCGCCGCAGCACTCGCCGTCATGAAGGTGCGTCGTGTCGACTGCATTGGGCTTCCTCCTTCGGCGTCCTCCTTCGGCTTCTTGTTGGTCGTCCCTGCCGGCCGAGCCGAACGACCGAGCAGGGCCAAGGTCTACTACCGGTCCGGCCGATGCGTTAGGGTGATGGCGACCAGCAGACTTGCGAGAGGGTGCGCCGCCGATGACCACACCGCTGCCGCAGTACGAAGTCTACGCCCTGCGCTATGCCACGCGCGACGCGCAACGGCGCGACCACTTCATCGGCGGCGATCCGCACGACGGGCCCATGCCCATGGACTACTACGTCTGGCTGGCGCTAGGCGCCGGCGGCGCCTACGTCATCGACACGGGCTTCACGGCCGAGATGGCCAGGGAGAGGAAGCGCACGTTCCTGCGCTGCCCCATAGACAGCCTTGCGCTACTGGGGGTAGACGCGGGTGCTGTGCGCGACGTGATCCTCACCCACATGCACTACGACCACGTCGGCAACTTCCACAAGTTCCCGAATGCGCGCTTCCACCTACAGGAGCGCGAGATGGCCTATGCGACTGGCAAATACATGCGCTACCCCCGCATTGGCCACAGCTTCCACGTCGAGGACGTGGTCGGCATGGTGCGGCTCAACTTCAAGGGCCGGGTGGAGATGCACGCGGGCGAGGTCGAGGTGGCGCCCGGCCTCACGCTGCACCCGACCTACGGCCATTCCGACGGGCTGCAGTCGGTGCGCGTGCACACCAAGCGCGGCTGGCTGGTGCTCGCCTCGGACGCCACGCACTACTACGAGAACATGGCCACGAACCGGCCGTTCACCACGGCCTTCCACATCGGCCAGATGCTCGATGCCTACCGCACGCTGGAGCGGCTTGCGCCCTCGCCGCGGCACATCGTGCCGGGTCACGACCCGCACGTGATGAACGAGTACCCCGCGGCAAGGGACTCGCTCGAAGGCATCGCCGTGCGCCTCGATGCGGAGCCGATCGGGCCCGCGTTGACATTCCCCTCCGCCCGCCCGGGGCACTGAGCCCGGCTCGCGCAACTCCCCTCGCGCCCCGCATGCGGGGGGTTCGGTGCGATGCATTCCCGGCCGGATTCCCGCCGACGCGCTCGCGTGCTCGTGGGAATGACGATGGTCGTAGAGTGCAAAAGCGAAGCGCATAGCACCGATCTACCTCCGCTGCCGCCCGATGACGCGTGAGTGCTGTCGCGCTGCGCACAGTCGTATCCGCGGGTCTCGCCTTCGAGCCGGTGTCACTTGGACTGCGTTGCCAGCACCTTGATGGCGAACGCGCTGAACACGCCGGCAAATAGCCAGTCGATGGCGCGCAGCGCGCGGGGGCGCCGCCTGAGCGCGCCGACCAGGCGATCCGCGCCGAGGATCAGGAGCACGGCCAGCGGATAGCTCAGCACGACGAAGTAGAGGCCGAGGAACAGCAGCTTGCCCGCCGCATGGGGGTCCTGCGCGTCCACGAACTGCGGGAGGAAGGTCACGAAGAACAGCACGACCTTGGGGTTGCTCAGGTTGACGGTGAAGCCGAGCGCCAGGTTCGCCCACACCCGAGCCGCCTCGGGCGTCCCGGCCGCGACATTGAGCGAGGAGCCGTTGCGGACGGCGTCCACGGCAAGCCACAGCAGATACACCGCCCCGATGATCTTGAGGGCCAGAAACATGGTCGGCGACGCCGCGATCAGCGCGGAGAGCCCGAACGCCGCCAGCAGCGAATGCACGATGCAGCCCAGACTCGTGCCCGTCATGGCCGCGATGCCGGCGCGCCGGCCACCGGCAATGGTCTTGGCCAGGAACAGGCTCATGTCCGGTCCCGGCGTGATGAACAGCACGAAGCCGGCGAGCGTGAAGGCAAGGAGCACCGGCGCGTCGGGTACGAACGTCATGTCGCGCCCCGCAGCGTCCCCTCAATGCACGCTGGCGAGAAGGCTCTCGAACAGCCGGCGCCCGTCACTGCCGCCGAGCATCGGCTCGAACAGCCGCTCGGGATGCGGCATCATGCCGAGAATCCGCCGCGTGGGGTCGCAGATGCCGGCGATGCTGCGCTGGGCGCCGTTCGGGTTGGCCGCGTCCGTGCAGTCGCCGGCCTCGTCGACGTAGCGCAGCACGACGCGGCCTTCTGCCTCCAGCTCATCGAGGGTGGCCACGTCGGCGAAGTAGTTGCCGTCGCCGTGCGCGACGGGGATGCGGATCACCTCGCCCTCGGCGTAGCGGCTGGTGAAGATCGTATTGGCCTGCTCCACCTTCAGGTGCACGTCCCGGCACACGAACTTGAGCGAGGCGTTGCGCATCAGCACCCCCGGCAGCAGCTCGGTCTCGGTCAGCACCTGGAAGCCGTTGCAGATGCCGAGAACGGGGGTTCCGGCTTTCGCCTTTGCGACCACGTCGCGCATGATGGGCGAGTGGGCCGCCATGGCGCCGCAGCGCAGGTAGTCGCCGTAGGCGAAGCCTCCCGGCAGCACGATCAGGTCGCAGGAGGGTATCGCAGTATCGGCGTGCCACACCATGTTCACCGGTCGCCCCGTGACCGCCTCGAGCGCGACCTTGACGTCGCGGTCGCAGTTGGAGCCGGGAAAGACGACGACGGCGGTGTTCATTGGCTCTTCTTGCCCTCCGGCAGGAAACGGAAGCTCGCGAAGAATGCGTCCACGCTTTCCTTGCGCTCCTCGAAATCCTCTGCCTGGGCGCGGGCCATCAAACGGTAGCGCAGGCCCGGCGTCAGCAGGAACTGCACCAGGGCGCGGCGCTCGCCCAATCCCAAGAACCTGATTTCGGGACAGGTCACATCGGCCGTGTACACGACTCGCGTCGTTTCGAGAACCTGCTTGGCGTTTGTGATCTTCACGCGCGTACGCTCCGGCTCCCCGCAGACCGCTTCCGGCAGCTCGGCCTTGAACTCGGCCTCGCCGTAGCCTTGGGCGAGGTCGGCCACCTGCTTTCCGGTATCGTCGCGCACGCTCTCCACGCTCACCTCGAGCACCAGGGCCGCGGCGCTGTTGGCCGTCGTGCTCTTGGCCGCGTCAAGGTCGGGCGAGCAGACCGCATCGAGCGTGCCGGGGCCCTCTTCGTATCTGCAACCCGCAGGCAGGGCGACGGTGTAGTGGAACTCCTCGCTGGCAAAGGACTTCGTCTCGGCGGCCTTTACGGCCGCTCGTCCCGCAGTTATTGCCAGCGCCGCCAGCGCGGCACATGCGACCTGTGCCGCTAGTCGCCGAGCTCGTAGGCGTAGTTCTCGATCACCGTGTTGGCGAGAAGCTCTTTGCATATCCTCTCTACCTGCTCGCGCGCCTTGCCCTCATTGGCCTCGGCAAGGTCGACCTCGATGTACTTGCCTTGACGGACGTCGTCCACGCCCGTGAACCCGAGGCTCGCCAGGGCGTTCTGTATGGCCTTGCCTTGCGGGTCGAGCACTCCCGTCTTGAGCGTCACCCGGATGCGCGCCTTCATGCTATCGCTAGGGGGTAGGGAATAGGGAATAGGGAATAGTCGGCGCGTTCAGCATGCCTCCGAGCTATTCGCTATTCCCCACTCCCCGCTCCCTACTCCCTTCTTCGTTTTGCGTTCAGTTCGGCTTGGAGCTCACGAGCACCGGCCCGCTGCCCTTAGGCCGCGGGTTCTCGGTGAGCACGCCGAGCCGGCGCGCGACTTCCTGATAAGCCTCGAGCACGCCGCCCATATCGCGGCGGAAGCGGTCCTTGTCGAGCTTGTCGGAGGTTGCCGCATCCCACAGCCGGCAGCAGTCGGGACTGATCTCGTCGGCGAGCACGACGCGCATCTGCTCGTTCTCCCAAAGGCGGCCGAACTCCACCTTGAAGTCGACGAGGCGAATGCCGATGCCGCAGAAAAGGCCGACCAGGAAATCGTTGATCCTAAGCGCCAGCGCCATGATCTCGTCGATCTCGGCGGGGTTTGCCCAGCCGAAGGCGGTGATGTGCTCCTCGCACACCATCGGATCGCCAAGCGCATCGTTCTTGTAGTAGAACTCGATGATCGAGCGCGGCAGCGGCTTACCCTCTTCGAGGCCCAGGCGCTGCGCCAGCGAGCCGGCGGCCACGTTGCGCACCACGACCTCGAGCGGAATGATCTCAACCTCGCGGATCAGCTGCTCGCGCATGTTGAGGCGGCGCACGAAATGCGTCGGTACGCCGATCTCGCCCAACTTGCTGAAGATGTGCTCGGAGATGCGGTTGTTGAGCACGCCCTTGCCCTCGATCAGCGCATGCTTCTTGTTGTTGAAGGCGGTCGCGTCATCCTTGAAGTGCTGGATCAGCGTGCCGGGCTCCGGGCCTTCGTAGAGAACCTTCGCCTTGCCCTCGTAGACGCGTCGCCGCCTGTTCATTCTATGCATCCTCATGCCTGCGTTTGTGTCCGTTGGGTGGGCGAGTTTGGGAACTGGTGCCCCTTTGAAATTACAGCATGATTTTTCATGCTGCAGCGCACGACGAGGGTCGGGTCCCGTGCCTGGACCCGTTCGGACACTAGCCGAACGTGGGTGCGGAAACAATCGACACGGGCCCGGGGACCACAACGGTCATCTGCACTCTTGATTGATTGGTTGCCGCCCATCAGGTAATGCCTGCTAGGACCCTGCATCGCTAGAACGTCTAGTGAACCTTCGGCCGGACGGAGATCGGAATGAGCACCTTTAACGAGCGCGAGAAGTCCTTCGAGAAGAAATTCGCGATGGATGAGGAGTTTAAGTTCAAATCGGAGGCCCGGCGGAACCGGTTGCTGGGGGAATGGGCAGCCGAAAAGCTTGGTTTGTCTGGTGCGGCCCTGGACGACTACGTGAAGGCCGTGCGCAAGGCGGACCTCGCCCAGAAGGGTGACAACGACGTCTTTGAGAAGTTGAAGAAAGACTTCCAGGACAAGGGCGTAGCCGTCTCCGACGTTGATCTGCGCAAGACCATGGGAGATTTCCTGACCTCGGCGGTTCAGCAGATCGAGGCCGAGGCCAAGAACAAATCGGCGTAAGCTGTTCTCCGGGTACGGTGCGCCCGTCATCCCGCCAAGGGAGAGCTCGGAGCGGGCGGCCAGCCCATGCGGCAGGAGAAGGTCGGCGTTGCCTCCGGCGCGTTAACGCAACCGCCGGAAGGGGAATTTGCTGCGGCGCATTGACGGGACATTGGCGCATCGCTACCTGCTTGGGGAGCAGCACCAAAGAGAAACGTACAAGACGCAGCAGAAGAACGACATCCAAGTCTGGCGCTCTAGGAGAGGCACATGGCATCCAACTCCCGCATGGCCCAGCGGGCCGGCATCGCCTCCGTGGACCCGATATGGATCGAACTGCGCCGGGAGGCCGATGAGGTCGCGCGCACGGAACCCGCGCTTGGTGGGTTCATTTACGCCACCATCCTGAGCCAGAGCCGGCTCGAGGACGCCGTCTGCCACCGTCTGGCCCAGCGCCTCAATCATTCCGATGTGGATGCCGGGCTGATCAGCCAGACGTTCGACCAGGTGCTCGCCGACCACCCTGAGCTCGGCCGCGCCTTCCGCGCCGACCTCGCCGCCGTCTACGACCGCGACCCCGCCTGCAGCCGCTACATCGAGCCCCTGCTCTACTTCAAGGGTTTCCATGCCCTCGTCACGCACCGTTTCGCGCATGAGTTGTGGAAGCTCGGCCGGCGCGACTTCGCCCTCTATCTGCAGAGCCAGAGCTCGCGCATCTTCGGCGTGGACATCAATCCGGCGGCCAGGATCGGCATCGGCATCATGTTCGATCACGGCACCGGTATCGTCATCGGCGAGACGGCGGCCGTCGGCGACAACTGCTCCCTGTTGCAGGGCGTCACGCTCGGCGGCACCGGCAAGGAGACAGGCGACCGCCATCCCAAGATTGGCGCCAACGTCATGATCGGCGCTGGTGCCAAGGTGCTCGGCAACATCACGGTTGGAAATTGCAGCCGCATCGCCTCGGGCAGCGTCGTGCTCAAGGACGTACCGCCGGAGACCACCGTTGCCGGCGTGCCCGCCAAGGTGGTAGGACCGGCGGGCTGCCCAGAGCCCGCCCGGACCATGGACCAGAGGCTGCTGCCCGACGACTGCGGCTGCGGCAGCTAGAAACCGCGGTAGCCTCGGGTTGATTGGGCCCGCTGCAAACCACCGAAGCGTGATCGGAGCGCGTGCTTCGGTCGCAAACGATTCTGCTCCAAGGAGAACGACCCGGTGAATCCGCGAGAGATGGTGCGCGTGCAGGCCTACATGCGCAAGGTGTTCGGCACCAAGACTCTGTCCGTGCGCGCGCGCCCGAAGATCAAGGACTCGGCCGAGGTCTATGTCGGCGAGGATTTCGTCGGCACGCTCACCGTCGACAACGAGGACGGCGAGCTCTGCTACCAGTTTCAGATGGCGATCCTGGAGCTCGACCTCGAGGACGCGTGAAGGCTCCTGCCGCCGCCAGCGCCAGCCCGTAGGGTGAAAAAAGCGCAGCGCATGGCAGCGATCTTCGCGTGGTTCGGCGCAATGCGGCTTCCGTTTTTGGCGCCCCGCACGCGCCTTCGCGGCTCTATCGCTCGCTGCGCACGCCCGCCATCGGCATGCCGGGTCCAGCCTCGCGCGGATCGAGCGACATCCAGATTTGCGGATTGAGGTAGGACTGGCGCATCATGAACTCGTAGCCGGTGCGGTTCCATGACTTCACCT
Organism: Hyphomicrobiaceae bacterium; assembly: GCA_050248715.1. Taxonomy (GTDB): domain Bacteria; phylum Pseudomonadota; class Alphaproteobacteria; order Rhizobiales; family Hyphomicrobiaceae; genus AWTP1-13. The sequence goes on along the minus strand of JBFWRV010000024.1, from coordinate 43,312 downwards.
CGTCGACCTTGTTGTCGAGGATGAAGTCGCCCTGCACCGTGCGCGCCGTGAGCACGGCGTGGCCTTCGCCTTTCTCATCGCGCACCACAGTCAGCAGCAATGCGCTCGCCGGCCAGCCCCGCGCCAACAGGCGCTTGCGCTTCAGCAGCGCATAGTCCTCGCAGTCGCCGCGCGTGGTGGGGATAGTCCAGTATTCGGCAACGCCGTAGATCTCCATGTCGGTTGCCGGCTCGATCTCCCGGTTCACGGCCCGGTTGATGGCGTCGAGCTCGCTCAGGCGCGCGGGGGTGGCGGAGAAGCGCTGCTCCTCCAGCGGGCCCTGCTTGCATTCCTGGGGCACGCGCGCGCAGAAGTGCACGAAGCCGTAGGGCGGCTGCGTGACGGCGAACACGCGCATGTAGGGTGAGCTGCGGTCCTGCTCGCGCGGCAATGCAGCCGGATTGGCCGATGCGTCGCCAGCCAGGGCAGGTGCCCCCACACACGCTGCGAGGATTATCACGCGTACCAGTTTCATGCCCCGACCCTCAACCCAACGCCGCCAATGTACTGCAGCCGTTCTGCGATTTGCTGAGCGGCCAGCCCTCACTTCGAGCCAAGTTTTCTCGATACTTGTCTCGATTTGCCGGCTGCTCGATCACCGATCCTTCATCATGTTCTCACTTTGAGCCCTGCGGGACCCGTCAGCCGAAGGAACGCCGCAGCGCCGTCGGATTCTGGATGTCGATGAATTGAACGCCGAACCCCTGAGAATGGTGCCGCACGACACGTCCGCGCAGCTTGCCGAGCATGACCTCGGTTCCGATCTCGGGCCGGGCCGGCGTGGCGATCGAGGCGCCGGAGATGGAGACGTCGAGCACACGGCAGGTGAGCACGATGCCTTCCGCCAGCTGCAGCACAGCCTCCCCGTTGGTGGGCGTGATGCGCTCGTGCCGCCGCCCCTCCGCGGCAAGTTCGGCGCGGTTGGCAAGCCACGTCAGTTGCGCCGCAAGCTTCTCGCGCTTGTATTGGGTAGCGCTGATCTTGAAAGCGAAGCCGCCCTCGAACTCGCGCACCACTTCGCCCTCGATGCCGCCGATGTGGTCGAAATAGGCAACGACCCGCTCACCGACCGCGACCGTCGTCGAGCAGGCGATGGCCGCGCCGCCGGCGGAAATGTCGATCAGCTTGCAGGGGTGCTCCTCCTTGTTGGCCCGCATGAAGCGCCCGAGCAGGGTCACCGCGATGCGCTTGTGGCGCCGGCGATCTGGTACGATCCGGGAGAGGACGCCTTGCGAGCGGCGAGCGAATGTCATCTCTTTGACGAGCATCGTGTTCGTGCGGGTGTCCGTTCGCCGTAGCGGTTGCATGCGAAAGTTCCAGGGAGCACGCACCGCGTTAACGAGCGGTCTAGGCCACTATGCGGGCCGTGGCTTAAGGAAGCGCTAATTGATGTCTCACGGTGGGACGCCGGGCGCGTCTCTCCCGCGCCGTGCCCGGCCGCGGTCACCAGAACCTGCCGCCGCCGTTCACCTTGACCGCGGGTTTGGCAGTCAGCGCTTGTCCGGCTTGCCTGTGGGACGCCCGCCCTCGACCACGCGAAACTGGCGCCGGTCGGAGGTGTTGCTGCGGGCCGGCACTGCCGCGGCGAAGGGTGTCTGCCCGCTCGCGCGCGAGATCAGCGCATGCGGCCGGCCGTCCGGCCAGATGAGCTGGTGGCGCTCGATGCGGCGGCTGCGCAGGGGATCGCTGCCGAGCCAGTACGGCGTCATCGTGGCGCTCATGGCGCCGATGATCCGGCTGATCTTGGTGCCGCCATGGGTCAGCGGCAGCAGCATGGCCTCGAACTCCACCCGCCGGCGGTCGTCGGTGGCGCCCTCGAGCGTGAGGGAAAGGCCTGCGGCCTGGTCGCACACCGCCACAAGGAGCCCCTGCAAGGTGCGGCGACCATCCGCATCCCAGCCGTCGAGGAAGTTCGTGCCGCGCAGCTCCCGGCCGAACTGCTCGCAGAGCCGGGTCCCCGCCAACCGGAACTGATACGTTGCGGCATCGATGCGTTCGAGCATGAAGGTCTCGGACAGGATCCCCGCAATCTGCGACGGCTCGATCTCCAGGCGCTGGGGTGCCTGACGGCCTGCCCGCACCTGGTTCCAGTAGCTGTACAGTGCCTGGGGGGAATTCTGCTTCATGCCCATGCGTCCACCCTGATGCGCTCGCTCGCCCGTCAAATCCCCCCGGCCCGCCCGGGCGTGCCGAAATGAAACGGTAGTTGGCCTTCGTCAGGGGCTGGGCAGCAGCATCCGTGCCATGGGCGGATGGCGCATGGGTGGAGCCTGGATCGCCGGGTCTGCGAGTTGGCGTTAGGGTTGTCAGCCGCGAGGCCGGCGTGTTAGCCGCTGCGGCACTCTTTCAGCCTCGCTGGAGTGCGTCTCCCTTGAGCCAACGCCAACCGATCTTCAACGTGCCGGGCATCGTGCTGGCGCTGCTGGTGATCTTCTCTGCCGTGCACCTGCTGCTGTGGGTCGTGCTGCCGACCGAGGAGGGCGAGTGGCTCATGCTGGCGCTGGCGTTCATTCCCGCGCGCATGGGCGCCTTGGCGGGCGATCTGCCGGGCGGGCATGTGACCACCTACACCTCCTTCGTCACACACCAGTTCGTGCATGGGAACCTGGCTCATCTGGGCATCAACTCGGCCTGGCTGCTGGCGTTCGGAACCCCCATCGCGCGCCGCACGGACGCGCTGAGATTTCTCGTCTTCTTCCTCATCTGCGGCATCGCCGGCGCCCTGGTCTATCTCGCCGTCAACGGGACAGAGCGGGTCGTGGTGGTGGGGGCGTCGGGGGCCATCTCCGGCCTGATGGGTGCGGCGCTGCGCTTCGTCCTCCGCGGCGCCGCGTTGCGCGGGCCCGATACCATTGAAAGCATACGCCGCATCCCTCTGATGACGCTCGCCGAGGCGCTGCAGGACCGGCGCATGCTCGTCGTCATCATCGGCTGGACGGCGCTCAACGTGCTGCTGGCCCAAGGTGCGGGCGCCTTCATCGAGGCGGCCGGGGTGGCTTGGGAGGCGCATCTGGGCGGCTTCTATGCCGGGTTCCTGCTTTATGGCTTCTTCGACCGTCCGCCGCCGCCCCTCGCCAAGCCGCAAGGCCTTGTTAGAGATGATGCTGCAGGCGCGGAATAGGTGCCTTGCGCGTTCGGCGAAAGTCACTAACTATCGCCGTCCAGGCGGAGGGCCAGGCATGTGACAGCCGGCCGACGGCGTACAGCACGACAGGCGCGGCCGAGACGAGATGCGCGCATTCGGTGCTGCGGCCCGTTCGCGGTTGTCGCGGATGGGAGGAAAGAGCGCATGAACGTAGCTGCAATACTGAAGCAGAAGGGCAGGGCGGTGAGCACCGTGAGCCCCACCGCGTCTCTGCTGGAGGCAGCCCAGAGACTTTCGACCAAGCGAATCGGCGCCGTGGTCGTTGTCGGGTCACGGGGCGAGGTAGCCGGCATCGTCTCGGAGCGCGACATCATCCGCGCGCTCGCAACCGAGGGCGCCGAATGCCTGGTGCGGCCCGTATCGGAGATGATGACCCGGCAAGTCGACACCTGCCAGGAGGCCGACACGCTCGATGAGCTTATGGCGATGATGACGGCGCGCCGGTTCCGCCACCTGCCCGTCATCACCGATGGAGCGCTTGTCGGCATCGTCTCGATCGGGGACGTGGTCAAGCACCATGTGGCCGAGGTGGAGATGGAAGCCACCGCCATGCGCGATTACATCACGCACAGCTGAGCCGGTAGGGCGCAAAAAGGCGAGGCCGCGGGGGCCGCGTAAATCGGTGCAATGCGCTTGGCTCTTGCAGCCTACGCCATGCCCGCCACAACCGCAGCATCACCCCGGCGTGCCGCGATCTCGAACTTGATATCCTCGATCTCGCGCTTGGTCGCGGCGGCGCCGCACTCGATCAGCGCTTCGGCGCGGTGGAAGTCGAACAGGCCGAAGGCCGGCATGCGCGGCTGAATGATCACGTCGGGGGGATCGCCGGCGAGCCGCGACCGGGCGATGCGGTCCTGTACGATATTGAAGGCTTCCATCATCACGCGCGAGATGCCGGGGCCGTTGTCGGGTCCGCTGTCACGCCCGAAGATCTGGCGCTGCAGCAGCTTTTTTACGGCCCGGCCGTTGCGGGCGATGAGGCCTGTCTCGGCCTCCGTCGCGGGGGTATCGGGCGGCGGCTCCTCCACGGCTTCCATGTGCGGAACCACGGTGCCGCGATAGGAGTCGGCGGCCAGGCTCACCGCGATCACGTAGCGCGCGCCAAGCGCCCGGCACACCGACACGGGGATCGGATTGACGAGTGCGCCGTCGAACAGCCAGCGCCCGTTGATGGCGACGGGCCTGAATATGCCGGGCAGCGCGTACGAGGCTCGCATGGCATCGACGAGCCGGCCGCGCGAGAGCCAGATCTCATGGCCCGTACCGATCTCCGTCGCAACGGCCACGAAACGCTTCGACATGTCCTCGATCGTGATCCCTTTGAGCCTGTCGTCGAGGGTGTCGCACAGGCGCCGGCCGTTGATCAGGCCGGAGCCGGAGAAATTGAAGTCGAGGAAGCCCAGCACCTTGCGCCGGGTCAGGCCGCGCGCAAATCCTTCGAGCGCGCCGAGCTCCCCGGCCACGTAGCACCCGCCCACCACGGCGCCGATCGAGGTGCCGGCGACGATGTCGGGGTAGATTCCGGCGGCGTTGAGCGCCCGCAGCACGCCGATGTGCGCCCATCCCCGGGCGGATCCGCCTCCGAGCGCCAATCCAATTCTGCACTCACCCATTGCTGGGCCCCCGTCACGCATAGCTCGAGCCTTGTGCCGTAGGCGCGCGCAAGGTCCGGCCACCCTTCCGCAGCTTTCCCGTCGACTTTAGCGGCGAGGGATTAAATGTGCCCTACGGAAGGATTAACGGCGGCCTTAAGGGCGTGCCGCGTGCTCGTGCGCTGCAGTATGGCGCGGCCCTGCGGTCGGGCGACAGGAGAGAGTTGCAGAAACCTTAAGCGCGCTCGAGAGCCAGTGCCGGCGAGGGCGGCAGGCCGAGTGGCACCGACCGGTAGAAACAAGAGGCCGCGCCTGTATGACAGGCAAGGCCGGTCCCCTCCACTACCACCTTCAGCCACAGGGCGTCCTGGTCGCAATCAGTGCGCAGCTCGCTCACGCGCAGCAGGTTGCCGCTCTCCTCGCCCTTCTTCCAGAGCTTGCCGCGCGAGCGGCTCCAGAAGTGGCCGAGGCGCGTCTCCAGCGTCAGTGCGAGAGCCTCCGCATTCATCCACGCGAACATCAGCACGTCGCCCGATACCGCGTCCGTGACGATGGCGGCAATCAGCCCATTGGCATCGAACTTCGGCTGGAACGCGAGGCTTGTCTCGATCTCCGCAGTCGATCCGCGAGCAGCAAACATGGGTGCGGCTGGGGGAGACATGGGGCACTCCGCAGGTGCGGTGGTTAGGACTGTCATCCGGGAATTTTGCGTCAGCGAAATGACCGGGACCCAGGGGTCAAGCCCGTCCGCTCGGAGATCGGTGACCAGGGTCCCGGCTCTCGGGCTGTCGCCCTCGGCCGGGATGACAGGGATCATATCGTCGATCGGGATCGGAGCAGGCGGAAAATGCTCTAGCCGCGCGCCCCATGCACCATCTGCAGGAAGCGGTCGCGGTAGCTTGCCTCCGACTCGAGCGCACCGGTGAACCGCGTCGTTATGGTCTTGACGTCAGGCTGGCGCACGCCGCGCATCGACATGCACTGATGCTCCGCCTCGATCAGCACGGCCACCCCACGGGGGGCGAGAGCAGCCTCGATGGCATCGGCGATCTGCGCCGTCATGGCCTCTTGCGTCTGCAACCGCTTGGTGAAGATCTCCACCACGCGCGCGATCTTGGAGATGCCGACGATGCGGCCGTGCGGCAGATAGGCCACGTGCGCCACGCCGAGAATGGGCGTCATGTGGTGCTCGCAATGGCTCTCCACGCGGATGTCGCGGAGCATGACGAGGTCGTCGTAGCCGGATGCCTCGTCGAAGGTCCTGGACAGCACCTCGTTGGGGTCGAGGCGGTAGCCCGCATAGTACTCCTCGAATGCCGCTGCAACCCGGCGCGGCGTGTCCCGCAAGCCCTCGCGGGCCGGGTCGTCGCCGGTCCAGGCGATCAAGGTGCGCACCGCATCCTCCACCTCGGCCTGCGACGGCCGTCGGCGCGCGGATGGCGGCTTCAAGGAGATGGCGCCCTTCCTCGTTGCGATGTCATTCATGGCTGTGCAGTCGGCTCGCGGGTTGTTGGGCGTTGAAATCTTCGGTGGCAGACGCGATATGCCTTGCGAGGCAAGGGCTCGCGCGGTTTGAAGGTTTGGGCCATGCCACGGTATGATCGCCGGATATAGTATGCCGGCAAGGGCCGGGCAAGGAAACCTGCGCCATGATGGCGTCGGGCGCGAACTTGGCCGATGCCGCGGCTAAGGACGGGCAGGAGCATTGGCCGGGAGTAGGGTGGGCAGATACGGCACGAGGCTTCGCGTAATCGAATGACGCAGCTGAGCGAGATCTACAACCAGAAAATCCTGGAGCTCGCCGCCAACATCGCGAGCGGCGAGCGGCTGGTCGACCCGGACGCAACGGCCACGGCCCATTCCAAGCTGTGCGGCTCCACCGTCACGGTCGATCTCAAGGTCGAGAACGACCATGTCAGCGCCTTCGGCCAGACGGTGAAGGCATGTCTGCTGGGCCAGGCGGCGGCCTCCGTGATGGCCCGCAACATCGTCGGTAGCAGTGCTGCGGAGCTGCGCGAGATCGGCAACGCCATGCGGGCCATGCTCAAGGCCGGAGGGCCGGCACCCAACGGGCGCTGGGGCGATCTCGCCGTGCTCAAGCCCGTCAAGGACTACAAGGCCCGCCATGCCTCGACGCTGCTGGTGTTCGATGCGGTCGAGGCGGCTCTGGCCAAGGCGGAGGCCAAGCATCAGGGCGAGCCCGCTGCGGCGCAAGCGTGAGGCGCATGCCAGCCATGACCTCGCTCCGCGGGTCCTCGGCCGCAGACTTCGCCAAGGCGGTCGCCAAGGCGCCCGTGCATGTCTATCGCTGGACCCTGAAGCCGCTCATCGGCTGGGAGTGCCGGCATCTGCCGACCTGTTCCGAGTACGCGCTCGATGCCATCGACCGCAACGGCGCCTGGCGCGGCGGCTGGCTCGCCCTCTCGCGCGTGTGCCGCTGCCATCCCTGGGGCACTCACGGGTTCGACCCTGCCCCAGACATCTCGCGCGACCGCCACCCGCTGGCCCCCTGGCGCTATGGGCGCTGGCGTGCGCGCCATCTCGCCGCGCCCCGACCTTAGACAAGAGCCGGTTCCCGCTCCTTGTCATCCCTCGGCAGGCATGGCGCCATGCCCTATCACCCTCCATTCATCAAAGCTTCTCACCAACGCTTCGCCAGTGCCCGCCAGGTTCGACTGATATGACGCGGGCCGCGGCAAAACGTGCTAGGACCTCGGCGGACGATCCGGGGTTTGCTTCGCAGGGCGCGATACTGTCGGTGCCAAGCGGAAGCGGACCGATCCGAGGGCAGCAATGGCCAAAGCGATTGTTTCGGTTCCGTCCACCGCCGATGACCCTGATCCGCATGCCAAGCATTTCTGGCCGCTGACGCTCGGCGCCGTCGGCGTCGTCTATGGCGACATCGGCACCAGTCCCCTCTACGCCATGCGCGAGGCGGTAGCCGCCGCCGTCGGGCCCGACGGCGTGCTCACCGCTGGCGTCGTGCACGGCATCCTTTCCCTGATCTTCTGGACGTTGATCATCGTCGTCACGCTCAAGTACATCGCCATCCTGTTGCGCGCCGACAATCATGGCGAGGGCGGAACGCTGTCGCTCACCGCACTTGTGTTCTCGGCGCTTGGGCGCAACACCCGCTTCGCGCTCGTGCTCGGCATCATCGGCGCGTCGATGTTCTACGGCTCGACCCTGATCACGCCGGCCCTTTCGGTGCTGTCGGCTGTCGAAGGCCTGAAGGTCGTCACCCCGGCCCTCGATCCCTTCGTTCTGCCCCTGGCCATTCTCGTCCTCATTGCGCTCTTTTCCGTACAATGGCGCGGCACCGCCAAGGTCTCTACCCTGTTTGGTCCCATCACGGTGCTGTGGTTTCTCGTCATCGCGGCCGCGGGCATCGTGCAGATCGTCGCCAATCCGGCGGTGCTGCGGGCCATAAATCCGGCCCACGCTATCCTCTTCCTCGTCGAGCACAAGACGATCGGCCTCGTGACGCTGGCGGCCGTCTTCCTTGTCATCACCGGCGCCGAGGCTCTCTACAACGATCTTGGCCACTTTGGCCGCAAGCCGATCCAGGCGGCGTGGCTGTTCCTCGTGCTGCCGGCGCTGGTGCTGAACTACTTCGGCCAGGGCGCGCTGCTGCTGGCCCAGCCCACCGCCATCGAGAACCCCTTCTTCCTGCTCTATCCCGAGATGCTGCGCCTGCCGATGGTCGGAATGGCCACCGCCGCCACCGTCATCGCCAGCCAGGCGGTGATCACGGGCGCCTATTCGATCACGCGCCAGGCAATCCAGCTCGGGCTCCTGCCGAGGCTGGAGGTGCGCCACACGAGTGAGACGCTGGCCGGCCAGATCTACATGCCCCGCGTCAACTGGCTGCTGCTGATCGGCACCCTCTTTCTCACCATCGTGTTTCGCTCCTCCTCGGATCTTGCACATGCCTACGTGCTCTCCGTCGCCACCACCAATCTGATGTCGGCCATCCTCGGCTTCGTCGTGATCTGGAAATGCTGGAACTGGCGGCTCTGGTCCGCGCTGGCGCTCATGGTCCCGTTCGGCGCGATCGATGCGATCTTCGTCGCCGCGACCAGCCTCAACATTCACAAGGGCGCCTGGCTGCCGATTGTGATCGCGGCGGGGCTCATCCTGCTCATGTTGACCTGGGTGAAGGGGACGGCAATTCTCGCAGCCGCCACCCGCAAGCACGATGCCGGCCTCGAGTGGCTGGTGCGCAAGCTCGAAGCCAAGCCTCCGCACCGCGTCAGCGGAACTGCGATCTTCCTCACCGGCACTCCGGACGCTGCTCCCTCCGCGCTGATGCACAATCTCAAGCACAATCACGCCCTGCACGAGCGCAACATCATCCTGTCCATCAAGACGGCCGACATGCCGTATGTGGCCAACCGCGACCGCATCGAGGTCGAGCCCGTGTCCGACACCTTCACGCGCGTGAGCGTCACCTACGGCTTCATGGAGACGCCGAGCGTCCCCAAGGCTTTGGCGCTGTGCCGCCGACGCGACCTCAATATCGATCCCGGCGCCACGTCGTTCTTCCTGTCGCGCCGGGTGCTGCGGCCAACCTCGCGCTCGCAGATGCCCCGCTGGCAGGAGCTGCTCTTCATCTGGCTGGCGGGCAGTGCCGCCGATGCCAGCGAGTATTTCCAGATCCCGCCCGACCGCGTGGTCGAGATCGGCACCCAGATCACGATCTGAGGATCCAGCGCGTCTTCCCACCGCCTGCGGACCTGCGGGACCGGCTCAGCCGCGCCCGGTGCGCTTGGCAGCGAAGAACGCGCCGATGGCCGCCTGCGGCTCGCCGGTCGTGTAGGCCTCCGACAGAGCGTCGATGCCGGCGACGATGCCTTCCTCCACGGAGACCCGCTGCCAGCAATCCATCAGCGCCTTCTGCGAGCGGACCGCTGCGGGCGTGGCGCGGCGGATGCCGGCGAGCCAGGGCTCGATTGCCGCATCGAGCTCGGCTGCCGGCGCCACCTTCTGCACGAAGCCCATCTGCAGAGCCTCCGCCGCTGTCGAGATCGCGCCGGTCAGCAGCATCTCGCGCGTGCGACCCCAGCCGATCTGGCCCGGCAGCAGGGCCGCCTCGATGACCGACGGCAGGCCCATGTGCACCTCGGGCATGCCGAAGCGGGCGCCGTCCGCGGCGGCGCGCATGTCGCAGCTCGCCGCCACCTCGAGACCCGCGCCGAGACAGAAGCCGTTGATGCGCCCAATCACCGGCACCGGGCAGTCGCGGATGGCCTTGCAGGCTTTGTGCAGCCGGGTGATGAACAGGCGCGCGCCGTCGGCGCAGAAGCTGCCGAGCTCATTGAGGTCGGCGCCGCCGATGAAGGCGCGGTCGCCGGCTCCCGTCAGCACCACGGCGCGCAGCGCTGTGTCGGCGGCAAGCCGCGTGAACGCCTGCGTGAGTGCGACGATCAGCTCGGTCGACAGGCAGTTGAGTTTTGCCCTGTTGTCCACCGTCACGAGGACAGTGCCCTCCCCGTATTTGCCCGCAGTTTGCACCGTGACGGCCGCGTGCGACATTCGCCTCTCCCTTGGCTGCTGCCCGCAGTGTGACAGATCGCAGGATGCCCCTCCAGAACCGCGTGACCCCCGAAGGCGAGATCATCGCCACCCCCTACCGCGGCTTGATGATGGGCAACCGCGGCGGCGCCTTTCATCTGCCGGATCAGACGCTGGGTCCGCGGCGCTGGGCCACCAAGCAATGGATCGCCTGCGTGCTGGCCTTCAAGAACCGGCACCGCGAGGTCATGCAGCCCAACCGCTACACGGAGCTGTTCTTCCTCGACGAGGCGACGGCGCTGGCCGCCGGCCATCGCCCCTGCTTCGAGTGCCGGCGCGCGGAGGCGGAGGCGTTTGCCGGGCTGTGGGCCAGGCTGTATGGGCGTTCGGCGCGGGCGCATGCCGGGGAGATGGACGAGGTGTTGCAGGGCGAGCGTGTCGGGCCTGACAGGGCCAAGGTGACCTACCGTGCCAGGCTGGCCGACATTCCCAGCGGCGCCTTCGTGCGATACCCCCAGGAGCAGGGCCAAGGCAGCTCCTATCTCGTCGTCGGCAGTCACCTCCTGGCGTGGGACCCGGCGGGGTACAAGGCACTGGTTTTGAACACGATGGCGGCCCAGGAGGTCGACGTGCTGACGCCTCGCTCCGTCGTTGCCGTACTTTCAGCTGGGTACCGTCCCATGCTGCATCCCTCGGCCCTTGCCCTTCTGGGCGAGGCTCCGCATCCGGGGGAAATCGCTCATGACTCGCTCGACCCTTAAGAAGGCGCTGCGGCTCGTCTACGTGCTGCTCGCAGCAGTGCTCGCCGTCTCCTTCCTCGCCAAGATCGCCGACCACATACCGGGCCTCGCTGGAACCGGCGCCGAGAAGATCCTCAAGGACGGCTACGAGTACCTACGCGACATGTCGCTGCTGATCGCCACGGGTGGTGTCGCCTACATCACAAACATGTTCCAGAAGCGCTCCAGCTTCATCGACGGGCTCAAGGAGGAATGGCGCGACATCATCGCCACGAAGTCGGCGCTGTTTGCCTACACTCAGATCGAGCGCCCGACGCTCGAGGAGTATATGGCGGCCTTCTGCAGGCTGAGCGAGACCATCGACAACATGCGTTCGGTCTACCGCAATGTCGGCGAGACGGACGCGCTGATCGGCCTCTATCCCTACGCGCCCCTGCACGACATGCGCCGCGCGCTGCAGACGCTCGACCCGCGCAAGAACCCAGAGCCGGACGCCGAGGCGCGCAGCCTCGTGCGCGACGCGATCCTGCAATCCTTCTATGCCCTGCGCGAGACCTTCCTGGAGGAGCTGGACCTCGAGCAGCCCGACCACCCGCTGCTGATCTCGGGCGGACGTCGCGCCAAGAAGAGCGGTTTCACGAGCAGTGCGGGGCGCGCCCAGGAGCGCCAGCGCAAGCGCCAGGACCGCGAGCCTGCACCCGATCCGCGCCTCGATGGTCTGCTGGCCGAGCTCTACGCCAAGGAGAATCATACCGCCAAGCCTTGGCGCCAGATTCCCGGCGTCACGCCGACGCGCGGCGCCCCTCCGGCGCCCAACGGCCAGGAAGCGTAGAACTTCGACGGGCTCAGCTCGGGGTCGTGTGTGTGGCCGCCGGAGGACGGCACGGATACTCAGCCGATGATGGGCACGGCGCGGTCGACCACGATCTCCTCGAGGCCCATCTTGCAGCGTAGTGCGATGGCCTCGACGCCGGCGGCCAGCGCACGGTCGAACGCTTGCCCATAGGTGGCATCGACGTCCCGGGCCAGCGCCAGCCGCTTGGCGTCGCTGCGCTGGATCAGGAAGACCATCACGGCGCGATGACCCTCGCGCACCATGGCGGAGAGCTCGGCAAGATGCTTCGCGCCGCGTTCCGTCACCGAATCGGGAAACTCCGCGAGGCCGTGCCGACGCGAGAGGTGCACGTTCTTGACCTCGACGTAGCAGCGCCCCTTCCTGGCGCACTCCAGCAGAAGATCGATGCGGCTGTTTTGACCGTACTTCACCTCTCGCCGCAACCCCGGATAGCCCGCAAGCGACTTGATGCGCCGGGCCTCGATGGCCTCCGCGACCAGCTTGTTGGGGTGGCCTGTGTTGATGCCGACCAGAGTAGGCCCGGCACCCAGGTCGGCCTCCACCAGCTCCCAGGTGTAGGGATACTTGCGGGTGGGGCTGGTGCTCTCGGAGAGCCAGACCGTCGAGCCGGGCGCCGTCAGACCGATCATCGAGCCGGTATTGGGGCACGTGGCCGTGACGACCCGCCCGTCGTCCAGCCGAACGTCGGTCAGGAACCGCTTGTAGCGTTGGATCAGCGTGCCGCGCAGTAGCGGGAAGGGTAGCCGCATGGAGGCGGATCATATGTGCCCGGCCGGCCTCGGCACAACGCCTTCGCCTGGCCTGCACGGCATGCTAGAGACGGCAGGCTCTCTTCGAAAGAGTCAACCCGGGTGGATGCATGGCCTATGATTCTGACGGGCATCGGCCTTTCGGCGCCTACGCGCCCTCGCCCATGCAGTCGGCCCTCATTGCGATCGGCCACCGCCTTCCCCGCACATGGGCAGGCCGGCGCGGCGCCTCGCTTATCCGTTCCGTGCTGAAGCGCTGGTCGCGGCATCCGATCGACGCGATCCGCTTGGGCAGCCGCATGCGCCTGCATCCCGCCGGCAATGCCAGCGAGAAGCGCTTGATGACCTCACCGCAATTCTTCGACCCGCTGGAGCTTGCCACTCTCGAACGCATGCTGCGGCCGGGTTTCGTGTTCGTGGACATCGGTGCGAACGCCGGCGCCTATACGCTGTTCGTAGCCAACAGGGTGGGGCGCGGCGGCGCGGTTTTGGCCGTCGAGCCGCATCCGATCGCGCTTGAGCGGCTGCGCTGCAATCTGACGCTCAACGGCATCGACTGGGTCAGGATCGCGCCCGTTGCGCTCTCGGACCGGGACGGAAGCGTCAGCCTGTTTGTCGACGGGCGCAACATCGGCGCGTCGTCGGTGGCTGCCGGCAGCGCCGACCATGCCGGCGCCGCCATCGAGGTGCCATGCCGCACGCTGCTCGGTCTCCTCGATGAGGAGCGGCTGGAGCGCATTGACGCCATGAAGATCGACGTGGAGGGCGCCGAGGATCGCATCCTCTTGCCGTTCCTCGCTGAGGCGCCGCGCGCCCGCTGGCCGCGCCTGCTTTTGATCGAGGACAACCGCGCTGCCTGGAAGGGAGACCTCCTCGCCACGCTCCAGCGCAGCGGCTACGTAGCCGTGGCCCATACCCATGCCAATCTCGTCCTGAGGTTGGACGGTGCACTCGCCGAAGGAGCAGGGCCGTGACGATAGCCAAGCAAGATCTCGCGGACGGGATCGTTACCGCGGCGCTGATCGTGATCGGCGACGAGATTCTGTCGGGCCGGACCAAGGACAAGAACATCGGCTATATCGCCGACCATCTCACCGCCATCGGCATCCAGCTGAAGGAGGTGCGCATCGTCCCGGACGAGGAGGCAGAGATTGTCGATGCGGTGAACGCGCTGCGCAAGCGCTTCAACTACGTTTTCACGACCGGCGGCATCGGCCCCACGCACGACGACATCACCGCCGATTCCGTTGCCAAGGCGTTCGGCGTCGGCATCGACGTGGACGAGCGGGCGCTGGCTCCCATGCGCGCCCACTTCCAGCGGCGCGGGGTGGAGATGACCGCGGCGCGCATGCGCATGGCGCGCATCCCGTTCGGCGCCGAGCTGGTGGAGAACAGCGTATCGATCGCGCCGGGCTTCATGCTGGGCAACGTCATCGTCATGGCCGGCATCCCCGCCATCATGCATGTGATGCTGGATGCGGCCACAAAGTTCCTCAAGACCGGCAAGAAGATGCTGTCATCGGCGCTGGACCTGCACCGCCCGGAAGGCGAGATTGCCGACATGTTTCAGGCACTGCAGAAGCGCTATCCTGACGTGTCCATGGGCAGCTACCCGTTCATGCGCGACGGCCGGCCCGGCACGCAGCTGGTTCTCCGGTCGATCGACGCCGCCCGCCTTGCCGAGGCGGAAACCGAGCTTAAGGTGCAGCTTGCCGCGCGCGGGTGGCTGTGACGGCAGCGCTGCAGGATTGACCGCGACTAGGCCCAAAGCGTCGAAAGAATCGGGCCGCCGCACCCCACCTCCGTTGAGCCGGTCAGCCCCGCCGCCACCGGCGCCCCTGGCAGCTGCGATGGGGCAGCTCCTGCCGCAACATTGAAGTGCCCCTGGCGCACCCCCACCTTTGGCACAGCAAGCCGTCGCCGGGTGCGCATGCAATTGCCGAGAATTCATTTGCCGAGAGCTGCCTCTGGAGTGGCGCTGACGCTGGCGGGCGCGGCTTTCCTGGTGCTCGCCTGCGCCCCGCTCGGTTGGCGGCTCGGCTGGTGGCCGTACCGGTTCGGCCTCTACTGGATGATGCCGGTTTCCGGCTATGTCGCTGCGGCGGCCGTCGCGCTATCCGTCTCGACGCTTGGGCTGGGATGGCCGCGGTTGCGCCCACGCGATTTTTGCGTGCTGTTCCTGGCGTTCGGCCTGGGCGCATTCCTCGTCTACCTGCCTTGGCAATACTCCCGTTTGCGCAGCACCCTGCCGGTCATTCACGACATCACCACCGATACGGACAATCCGCCCGCTTTCAGCGCCGCGCTGCCGGCACGTGCCGCCGAGAATGCAGGTGATCTCGCCTATGACGACCCGGAGCTCCCGCAACTCCAGACCGCGGCCTACCCCGATGTGAAACCGCTCTGGGTCGCGTTGCCGGTATCGGAAGCGTTCAGCCATGCCCTTGCCGCGGCGAGAGACATGCCGGGCTGGACCGTCGTGGCCGCGGATCCCGACCGAGGTCATATCGAGGCGAGCCAGCAGAGCCGCTGGTTCCGTTTCACCGATGACATTGTGATCAGGGTCTCCTGCGACGAAGCGGGAAGTCGCATCGACATGCGCTCCACCAGCCGGCAAGGGCGCAGCGACTACGGCGTGAACGCCAATCGCATTCGGGCCTACATGGCCGCCTTGCGCAAGCGCATCGGCTGAGCCTGGCAGGCGATCGTGCCAATTGCACCGCATGCGCCTTCGTACGTGACGCGGCCCCTTCTCAAGCTGCGCCGCTCACACGCCGTCCCAGAACTGCACCATGCGCTTGCGCTGGGCGGCGTCGGGCAGGCGGCCGAAGCCGGCGGCAACGTTATCGCGGGCGTGATCGGGCTTGGCAGTGCCGGGGATCACGCAGGTGACGGCGGGATGGCCGAGGATGAACTTGAGAAAGAACTGGCCCCAGCTCTTGCAGTCGAGCTCGGCTGCCCATTCCGGCAGCGCCTTTCCGCGCACTTGGCCGAAGAGGCCGCCGCTGTCGAAGGGTTGGTTGGCGATGACGGCGACGCCGCGCTCCGTGCACAGGGGTAAGAGGCGCGTCTCCGCCTCGCGCACGTTGATGGAATAGCCGAACTGCACGAAGTCGACGGGCTCGGCGCGGATGATGGCCGCCAGCTCGTCGAGGGCCGGCACCGTGTAGTGCGTTATGCCGATGTAACGGAACGTCTTGCGCTCCTTCCAGGCGCGCAGCGTGCGCAGGTGGGTGCGCCAGTCGAGGAGGTTGTGGACCTGCATCAGCTCGAGCGCGGGCGCCCTGAGCTTGGCGAGCGAGGCGCTCATCTGGGCGATGCCGGCGGCCTCGCCGGAGGTCCACACCTTGGTGGCGAGGAAGACCTTGTCGCGCGCTTGCATCTCTGCAAGCAGGGTGCCGACCACGGCCTCGGCGCGGCCGTACATGGGTGAGCTGTCGATCACCTTGCCACCGGCCTCCATCAGGACCTGCAGCACCTGCTTGCGCTGATCGAGGTCCGCGCGGCTGCTGCCGACATCGAACGTCTGCCACGTACCGAGGCCGACGACGGGCAGCGGCTCTGCGGTCTTCGGGATGGGGCGCGTGAGCATGACGGCACTCGCTTTCGCCTCTGGCGTGGCGGGAAACGCGCAGGCCGGCACTGTAAGGCCGGCGGCCGACAACCTCAGGATGTCCCTTCTGGTCGGTGTCCGGCTGACCACGAGCAACGTCCCCAAGCCTGGCGATCGGAGTATGCGGCGCGACCGATCACGGGGACAAGCCCCGCGGTGATCGACGTACCTCGGGTGGCACTATTTGCGCCAAGGCGCCTATCGCTGAGGGGTGTGAGGCCCGCCAGCCTTGGGGGCGGGAAGTTGCTCCTCGGAACCACCGGCCAAGCAGCGGTAGGCTGCCGCTAGTCGCAACATTTCCTGCTTGGCGGAGGGCTCGCTAACGCTCTCTGCCAGAAGGCGCATCTTCTCGGCGCGAACCAGCCAATACCGCGAGCTGACGACTCTGGTCACCATCCGGTCCCCCGCCATCTCTGCAGCTCCTGCTGCGACCCCAAACTTCGCGCGCGGATATTTGGTTCCAGGCATCGATGTGCGACCCCCGCATCTCAACCCGTTCGAGGGGATGAAAAGGCGCTGGAAACGGCGCTCATACACTTCACAGCCGCCACTTTGGGTGGTCCCATTACCCTGCCCCCGCCTGGTGCCCTGGTTTCCCAGGCCGCTAGCTGCCGGATCCGAGGCGGGACAGCCGCTCCTCGGCCTCGTCGGCTCCCAGCTCGCGGGCGCGCTCGTACCATTTGCGCGCCTCTGCGAGGTCGGGAACGAGCCCCTGCGCCTTGAAGCGGCGGAGCTCGGCCGGATCATAGGTCGTCGCAAGGTGGATCGCGGCCTGCGCCAACCCTGCCTCGGCCGCCCGCCGGAAGAACTGGCGCGCGGGCGTGATATTGCCCTGCTCGAGATAGCGCTCGCCCTGCGCCAGCATGTGCTCGGCCCGCGCGCGTGCCTCGCCCGTCAGCGGCGGTGCCGTGGGTTGGCCCCCGCGCTGCGGCCGGGCTGCCGGCACGGGAGCCGGCGGGGGCGGCATATCAGCTCTTTTCGGCTCGACCGCCGGCGACCGGCTCGCGGCGCTCGGCTCCGGGGCGGCAGCCGGACCGACGATGAGCGCCGTCCGCGCCTGCGCCAACAGCACACCATCGATGCTCATGAGGCTGACGGTGATTTCCGAGCGTCCGGAGACACCCGTGGGAATGTTGGCCTTGAGCGTGGCGAGGCCGAACAGGGGCACGGCCCACGCTCCCGCGGCAACGGCATGCCCGACGTTGAGCGAGACGCTCCCCGGCAGTCCGCGCAAGCGGATGAAGGAGTTCGGCGGCAGGGCGCCGGCCGGCCCGACCTCGATCAGCAGCGCGGTCTGGGAGGCCGGCTCGGCCGCGATGGTCGAGGGCACCGCGATGCGCGCCTCGGTCTGCTGCGCGACACGCGGGCCGCGCTCGGCTGTCGCCGGGTCGTATGATGCATCGGCGGCCAGCAGAAGCAGCGCCGCCGCCAGGGTCCGCAGCGCCGGACGTCGCCGTTCGGCCAAAGGCGCACTACCGCCTGCAGCGGCTGCTGCCACACCCACGTTCTCCCCCATTCCGCGGCGTCCCAATTCGCCGTCGTGCGAGCCCCTGCGGCTGCTCGGCCCCCTCAAGTAGCCATGAGCGGGCAATTTTACGGCGAGATTGAGGTACACGCGGCGCGCGTGGGTCATCCGAAACTAACTTCCACTCGACGCCTCGCGACGAGCCTGATCGGCTCCGCCGCCGGGGCAACGCACTGTCCCGCTGGACATTGAAGCCGCCCCGATCCGGGCCATCGCCTGGCCCCAAGGCTGAGCCAGGCCTCCACCCGCTGTCATCCCGGAATTCGCCCAAGGCGAATATCCGGGATCCAGGGCCACGTGAAGGAAGCCGGATGGAGACTGCAACACTCAATGCCGCCTCCGTCACCATCCTCGGCCCGTATGACGATGCTCGCTATGATAGTCTTACCGTCCCGCTCCGCGCGCAGGGGGTGCCGGCTTGGGTCCCTTAGGGGTGTGCTGAGAGAGGATTCGCGCCAATGACCGAGCTCGGAGTCTTCGAGGCCATCCACACCGCCCGGGCGTTGCGACGGCTCAAGGCTGATCCCGTGCCGGAGGTGGTCATCACCCGGATCCTGGATGCCGCGATCCGCGCGCCCTCGGCCGGGAATGCGCAGAACTGGGCCTTCATCGTCGTTCGCGATCCGGAGCAGCGCCGGAGGCTTGGAGCGATCTACCGCAAGGCCTCCGACATCGCCAGCGCCATGTATGCGGCACGCGGACGGCCGGCGCATCTTACGGAGGAGCAGTTCCGCCGCTTCATGACCTCGGGCGCGTACCTGTGGGACCACATGGGCGACGCACCGGTCATCCTCGTCCCCTGCCAGACGCAGCCGCGGCTGCCACCGCGCGAGGCGCTGCCGCCGGACATGCGCGTGGGCTACGTGGACGAGCAAGCCTATGTGGACCGCATCCGCGGCGCGAGCATCTATCCGGCGGTGCAGAACATCATCCTCGCTTGCCGGGCGCTCGGCCTCGGCACGACCATCACCACCAATCACATCCGCTGCGAGGACGAGGTGAAGGCCGTGCTCGGCATCCCCGACGATGTCCAGACCTTTGCGATGATGCCGATCGGCTATCCGCTCGGCACGTTCGGCCCCGTCACCAGGCGCCCCGTTGTCGAGGTCGCTTGTGCCGACCGCTGGTCGCAGCCGTGGCCCCGTACACCCGGAACCTGACACGGGTCGGCAGCGGGAAACGGTCCACCGAAAGTCCGCCTTGGCGCGCAACCCTGGCGTCCGCCAACGCCGGTTGCAGGCCGCGCGCCCAGGCCATAGCCTCAGGGCAAACAAGTGCGGCTCCCTTGCAGTGCCCGCACAGCCCGGAGGAAACGAGACATGCGCAACAGCCAGATCGAAGTCCGCCCCATCGCCGGCTCCATCGGTGCCGAGATCCACAACGTCGACGTGAGCCAGGATCTCGACGAGGCGACCATCGGCGACATCCGCAAGGCCCTGCTCGATCACTGCGTCATTTTCTTCCGCGACCAGAAGCTCGACGCCGAGCGGCACAAGGTGTTCACGCGCCGCTTCGGCAAAATCTTCATCCATCCCAACTACAAGGGCATGCAGGCCGATCCCGAGATCATCCAGATCACGCGCGAGCCTGGCGACAAGAAGATCGTCGGGGAGGACTGGCACGCGGACACCACGATGATGGCGGAGCCACCCATGGGCGCGATCCTGTACGCCATCGAGGTGCCCCCCTACGGCGGCGACACGCTGTTTGCCAACCAGTACCAGGCCTATGAAAGTCTTTCCGACGGCATGAAGCGGATGCTGGCGGGGATCAGAGCCCTGCATTCCGACCGGAAGGTGGCAGGTCCCGCGGCCAACAAGAATGCCTTCCGCTCAACCAAGGTGCGCGAGGATGAGGCGTGGTGCGAGACCGTCAGCGTCCACCCTGTCGTGGTGACGCATCCCGAGACGGGACGCAAGCTGCTCTATGTCAATCACTCCTACACCGTGGGCTTCGAGGGCATGACGGAAGCCGAGAGCAAGCCGCTGCTCGACTTCCTGCTCGACCACGGCCACCGCCCCGAGTTCACCTGCCGCTTCCGCTGGGAGAATGGCTCGATCGCGTTCTGGGACAACCGGGCCTGCAAGCACCTCGCCATCCACGATGCCGGCCCGTTCCGACGCGTGATGCGCCGCACCCAGGTCGCCGGCGGTCCGCTCAACTGAGGCGGGCCATCCTGCAAGAACGACCAGGAGGTTGGTAGGGCTGCATGGCAATCGTGCTCCAGGAGACGCTGCGCGCGGTGTTCTACGCGCCCTTCTACGCGGCGCTTGCACTCGACGCCTACGCCCAGGAAGGCGTCGAAGTTCGCTTCGTCAGCTCGCCCACGCCGTCGCAGGCCGCGCACGGCTTAGCCGCCGGCACGGTCGACATCGGCTGGGGCGGTCCGATGCGCGTCATGCACACGAACGAGACCGATCCTGCCTGCGATCTCGTTTGCTTTTGCGAGGTGGTGACGCGCGATCCCTTCTTCCTGGTCGGGCGCGAGTCTCGACCGCGATTCCAGCTCGCTGACCTGATGGCAAGGCGCGTTGCCACGGTAAGCGAAGTGCCGACCCCATGGCTGTGCCTGCAGGAGGACATGCGCCGCGCCGGCCTCGATCCCGGCAAGCTCGCACGCGCGACCGGCGAGTCCATGTCCGCCAATGTCGAGGCGCTGCGCCGCGGCGAGGTCGACGTCGTGCAACTCTTCCAGCCTTTCGTGGAGGAACTCCTGGAGTCCGGGGCTGGGCATATCTGGTACGCGGCGGCGGATCGCGGCCCTACCTCCTATACCACGCTCTATGCGCGACGCCCGGTTCTTGCGGCCCGTCGCGAGGACTGCCGGCGCATGGTGCGCGCTCTCTACCGCACCTTGAAGTGGGTGCACGCCGCCGACGGCGCCCGTCTTGCCGCCGCCATTGCCGCTTATTTTCCCGGCGTGCCGCAGGCCCGACTGGCGCGGGCGCTCGACCGCTACAAGGCACTTGGCATATGGGGCAGGGACCCGCGACTCCCAAGGTCAGGCTACGAGCGGCTCCGTGCCGGCCTTGTCTCCGGGGGCCTTATCGTCTCCGGCACGCCCTACGAGACCGCGGTGGACAACGCGCTCGCCGAACTCGCCATTCGGGACGACCCGCCGCCCCTGGCGCGCTGACGGCAAGGGGGGCAAGGCGTGGTGCCGGAACGACCGTAGGGTGCAAAAGCGAAGCGCATTGCACCGATGCAGCCTAACGTCGCGGCGCATCGCGCTAGTCTTGCGCGCCTCACGGCGCAATGCGGCTTCGCCTCTTGCGCCCTACGGGGCGAGCGCCGCGCGCATGAAGGCTCCGGCCGATGTCAGCGCCGCGCGCCCCGAGGCGAGCCTGGCCCCCCACAGGTGCCAGGCGTGGATCATGTGCGGCCACACCTCCAGCGTCACGCGCACGTCGTCGGCCGCCGCGCGCGCGGCAATGCGGATGGCATCGTCCAGGAGCGTCTCGGCCGATCCCACCTGCACCAGGAGCGGTGGCAGGCCCGTGAGATCGGCATTGAGCGGCGAGACAAGCGGCAGCTTGGGATCAGTGCCCGCCAGGTACGCGTCCGCCAGCTCCTGCAGGTAGGGCTTGGAGATGATCGGATCGACTGATGCCTTGCTGGCGAGCGTTGCCCCGGCCATGGCCAGGTCGGTCCACGGCGACACCATCCAGCCGCACGCCGGCAACGGCTTGCCGGCGTCGCGCAGGCTCAGCATCAGGGCCAGCGTGAGATTGCCCCCGGCACTGTCGCCGCCGACCGCCACGTGGCGCGCGGGCACGCCGTCGGCCAGGAGCGCGTCGTACACGGCCATCGCATCCTGCAGCGCCGCGGGATAGGGATGCTCGGGCGCCAGCCGGTAGCCGACCGCGAGCGCCCTGATGCCGGCGGCGCGCCCGGCCTCGGACGCCATGCTCCGATGGCTGCGGATCGATCCCGAGCAATAGCCGCCGCCGTGGAAAAATATCAGCACGCGCGCGCCGTCGCTGCCGGGTGCTGCCGACCACTCCGTCTCCACGCCGCCGATGCGTGCGGCATTGAAGACGATGTCCGGCGCGACGCCATAGGCCGAGCCGATCTCGTCCAGGCGCTCGCGACGCTCGGCAAGCGTCGTCGGCCTCGGTTTCGACACCAGCAGTCGGCGGATCGCGTCGATGTCGTCGCCCATTGTCCTGCCTGTGGGAAAAACCGCTTTACCAGCCGGCGCGACCGCAATGCCGCGGAGCACACGATCATCACGCGAGCGTTGTGCCGCCTTCGCCCGATCCCGGGGCTCATCCAACCGCGTGCGCGCTGGATGGCTGGATCCTCGGGACAAGCCCGAGGATGACAGCGAGCCTCATCCATTGGAACTGGAAAACGAGCGTGGAGCGCGCGCGTTGGCTGCTCTGCAGCCATAATGGTTGGCGCAGCCCCCGAGGCCTGCTTTCATGGCCGCGGCGGGCGGCCGGCTGGCCCGTCCCAAAATATCATTCCGGGAGAGGAAACGGCCATGAACCAGGCCCTGTCAGGCATCCGCGTCATCGACATGACCCACAATCAGGCGGGCCCGGCGTGCACACAGATGCTGGCGTTCCTCGGCGCCGACGTCATCAAGCTCGAGGAGCCCAAGGGCGGCGACGTGGCCCGCACCAACCTGCGCGACCGCAAGGACACTGACAGCCTGTTCTTCCTCGTGCTCAACGCCAACAAGAAGAGTTTGACTCTCAACCTCAAGACCGACGAGGGCAAGGAGCTCTTCAAGCAGGTGATTGCCAGGTCGGACGTCCTCGTCGAGAACTTCGGTCCCGGCGCACTCGACCGGCTCGGTCTTGGCTACGAGGTCCTCTCCAGGCTCAACCCGCGGCTTGTCTACGCCACCATCAAGGGCTTCGGCACCTACGGCCCCTACAGCGGCTTCAAGAGCTTCGAGCCGATCGCTCAGGCCATGGGCGGCGCGATGGCCGTCACCGGATTCCCCGACGGCCCGCCGACCTACGTGTGGCCCTCCATCGGCGACTCCGGCACCGGCATGCACATGACCATCGGCATCCTGGCAGCACTGCAGCAGCGCCACGCAAGCGGCCGCGGCCAGCACGTGGAAGTGTCGATGCAGGACGCGGTGGTCAACATCTGCCGCGTCAGCCTGCGCGACCACCAGCGCTACGGTCATGTCCCCGCGCGCACCGGCAACCAGCTCGGCCGCAACGTGCCGGGCACCACCTATCCGTGCGCCCCCGGCGGTCCCAACGACTACGTCTACATCTTCGCCCAGCCGCAGATGTGGCAGGCCGTCGTGGATGTCATGGGCCAGCCCGGCCTTGCGGAGGATGCCCGTTTCAAGACGCTGGAGGCGCGCTGGGAGAACCGTGACGCCCTCGACGCGATCATCGGCGCCTGGACGAGCCAGCGCAGCAAGCACGAGGTGATGCGCCTGATGGGCGATGCCGGCGTGCCCTGCGGCGCCTGCCAGGACACGGGCGAGGTGCTGGCCGATCCGCACCTCAAGGCGCGCGACATGATCGTCGAGGTCGACTACCCCACGCGCGGCACCTACAAGACGGTCGGCTGCCCCATCAAGCTGTCGGACTCCGCCGTCACGGTGAGCCGCCCGCCGCTGCTGGGCGAGCACACGGACGAGCTGTTGGGCTCGCTGTGCGGCGTCGCGCCGGGCGATGCCAAGCGTCTGCGCGATAAGGGCGTGGTGTGACACAGGGGGACGCGGGCAGGCTGCAGGCCGGGGGTTTTGCGGTCAGCCGCCGCGCCGGATCGCCTGCACGGCCTCCTCCAGCGCTTGCAGGAAGCGCGAGCGGTCGGCCCGCGTAAAGCTGGCGTTGTAGCCTTTGCTTTCGCCGGTCTCGCGCAGATGGCGGGAGAACTCGCGCATGGAGAGCGCCATGCCGATGTTGCCGTCCGTGAACGGCTTGCCCGTCGGGCCGATGACGCGCGCACCAGCTTTCAGGCAGCGCGCCGCCAGCGGAATATCGGCCGTGACGACGATATCGCCCTTGCCCGCCCGCTCCGCGATCCAGTCGTCGGCCTTGTCGGGCCCGTCCGGCACCATCACGCGCTTGACGAGCGGCCCCGCGGGCAGCCGCATCCACGCGTTCGACACGAAGTGGATGACGAGCCCGTGCCGCTCCGCCACCCGCACTGCCTCCTCCTTCACCGGGCAGGCGTCGGCGTCGATGTAGAGGGTGGTGGTCACCACGTCATCAAATGCCGGGCGTGAGCCCAAGGTCGGCAAGGCGCACGGCGAGGCCCGGCGCAAGCTGCGGCTCCAGCAGTTCGCTCGGGCCGGCCTCTCGTGGTTTCGGGTAGCCGCTCGGTGTCGGGTTGCGGTGGATGGCCGTGACGAGCGTGTTGGCGTTGACCACCCACAGCTCGCGCAGGCCAAGGGCCGCATAGGCGTGGGCCTTGCTGCCGAGGTCATAGCCGAGGCTGGAATCGGCCACCTCGACGATGAGCAGCGCAGAGCCGGCCGTCACATCCTTCAGTGGGATGGAGCGGGGCCAAAACAGGAAATCAGGCTCCCGAAATTCATCGTCGCTGATGTAGAGCGTGGTCTCGGTGATGAGGCTGATGGGAGTCCCGGCGATGAGCGGAAACCAATGCTGCTGCAGCGCCGCCTTTACGACTTCGTGGCGGTTGCCCTTGGGCGACATCGGCACCACCTCCCCGCCGATCAGCTCGAAGCGCTCGTCCTCAAGGATGATGCCCTTGGCCAACATCTCCTCGATCTCAGCGACGCTCCAGCGCCGCCGAGGCAGGCCTTCGGCTGCCTGGGTGGTGGGGGCAAGCGAGGCAGGGCGCAGCTGCTCGTTCATGGGGTTCAAGCCTAGCACGAACGGTGCTCGCGGCGGAACGAGGCTTCGAAGGGTTTTCCGGGAAGGGGGTAATGCGTCCAGGCAGGCAACTCTGCATATGCGAGGCCGGCCGCACCTTCACCATGTGAGCGGTCGCGATCAGGGGACAAGCCCGAGGACGGTCGTGTCCTCAGTTATCCAAGAAGCTCCGCAGCTTGCGGCTCCGGCTCGGGTGCTTCAGTTTGCGCAGCGCCTTGGCCTCGATCTGGCGGATGCGCTCGCGCGTGACGGAGAACTGCTGGCCGACTTCCTCCAGCGTGTGGTCCGTGTTCATGCCGATGCCGAAGCGCATGCGCAAAACGCGCTCCTCGCGCGGGGTGAGCGAAGCCAGCACCCGCGTCGTCGTCTCGCGCAGGTTGGACTGGATCGCCGCGTCGATCGGCAGCACGGCGTTGCGGTCCTCGATGAAGTCGCCGAGGTGGCTGTCCTCCTCGTCGCCGATCGGCGTCTCGAGGCTGATCGGCTCCTTGGCGATCTTCAAGACCTTGCGCACCTTCTCCAGAGGCATCGCCAGCTTTTCGGAGAGCTCCTCCGGTGTCGGCTCGCGGCCGATCTCGTGCAGCATCTGGCGGGATGTGCGCACGATCTTGTTGATGGTCTCGATCATGTGCACGGGGATGCGGATGGTGCGCGCCTGATCGGCGATCGAGCGCGTGATCGCCTGCCGGATCCACCACGTCGCGTAGGTCGAGAACTTGTAGCCGCGGCGGTACTCGAACTTGTCGACCGCCTTCATCAGGCCGATGTTGCCCTCCTGGATCAGGTCCAGGAACTGCAGGCCGCGGTTGGTATATTTCTTGGCGATGGAGATGACGAGGCGCAGGTTCGCCTCCACCATTTCCTTCTTGGCTTGGCGCGCCTCGCGCTCGCCCTTCTGCACCGCCTTGACGATGCGGCGGAACTCCGTGATCTCCAGGCCCGTCTCGGAGGCCAGGGTGCGAATCTCCTCGCGGATGGTCTCGATGTGGCCCTTCTCGTGCTTGATGAACTGGCCCCACTTGCGGTTGCCGCCATCCACCATGCGCTCGACCCAGGCCTGGTCGAGCTCGTTGCCGAAGTACTCGTCGATGAAGTTCTGGCGCGGCACGCCGTAGCTGTCGGCCAGCCGCATCAGCCGGCTCTCGAGCGCCACGAGACGCTTGTTGATGGAGTAGAGCTGCTCCACCAGGCTCTCGATGCGCGCGTTGTTGAGCGAGAGGCTCTTGACGTAGCCGATGATCTCGTCCCGCAGCTTGTCGTAGCCGCGCTGCTGCTGGCGGTTGAACTGCTCGCTCGCAACCTGCATCTCGACTTTCTTGTCCTGCAGCTTGCGCAGCTTCTTGTAGGTGTTGGCGATGTTGTCGAAGGTCTCGAGCACCTTCGGCTTCAGCTCGGCCTCCATGGCAGCGAGCGAGAGCGCGTTCTCGAAGTCCTCCTCGTCCTCCATCTCGCCTTCGGGGCGCGCCTCCCCGTCGCCGTCCTCCGCGCCGTTGGCGGCAGGGGCAGGCGGCGGCGCAACCTCGATGGCCGCAGGGGACTGGACGGGCGGCGCAGCTTTGGCCTCGGGACCCTCGTAGGTCGCCTCAAGGTCGATGATGTCGCGCAGCAGGATCTTGGCGTTCATCAGCTCGTCGCGCCAGATGATCACCGCCTGGAAGCTGAGCGGGCTCTCGCACAGACCGGCGATCATCGCCTCGCGGCCGGCCTCGATGCGCTTGGCGATGGCGATTTCGCCCTCGCGCGAGAGCAGCTCCACCGAGCCCATGTCGCGCAGATACATGCGCACCGGATCGTCCGTGCGCTCGGTGGGCTCGGCGCGCGTCTGGGTGGCGGCCGGCAGGCTGCTGGAGGCAACCGTGACGGCGCGGCCCGGCTCCTCCTCCTCGCCCGCGTCCTCTGCCTCCTGCGCCGTGGCCGCTTCCTCGGCATCCTCGCTCTCGACCACGGTGATGCCCATGTCGGACAGCATCGACATGGTGTCTTCGATCTGGTCGGGTGAAACTTCCTCGGAGGGCAGCACAGCGTTGAGGGCATCAAGGGTGACGAACCCGCGCGCCTTGGCAGTCTTGATGAAGCGCTTCACCGCCGCATCCGAGAGGTCGAGAAGGGGACTGTCCTTCTCCGGCGCCTCGGCCTGGGTGGCGGCTTGGTCTTCGGACTTCGCTGGCATTGCCATTCCACAACTCCCGAGCACGCGGCTGCGGCGCAGCGCGCGGAGAAAAATTCAACAACTACGCAGCCACGGCGGCGTCAGCGCCACCAGGCGCAACGCCTATGAGGCCGCGTAAGGCGGCATTCCGCCACGCGTCTTGGTTACGGAGAGCCCCCATTGCCTTAGCGCGAAGACCGAGCCCCAGGCTCTTTGGTCTTTCAGTAGGGAGCTTCCGCAGGCATACACAACTTGCCGGGGCGGTTCCAGCATTCTTTTCGCCAGCCAACGGCCCACATGGCCGCCTTATTCCGGGAGGGCAGCGCCGCAGCAATTTCATTCTTCGTGCCGGCAAGATTTGACCTCCGCTCCCGCGCTCACCTGAACATTGTACAAATCTACATTTCGCCCTGTATGTGCACGGCGCGCGCCAGGCGGTCCTGGATCTCGGCGATTCGCGCCCAGGACTCCTCGCTGGGCTCGGCATGAAAATCTCGCTCTGCCGCGGCCAGCGCATGCTTCAAGCCAACCTGGGACTCGTGCAGTGCAAGAGTGTGCTGCCAACCGGCCTCCACATCGGAGGGTTCCGCATCCGGCTCCGCAAACCTGTCGCTCCTGTGGGTGATCACCTTTTCGGCGAGGGCGATCACTTTATCGAGACCCCGAGCGCTGAGTTGGGTGCGCACGCTCCCCCTTTCAAGGGAGACGTTGTCCGCCAGAAGCTGGAGCAAGGCGTCTCTCAGATGAACCAGCGGCTGGGCCGTCAGCGTCAGCTCGGCCACGGCTTCGCACTGGGTCTCCAGCAACCAGGGGTGATTGAGGAGGGTGCGCATCAGCAGCACCTCGCGCGCCGGCAGCGGCAATGTGCGCTCTGCCAGCTCGTTGCTCCTGACCGGTCCGGAGACGAGGTCGGCCGCGCGTGGCAGGGTGCCGAGCCGCGAGCGCTCGGTGGCCCGCGCGGCGACCCGCCAGTCGGTCGCGGTATTGTTGCGCCGCCGCGCCGCCACGCCGGCCGGGCGGCGGCCCTGCGCATTGGTGATTTCGCGGACGGTTCTGCCGTTCTTGACCCACAGCGTCTGCCGCAGCTCACGCTCGTAGTGGGTGCGCACGCCCCGGTCGGCAATGCGCGCAACGAGGGCCTGCAGACGCGCCTCCAGCGAGGCCCGCTGCTCGGGCGTCACGGCGGGCTGGCCCTGCCGCTCTTCGCGGTCGATCAGCACGTCGAAGAGGGGCACGAGCTTGCCATTCAGGATCTCCTGGAAGGCGGTTGCCCCGTACTGGCGGATGAGGTCGTCGGGATCGAGCCCCTCGGGGAGGAAGGCGAACTGCACGCTGAAACCGGGCTTGAGGTGCGGCAGCACTGTCTCCACCGCACGGAACGCCGCCCGGCGCCCGGCCGCGTCGCCGTCAAAGCATAGCACCGGCTCCGGAGCGAGGCGCCACAAGAGCCTGACCTGCTCCTCCGTCAGCGCCGTGCCGAGGGGCGCGACAGTCTGCGGGAAGCCCGCCTCCGAAAGGGCGATGGCATCCATGTAGCCCTCGACCGCGATGACCTGGCCCTTGTCGTGCGCGGCAGAACGCGCGCTGTCGGCGTTGTAGAGCACTGCACCCTTGTGGAAGAGCGGTGTCTCGGGCGAATTCAGGTACTTGGCTGGCGCGTCTGGGTCGAGCGCACGGCCGCCGAAGGCGATCACCCGGCCCCGGAGGTCGCGGATGGGAAATGTCACGCGGTGGCGGAAACGGTCGTAGGCGACGGGAATGTCGTCTGCGGATATCAGCATCCCCGAGACGGCCATTTCCTCGGCGGTAAAGCCGGCCCTGGCCAGATGCTCCTTCAGAGCCGAGCGGCTGTTGGGCGCATAGCCGAGCCGGAACCGCGCGACGGCAGCTGCGGTGAGGCCGCGTCTGTCGAGGTAGCGGCGCGCTTCCTGGCCGGCGCCCGCCCCGAGCTGGGCCTCGAAGAAGCGGCTGGAGGCGTCGAGCAGCGACCAAAGGCGCGCGCGCTGGTCCTCCTGCTCCACCTCCCGTGGATTGGCCTTCGGGATCGGCAGGCCCGCTTCCTCCGCCAGCCGTTCCACGGCCTCGGGAAAGCTCAGCCCTTCCGTAAGCATCACGAACTTGAAGATGTCCCCGTTCTGGCCCGAGGAAAAGTCGAACCAGGAGCCCTTGTGATCGTTAACGAAAAAGGAGGGCGTGCGCTCCTGCTTGAAGGGCGAGAGGCCTTTCATCTCACGGCCCGAGCGCTTCAGGGCGACCTTGCGCGCGACCACCTGACTGACGGGTAGCCGGGCGCGGATTTCGTCGAGCAGGGACGGCGTAAAGCGCATGCGGGTGCGAATCACTCCCGAATCAAAGGGTCAGCAACCCCTCTTAAGTGATTCGCAGCGATTGAGTCTTAGTCGAGCCGGCGCCCCCGCCGGGCGCTACCGCTTTCCACATTGCCGGTACGGAGCCAATTTTCACCCTGCTGTTCCGGAGGGCACGTTACGGGGGTGGGCCCGCGTGCTATATCGAATGCATCTACTGGTGATAGCGACAGGCGGGATCGCCATGCTTCCTAACCCCATCCTCCGACTGGCGTTTGCGTTCGCGGCCGTTGCGGCCGTGCCGACGACGGTTCTGGCGCAGAGCAATGCACCTGCCCAGATGGACGCAAGTCCGGCGAGCCTCGCCGTCACCAGGGGCATCTCGAGCTCGCTCGAAACGAGCTTCGCGGGCGCTGTCGAGCCGCTGGCGCTCGCCCGTGACCTGCAAGGTCAGCTCAAGCGTCTCGGCTGCCTCGGCGGCGAGGTCGACGGTGTGTGGGGTGAGGGCAGCAAGAAGGCGCTCAAGGATTTTGCCCGCCACGCCAAGCTGTCGATCGCCAGCGACGAGCCGACCCCGACCGTGCTCGACGTGGCCACGGCCATGCAGGAGCGGGCTTGCCCGCTCGTGTGCGACGATGATCAGCGGGCCGTCAATGGCCGCTGCGTTGCCAAGGAGCGCAAGCCGGTCCGTCGCGAGGCGGAGGCGGCGAGCGAGCGGCGGCGCCATCGGGCCGAGCGGCCAAGCCGGGCCGAGAGCTCTGGCGGAGAGCCCGCGCGCAGCTCGGGCGGCGGCAGTGGCGGCGGTCTCAAGCTTTGCCACGTCGGCGGACGCGGGATGGCGATCTGCGATTGAGCCTTCACCGCTGGCAAGGCGGGCATCTCGCCAGCTCGTGCGCTGCGAGCGGCGGGTGCCGCCCGTATTGAGCTATTTTTCCCGCGTGCCTGGCTGTCTCCTGCCGCTGCCTTCAACATTCTCAAACCCCGCGGGCCTGTTTCGCCGGAAACAGCGGTGCAACCCCCTACCCGTTAAGACCATCGGCCACCTGTCCCATGACACGACGAAGGAGGGAACAAATGCGTTGCTTGCCCGTGCTCCCGGTCGATCGGATCTCTCGCAGCGTGCGCGCGTGCGTCGCCGCCGCCTCGCTCCTCTGGAGCCCTGTGGCACTCGCCCAGACGCCCCCGGCTCCCGCTCCGCCTCCGACCCCCGTGGCTTTCGAGGCGGCGCTGCTGAACGCCGCCAACGCGCTGTTGTCCAGGGCCAACGTGGAGCCCGGAAGCGCCAGCGTTCCTCTCGTCATCGATCCGCTGATCGACGGCAACACTGGCGCGCAATCGACCGCGACCCAGCTCATGGAGCGGCGCATCGCCGAGCTCATCAAGGCCAGCTACGGCCGCTTCGAGGTGATGCCCTTCACCAGCGAGGCGGTCGCCCGGCAGCCGGTGGTGCTGATTGGAACCTTCACGGCTGTCAACAACGCCGGCGTCGCGGGCGGCGTGCGCGATGCCTACCGCATCTGCCTGGCGTTGGCCGACCTCTCGACCGGGAGGATCGTTTCCAAGGCGGCAACGCGGGCCTTGCCGGCTGGGATCGACCCCACGCCGACATCGTTTTTCCAGGACAGCCCGACCTTCACGAAGGACCCGGCAACCGAGGGCTATATCAAGAGCTGTCAGGGCAGCCGCCTCGGCGAGCCGCTCGAAGTCGCCTACGCCGAGCGCATTGAGGTCGCGGTCGAGGTCAATCGCGGCATCGAGGCCTACAATGCCAAGAACTACAAGCTCGCGCTCGACCGCTTCGAGAACGCGTCGCAAATGGCAGGCGGGCGGCAGCTGCGCGTCCTGAACGGGATCTACCTCGCCAACCGCGAGCTCGGCCGCCGCGATGCAGCACGACAGGCGTTCGTCCGGATCGTGGATTACGGTCTTGCTTCCGAGCGGCTGGCCGCCAAGTTCCTGTTCAACCCCAATTCAGCGAAGTTCGCGTCGGCGCGAGCCGGTGGCTGGGAATACGGCATGTGGCTGCAGCAGATCGCAAGACGCACGGCCGAGGCCGACAAGTGCCTCGAGGTCGTCGGCCACACGACCGCAACGGGCTCGGTCGACGGCAACGAGCGCTTGTCCCTGCAACGCGCCGAATACATTCAGGAGCGCCTGCAGAGAGCGTCAGGCGGAGACCGCTCCAGCCGTTTCGCAGCCAAGGGTGTCGGTGCCAGGGAGCTGATCGTGGGGACAGGCGTGGACGACCCGAGCGATGCACTGGACCGCCGGGTGGAGTTCAAGACGATGGTCTGCGCTGCTCCCGTGGCGGACAGGAAGCTCGACCAGCCGGCACGCCCCGTGAAGGCCGACGCACCGGTCCGAGCAAAGCCGAAACGCCAGGCTGCCAGAAGCGAAAAGGGCGACGACAGCCTGCCCAAAGGTGTGGAGCAGCAGATCCGCAAGTACATCGGGTCCGGCACGCTCAGGCAGCTGCTCGAGGACTAGAGCCACGAAGGTGGGCCGCTCGCGCAGGGATGCAAGCGGTCGGCATGCCGGCCGCGATGATCAGACCTCCGCGTGATGCATGTGTGACGCAGGTATCGCGACCAGTTCTCCACATCCCTCTGGCGCGGTTGGCCCGAGGACACTATTTGTCTTGCGCCGAGCCGGGCGGCAGCCGGATGCGCGCCTGCCCGGCGAGGTTTTGTCGAGGGACAGTCACCGAGAAAGGGTGCAATGCGCGGTTACAAGGATCAGGACATGAAGGAGCGGCTCGCCCGGGCCGCGGAAGCGAGACAGAAGGCATTGGAGAAATTCCGGACGCGGCCGGCGGCGGATGATCCCGAGGTCGTCCGGCGGCGCGAGGAGCGGGCGGCAATTGCGGCAGCTCGCGAGGTGCGTGAGGCCGAGCGCAGGGCGCAGAAGGCCAAGGAGGCCGAGGAGCGGGCGGCACGCGAGGCGGTGGAGAAGGCCGAGCGAGAGGCGCGGGAACGTCGCGAGGCCATCGAGAAGGTCATCCGCGAAGCCGCCGAGGCGGCCGAGCGAAAGGCCGAGCGGGATCGTCGCTATGCGGCGCGCAAGGCGCGTCAGACTGTCAAGAGGTGATGCAGCGAAGGCGGCGACAAGCGTTTCGTCGGCGCCGGGTCAACCCTCCTGCGCTTTCTGGAGCTTGGCGTCTTTCGCCGTTGCGCGCTCGAGCGCCGGTCGGTCGGCCAGCCGCGCCGCGTAGGCTGCGAACTCGGGCCGTTCGGGGACGAGCTTGAACATCATGCCCCAGCGCAGCCCCGAGCCGATGACCACGTCGGCAGCGGTGAATTGCTCGCCCATGAGATAGGGCTTGGCTTGCCCTGCGGCTTTGGCGAGCACGTCCATCACGGTATCGAAGTCGCCAAAGCCGAGCGTCGATCGCGCTGGCGGCTCCTTGCGCGGAAAGGCCCGCTCCGTGATCGCTGGCTCGAAACAGCTCGGCCCGAAAAACAGCCACTTGAGATACATCCCGCGCCGGGGGTCGCCCACGGGGATGCTGAGCTTCGCCTTCGGGAACTCGTCGGCCAGATACGTGCAGATGGCGGCGGCTTCGGTGATGACGACGTCCCCGTGCCTGAGCGCCGGCACCTTGCCCATGGGGTTCACGGCCAGGTACTCGGGCTTGAGGTTCTCGCCCTTCTTGAAGCTGACGAGATGGATGTCGTAGGGCTCGCCCAGCTCCTCGAGCATCCAGTGCACAATCGAGGACCGCGAGGGCGCGGCGTGATAGAGCGTCAGCTTGAGCATGACGGACTCCTGCGTCTGGGATGTGGGGCTACAGCTAGGAGCGGAATGTGGCGTCGGGATGGGGAGCCGAGCCTGCCGGAGGATGCCACCCTCCGCGTGGGAGGTGGCTGTGCCTGCTGACACAATGCTCAACAGCGAGACCCTGGCGACGTTGGTGACGGCCGCGCTCGGCCTGCAGTTTGCAGCTTTCGGCTGGCGAATTCTCAGGGAGATTCAACTGGAGGACGAGGGGCGGAGGACGTGGTTTCTGGTCACCGACTTCTTCATCATCCTGTCGATGGGTGCGACGGTGGCAAATTGCATCGTTCTGCCGCTGGCGGGGCACCGCGACCCGCTGTTGATTGCGCGCACCGTGGCGATCGCCTACATCGTCATTGCCGCGCATCCGCTGAACACCGCCGCCCACTACAGGCTGTTCTCGCCCTGGGGCCGCACGAAATACCGCCAGCAAGGTCGCGATGTGCCCTATGTCACGGATCAGGAGTGGATCACGCTGCTCCCGACGGCGGCCGCAGTCGGCACAGCCTTGTGGCTGCTGCAGTGATCGCCACGCTTGCAGGCGCTCACCTTCACCGCCCGCGGCGCGCACCGTCCCACCAGGCGCAGGTGCCTACCCCCACCTCGAAGTTGCCCGCGATCACCTGCACGGGCTGGCGCTGGCCGTCGGCCGCCGCCTTGGCGCGCATTGCTCGCGCCTGTGCCAGCTGTTCGGGCGGCAGCCATGTGCGGTCATGGCCCCACAGGCTCGGACCGTAGGTCATCTCCACGGGCTGCCAGGTCTTGGGATCGATGGAGCGTCCCCCCCAGCCGTACTCGATAAGGAACTCGTTGGGCGTGCGCGCGTAGAACGAGGTCATGAAGTCGTTGGTGTGGCGCCCCAGCGTGGTGGAGATGCGGTCGGGTTCGGCGGAGGCGAGGTCATAGGCCTGGCCCACGTCGTCGAGGCTCATGAGCTCCATCATGACATGATGGATGCCGGTCCGCCCCGTCTCGATCATCGCCAGACTGTGGTGGCGCGGGTTGAGATGGAAGAAGTAGGCCTTGAAAGGCTTCAGGATATAGTCGCTCAAGCCGAAGCCCAGGACGTCCTGATAGAACCAGGCGAGATCGTCGACGCGCGCCACGTGCAGTACCACGTGGCCCATGCCGAGCGTGCCGGTGCGGAAGCCCGAGATCGCGCGGCCCGGCTGGAAGGGCGCGTCGGACACCTCGGGGCCATGAAACGCCTCCAGGCGGGTGCCCGCGGGGTCCTGGAACACGATCCCATCGCTTACGCCGCGCAGGGCGAGGGTGGAAGCGGGCAGCCGCGACACGTTCACCTTGGCGGCCTCGATTCGCCCAGCCAGGGCATCGAGCGCGGCCGCGTTCTCGACCTCCCAGCCGAACACGCCACCCGCCGCTTCCTCGGTGCAGACCACGATCCTCTGCTTACGGTCGTCCATGCGGAACTTCAGGGTGCCACGGGTGCGCTCGACGAGCTGCAGGCCGAGGAACTTACTGCCGTACTCGGCCCAGTCGTCGATCCTATCGGAGCGCAGGCTGGCGTATCCGAACGAGCCCAGTGCCGAGTCGTGGGTCATGGCGCCTGCTCCTGCCGTTGCCGCACGGAGCGTATCCTGCGCCCGCCAAGCCACGGATGCAACGCCGCCGGCGGATCAAGTCAGCGGCTTCACAGCGAAGTAGCCGCCATCGAGATAGACGAGGGGTGAGACCTTCTCGTCCAGCACGATGCCGATCACCTCGCCGATGAACAGCGTGTGCGTGGCGAAGGTCATGGTCGGGCCGGTCCGGCAGATGATGGTGGCCTGGCTGTCGACCAGGTACGGCAGCCCGCCGTCGTGATCATCCCAGCTGCCGAACCGGAAACGCTCCTCGCCCGCTGCGGCGGAGAACGACCTGCACATCTCGACATGGCACTCCTGGAGGATGTTCACGCAGAATTCGCCGCGCGCGACCAGGGCGTCGTACATCGAAGCGCTGCGGTTGATCGAGATCGTCAGCGCGGGAGGGTCCATGCTGAAGGAGCTGACGGCAGTTGCCGCCATGCCGTAGCGGCGGCCCTGATGGGCCGTGGTGACGAGCGCGACGCCGGACGCGAGCCGGCGCATGGCGCCTTTGAACTGCAACTCGAGCGGTCGCGGAGAGGCAGGATCGGCGGAGGGCGCACCGGAATTGCGGGCTTTTTCGGGCATCGCGGCCGTCCTGGATCTGAGACCTAGCGGTTATTCTAGATCAGGATCGCCCCGGATAGAATCGCCACCTTGCCGTGCGCGGCGGCTGCGGGTGCTACGACAGGGCGGCCTTCAGGTGGCGTGCGATCTCATCAAGCGTCGGCCCTGCTGCCCGCATCAGCTTGCCCATCGGCAGGAAGCCGTGGAGCTGCCCTGGCACCCTCCACGATGTAACGCGGACGCCGGCCTCGATCAGCCGCCGGGCATAGGCCTCGCCCTCGTCGCAGAGCGGATCGTGGCTCGCCGTGAGGATGAACGCCGGCGGCAGACCACGGACGGACTGCGCCTTGAGGGGCGAGGCTCGCCAGTCCGCCTTGTCCTCGGGGCCGCGCAGGTAGTTGGCATAGAACCAGGTCAAAGTGCTGCGTGTCAGCAGGAAGCCCTCGGCCAGACGTTCGTGCGACGGCGTGCACATGTCGAGGTCCGTGACGGGGTAGAGCAGAACCTGATGGCGCAGCTTCGGCGTGCCGGCCTCCCGCGCCGCAATGCAGGCTGCTGCCGCCAGCGTGGCGCCGGCGCTGTCGCCGCCGACGGCGATGCGATCCGCGTCGATGCCGAGGTCTGCGGCATGCCGGGCGACCCACGCCGTCGCGGCAACGGCATCGTCGAAGGCGGCGGGGAACTTGTGCTCCGGCGCCAGGCGATAGGCGACCGACACGACGGCGCAGCCCGCGCGATTGGCGAGGTGGCGGCAGACACCGTCATGCGAGTCGAGATCGCCCATCACCCAACCGCCCCCATGGCAATAGACGAGGGCCGGCAGCCGCGCGGTTGGGGAACCCACCGGCACGTAGTGGCGCAACGGGATGGGGCCACCCGGTCCCTCCGCTGACAGGTCGCGCACGGAAGCCACCTCGGCGGGGGGAGGCGACACGGCGATGCGGACTTTGTCGTAGGCCTGTCGCGCTTCCTGGATGGTCAGGTCTTCGTAGGGCGGCCGACCCGTGGCCTTGATCAGCTGAAGCGCCCTCGCGGCGTCCGGATCGAGGTCCATCGGTTGCACCCAGCGGAAGAAGCATGTGTGCCGGCAGCGCCGCTTGCACGCTGAGCCACACCTGCGCCGTCTTGCGGCACATCGCTTCTACCAATGGAAACCCGAGATCGGCAAGGTCGGGCAGCGCCGGCTCCTAACGCCGGCGCGCTCGGCCGCCACGTCGCTGGGCATCCGGGGTGGACTACTTCTTCCAGAGCGCGCCCAGTGCAAACCCGATAACCGCGGCCACAGCCAGCGTTGCCATCGGTTTCTCCTTCATGGAGTTCTCCACGTAGGGTTTGAAGTTGCGCGCCGCCTCCTGGGCCTTCTCGCCGTACTCGCGCGCCTGCTCGTTCACTCTCCCTGCCATCTCTTGCGCGCTGTCGGCAGCGCCCTTGAGCTGGTCCCCCACACTTTCAGCCATCGCGCGCGCCCGGTCCCTGAGCATGTCGGCTGCACTCGCCTCGTGGCTGCCGTTGCCGCCGGTATTCCGGGAATAGTCGAGAGGGTATTCTGCTTTTTGCTGTGTCATTGTGAGCTCCGTTGAATCAGTCCGGAGAACGCCGCAGCTCGTGGTTGGTTCATTCCTGCCGACCTCCCCGCCCGAATCGAAAGCTTGGTCTCCGCGGGAACTTTTCGCGGCGCACGGACATTTTTCTGCACGCCATCCAAGGAGGCATCCATGTCCACCATCCTGCTTGTCGTCATCGTTCTGCTGCTGCTCGGCGCGCTGCCTTCGTGGCCATACAGCCGCAGCTGGGGCTACGGCCCGTCCGGACTGCTCGGTGTACTCCTCGTCGTCGTCCTGCTCTTCGCTTTGCTTGATCGGGCCCCGATCTAGGAAGCGTCAGCAGTTAGATCAGACGCCGCGACGCTCAAACTCCACCCCTCGGGATGCGAGGGTGGGATATCTGGTCATGGCAGTGGAACGCCGCGGCTTGCGCTCGAAGCCCTGCCGCGGCCATGCCATCTGATGGAGAGCGCAGCGAGTCCTGTCACCGGAGGACCCAATTCATGGCAATCGGCAGCACGGCACTCGTCAGTTTTCTTATCGTCATCGCCATCGGAATTGCCGCCGGGCTTATCTTCAATCGCTATGCACGCAGCTGGCTCTCTCGCCTCGGTGCGACGACGCGGAGCGACGTCACGGCGTGCCTGGTCGCCATCGCCGGCTCCTTCATCGGCTTCCATATCGGAGTGATCGCGGGGCTGCTGCCGTCCCCGCTGATGTTCTACATCACGGCTGCCATCGGTGCGGCCGCCGTGCTGTGGCTGTGGCGCGGCAAGTAGCAGGCTTCGCCGCTGTGTCCTGCCGGCGGCAACGCGCTCACGCGCCATTCGAACGTCTCCGCCGGCGCGCCGGTCTGCCGCATCTTGTCGCCGTTCATCGGTCGGCTACAAATCACAGGACGAGCCCGCGAGACCTGCCGCACGTCGAACTCGTCGGCGCAGCCGCGCGGCTTGCGCGTTCGCAGCCGCAGCTGGAGGAATCATGACCGATCGTCCCCTCGTCGCCGTCATCGGGACCGGCGGCACCATTTCGTCGCTCGGCCGCGACAGCATGGACGTGCTGGACTATCCCGAATTCGGCATGAAGCTGGCGGTCGATAAGGTGATCGAGCGCTATCCCGAGATCGCGAGGATCGCCGATACGCTGCCGGTGCCGTTCCGCGCCGTCGGAAGCACGGCGATCGGTCCGGCGGAATGGCTCGAGCTTGCCGCCGTCATCCATCGCCTCGCCGTCGAAGAGCCGCGCATCTCGGGCTTCGTCATCTCCCACGGTACGGCCACGCTGGAAGAGACCGCCTACTTCCTGCATTTGACCCTCAAGACGGACAAGACCGTCGTGCTCGTCGGCGCGCAGCGGCCGGCGAGCGCGCTCGGCAGCGATGCGGGGATGAATCTTGTCGGAGCGATCCGCACGGCTGTAGCGCCGTCGGCGCGGGGGCTTGGCGTGCTGGTGGTCCTCAACGACGAGATCCAGTCGGCTCGGGAGGTCACCAAGACCTCCACCTACCGCCTGCAGACGTTTCGCTCTCCCGACTTCGGCGCGCTCGGTCACGTCGACGGCGATGGCGTGAACATCTATCGCCGTCCCGTGCGCCGCCATGCACCGGATACGGAGTTCGAGGTCAGCAGCGGGACGAAGCTGCCGCGCGTCGACATCGCCTACGCCTATGCCGGCAATGACGGCACGGTTGTGGAGGCACTGGTCGCCGCCGGTGCGCGCGGCATCGTCTCGGCAGGGTTGGCGCCGGGCATCCCGACGCCGCTCGAGCGCGCCGCTCTGGAGAAGGCCCGCGATGCAGGGGTGGTCGTGGTCCAGTCGAGCCGGGCCGGGAGCGGTCGGATCGCGCTACGGCGCTATCTCGATCAGGCCGGGATGGTCGCGGCCGACAACCTCAATCCCCAGAAGGCCCGCATCCTGCTGATGCTGGCGCTGACGCGAACCCGGAACATCGACGGCATCCGGCGATTGTTCGCGAGCTACTGATCGCCCCGGCCTTGGCCCAGATCGGTAAGGTGCGTGGAGGTGGGGGCCCCCCCAAGGAGCCCCGGCTTCCCATGCCGCTCTGGGCGGCTGGGAAGGCGGGAGCGAGTATGGCGCGCGTGCTGGCGTGCACAGACCGACCTGCGGACAGCCGGATAGGTCCGCTGCAAACACTTCTTCGCGTTGGTGGGGTGTGTGACGCTGGTGGTTGGGTGAACCGGAAGCTCGCTGAGGCTGCCCGGGCGGCTTCCGCCGACCGCCCATGGCAACGACATCAAATCTTCTTGAGCTTGCCGGCCTGCTTGCCGCGCCCTCTGCGGTCGTCCTCGAGCTCGAAGCTTACCCGATCGCCCTCGTTCAGGCCGCGGATGCCCGCGGCTTCCAGCGCTGTGGCATGTACGAATACGTCCTTGCCCCCTTCATCCGGCTGGATAAATCCGAAACCCTTCGCTGTATTGAAAAACTTCACAGTGCCGTTCATCGCAACCTCCTGGGCAGGCGAGCCACCGCGGTACTCACGTTGCTTCGGACTGTCAAGAGCGCCGATCGCGAAGTGCGAGTTCCTGACGGGCCCCCTGTGTCCATCCGCGTGGGAGCCTTCCCGGCGTGGTACGAGGCCGGCCATGCGGCCTCCTGCGCCCCGCGCCGGACGCCTGCCCTATCGAGAGCCCGCCCAAACCAACCGAAGCTCCCCCAATGGCGCGCTTCCGGCATCGCCATCATCATAGGCGATTTCGGCCCGGCCCCCGCCAACCGATACAACTTCCCCCGGATACAGCCGGGAAACAGGCCAGGGCGCCAATACCCTCGCACCGGCACGAATTTCCTCCGCCTGGGGTATGCGATCGAAAGCGAGGCTGGTCGTCTTGATGCAAGCCGCGTAGCCGTCATCAAACAGAACATGCTTGCCGGCGTCGCAATCACGCTCGATCGTTCCATGATACCAACTGTTCTTCGACCACTCGGCCCAGACCACTGCGCCCGAGGGAACATCGCCTCCTATGATCCGCAAGTCCCTCACCGTAGCGCCACCCGTGTCGCCGTCATCGTATGCCATCTGGGCCCTGTCCCCGGAAACCGAAACGACTTGTCCGGGATAGAGGTGCGAAATGACCCAGGGCGCCAGCACTCTTACGCCCGGACGAATTTCCTCCGCTTGCGGCGCACGATCCAAAGCAATGCTCGTAACGTTCAGGCAGGCCTTGTCGCCGTCGTGGAACGCAACATGGACGCCCACGTCGCATGGCCTTTGTATTGTTCCACGATGCCAGTCGTTCGTTGACCATTCGGCCCAGACCACCGCTCCCGGGACAAGTTCCGACGCTGTCGCCAAGCCGGTCAGGCAGTTGATTGCGATGAGGCCGAACACCGAGGCGCTACGTCTGAAACGGGTGATCATTGGACGACTCCGTGGTTGCCTCCGATGTCATCAACGGCATCTTAGTCTGCGAAACGAAAGCTCCCATGCCAGCTGTTGTAGCTTGAGGTCCTGACCCCGTTTTGGCTCGTACCGGAGTAGGCCCTTTGGCCTGCGAGAATAAGGATGGTGACAGTTCCACCGGCTCTGGTGATCACCCCCGCATGGACAGCCGAGAGGCAGATCGAGGAATCGTCGGTGTATATTCCGGATCCCCAAATCGAGCCTCTCATGGCCTCGGGCCGGCAATGACACGCAATGCGCTGTCTTGAGCCTCTGAACGCCGTCGCATTGTCGGGGCATTGGGCCAGCGCCGAATGATCGGGTGCATTGGTTTCGTTCCCGGCACTGACGGATCCAGTGAACACGAAGCTCCGGTTCCATCGTTGCCAATTCGCCGTGCTGATGCCATTTCGCGTCGAGCCTGCGTAGCTCGATTGACCGGGCGCCGCGCGAAGCTCCACCCATCCCCCGCCGGCGCCGATCACGCCTGCGTGGCGTGCCGCAGCGCACACCGATGAGTCATCGGTGTAGATGCGCGTACCCCACACTGTCCCCGCGGCGGCTCCAGGGGAACAATGGCACGCGAGCTCGTCCCCGGCGCTCCTGAAGGTGGCTGGACAGGAAGACGTGAGCTTTCGCTGTTCCTGCTCGAGGCGTTCGCGTTCGAGCTGCAGACGACGGCGCTCCGGTTCAAGTCGCCGCTCGACCTCGGCCTCCCTGCGGCGTGCTTCTTCGGCCGACCGCTCCTTCTCTTCGGCGTCCGCCTTCCGGCGTTCCTCTTCCCTCTGCCTAGCCTGCTCCAGGGCAGCGCTCCGCTGCTCCTCCCTGCGCCGTGCTTCCGCCTCATCCTCCGCCTTGCGCCGCGCCTCGATCTCCACCGTGTCCGCTATGGCTTGGCGGCGCCGCGCTTCCTCGGTACCGATCAGGGCGGCCCGCCGTTGGGTTTCCGGTCCTTTCTCGTGCGCTGGTTGTCGTACGGCGCTCCAGCGCGTGTATTCGAAGCCGCCGTAGGCCCCACCCAGCAGCGCCAGCGCAACAGGGACCGCGAGTTGCCAAAGTCGCGCGCCTTGCCGACGTGCGGTCCGCGGCTTGCCCGCAGGTTTGGCCGCGCCGGTTGGGCCATGGCTCGCTTCCGTCTTGCGGCCGAGCAACATCGGTCGCAACTCTGCGATCGATTGAGGGCGTTCGGATTGCTTGACCCTGAGACAGGCGTCAACCGCCATGAGGAAACCTGTCCGGTAAGCGCCGGCCTTGGCGTCCATCGCAGGTTTCATGTGGTCGACATCGACGCGGGACGTGGACTCGGCGGGAGGCGAACCTGTGACGGCCCGATAGAGAGTGGCGCCGAGCGCATAGATATCGGACCACGGTCCCTGCAATCGACTGTTCGAGGAATACTGCTCGTGCGGCGAGTACCCCGCCTTGATGATGCCCGTCAAAGTGCGGCTCATCTGGCCGACCGCGTGGCGGGCAGCGCCAAAGTCGAGCAGGACGGGAGTTCCGTCGGGCCGAATGATGATGTTGTCGGGAGCAATGTCGCGATGCAGAAAGTTGTCAGCGTGCATGAGCTCCAGCGCATCGAGTAGGGAGCCGACGATGCGATCCAGCTCCTCCTGCGACGGCGGGCGGCCGAGAGTGCTCAACCATGCTCCGAAGTCGTGCCCCCGCTCGAAGACCATCACCATGTACGCGGTCGAATGGCCCT
Source organism: Hyphomicrobiaceae bacterium (assembly GCA_050248715.1). Taxonomy (GTDB): domain Bacteria; phylum Pseudomonadota; class Alphaproteobacteria; order Rhizobiales; family Hyphomicrobiaceae; genus AWTP1-13. Next base: position 1,690 of record JBFWRV010000024.1, on the reverse strand, counting down.
CGAACACTCGGGTAACCTGGACAATGCTTGAGTGCCGAAAACGCGCCAGCATCCGCGCTTCTTGCAGGAAGCTGGACCTTCCCCACTCGAACGCCTTCGTGTGCCGATCCGATTTCGGCCGCACAAGCATGGTCGCGTTGCGGTCGGCGAACTCGGCAGGGTAGTACTCCTTGATCGCCACCAGCGTGCCGAGGTGGGTGTCCTCGGCCTCATAGGTGATGCCGAATCCACCGGAGCCGACCGCCCGCACAATGCGGTAGCTGCCGTCAAGGAACGTGTTGGCTGGCAGAAGCAGACGACTGTCCACCAGTGGCCCCCGTCAATGGACCACCGATGCTAGCAAATCGACATGGCCCGAGGAATGCAAACTCACACCCCTGGCCCACGTGGGTGCGCGGCCGTCGCGGATATGCTTCAAGGATCGCACGCGGGCGATTTCTCTTCCGGCCCGGATTGCGCCGCCTGAGGCGCGGCCGGCAAACCCCCTAGGCGCTACCAACTGGTGTCGCGGTGCGTCTCGCAATCCCGCCCGGAGGGCATCTGATCAATGCGCATAAGTTCTGGTCTTGGCAGGCAGCGCCAGATGCGCCATGGCCTGAAGATCGCCGGCTTCCTCCTCGCGTCCTACCGAGCGCGCACCCTTCGGATCCCACGATAGGCCGGCCTGTACCAGTACCGCCGGCCATAGCCGCGGTAGGCAAAATAGCCGGGCCCAGAAACGACGTAGTAGCGGGGCCCGAAGAAGCCGCAACAGTAGGCGTAGGAATCATCCCACCCCGCGGACGCTGGCAGCGAGGTCCAACCGACGGCGCCAATCGCAAGTAGACCCGTGAGTGCGAGTTTCTTCATTGCCGGCCCCTGTGAGCGAATCACCTCTCACCCGCATTATAGAGCGGGTTGGGTCAAAGCGTTGGTCAAGTAATTGTCTGCGCGATCTTTTTGCTGGGTGCTGGATCCTGCGCAACAGCCTGGTCTGAAAGTGTCGCTCAGGGGCATCTCCAGAGTTCCGGGGTCGCATCCGGGCATTGGGTAGGCCCCGCAGCCAGACGGAGAACTGGCAACGTCAGCGGAGGCGACGGGGCCTCTGCAGCGCGACCGGACGAGCATCCGCCTCTGGGCGATCTCGACAACGAGCCGACTATTGGTCGGGGCAGATGAATTCGAACCCCCGGCCCCTGCTCCCAAATCATGGTGCTAGCGCGAATATTCAACTACTTCAGTGCTGACGCGTGCTGACTCTTCGCATTTCGTTCGCTTTGGGATCACCCGATCCGCCCACGTGGGCGTCGCGTCGTCCGGCAACTTACAAACCAGAGAGGATAGCCAATACGCACCACCTACAGTGGATTGCCCCGCATGCACCTCCGGAAGCACGGCCCATACAAGTGTGCGACGCGAGCAGATGTCAGCACGAGGATTACGGCCATGTGACGTTCTGGGCTCTTGGCGCAACCGCCCCGTGGAGCCCCCCTTTTGCGTCAACGGGAGACGCCCTTGCCCTGCAAGGAAAACAGGAGATTGACGATGGCGGAGTCGATCAGCCGGGTGATACTTGCCCAGGGGCGGCACTCAATGTTGGGAGCGTCAGGGGCTAGGAACGGCGATTTTGGCGCCCTGAGAATGGAGAGCCGATGAGGAGCGACTGCGAAGACCACCTCGGCATCCCCCACGCCGGAAGAATCGCCTGCGC
>JBFWRV010000023.1:0-81042 GCA_050248715.1 Hyphomicrobiaceae bacterium | reverse complement strand
CGCCCGACCCGGGTCGTCTCGGGGTCGCTGGATATCGAGCACACCGTGTTAGCCTCGCGGTTGAATTCCTGGGCAAGGAAGTCGAGCCGGCGCCCGGCAGGCTCGCGGGCCGCGAGCAGGTCGCGCGCCGCGGCGATATGCGCGGCGAGGCGCTTCAGCTCCTCCTCGACGTCCGCCCGCGTCGCCAGCATGGCCGCTTCCTGGTACAGACGCCCTTCGTCCAGGCTCATGCCGGTTTCCAGGAGGCGCCCGACCTGCTCCTTCAGCCGCTGACGGATCGCTTCGGCGGAGCGCGCGGGAGACGCGGCAACGGCCGCGACCAGCCGCTCGATCGCGGCCAGCTGCTCGCGCACGATACCTTCCAGATGGCGCCCCTCGGCCTCGCGTGCGCGCACCATGGCATCGAGGGCCTCGTTCAGCCCCGACAGCATGACGCCGGTGCGCGCCTCCGTCTCAGCCGTGCTCTCCTGGGGCTCGACCACCTCCAGCACGCCCCGGATGCCGAGCAGCGCCTCCGGCTGCGGGACGGCCACGGGCATGCTGGCTTTCAGGCTGTCGAGCGCGGCAAGCACCTGCTGCAGGGCCACAGGATTGAGCCTGATCTGCGTCTCGCCTTCGCTGCGCCTGGCATTCAGATTGATCGTGACGCTCCCACGGGTGACACGCTTGCCGACGGCCTCGCGCACGCGCGGCTCGAGCGACTCATAGCCGGGCGGCAGGCGCAGGCGCATGTCGAGGCCGCGTCCGTTCACGGAGCGGATTTCCCAGTGCCAGGCGATCGGTCCCGTGACGCCGTCCGTCCGGGCAAAGCCCGTCATGCTCCTGACCGTCATATCAGCGATCGAGACCCATTGGCGGCACGTGATGCTCTCTGGCGTGCGGCAGAGCTGCCGACTCGCGAATTGGCATGTCCGCGAACTGTAGTCGCAGCATGAACGGGGAACAAGGAAGGCGCATTCGCGTAGCGCCTCGGTGGAGCGCCGCCCCGCAGCCGCCTAAGGTAGGGCGAAGCTGCTAACGCTTCTGCTTGGGGTCGGTTGCGTCCTGCGCCTTCTTCTCCGCGGGCGGCGTCCTGGCAGGCGGCACCGTCCGCACCACGGCGCGTGTCTTGGCCGAGGGCTCGGCCTGAGGAATGGGTGTTTCTGCCGCCGCCGGCGCGGTCTTGGCCCGGATGTCCCGCTCGATCGCGCGCCATTTCTGGACGTTGGCGTTGTGGGCCTTGAGCGTCTCGGCGAAGTGGTGGCCGCCGCTGCCGTCGGCGACGAAATAGAGCTCCTTCGTATCGGCGGGATTGAGCACCGCCTCGATCGCAGCGCGGCCGGGGTTGCAGATGGGCGTGGGAGGAAGGCCATCGATCTGGTAGGTGTTGTGGGCCGTTTTCTGCGTGATCTCCTGCTTCTGGATCGGTCGGCCCCAGTTCGTCTTGCCCCCGCTGATGCCGTAGAGAATGGTTGGATCGGATTGCAGCCGCATGCTCTGCTTCATCCGGTTGATGAACACGGCGGCGACGCGCTCGCGCTCGTCGTTGCGGCCTGTCTCCTTCTCCACGATCGAGGCCAGGACAACGGCTTCCTCCATAGACTTCAGGGGCAGGTCCTTCCTGCGCTGCATCCAGGCCTTCTCGAACATCTTGCGGGCCTCTGCCTGCATGCGATCGATGAGGGCCTGGCGCGGCATCCCCTGCTCGATGATGTAGGTGTCGGGCAGCAGCGTGCCTTCTGCCGGCACGCCATCGATGTCGCCCGACAGGCTGTGCTCGGCTTTCAGGCGCTCCACGATCTGGTGGCTGGTCAAGCCCTCCGGGACCATCACCCGGTAGGAGACGGTCTTGCCTTCCGAGAGCAGCTCCAGCACCTGCCGGATGCTGGCACTCTGCTTCACGGCATAGTCGCCGGCCCGCAGCTGAACCTGCTTGGTGCCCGTGAGCTGCCCGGCAAACCGCGCGCGCAGGTACTCGGCAATGAACAACCTGCGGTCGGTGACGATGCCCTCGCGCTCGAGCTGCTCGGCGATCTCGTGCGTGCCCTTGCCCTTGGCGATGATGACCGTCTTGGCGCGCTCCAATGGCCCGGGGGCATCGACCTGGGCGTCGAACAGGTAGGCAGCACTACCCATCAGCAGCATCAGCACCAGAACGAAGGTGAGCAGCCCGTTGACGAAGCGCACGAGCGGGCTGGAGCGGCGCGGCTCGCCAACATCTCGGTGCCGGCGTGGCCGCGCAGGCGGCCGCGTCGGCTCCAGCCGCTCGGACGGACTGCGCGCCAGCAGGCCGCTAGGCCTGCTGTAGGTCGTCTCCCTGCGCGGACCCGCCGGTTGGCGGTTTCTCATGGCCCAGCCTCGGAAGCGCGCGCTCCCACCTACCCCGGATGTGTCGCGCGCTGCTCTACCAGCAGTTGATGATTCTCCAGGGAAAGCTTGGTGTTAATTGTGGCGAAAGGACGTTGCCGTGGCAAGGCTGGGCTATAGGGGCGAGCCTGTGTTGCCGCCGTGCTGCCCTTGTTTCTCGAGCGGGGGTGAGAAGACAGCTCAGCCCGGGAGCGTTCCAGCCTACGCGGCCAGGCGGCGCATGACGATGGAGGCATTGGTGCCACCAAAACCGAACGAGTTCGACAGCACGGTGTCGATAGGCCGCTTCTGCGCCTTGTGGGGAACCAGGTCGATGGCGGTCTCGACCGACGGGTTGTCGAGATTGAGCGTGGGCGGGGCCACATTGTCGCGTATGGCGAGCACGGAGTAGATCGCCTCCACGGCACCGGCTGCGCCGAGCAGGTGCCCAACCGCCGACTTGGTGGAGGACATGGCGAGCTTGCCGGCAGCATTGCCGAACAGCCGCTCGACGGCGGCCAGCTCGATTTCGTCGCCCATGGTCGAGGTGCCGTGAGCGTTGACATACTGGATGTCGCTCGGCTGGATGCCCGCTCGCTTCAGCGCCATGCGCATGCTGCGGAAGGCGCCGTCGCCGTCCTCCGACGGCGCAGTGATGTGGAAGGCGTCGCCCGACAGCCCGTAGCCGATCACCTCGGCATAGATGCGCGCCCCGCGGGCCTGGGCATGCTCCAGCGCCTCCAGCACGACAATGCCGGCGCCCTCGCCGATGACGAAGCCGTCACGGTCCTTGTCGTAGGGGCGGGAGGCCTTGGTGGGGCGATCGTTGAAGGCGGTGGCCAGCGCCCGGCAGGCGGCGAAGCCGGCGACGCCAATGCGGCAGATCGGGCTTTCCGTGCCGCCCGCCAGCATCACGTCGGCATCACCCAGCGCAATGAGGCGCGAGGCATCGCCAATGGCATGCGCGCCGGTCGAACAGGCGGTGACGACGGCGTGGTTGGGACCCTTGAGGCTGTGGCGGATCGAGACGTAGCCGCCGGCGAGGTTGATCAGGCGCCCGGGGATGAAGAACGGGCTGACGCGGCGCGGACCCTTCTCCTTCAGAAGCAGAGAGGTCTCGGCGATGCCGTTGAGACCGCCGATCCCGGAGCCGATGAGTACGCCCGTGCGCTCCTGCTTGTCCTGGGTGTCCGCCTTCCAGCCGGCGTCGTTGATGGCCTGCTCAGCCGCGGCCATCGCGTAGATGATGAAGTCGTCGACCTTGCGCTGCTCCTTGGGCTCCATCCAGTCGTCGGGGTTGAACTTGCCGTCGGCGAGCGAGCCGCGCGGTACAAAGCAGCCGATCTGGCAGGCGAGGTCGTCGACCGGGAATTCCTCGATGCGGCGGGCACCATTGTGGCCGGCGATGAGGCGCGACCAGCTGGCTTCGACACCGCAGCCCAGCGGTGTGACGAGACCCAGCCCGGTGATGACGACGCGTCGAAACATGAGCCGATCCTGAGACGCCATCCCGCTTCATTATATAGCCGGCACGCCGGCCGGACCGCGGATCACAAGCCCGGTCCTCCAGCGCGCCTCACACGGCCAACGATGCGTCAGGCCGCACTAGCATGCTTTTCGAGGAACTTCACGGCATCGCCGACCGTCTGGATCTGCTCGGCGGCGTCGTCGGGAATCTCGCAGCCGAATTCCTCCTCGAACGCCATCACCAGCTCGACCGTATCCAGGCTGTCCGCGCCCAGATCATCGATGAAGCTCGCGTTGTCGGTGACCTTGTCGGCCTCGACGCCGAGGTGCTCCACAACGATTTTCTTCACGCGCGCTGCGACGTCGCTCATCGGTTTATCCCTCGGCTCTTTGGCTGATCCATGCTGGTGCCGTGTGCATTCGAGATCGATTTCGGGTGAGACCGTCGGCGCCGCGCCCGGAGCGATCCAGCGCAGCACGACTCGTGCGGCTCGGCAAGGCCGCCGACGTTCCTTCCCCAGTTTCGGCCCAAATCAGGGGCTCGTTAACACACTTCATTGCCCTTGGCCAGCGCTCCGGAAAGGACGTCCCGCGACGTTGACCAACGTCGGTAATCCCTTCAAACCATTAACAATCCACCGTTTATATGCAGCGTTTGCCCGGTCATGTAGGCGGCTTCCTGAGAGGCCAGATAGACCACCGCCGCCGCGATGTCGTCAGGGGTGCCGAACTTCTGGGCGGGAATCGCGTCCCTGATGGTGGCCGTCTGCTTTTCGTTGAGGGCGTCCGTCATCGGCGTCGAGATGAAGCCCGGCGCGATGCAGTTGACGGTGATGCCGCGCGAGGCGACCTCGCGCGCCAGCGACTTCGACATGCCGATCATGCCGGCCTTGGAGGCCGAGTAGTTGCCCTGCCCGGGATTGCCGAGCACACCGCTGATCGAGGAGATGTTGATGATGCGGCCATAGCCGCTCTTGGAGCGCATCATGCCGCGGGTCGCGGCACGCATGAGCATGAAGGTGGACGTGAGGTTGACTGCGATCACGTCATCCCACTGGTCGTCCTTCATGACCATGAACAGGTTGTCCTTGGTCAGCCCGGCATTGTTGACGAGGATGTCGAGGCGCCCGAGCTTGGCCGTCGCATCGTCGACGAGCTTGGCCACCTGCGCCTTGTTGGCGAGGTCGCACGGGCAGACGTGCACGCGCGAGCCGAGCTCCGCCGCCAGCTTCTCCAGCTTGTCCACCTGGCGTCCGGAGATGGCCACGGTCGCGCCTTGCTTGTGCAGGGCGCGGGCCACGCCGCCACCGATGCCGCCGGTCGCGCCGGTGACGAGCGCGGTCTTGTCGGTAAGCTCGAACATGGGGCTCCCCTATTGCGTGAGGGCCGGCAGTACGGCCTCGATATCCTGCGGCAAACCGATCGAAACGGCATTGAGGGTCGGCACGATGCGCTTGGCCAGTCCCGCCAGCACTTTGCCCGAGCCGATCTCATAGATATCCGTGACGCCGTCCGCCGCCATGCGGGCGACGCATTCGCGCCAGCGCACGGTGCCGGTCACCTGCTCGACCAGGCGCCGCTTGATCTCCGCGGGATCCGTAACGGGGGCTGCCAGGACGTTGGCGATGAGTGGCACGGCCGGCTGCCTGACCTCGACCGTCTCGAGAGCCTCGGCCATGACGTCGGCGGCAGGTTGCATCAGCGCACAATGAAACGGGGCGCTCACATTGAGGGGCATGAAGCGGCGCACGCCGTGCGCCTTGGCGAGCTGCCCCGCCCGATCGATCGCGGACTTGGCACCGGAGATGACGGCCTGGGTCGGCTCGTTGTCGTTGGCGAGCTGGCACACTTCGCCCTGGGCCGCCTCCGCCGACAGCTTCTCGGCGACCTCCTTGCCGACGCCCAGCAGCGCAGCCATGGCGCCTTGGCCGACGGGGACGGCCGCCTGCATGGCCTTGCCGCGGGTCTTGAGCAGTCTCGCTGCATCGGCCACGCTCAGCGCCCCGGCGGCGGCGAGGGCCGAATACTCGCCGAGCGAATGTCCGGCGACGTACTGCACCTTGCCGGGGAGGCGGAAGCCCTTCTCCTGCTCGAGCACCCGCATGACGGCAAGCGAGACGGCCATCAGGGCAGGCTGGGCATTCTCCGTGAGCGTCAGCGTCTCGATGGGACCATTGAACATGATCTCGGAGAGCTTCTGCCCGAGAGCGGCGTCGACCTCTTCGAAAACGGCCCGAGCCGAGGCATGGGCCTTGGCAAGCTCCGCCCCCATGCCGACCGCCTGGCTGCCCTGTCCTGGAAAGACGAACGCGATAGTCATGGGTCGACCGTTTTGCCTGCCATGGGTCGGGATTAGTCTACGGTGTCCGCAGCCGTCAAGTTTGCTCTCAGACCATGGTTCGCGCTTGCTGCGAGCGCTCTTTCGCGTATAACAGCGCCCGTTACCCGTTCCGGCCGGAGGCTGAACGGGAGGCCGGCTGCGGTTTTGCTAGCCGGCAGGGCCTTCGGGCCCGTCTCCCCGTGTCTCCGCTCTTTGGGTCCTTTGGGCCTTTCCGTGCAGCTGGAGCTGCGACGGGCCCAAAAGGGGCTTTGCGCCGGGCGGACATCGCAAACGGCTAAGGAAAGGCCACTCATGGCTCTTTACGAGCACGTGTTCCTGGCGCGCCAGGATATCAGTCAGGCGCAAGTGGAAGCGCTGACCAAGGAATATGCCCAGGTCATCGAGGAGGGCGGCGGCCGCATCGGCAAGACCGAGTATTGGGGCCTGAAGACCATCGCCTTCAAGATCAAGAAGAACCGCAAGGCCCACTACTCCCTGATGAACATCGATGCGCCCGCCTCCGCAATCGCGGAGATGGAGCGCCGCATGGGCCTCTCGCCCGACGTCATCCGCTTCCTGACGGTCCGCGTGGACGCACACGAGACAGAGCCGTCCATCCAGATGCGCAAGACCGACCGCGACGACCGTCGCGACGGCGACCGTGGCGGCTTCCGCGGCGGCGACCGTGGCGGCTTCCGCGGCGGTGACCGCGGTGGCTTCCGCGGCGGTGGAGGCGGAGGCATGCGCGGGGATCGCCCCGGCGGCGGTTTCCGGCGCGAGGGCGGCGATGGCGACCGCCCGCGCGGTCCGCGTCCGCCGCGCGAGGCTGCCCCCATCGAGGAGAGCTGAGCCATGGCCGACATCGCAACGATTCCCGCCCGGCGCCCCTTCCATCGCCGCCGCAAGACCTGCCCGTTCTCCGGAGACAAGGCACCGAAGATCGATTACAAGGATATGCGTCTGCTGAGCCGCTACGTGTCGGAACGCGGCAAGATCGTGCCAAGCCGCATCACGGCGGTATCGGCCAAGAAGCAGCGCGAGCTTGCCCGGGCGATCAAACGGGCGCGGTTCATCGGGCTCTTGCCCTATCTGATCCAGTAGCGACGTGGCGGGGCGGCGCCCGGCCAACTTCGTGTCGATTGGTTGGGACGACGGACCCTCGCGGGCCCAGCGTCTCTAACCGCCGCGGCGGGACAGCTTGAGACATGCCCATCGGCTTCATCATCGGCCTCGGCGGCGGCCTGGCGTCGGCGCTGCTGTTCTATTCTGCAGCGCTCGGCTCGCCGCTCATCGGTACGACGCTCCTGCTGCTCACGCCGCTTCCCTCGCTGCTCGCCGGACTCGGATGGGGTTGGATGCCGGCGGCAACCGGAGCCATTGCGGGGGCCCTGGCGATGGGGTTCGCGGCGAGCTTTCATTTCGCGGGCGGTTACTTCCTGGCCCTCGGACTGCCGACCACCTTGATCCCCTACCTCGCCTATCTGAGCCGCCCAAGTCCCGACGATACAAGCCAGCGCGAGTGGTATCCGGCCGGCCGCCTGGTGGCCGCCGTTGCGCTCTATGGTGGCGCGCTGCCCGTGCTCGTCCTGCCGCTGTTCGGGGGCAGCTACGATATTCTGCGGGCGCCGCTCGCGGAGTTCCTCCGGCGCCTGTCGACACGGGCGCCCGAGCTCGGCCTCAGGCAGCTCGACGATGCCCAGATCGACTCGCTTGCCGAGATTGTCGTGGCCCTCCTGCCGGCCGCCTTCGCGGCCTACTGGGTCGCCATCTTCTCGCTCAACCTCTACCTCGCCGGACGGATCGCACGGGCCTCCGGCCGCCTCGACCGCGACTGGCCGGACCTACCGTCCATGACCTTTCCACGGGGCTTTCCCATCCTCGTGGCCGTCGCCATTGCCGCCTCGTTCGCCCCCGGCATCGCCGGCGTTATCGGAACGAGCTTCAGCGGCGCGCTCATGTTCGCCTACCTGCTGGCGGGGCTCGCCCTCATGCATTTCATCGCCAGGGGCCGGGCGCCATGGCTTTTGTGGATCGTGTACGCCGGCCTGCTTCTCTTCGGCCCCTACGCCGGCTTTGGGCTGATCATCGCCGGCCTGCTCGACCCGGCCCTCAAGCTCAGGCGCCGGTTCGGCGCCTCCCCGCCAACGACCTGAGAACTCATCCCCAACCTCAAAGACCTAAGGAACGGAGTATTTGCATGCAGATCATTCTCCTGGAGCGCATCGGCCGGCTCGGCCAGATGGGCGACGTCGTCAACGTCAAGGACGGCTATGCGCGCAACTTCCTGCTCCCGCAGAAGAAGGCCTTGCGGGCGACACCCGAGAACCTGGCCCGCTTCGAGAAAGATCGTACGCAGCTCGAGGCGCGCGATCTCGAGCTCAAGAAGGAAGCCGAGGCCGTGGCGACAAAGCTCAACGGCAAGAGCTTCCTGGCCATCCGCCAGGCCGGCGACACCGGCCAGCTCTACGGCTCCGTCAGCTCCCGCGACATCTCCGAGCTCATCACCGCCGGCGGCTTCACGATCGACCGGCGACAGATTGTGCTCGACAAGCCCATAAAGACGCTCGGGTTGCATACGACGCGTGTTGCTCTGCACCCTGAGGTCATCGTGCAGGTCTCGCTGAATGTGGCGCGATCCGAGGACGAGGCCGAGCGGCAGGCCCGCGGCGAGGACGTAACGGTCGTCCGCGAGGAGGGACTCCAGCTCGAGACCTTCAATCCCGACGCCCTCTTCGAGGAGGAGGCGCTCGCCCGGCAGCGGGAAGCGGACGAGGGCGCGGCCGTAGAGGAGACCGAGCCCGCAAGGCGCTGACGCCGCAAGGCATTCGAGTTGCTCCGGCAAGGCTGGAGGATGGCCTTGCCGGTAGCATTCGTCTGCAACCTAAGTATAATCCGGCGAAAAGACTGACAGCACAGCAACAGGAAGGGGTCAGACGTCTTAAGCACAATCGGTGTGCGTCATGTTCAAGCTGCTCGACATCCTCCTCCGCCGCATCGTCCATCGCGGCTCTCTCACTCTGATCGACGCCGACGGCACGTCCCATCGTTTCGGCGACGGCAGGCCACCCGGAGTGGTCATACGGCTCGCCGACAAACGCCTGGCACGCCAGCTCGTAACCGATCCCGAGCTGGCGCTGGCTGAAGCCTACATGCGCGGCCGGCTGCAAATGGTCGAAGGCCGGATTTACGACTTCCTGGAGCTTGTGCTCTCCAACCTGCAGGCCAAGCCGCTTCCGACCTGGACCCAAGGCTTTCGCGCCGGCCGCTTCATGGCGCGCCGGATGATGCAATTCAATCCGGCCGGCCGCTCCCGCCGCAACGTGGCGCACCACTACGACATCGACGGCGCCATCTACGACCTGTTCCTCGACCGCGACCGGCAATACTCGTGCGCCTACTTCACGGAAGGCGCCGACCTCGAGGAGGCCCAGCTCGCCAAGAAGCGTCACCTCGCCGCCAAGCTCGCCATCGACCCCGGACAGCGGGTGCTCGACATCGGCTCGGGCTGGGGCGGGCTCGGCATCTATCTCGCCAAGGCCGCGCAGTGCGACATCACCGGCGTGACCCTGAGCCAGGAGCAGCTGAAGATCTCCCGCGAGCGTGCATTGCGGGAAGGCCTGAGCCGCGCCGTGCATTTCGAGTTCAAGGACTATCGCCACGTCGAGGGGCGCTTCGACCGCATCGTCTCGGTCGGCATGTTCGAGCACGTCGGCGTCAACCACTACGGCACGTTCTTCCGCAAGCTGCGCGATCTGCTCACCGAGGACGGCGTCGCCGTGGTTCACACGATCGGTCGCTCCGAGCCGCCGACCGCCACCAATCCCTTCATTGCGAAATACATCTTCCCGGGCGGCTACATTCCGGCCCTGTCGGAAGTTTCCGCCTCGATCGAGCGCTCGGGTCTCCTCATCAGCGACGTGGAGGTGCTGAGGCTGCACTATGCCGAGACGCTGCGCGCCTGGCGCCAGCGGTTTCTGGCGAACTGGGACAAGGCTGCCGCGATCCGCGACGAGACGTTCTGCCGGATGTGGGAGTTCTACTTGGCCGCCTCCGAGACGGCCTTCCGCTACCAGAACCTCGTCGTATTCCAGCTTCAGCTCGTCAAGCGCGTGAAGTCCCTGCCGATCACCCGCGACTACATGCTCAGGGGCGAGCGGGAGCTGATGGAGCACGAGGGCGCGGTTGCGCGTCCGCGCATGGCCGGCGAGTAGCTGCGTAGGGTGCAAAAGCGAAGCGCATTGCACCGAACTACGGTTGCAACGGCGCAATGCGGCTGGCGCCTTTTGCGCCCGCGGTTCGGCTCTGTGGAGAACTGGGAAAACGCCCCCACCGCAGCGTGCGACTCACCCGTCTTGCGGCCGACTCGGGCATACCCCGGCGGATGACCGAACTCGCTCGCAGCAAACCCGCCCAGGCCGCCGGCACCGCGCCATCGCCCGACGCGTTGCCCTTCCGCGCCGCCCCGCACAACCTCGAGGCCGAGCAGGCCCTGCTCGGCGCCATCCTCGTCAACAACGAGGCGCACGACCGCGTATCGGGCTTCCTCGAGGCGCATCATTTCTTCGATCCGCTGCACCAGCAGATCTTCGAGACCGTCTCCAAGCTGATCGCGTCCGGCAAGCAGGCTACGCCCATCACGCTCAGGACGTTCTTCGAGACCGCCGAGCCGATCGATGCCGGCCTTACCGTGCCGCAATACCTCGGCCGTCTGGCGGCCAACGCCGCTACCATCATCAACGCGCGCGACTACGGCCGCACCATCCATGATCTGGCGACGCGCCGCGGCCTTATCCTGATCGGCGAGGATCTGGTCAACGCGGCCTACGACAGCCCCGTCGATTTTCCTCCCAGGGAGCAGATCGAGGAAGCAGAGACCCGACTCTTCGCCCTGGCCGAGACCGACAAGTACGGCCAGGGCTTCCTGGCCTTCAACCACGCGCTGACGTCGGCCATCGATCTGGCCGGCGCCGCCTACAAACGCGACGGCCATCTCTCCGGCATCGCCACGCGCTTTTCCGGCCTCGACGGCAAGATGGGAGGGCTGCAGCCCTCCGACCTCATCGTTCTCGCCGGACGCCCCTCGATGGGCAAGACCGCGCTCGCCACCAACATCGCCTTCAACGTGGCGCGCGTGCGCGCACAGTCCCTCGCGCAATCGCCGGAGCTGCCCCCCGAGGACCCCAAGCACGACGGCGCGGTCGTTGGCTTCTTTTCGCTGGAAATGTCGGCGGAGCAGCTTGCCACCCGCATTCTCTCCGAGCAGGCCGGCATCCCCTCGGAGAAAATCCGCCGCGGCATGATCGATGAGGTCGAGTTCAAGCGCCTGGTCGAGGTCAGCCAGGAGATGGCGTCGATCCCGCTCTTCATCGACCAGACCGGCGGCATATCCATCGCCCAGCTTTCCGCGCGCGCCCGCAAGCTCAAGCGGCAGCACGGCCTGGGGCTCATCATCGTCGACTATCTCCAGCTCATGACCGGCACCTCCAAGCGCGGTGAAAACCGCGTCCAGGAGGTGTCGGAGATCACGACCGGCCTCAAGGCGCTCGCCAAGGAGCTGAACGTGCCGGTGATCGCGCTGTCGCAGCTTTCGCGCGCGGTGGAGAACCGTGAGGACAAGCGGCCACAGCTCGCGGACTTGCGCGAGTCGGGCTCCATCGAGCAGGACGCCGACATTGTCATGTTCGTGTTCCGGGAGGAATATTACCTGGAGCGCCTGAAGCCGGCGGAAGGCACGATCGAGTTCCAGGACTGGATGGCGAAGATGCAGGTTGTCAGCGGCAAGGCCGAGGTCATCATCGGCAAGCAGCGCCACGGGCCCATCGGCACCGTGCAGCTGCAGTTCGACGGCAACGTCACGCGCTTCTCCGATCTGGCGCACGAGCAGTACATGCCGGAGCGGATGGAGTGACGGAGGGATATCCGAGCCCTGCAGGTCCGACCCGTCCGCGGGCACCGATACCGCTGTCCGCCCGTGCCATCCTCACTGTCGATCTCGCCGCGCTGCGAGCGAACTGGGCGCGCCTCAACCAGGCGTCGGGCCGGGCGGAGTGCGCGGGCGTCATCAAGGCCGACGCCTACGGCCTGGGTCTCGCGCCGATCGCCAGAGCGCTGACGAGCGAAGGCTGCACCACATTCTTTGTCGCCAGCATCGGTGAGGGGCGCCTTGCGCGCGAGGTGCAGCCGGGCGCCACAATTTACGTTCTCGACGGCCTGCTGCCGGGCGCCGAGTCCTACTACGCCGGCTTCGATCTGCGTCCCGTGCTGTCGAGCCTTGCCGAGGTGCGCGACTGGGCCGCCTACTGCCGGGCCCGGCGCAGGCCCATGCCGGCCGCGGTGCACATCGATACCGGCATGAACCGGCTCGGCATGCCCGAGAGCGAGCTCGAGCAGCTCGCCGCGTCGCCGGACTTGCTCGCGGCCTTCGAGACGACGCTCGTCATGAGCCACCTCGCCTGCGCCGACCATGCCGACGATCCCATGAACGAGCGCCAGCGCCAGCGCTTCGAGATGCTGCGCGCCAAGCTGCCTCCCGCACCCGCAAGCCTCGCCAACTCCGGTGGCACTTTCCTTGGCCCGCGCTTCCACTTCGACCTGGTGCGGCCCGGCATCGCCCTGTATGGCGGCCGCGCGCACGAGGGCGTGCCCAACCCGATGCAGACGGTGGTGCGGCTTGCCGCCAAGATCCTGCAGGTGCGCGAGCTCTCGCCCAGCGAGACCGTGGGCTACGGCGCCATCTACAAAGTTCAGCATCCCGCGCGCATCGCCACCGTCGCTGTGGGCTATGCCGACGGCTTCCTGCGCGCCTTGAGCGTGTCGACCGGCAAATCGGGACCCGTCGGCTACATCGGCGACTATCCCGTGCCGATCGTCGGCCGCGTCTCCATGGACTACATCACCGCCGACGTGAGCAGCGTGCCGCCGGAGTTGGCCCGGCGCGGAGCCTGGGTCGAAGTCATGGGCAACCGCGTCACCGTCGACGACCTGACCGACCGCGCCGGCACCATCGGCTACGAGCTGCTCACCCGCCTCGGCCACCGCGTCTATCGCGTCTACGAGGGAGCCGTGGGCTAGCGCGCATGGCCAAACCCGCCAAGGTCCAGTTCGTCTGCCAGAACTGCGGCGCGGTCGCACCCCGCTGGGCCGGCAAGTGCGCCTCCTGCGGCGAGTGGAACACGCTGATGGAGGAGACCGACGTAGCGGCCGCCCCCGGTTCCGGCCTCGTGCGCGCCTCCAAGGGCCGCCCCGTGGAGCTCCAGACCCTGACGAAGGGAAGCGAGCGCATCGTGCGCCTGCCGACCGGCATGGCCGAGCTCGACCGGGTGACCGGGGGAGGCATCGTGCCCGGCTCCGCCCTGCTGATCGGCGGCGAGCCCGGCATCGGCAAGTCCACGCTGCTGCTGCAGCTCGCCGCAGCCTTCGCCAGCGCTGGCCGCCGCACCATCTACTTCTCGGGCGAGGAGGCCGCCGAGCAGGTGCGGTTGCGCGCCGCCCGGCTCGGCCTGTCGGCAGCGCCGCTGGCGCTCGCCTCCGAGACCAACCTCGCCAACATCCTGGCCACCATGGGGGAGGGCAAGCGCCCCGACCTCGTGGTCGTGGACTCCGTACAGACGCTCTGGGCCGACGCACTCGATGCGGCGCCTGGCACGGTCAGCCAGGTGCGCGCCGCCACGCAATCGCTCGTGCGCTTCGCCAAGGCATACGGCACGGCGCTGGTGCTCGTCGGCCATGTCACCAAGGACGGGCAGATCGCAGGACCCAAGCTGATCGAGCACATGGTCGACACCGTGCTCTACTTCGAGGGAGACCGGGGCCACGCCTTCCGCATCCTGCGCGCCGCCAAGAACCGGTTCGGCGCCACCGATGAGATCGGCGTGTTCGAGATGGTCGCCGAGGGCCTGCGCGAGGTGGCGAACCCCTCCGAGCTTTTCCTGGGCGATCGTCTCGCCTCCACCCCGGGCTCGGCGGTATTTGCCGGAATGGAAGGCACCCGGCCGATCCTGGTGGAGATCCAGGCCCTGGTGGTGCCCTCCGGGCTGGGCACGCCGCGGCGCGCCGTGGTCGGCTGGGATGCCAACCGCCTCTCCATGCTGCTCGCCGTCATCGATGCGCGCTGCGGCGTGAGCTTCGGCCAGCACGACGTTTACCTCAACGTCGCGGGCGGCTTGAAAATCGTCGAGCCGGCCGCCGATCTTGCCGCCGCTGCCGCCCTGCTGTCGTCAATTTCCAATGTTGCGCTCCCCGCGGACCGGGTCTACTTCGGAGAAATCAGCTTGTCGGGGGCGGTGCGGCCGGCCGGACATGCGCTTGCGCGCCTCAAGGAGGCTCGCAAGCTCGGGTTCGCGCAGGCCTTTCTTCCGGCTGCCGGCGATCTCGACGCGGGGGGACTGAAGCTCGAGCTGTCACGCCTGGCCCACGTGAAGGGCCTGGCAGAGGCACTTGCTCTATGAGGGCCGTTCGTCGCCAGGCCTGGCGATCCAATCAGGGAACACTGTCATGATCGGTGGGCTTTCGTATCTGGACGCAGCCCTCATAGCCATTGTCGCGATTTCCGGCCTGGTGGCGATGTACCGCGGGCTGACGCGCGAGGTGCTGTCGATCCTGTCCTGGGCGGCGGCGGCGGGGGCCTGCGTCTATTTCGTCTTCAACTTCCGCAAGGAAGCGGAGCAACTCGCCCAGCAGTTCCACGCTCCCCTCCTCGTGGCCCAGGTCGCGATCGGTGGCGTGATCTTTCTGGTGGTTCTGATCATTGTTCACCTGATCACGTCACGGATCTCGGACTCGGTGCTCGACAGCCGCGTCGGGGTCATCGACCGCATCCTCGGCCTCCTGTTCGGCGTGGCCCGCGGCTTCGTACTGGTGGTCATCCCCTTCATGTTCTACGAGGCGTTCGTCGACCGGCCCGAGCAGCAGTACCCGTGGGTGCGCGACGCCTACTCCCGCCCCTACATCAAATCGACCGGCGATTCGCTGCGCATCATGCTGCAGAAGCTCGTGCCGTCGTCGCTGATGGCGCCTGAGCAGCAGCAGGGCGGCCTTCTGCAGGATCATAACAACCCTGTTGTCCCCGGCGGTGGCAAGCCGGCTTGACTTGGCCTATATCGGGGGTGCCCCGCGAAGCGGTATGCCTGCGCCCAAAGCCGGTGCCGGGCAGACTGCCGTTTCAGCGGCAGCAGGAGGCCGCCAATGGACCATGCGCTCGACCGGGGTGAGGGGTGTTCCGGGATCGCAAGCTCGCCTCCTGCCGATGACGACGATCGCCCGCGCGAGGAGTGCGGCGTCTTCGGCGTCCTCGGCCACGACGATGCCGCGGCGCTGACCGCGCTCGGGTTGCACGCCCTCCAGCACCGGGGCCAGGAATCAGCGGGTATCGTCACCTTCGACGGCACGCATTTCCACTCCGAGCGCCGGCTCGGCCTCGTCGGCGACAACTTCAACAAGGCGGACGTCATCGGGCGGCTCAAGGGGCACCTGGCCGTCGGCCACAACCGCTACTCCACCACCGGCGACACCATCCTGCGCAACGTGCAGCCCCTGTTCGCCGACCTCGACACAGGCGGCTTCGCGCTGGGGCACAACGGCAACCTCACCAATGCCCGCACGCTGCGCCGCGAGCTGATCTCCTCCGGCGCCATCTGCCAGTCGACCTCCGACACCGAGGTCATCCTTCACCTGATGGCCCGCTCGCAGCGCCGCCGCATCGTGGAGCGCTTCGTGGAGGCGCTGCGCCAGATCCAGGGCGCCTATGCGCTCGTCTGCATCACCAACGACATGATGATCGGCGCGCGCGATCCGATCGGCATCCGGCCGCTGATGCTCGGACGGCTCGGCTCGAGCTATGTCCTGGCCTCCGAGACGTGCGCGCTCGACATCGTCGGCGCCGAATTCGTGCGCGAGATCGAGAACGGCGAGATCGTCACGATCACCGCAGAGGGCATCGAGAGCCACCGCCCCTTCCCCCGCCGGCCGGCCCGGCCGTGCATTTTCGAATACATCTACTTCGCCCGGCCCGATTCCATGGTCGGCGGGCGCAACGTCTATGCCTTGCGCAAGGGGATGGGCGCCGAGCTGGCGCGCGAGGCCCCGGCCCGCGCCGACGTCATCATCCCAATCCCCGACTCCGGCGTGCCCGCCGCCATCGGCTACGCCCAGGAGAGCGGCATCCCCTTCGAGCTCGGCATCATCCGCAATCACTATGTCGGGCGCACCTTCATCGAGCCCGAGCAGCGGATCCGCCAGCTCGGCGTCAAGCTGAAGCACTCCGCCAATGCCGGCGCGGTGCGGGGCAATCGCATCGTGCTGCTCGACGACAGCATCGTGCGCGGCACCACGTCCAAGAAGATCGTGCAGATGATGTTCGAGGCCGGCGCCCGCGAGGTGCACCTGCGCGTCTCGAGCCCGCCCATCACGCATCCCGACTTCTACGGCATCGACACGCCCCGCACCTCGGAACTGCTGGCCGCCAACATGAGCGTGGAGGAGATGCGCCGGTTCATTGGCGCCACCACCCTGGCGTTCCTGTCGGTGGACGGCATCTACCGCGCGCTCGGCCATGAGAAGCGCGATGCGCGTGCGCCGCAATACACCGACCACTGCTTCACCGGCGACTATCCGACCGAGCTGGTCGACCGCGATGGAGCCGCCCACAGCAGCCAGCTCTCGTTCCTTTCCGAGGTCCGCTAGGGACTCGCGGGCTGCCTGCAAGAGAGCGTCAATCCCGGACGTTCCCGGCGCCCGCTACCCGCCGGGCTCCCCTGCGTCGGCCTGGCCGGATGACGCGGCTCCCGCGAACGGCAAAACACCGCGCGGACCGATCTGCACCGCGCTTGCACAATTGTACGCGCGCCTTGCTGCCCATGGGCGTGAAAGAAGCAATTGTTCCCTGCCGGACAAGCCTTTCCGAATTGCGGGCAGACCGACCCCGGCGCATACTCGCAGCCATATTCACACTAGGGATGGAGGTGACGATGACGCGTGCGCGTCTCAGGATCGCTTTCGCCGCGCTGGCTCTGGCGGCGACACCGGCGCTCGCCCAGGACAAGGTGCGCTTCCAGACGGACTGGATTCCGTCGGGCGAGCACGCCATGTACTACGGCGGCTGGCAGAAGGGGATCTTCGCCTCCGAAGGCATCGACGTGACGATCACGCGCGGCTACGGCTCGGGCGACACCGTCACCAAGCTGGCGGCCGGCGCCTTCGACTTCGGCGTCGCCGACATGGCCGCCGTCATGACCGCCCGCTCCCGCCAGAACGTGCCGGTGAAGACCATCGCCGTCGTCTATTCGCAATCCCCCCACTCCCTGTTCGTGCTGAAGAGCTCGGGCATCACCAATTTCAAGGGCCTGGAAGGCAAGAAGATCGGCATCACGCCGGGCAACAGCCACAAGTTCTATTTCCCCAAGGTTGCCGAGCGGGCCGGCACGGACCCGAACAAGATCACGTGGGTCAACATGGACGGCGCCGCCATGGCGGCGCAGCTGATCGCCAAGAACCTGGACGCGGCACCCTTCTATTCCATCCACCACTACTATCAGAACAAGGCAGCCAAGGCCGCGGGGGAGGAAATCGTCCCCCTCCCCTTCGTGGAGGTGGGGTTCAAGATCTACGCGGCAACCATCATCGCCACGGACAAGATGATCGCCGAGAAGCCCGACCTCACCAAGCGCTTCCTGCGCGCCATCAAGAAGACCTTCGAGTTCGCGCGCGACAACCCCGAGGCAACCTGCAAGCTGCACGTCCAGAAGGTGCCGGAAGTGGCGCTCGACGACTGCATGGGCAGCGTGCGGGCCACCCTGGCCTTCGTCTACAACGACCACACGCAGCAGTACGGCTGGGGCAAAGAGGGGCCGGAGCGTCTCGACTTCACCTGGAAGGCCATCTCCGAGGCGCAGGAGCTGAAGCCGGACTGGGACTACAAGCAGGCGATCGACACCTCGCTGGTCGAGAAATAGTTCGTCATCCCCGGGAAGGCGGGATCCACGCTTGTTGAGATGGGTCTGTAGTCGCGGCATCGTGGATGCCCGCCTACGCGGGCATGACATTGGAGATCGGAGCCAAGGCAGGGGTCGTGATCGAGATCGAGAACGTATCGAAGCATTTTATTTCGCGCGACAGCGACCGCGTGGTGGCGCTCAGCGACGTATCGATATCGATCCAACGCAACGAGTTCGTCTGCCTGGTGGGTCCCTCGGGATGCGGGAAGTCGACGCTGCTTAGGCTGGTCGGCGGCCTCATCCCGCTGAGCCGCGGCCGCGTCGTCATCGACGGCCGGACGGTGCAGGAACCGCGGGCGGAGACCGGCATCGTCTTCCAGACGCCGACCCTGCTGCCGTGGGCCACCGTGCTCGACAATGTGCTCTTCCCGCTCAAGATGATGAAGCGGCTGACGCCGGAGAGCCCAAAGCAGGCCATGCGCCTGATCGAGCTCGTCGGCCTCTCGGGCTTCGAGCGGAAATATCCGCGCGAGCTCTCCGGCGGCATGCAGATGCGCGTCGGCATCTGCCGGTCGCTGGTGCACAATCCCGATATCCTGCTCATGGACGAGCCGTTCAGCGCGCTCGACGCCCTCACGCGCGAGGAGCTGACGCTGGAGCTTATGCGCATCTGGCGCGAGCAGCCCAAGACGGTGCTGTTCGTGACGCACTCGATCCCTGAATCGGTCATGCTCGCCGACCGCGTCGTTGTGCTGTCGCCGCGCCCGGGCCGGATCGCGGAGATCATCAACGTGAACGTGCCGCGTCCCCGGCAGTTCGGCATGGAGGCCCGAGATGAGTTCCAGCACGCAGCCGGCCGCATCCGCCAGCTCATCTTCGGCGCCGGCCGCAAGTCTCTCCACTGACCCGCGGCCGATCCCCGCCTGGATCGTCGAGGTGGCGCTGCCCCTGGCGGCCATCGCCGGCCTGTTCCTCGTTTGGGAAGCCACCTGTAGGGCGTTTGCCATTCCCGCCTACATCATCCCCGCGCCTTCGGCCATATGGACCGAGACGACGGCCAACCCGGGCAACGTCGCCTGGCATACACTCGTAACGAGCAAGACCGTCATCCTGGGCTTCCTTGTGTCCGTTGCTGTAAGCCTGCCCCTGGCGGTGCTGCTCACCTCCTCGCCGCTGGTCGCCGCCGCCATCTACCCCCTCCTCGTCCTGACGCAGGCAATCCCCAAGGTCGCACTCGCGCCCATCCTCGTCGTCGTGCTCGGCACTAGCGAGCTGCCGCGCGTGGTGGTCACGTTCCTCGTCGCGTTCTTCCCGCTCGTGTTGTCGATCGCATCGGGGCTCGTGTCCGTGCCGCCCGAGCTGATCGAGCTCGGGCGCGCCTGCCGCGCCAACCGCTGGACCGAGCTGTGGCGGATCCGGCTGCCCTACGCCGTGCCCTTCATATTCAGCGGCCTCAAGGCGGCCATCGCGCTCGCCGTCGTCGGCGCCGTCGTCGCCGAGTTCGTCAATGCGGACGCCGGGCTCGGCTATCTGATCCAGACCTCCACCGCCTTCTTCAAGGTCCAGCTCGCCTGGGGCGCCCTGATCATCCTGTCGATCATGGGGATCGTGCTGTTCCAGATCATCGTCGCCGTCGAGCGCATCTTCTTCCCCTGGTCTCCCGGCATCGACAAGCCGACGATGTAAGGCCCGGTCCCATACGCAAAGCTCAAGGAGGCGTCGCCATGACAGCCAAGTCGATGACGGTGGTTCGCAACGGGCGTGTGCTCGACATCAAGGGCCATCGCGCGCCCGCCGCCGACATTCTCATCGCCGGCGACACCATCGCCGAGATCGGGCCGCCAGGCCTCGCCGCGCCCGCCGATGCCGCCGTCGTCGACGCCAGCGACCGGCTCATCCACCCGGGGCTCATCAACGCGCACACGCACGGTCACGGCAATCTGAGCAAGGGCATGGGCGACCGCTGGACGCTGGAGCTCCTGCTCACGGCCGCGCCGTGGATCAGCGGCAACCGTGCGCTCGAGGACAAGTATCTGACGACCTACATCGGTGCGCTCGAGATGCTGATGAAGGGCTGCACGGCCTGCTACGACCTGACCGTGGAGTTCCCGCAACCGTCGCAGGATGGCCTCGCGGCTTGCGCCAAGGCCTACAGCGATGCGGGCATGCGCGCGGTGGTGGCGCCCATGGTCGCCAACATCTCCTTCTACGAGGCGATCCCCGGCTTGCTCGACGTGCTGCCCTCGGCCCTGCAGAAGGAGGTCGAGCGGCTGCGGCTCGCCCCCTACGAAGCGAGCATTGCCGTCATGGGGCAGGTGCTGAAGGACTGGCGTTTCGACCGCGACCTGGTGCGCCCCGCGGTGGCGCCGACCATCCCGCACCATTGCAGCGACGAGTTCATGCGCGCATGCGCCCGCCTGGCGCGCGAGCACGGCGTCGGCCTGCACACCCATGTGCAGGAATCCAAGGTCCAGGTCATCGTCGGCCTCAAGAAGTACGGCAAGACTCCCACCGCGCATTTGCAGGACCTGGGCCTGCTGGGCCCCGATTTCGTCGCCGCACACGGCGTGTGGCTCGATCGCGACGATATCAAGCGGCTGGCCGACCACGGCGCCTCCATGGCGCACAACCCCGGCAGCAACATGCTGCTCGGCAACGGCATCGCAGCAGTCCGGCTGATGCTCGACACGAAGCTCAACGTCGGCATCGGCACCGATGGGGCTTCCTGCTGCGACAACCAGAACATGTACGAGTCGCTGCGGGTTGCCGCCTATGGGTCCAACGCCAAAGGTCCCGACACCGCGGAATGGCTGGCCAGCCATGAGATCCTGGAGGCCGCCACTGCCGGCAGCGCCCGCGCGCTCGGCTTCGGCGACAAGCTCGGCAGGATCGAGAAGGGCTACAAGGCCGATCTCGTCTTCATCGACCTCACCCATATCAACTGGATTCCCTGCAACGATCCAACCAACCAGCTCGTCCACACCGAGGACAGCTCGGCCGTGCATTCGGTGATGGTGGGCGGAAGGATGGTGGTCGAGAACCGCAAGCCCGTCGGCGTGGACCTGGCGGCACTCGCCCGCAAGGCCGAGGCGGCACGCCAGCGACTAAGCGAAATCAACGCCCCCAACAAAGCGCTGTTCTCGCGCCTCGAGGGGCTGGTCAACGCCTTCTGCCCGGGGCTTGCCAAGACACCCTACCACATCAACCACTACGCTGGCGGCAACCACGCGCACTAGGTCCGATCGCGAAAATCGCTTCAGTACGCGGAACGAGAGGAACGAAGTCGCCATCCGGGAGGCTCGGCGGGGCTGGCGATCCCCGTGCGATCGAGAGCGGGAAGTCGGCTTCACGTCACGAGAAATCAGCACCGCGGACTTCTCGATCGTGCACGCAGGGCGCCCAGTTGCGCGGATTTCCGCCCGCGCACCGCCATTGAGTCCGTGAACGCATTGTGCAACCATGGCCCCATAACAAGATGGGGTCCACAAACCGTCACGGGGCCCCGCAATACAAGGGAGGACCACCATGAGGCGCTATGCGCTGGGCGCGTGGGCTATTGCCTTCGCGTGGACAATTGTTCCGTCGACATCATTTGCGCAGATCGTAGAGGGCCCGGCCGTCGAGTGGCGGCACTCCAACTGGGGCAAGCGGCGCGCCAACACCGAAGGCATCGAGAAGATCGCCGCCATCCTGAAGGAACGCACCGGCGGCAAGTTTTCCATCAAAATCGGCTACGGCGAGATGTTCTCCAAGGACAAGGAGAACCTCGACTCCATCAAGCTCGGCGCCATCGAGATGGCCGACATGTGCAATTTCTACCATCCCGGCAAGAACCCTTCGTGGATGGTGTTCTCCATGCCGTTCCTGCCGTACGTGAGCCTGGAGGCGAGCGCGGAGGCGGCCGACGCGATGCTGAAGCACCCGCTCCTCGTCGCCGACATGGCGCAGTGGAACGCCATGCCCTACTTCTTCACCATCCTCCCGCAGTACGAGTTCATGGGCAAAGGCAAGCCGCCCAAGACGCTCGATGACTGGAAGGGGCTGCGCGTGCGCGCGCCGGGCGCCGTCGGCGAGGCCTTCGCCAAGCTCGGCGCCAGTCTCTCGACGGTGCCGGCGGTTGAGCTTTACACGGCGCTAGAGCGCGGCACCGTCGATGCCGCCTCGTTTCCCTTCACCTACGCGCACGCCGCCTACCAGCTGCATACCATCTCGAGCTGGTACACATCCAACCTGGCACCCGGCAACGCCGGCTGCAGCGCTGTCGTCAGCAAGGAGGCCTACGCCAAGCTGCCGCCCCAGTATCAAAAACTGCTGATGGAGGCGCAGCCGGAGGCGACCAAGGCGATGATCGCGGCCTACCGCGAAGCCGACAAGGTCAATCTCCCGCTCTTCAAGCAGAAGCTCACGGAGATCAAATACTCCGACGAAGACATCAGGAAGTTCCGCGAGCTTGCCGCCAAGCCCGTCTGGGAGAAGTGGGTGGCCGACAACCAGGCCAAATTCGATGCCCAGGGTCTGCTCGACGCGCTGCTCAAGGAGCTAGAGAAGGCCAACGCCAAGCACGCGATCACCAGATGACGTGGCAGATCGCGTGATCGCCCGGCCCGCTTGTCCCGTGCGCGGGGCTTGCGGGCCGCTCGGGGCTATTCCCGTTCGCGCGTCCAAGCCCACGCCGGGGGACTAGAAATGGCCCACGCGCAAGCCAGCAATCCGACATTGCAAGCGGGGGGAGGAGCGCTCGGCGCCGTCGACCGCTTCGTGCACAGGATCGAGAAATTCTCGGCCTTCATCTCGGGGCTCGGCATCTTCGCCCTGATGCTGGTCGGCGTCGCCCACGTGCTTGGCCGCAAGTTCTTCGACCTGCCGATCTTCGGTTACATCGACATCGTCGAGATCATGATGGCGTTCCTCGTCTTTCTGGGGATCGCCTACACCGAGCGGCTCGGCGGCCACATCCGCATGGAGCTGTTCGTCGGCTTCCTCAAGGGGCGCTGGCTGGCGCTGTTCGAGATTGTCGGCGTCCTGTCGGGGCTGGCCATCAGCGGCGTGCTCTTCCTCTATAGCTGGCAGCATGCCATGCGGGCGCTGTATCTCGGCGACTCCACCATCGACGCCCAGATCCCCCTGTGGCCGTCCAAGCTCGTCGTCCCGATCGCCCTCGGCATGCTGTTCGTCCGTCTGCTTATCAGTCTGTGGGCCTATCTGCGCCTCCTCATCGACCCGGGCAAGCCGGCGATTGCCGTGGCCGAGGTCATCGATGCCGAAGAGCAGGCGTTGCGCGAGGCCGCCTCCGCCCGCGCCCTCGACGGCGGCACGGCCCGGAGCGCCCACAATCCGCAGGCAGGGAGGCGCTGATGCCGATCGATCTGTCGCGCGATGCCATCGGCATCATCGGTTGCATTGCCCTGCTCGTGCTGGTCCTGGCCGGCGTGCGGGTCTACATCGCGGCCTCCATCGTCGGCCTCATCGGCATCGTCTCGATCATCGGCTGGAAGGCGGGAGCCGGCATGGTCGGCACCATTCCGCATTCCAAGTCTGTCAACTACACCCTCTCGGTCCTGCCTCTCTTCATCCTTATCGGCTATCTTGCCTTCCACGCGGGCATGACGCAGACGCTCTTCGAGGCGTGCAAGCGATGGTTCGGCTGGCTGCCCGGCGGCCTGGCGGTATCCACGATCTTCGCCGTCGCCGGCTTCTCCGCGGTTTCGGGAGCCGCCACGGCGGCAGCGGCCGTATTCGCGCGCGTCGCCGTGCCGGAGATGCTCAAGGCCGGCTATGACCGCAGACTGGCATCAGGCGTGGTGGCAGCCGGCGCGACGCTGGATTCGCTGATCCCCCCGAGCGCCATCATGGTCGTCTACGCCATCATCGTCGAAGCCTCGATCGGCAAGCTGCTGGTCGCCGGCTTCATTCCGGGCTTCATCTCGGCGATCTGCTACTCGATCATCGTCGTGACCTGGAGCCTGTGGAACCCGAACGCGGGCAAGCCCATTTACGGCTATACCTGGGAAGAGCGCTTCGCATCGCTGCCGGGCACCTTCCCCGTCATCGCCGTCATCCTCATCATCTTCGCCTCCATGCTGTTCGGCTGGGCGACGCCGACGGAAGCCGGCGCCCTTGGCGCCTTCGTGGTTTACGTCACCGCCCTGCTCAACCGCATGAAGTGGCGCCAGCTCAACGACGCCCTGATCGAGACGGCCAAGCTCACCGTGATGATCTTCGCCATCATCTGGGGCATTCTCATCTTCGTGCGCTTTCTGGGCTTTGCCGGGGTGCCCGAGCGGTTCTCCGAATGGGTGGTGGGGCTGCCCGTGCCGCGCGTCGTGGTCATGCTCGGCATCCTGTTCGTCTATCTCGTGCTCGGCTGCTTCATGGATGCGATCGGCATGCTGCTGCTGACGCTGCCGGTTTTCTATCCGGCCGTCGTCAAGCTCGGCTACGACCCCATCTGGTTCGGCATCGTCGTCGTCAAGATGTGCGGGGTGTGCCTGCTCACGCCCCCGATCGGGCTCAGTTGCTTCGTCGTCGCTGCCGTCAGACGGGACATACCCCTGGCCGACGTGTTCCGCGGCGCGTTGCCCTTCGTGATCGCCGACTTCATGGCGATCGGCATCTTCCTCGCCTGGCCCGCGACCGTCACCTGGCTGCCGGACCAGCTGATGAATTAGGCCGTGAACTCACTAACGTCGAAGTGATCCCATCGGGTTGAGGCCCCGCGGGTTGGCAGCCCGAGGCCACTAACATGACGTCGGAAAAGCCGCCGATAGCAGACGGAAGCATTGCAGTGCGGAAGTAGTCTGTTTGGGGCCAGGAGCGGACGCCGAGCACCTCAGGGTCAGCAACGTGAAATCGGTCTGTCCGGTGGTCCGCGGCTGATCCCTATCGCTGAAATTGTAGTCAGCCGAAATCAAGCGCTCCGGAGGCTCGAGGCAAGGATGCGGAGCAGGCGAGCCCGTCGTTCACCTGCGGGCAAGGCGTTCGTACGGTACAGCCGGTTGGAGATGAGAAGATCCGCCAATCCGTGCGCAACCGTCCAGGCACGGAGCACATCCTCCTCGTCAGGTTCGAGCCCAAGGCTGCGCGAACGGTCGGTGACGGCGTCGCTGAGGAGTCGGAACGATGCTTCCGCGCTCTCGGCCAACTCCGGGGCCGAATAGTCGGGGCGGTTCGATGAGAACATGAGCCGGAACAGGGCGGGGTGGCCCAGTGCGAAGTCAACATACACGGTGAGCATCGCGTGCGGACGTTCTTCGACCGACATCATGTGACAGGGTGTCATCGCATCGATCAACCGCTGATATCCTCGCGCTGCCAGCGCCGACAGCAGACCCTTCAGGTCGCCGAAATGGTGGAACGGAGCGGCTGGGCTCACGCCAGCCTCACGTGCAACCCGGCGAAGTGAAAACCCCTCGACCCCATGTGTGAATCGGCCAGCGCCTGACGCGTCGATCGGCGCCGAAAAATGACCCCCACGTCGAAGCCCTCCGCTGCTGCGCTCCGCTCCGCAGCTCCGGACTTCGACGCGCTCTACACCACCGACGAGAGGGGTCTCGATTGCGTGCCGATCAGGGGTGAATGGTCGGTGCCGATTGACAGTCTTAATTATGCCAGCGCTAGCTTTGACCTTCCTGTTCGGGCCCATGGGCCTGCTCGTCTTCCTCGCTCTTCGGGCGGGCCGCGGAGGGCTTCCGCAAACGTCGGGCAGCTCCGGTTGATCAAAGTCCGCTCCGGGCCACAAGCAGCCCTCCGGACAGGCCCGCGCGGATGTCCCTTGTTCCCCCGAAAGCGGAAGGAATTGTTGCAGCGTCGAAGATTTCCGGGCGGAGCCGACCCAGGCTTGCTGGGCTAGCAAGCGCGGATCTGACCATCGTTTATGAGTTCACGACCTAGGCTGTCCGTCGTTGTCATCCCGGAATTTCGCGTCAGCGAAATATCCGAGACCCAAGGGCCGCGAGGATATCGCCTCGAATGTGGCTCTAGGTTCCGGCTCTTGGGCTTCGCCCGCGGCCGGAATGACATCACAGGCTCAATCGCTCGCGGCGGATCTCGTAGAGCATCAAGGCGGTGGCGACGGCGAGATTGAGGCTGTCGAGGCGGCCGGCCATGGGGATCTTGACGCGGCGCGAGCAGACGGCCGCCAATTCGGCCGACAGACCCGGCCCCTCGCTGCCCATCACCAGCAGCGTCGGGGAACGATAGCGCCTGCTGCGGAAATCCTCCTGCGCGGAGAGATGCGTGCCGACAACCTCTCCCGTCCAGGCGCCTGCGAGAGCCGCGGCGCCCGGTAAGTCCATGCGCACCAGCGGCACGCTGAAGATCGATCCCATGCTGGCGCGCACCGACTCGCGTGCGTAGGGGTCGACCGAGGTGCCGACGAGGATCACGCCAGCCGCACCGACCGCGTCGACAGTGCGGATGATGGTGCCGAGGTTGCCGGGATCGCGCACCTGCTCCAGAGCCAGCCAGGCGGCATCCGCCGGCAGGGAGGCCGGATGGGGCTGAGCCGCCCAGCGTTGCTCGAACACCCCCAGCATCGTCTGAGGATTGTCCTTGGCCGCCAGCTTGGCGAGCACCGCCTCCGACACCTCCAGGCATTCGGCGCCCGCGCTTTCGGCCCAGGCTACGAGCCCTTTTGCGATACCGGCTTGGGCACTGCCGGCGAGGAACGCAAGCATCCTGGGCTTCCACCCGGCATCGCGCGCCGTCACCAGCACCGAGGTCCCCTCGGCCGCAAACAGGTTCGTCTCGCGCCGCGCCTTGCGCATCTCCAGCGAGCGAATGAGCTTCACGCGCTCGTTCTGCAGGCTGGTGATGCCGCGGATGGAGCCGCGCGAGGGATCAGGGCGCGACATCGTCCAACGTCCATCGGGTATAGAGCGAGGTCGGCAGCAGCCGGCCGCCGGACTGCTCGACCACCGCGAGTTCCCCGCTCTCCGCCATCCCCGGGCGGCCGGCGAGGCATTCGCGCACGAGTGCGTCCGTGACGAGAGCGGAGGCGCGGATGGCGTAAGTGGTGAGCGCCAGCGAGGCATGGCGCGACGCGAGCAGGCCGGCGCAGTCGCGCAGCAGGGCCGGCAGATGCTGGAACACGTCCCAAACCTCCCCGCCGGGTCCGCGGCCGAACTTCGGCGGATCGACGAGGATCACGTCATAGGTCCTGCCGCGCCGCACCTCGCGCGCCACGAACTTGCGGGCATCGTCCAGGATCCATCGGATCGGCGCCTCGCCCAGCTTCGAGACGGCCTGGTTCTCCTTGGCCCAGGCAATCGCCCGCTTGGAGGCGTCGACGTGCGTCACCTCCGCGCCGGCATTGGCCGCGATCAGAGAGGCGGCACCGGTGTAGGCGAAAAGATTGAGCACGCGCGGCGGCTCGCGCCGCACCCCGCGCAGTCGCTCCAGCATCCAGTGCCAGTGCGGCAACTGCTCCGGGAACAGCCCCACGTGGCGGAAGCTCGTGAGCCTGCAGAGCACGCTGACGCCGTCCACGCGCAGGCTCCAGCTATCGGGGACCGGCTTGTTGCGATGCCAGCGCCCGGCCTCGCCGTCCTCCTCGCCGCTGCTGGCTTTGAACGTCGCGTCCGCCCGCAACCAGGCGCCTGGCTCGAGCATCTGCCGCCAGAGCGCCTGCGGCTCGGGCCGGTCGATCGTGAAGCGACCGAAGCGCTCGAGCTTGCGCCCATGGCCGCTGTCGAGCAGCGCATAGTCGGGAAAGCCAGGCGTGGCGATCACGCGCAGGGCCGCTTCAGGCATCCAGGCCCCCGATCGAGGTATTTGACAGCACTATTTCATCCTCGTACCGGTAGTGCATTGCCTAGTTATTTCTTTCTCCCTCTCGAGGACAAGTCGTGGCCAACAAATGCATTATCCTGCTCCTGGACGGGACGTGGAACGACGCTGAGTCCGGGCGGAACGACACCAACATCGTGCGCATGCGGCAAATCATTGCCAAAAGCCTGGATCCCTCGCCCCGCCTGGCGCCGAACGAGAAGAAGATGGTGGCGGGCCCCACCTACCACGGAGGCGACGTCGAGCACATCGTATTCTACGAGCGCGGCGTGGGCACGGGCATGACGGACCGGCTGCGCGGCGGCGGGCTCGGCCGGGGCCTCGATAACAGCATCCGCCGCGCCTACAAATTTCTCTCCCACTACCATGAGCCGGATGACCAGGTTTTCGTCTTTGGCTTCTCCCGCGGCGCCTACACGGCGCGCTCCCTCGTCGGGTTGATCGGCGCCGCCGGCTTGCTCAAACGGCAGCACTGCACCGCCGAGCACGAGGCTCTTGCCTGGGCCTACTACCGTACCTCGCCCAACGACCGGCTGCCCGGAATCGCGGCGCAATTGGGCCCGTTCGTTCACGACCGCAAGGCTTTCAAGATCGACTGCGTCGGCGTGTTCGATACCGTCGGAGCATTGGGCGTGCCGTTGAAGAGCTTCTGGCGACACAACAGGCAGCGCTACGAATTCCACAACGTGGAGCTGTCGTCGATCGCCAAGGTGAACCTGCACGCGATCGCAATCGACGAGCACAGGCATCCCTTCCAGGCCACCGTATGGCGAAAGCCCAGGTTCAAGGCCTTCAAGACCAGCACGGAGCAGGTCTGGTTTCCCGGTGCGCATGCCGATGTCGGAGGCGGCTATGTCGCCGAGTCGCTGCATGCGAAGGATCGCACCAGGGCACTCGACGATATCGCCCTCGACTGGATGCTCAAGCGCGTGAAGCATTACTATGGCCAGTTTCCCTTCGATCCGCAGCGGACCTGGCGGCTGATCGACGACAAATGGGCCAGTGCTCCCGGCAATGAGCCGCGCGGCGGAATCTACCACCTCTGGCCCTTCGCCCAGCGCATGCTTGCCAACCATTCAGGCCATCCACGCCCCCGCTCGCGCGACAGCATCGTCTGCTATGACCGCCATGCCGACCCGATCGAGGAAAGGGTGCATGTTTCCGCCCTGCTTCGCCTGGGCCAGCGTATCGTCGTCAACGGCAAAGAGCAGATCTACCGGCCGTGGAACCTCCTGTGCGTGCTGGACACGGTCGAAGCCACCTACGAGCGGCCGGCGGACCAAGCCGCAAACGGTGGTGTCCGCATCCCGATCGTCGACTGGTCCGGCGCTGTCTGGCAGCCCGACAGCCCCGGCGACAAGGGGGCGGCGCTGCAGGTCATCCGCAATGCCCGCGCCCGGTTGCACAACACGACTTAGGGCGTCTTCCGATCGGCGCCGCGGCGGGTCTATGTCGGCGGCGCGGAAGCCGGCGCCACCATCACCCCTTCGCGCGCGGGCTGCGTGCTGTTGCCGCCGCGCACCGCGATCCGCGCGGCCACTTCCTTGCGCCGCTTCGCCACCGCGCCCTCGCCGCCGCGCGTTTCGGTGAAGAGCGAGAGCGCGTCGTACTCGCCGTCCTGCGTGGAGAGCGACAGATCGGTGTACTGCCGGCGCTTCGCATCCTTCTTGATGCGCCGGCGCACGTTGTTCATCCTGAGGATCCAATAGCCCATCCAGAAGTGGCTGCGCGTCGTCTCCCAGAGGTAGCGCGGGTAGAAGATGAGTGGGTTCTCGCGCGGCAAGGTGGGGCGCCGGTCGCGGCGGAACTTCAGGCGGAAGTATCCGCTCTCCAGCGGATGCACGCGGTCGTAGCGAATCGAGAAGAAGAACCACAGCATCATGAACATGACCTTGCCCACGCTCAGCCCGCAGGCTGCGGCGCGTCGCATGATGGTCTCCATGTGCTCGGGCGAATAGAACCACTCCCATGCCGACCAGTAGGCGTCCTCCCACTCCTGGTCCGACATCACGGGATGATGCGTGACCCGATGGTTGAGGTCGTACTTGTTGACGTCGGGGTCCATCCAAGTGCCCTTGCCGTGCAGCACCTTGTGATCCTCCGAGCCCGGCAGCGGCGTGAGGAAGAAGAACTCGAGGATGTCGACCGGTAGCTCGCGCTTGATGATCTCGATGTCGCGCTTGATGGTTTCCTTGCGGTCGTTGGGGAAGCCCAAGATGTAGCCGGCATAGGTGATCACGCCGCGCTTCTTCCAGGCCTGCAGCATGGTGCGATAGTCGGTGATCCGGTTCTGGCGCTTCTTGGCGCCGAGCAGACTGTCGGGATTGATGTTCTCCAGCCCGATGAACACGCGCGCCACGCCGGCGCGGGCCGCCTTGTCGATGAAGTTCGGGATCTCGTGGCACAGCGTATCCACCTGGATCGTGAACTTGACGTCGAAGCCCTGATCCTCGCGCAGCATGATGAGGCGATCGAAGAAAGCCTCCCAGTTGCGGTTGCGCGCGAAGTTGTCGTCGGTGATGAAGAAGCGGTTGATGTCCTGCGCCACATTGGCGCGGATGACGGCCTCGAGGTCATCGGCGGAACGGAACCGGCTCTTCCTTCCCTGCACGTTGATGATGGTGCAGAACGAGCACTGGTAGGGGCAGCCGCGGCCGAGATCCACGCTCGTCATCGTGCCGGCCGTCCGCCGCACGTGCTGCGCGGGCAGGATCGGCATGGGCTGGCTCGACATGTCCGGCAGGTTGGCCATGAAGTTGTAGAGCGGCTTCAGCGTGCCGGCGTAGGCATCCTTGAGCACGGTGTCGAGACGCCCCTCCTCGGCCTCGCCCGCGAAGAGGGAGATGCCGATGCGCTGCGCCTCCTTCATGTTGTCGGGCATCTCCTTGAGCATGGAGATGCAGCCCGACACGTGAAAGCCGCCGATGGCGACCTGCACACCGGCCTCGCGGAAGCGACGGCCCAGATCGAGCGCGCGGGGAAACTGGTTCGACTGCACCCCGACGAGCGCGATCAGCGATTTGCCGCCGGCCCGCTTCAGCGCGCGAATGATGCGGTCGGGATAAACGCGGCGGTTGGTCTCGTCGTAGGTCTCGATGCGGATGTCGACGTCATCACCGAGCACTCTGCGCCTGCTGCAATCCTCGGCGAGCCCGTTGAGGCAGGCCAGCGTATTGGAGGGAATGGCCGAGCGCAGCCATTGGATGGGATAGCCGTCGTCGTCGTAGTGCGTTGGCTTGATCAGGATCAGGTGCAGCGCGTGCGGGCTGTCCGGCATTCGTGTCCTCCTGGCGCGGCAGCGGTCTTGCTCGCGTCTCACGGCCCCGGCAACGACGCGGCCACTATAAGAGAGCCGCACCAGTGAATTGCGGGCCGAGCCACGTCAAGGCCGCGAAGGCAGCTTACGCGATGCAACAAAGCCACAACGCGGGCTTTGGCCCACGAATCGGCGCAGAATTGTGGAGGCGGTGGCGGTTCCTGGGCCGAACATGGAGAACCGGAGCAGAACATCCATGCTGCCGTCCCTTTCCATCAATCACGTTGGCTCGGGCCAGGGCCTGCGCCGGGCCTGAATGGCGTCGCGACGCTGTTGCCACACTCCTCAAGTGGCCGGCGCCATACTTGCGCGCGCCCGATCAGATAATCTCAATCATCGCATCGCTTTTCGCCCAGTCTTCCTTCCCCCAACCTGCGCAGTTCCTGCGCGTGATCCTCCCATCCTGCACATTCCTTACGTTCGATGCGTCGCGCCTAATCTGCCGCGCGGGACATTCCTCCGGGTTTAGATCATAGAACGCATGCATGACGGCGTGCTCCACGGACACCAAATCCGGATGAAATTGCCGCAGCAATGTCACTCCCAAATACACTTGCTCGAGCCTTGCCTCCAGCTCCAGCTTCCTATTGTTGTTGTACAGTTGCTTCAGATGCGCATAGTCCATTCGTTCCTGCATGCTCATGCGCGACAGGAAATCACTGTATTTGTCGGATCGCGTATATTCGTCAGCCACCCCGTCTTTTCCGGCTGTCCCAACGAACACCCACACGCAGGGTCGCAGACTAATTCTGCGACCCTGGCGCAAGTACGAACCTTCCTCGAGAGGAGATAGGAAGGCACTGAAGACGTGGTCGGACTCCAAAAGTGCGTTTATCTCATCGACATACACCATCACCGGTCGCGTTCCATTCGCCTGCCTTGTCGCGATTGCATCGAAGAGGTGAAGCAATTCATCGCGATGCAACATTTGCGTAATATTGCTCTGTATAAACGAGAAATCCGTCGCATTCGCCAAAGCGCGCACCAACGACGATTTTCCCGCACCGGGATCAGCGGTCAAGAGTACGCTCAACGCCCTGGTTGGCCGATGCGCCTTCCGAAATCCTACAACCGCTTTTGCTATGCGCTTTATCATCTGCCGTTTTGCCTCAACGCAGGTGATGTAGCCGGGCAAAAGGGAGGTGGCCCGCCAGAGTTCGAGGCGCCTTACGCCTCCTCCCCGACCGCTTGACAGCAATGGCGTGTCTATAATGCCCTGCTCGCTGCTTGACATATCCCATTCGGAGAGAGTTTTCTTCCATTCCATAGGGCGGGCATAACCCCCGTCAATGCTGGCTCTCTGCCACGCAAACGGATCGACAACGCGTGGACGACTGTCGGCCTCCTTTATCACGCTTACCACGGTCTTTTGTACTTCATCCTCTCCTTCCGGAAGGGCACTGTTGTTTCTTATCATCTTGAAAACTAATGACGAGAATACCCGTGTGCACCAGCCCAGGTGAGTGATCCGCGCGCCCGGCTCCGAAGAGCCGCCGACAATGCAGCGCTCGACGTGCGTTGACGTAACCACGTCCTTGATCACCATTTCGTGCTTCGGGGTCACCAGGCAACGTGTTTTTCCCTTCATCTCGTTCAGGAATCGCATGACTTCATGAGTAGGTTTCTTGTCGACCACCCAGCGATCCCAAGGATCTTCGAACGCAACCGTCTCCGGTCCGACCACATTGAGGGCCAATCGGCCGGCGTCATGCAGGAGGGTCAACCAAGCCCGCGGATGCTCTTTCGACCGAACATACCAGTCTGCATTTGGATATCTTTTCGACAGCGCCCGAACCAGCACTTCTGTAATTGCGCCCTTGCCCAAGTCATGGACTACGACGGCAGCAACAGGGCCTTTTATGTCCAAGCGGTCGACGACGTCGGCTTGCGTTCCGTGATAGTCAATATGCGCACGACGATCCCAATCAATTCTGGAAAGTTGCTCGAATGCAGTCCCCACATGCTGATAGAGCCGGATCATCTTGATCGTATCGGCATGATCAGCCATCGTGGAGATTTCGACGTTCCGCGGGGCAGACCGCCTCTTGAACGTTCCTCCGAATCGGGCGTGCGCGTAGTATTCGCGTCCTTCATTTGGATCATTCAGAAGATCCGCCAGAAAATTGGTCTCGTCAGCATGCCAATAACCCAATGCCTTGAGTTGAAGTGGATAGCCGCCGCGCGCATTCTGTTCGCTTATTATTCGGGTAGTGTCACCCGCGCCGCACAAGGCCACGATCGGATCCCCGGCCTTACTAGATATCTTATAGTGATCGTGGCCGGTAAACGCGCTGATGTCGGAGTTGTGCCGCGCAATAAACCAATAATGATCAACTACCCAGTCCCCAATTATGATTACGAATGGCGCCGTCGGCATGGCGCTTTTTGTATTTTTGCGAGTTAATGGCCTGGGTGAAGCTGCTGACATGGTGTGGCTTGCGTTTCAAAATATGCTCGACCAGCGATCAGTATGCTTCCATTACGGCTTGCGCAATCTGCTGTCCAACAGCCGGGGGTCTGGTTGACGGTCTTGTGTTGCAGTTCAGCCACGCCCGTTCGGAGCCTCGATACGCCGGGGCGTGCGCGCAGTGGAACTCGCCATGCCGGCCGGGGTGCCAACGAGAAACTGGCCCCCCGGAGGCCGCAAGCGACGGCGCTTGGGCGGATGCCGTGGTTCCGGGGTACTCGTCCTCGGCGGGCTCCGGAATGACAGCGGGCGGGCTGGCCGCAAGTGGGCCTAGTCGATGTCCTCCACCTTGGCCGGGCCGCTGCCCGACACTTTCTGCGCCAGCGCGGCCT
Source organism: Hyphomicrobiaceae bacterium (assembly GCA_050248715.1). Lineage (GTDB taxonomy): Bacteria > Pseudomonadota > Alphaproteobacteria > Rhizobiales > Hyphomicrobiaceae > AWTP1-13. Next base: position 47,099 of record JBFWRV010000023.1, on the reverse strand, counting down.
CGATGAACTGATCGATGTCGCCGTCGAGCACCTTCTGTGGGTCGCTGCTTTGCGCGCCCGTGCGCAGATCCTTCACCAGCTGGTAGGGCTGCAGCACGTAGGAGCGGATCTGGTGCCCCCAGCCGATCTCGGTCTTCGTCGCGGCCGCGGCGTTGGCCTTCTCCTCGCGCTTCTTCAACTCCAGCTCGTAGAGGCGCGACTTGAGCATCGCCCAGGCGATGGCGCGGTTCTTGATCTGGGAGCGCTCCTGCTGGCTCGCCACCACGATGTTGGTGGGGATGTGCGTGATGCGAACGGCCGAGTCGGTCGTGTTGACGTGCTGCCCGCCGGCGCCCGAGGCGCGGTAGGTGTCGACCCGGCAGTCGCTCTCCTTGATCTCGATCTCGATGTTGTCGTCGACGACGGGATAGACCCACACGCTCGCAAACGAGGTGTGGCGGCGCGCATTGCTGTCGTAGGGCGAGATGCGGACCAGGCGATGCACGCCCGATTCGGTCTTGAGCCAGCCGTAGGCACTCTCGCCCTTGATCAGCAGCGTTGCCGACTTGATGCCGGCTTCCTCGCCTGCGCTCTGCTCGACCAGCGCGACCTTGTAGTCGTGATCCTCGGACCAGCGCGTGTACATGCGCGCCAGCATCTCCGCCCAGTCCTGGCTCTCGGTGCCTCCCGCGCCGGCGTGGACTTCGACGTAGGTGTCGTTGCCGTCGGCCTCGCCCGACAGCAACGCCTCCACCTCCTGCCGACGCGCCTCGTCGGCCAACTTCTTGAGGCTGGCCTCGCCCTCGTCCACCGAGGCCTTGTCGTCCTCCGTCTCGCCGAGTTCGATCAGGGTGACGGCATCGTCGAGGTCGCGCTCGAGCTTCTTGTAGCCGGCAATCGACCGTTCGAGTGCCTGCCGCTGGCGCATCACCTTCTGCGCCTGTTGCGGATTGCCCCAGAGGTTGGGGTCTTCGGCCCGCTTGTTCAGCTCATCCAGCCGCCTTGCCGCCGTATCCCAGTCAAAGATGCCTCCGCAGCAGGGCCAGGGACTGGCGGATCGACTCGGCGAGCTTTTCGGCTTCGGCGCGCATGGGCGGCTTCCTCGGTGAAATCGTGGACTCGGGGCCTGTTACATATAGGAACGGCGGGCGCCCGTGTAGATGGCGATCCGCGCTCGGCGGATCGCCCTAGGGCGCAAAAGCGGAGCGCATTGCGCTGAGACGGCGGTGACAGAAACGAAGCTGCGGCCTCCGTGCCGAGCCCGTCGAAGCGCGGCTTAGAGGGCGCGGCCCGTCCTTCGACAAGCTCAGGACTGGGGCGCCCGCGCATCGGCTCCGCGGTGGACTAGGTTCCGGCCTCGGCCGGACTGACGTTGAGGGCGCGCTCGCCACGAGCGTCATCCCGGCGCCGCGGGAGCGAAGCGAGTGCGCGGGACCAGGCCGGAGCCCATGCGCCTGCTGGTGCGTACCGACCGCGCTGAGCTTGCGCCAACCCCGTGCTGAGCCAATCGAAGCACGGCTCCGGTACCGTCCGCCCTTCGACAGCCTCAGGGCGGGAGGGCGCGTAGGCCGGGCCCGGTTAGGGGCGTGTGCACGCCCGGCGGCGCGCCGGAACGTCAATACAAACCGCTGCGGCGCGGAGCCGGCTGGTCCCCATGCTGGTCGCCCGTGAAGAAGCCCCCGCGCTCGTCGGTGAAGCCGATGACCGAGTAGGCGTCGTCGGGCATCTCGTGCGGCTTGAAGGCCTCCAGCACCGTGTCGGGCTCGCCGCCGTGCGCCCTGAGACCTGTGCGCAGGCTGACGCGGACGAGATTGATGCCGGGCGGAATGCGGAACGGCACGGCCTTCTTGTCGGCAAGGGCCAGCTTGAGGAAGTTGCCGAAGATCGGCGCGGCCACGTGACCGCCGGTCATGCCTTTCCCCAGGTGACGCGGCGTGTCGTAGCCGACGAACACGCCCACGACGAGGTCGGGTGTGTAGCCGATGAACCAGGCATCCTTCTCGTCGTTGGTGGTGCCGGTCTTTCCGGCCACCGGCACATTGGGGAGCATCTTGCTGATGATGGTCGCCGTGCCGCGCTGCACCACCCCCTCCATCATCGACGTCATCTGATAGGCGGAGTGCGGATCGATGATCTGCTTGCGATCGTCGGCGAGCACGGGCTCCGGTTGCCCCTGCCAGGCATCCGCCTTGCAGCCCGTGCACTCGCGCTTGTCGTGGCGCCAGATGGTGTGGCCCCAGCGGTCCTGGATGCGGTCGATCAGGGTTGCATGTACCTGCTTGCCGCCGTTGGCCAGAACCGAGTAGGCCGTGCACATGCGCAGCAGCGTCGTTTCGCCGGCGCCGAGCGACATGGCGAGCACCGGCAGCAGGTCATCGTAAGCGCCGAAGCGCTTGGCGTACTCCACGATGAGCGGCATGCCCATGTCCTGCGCCAGGCGCACCGTCATCTGGTTGCGGGACTTCTCGATGCCGAGCCGCAGTGTCGAGGGACCGAACGCGGAGGAACCGTCGTAGTTTTTGGGCTGCCAGATCTCCTTGCCGGGACCCTGGTCGACCTCGATGGGCGCGTCGAGCACGATGCTGGTCGGCTTATAGCCGTTGTCGAGAGCGGCCGTGTAGACCAGCGGCTTGAACGAGGACCCGGGCTGGCGCTTGGCCTGCAGGGCGCGGTCGAACTGGCTCGCCGCGAAGGAGAAGCCGCCGACCACGGCGTGCACGCGGCCGGTATGCGGATCCATGGCGACGAGACCGCCGCCGACTTCGGGAATCTGCATCAGCGACCACACGCCCGTGGGCTTCGCGTGGTCCTTGGGCGCCACCCAGATCACATCGCCCACGGCCAGGACGTCGGTGACGACCCTCGGCGTGCCGCGATTGGTGCGCGCCCACTTGACCTCGTCGTAGGGAATCTCGACGGCCTCGCGGTCCGCCACGAGATTGCCGTCGGCCTGCTTGGCGGGCTTCAGGCCAACCACGGCCTTGGTGCGCTGTGCTTCGAGCACGACGCCGAGTCGCCATGGCGCCAGATCGCCGGGAATCTCGATGGCCATCAGCGCGGCGCCCCAATCGCCGGCGATGTCGATCTTCTGCACCGCGCCGCGCCAACCCTTCTCGCGGTCGAAGGTGACGAGGCCATCGATGAGCGCCTTGCGCGCCATGCGCTGCAGCTTGGGGTCGAGCGTGGTGCGCACGGACAACCCGCCGTTGATGCGCCCGTCGCCGGTCGCCGAGCGCTCGGCATGGCCGTAAAGGCCGTCCTCGCCGAAGTTGTTGACGAGGGTGCGGCGCACGTCCTCGGCAAAGTAGTCGGCCGCATAAATCTGCGTTCCGAGCGGGCGGATCGCGACCTTGAGGGGCTTGGCCTTCGCCGTCTTTCCCTCCTCGGCAGTGATGGCTCCGGTCTCGGTCATCTGGTCGATGATCCAATTGCGCCGGATCGTGGCTTCCTTCGTCCTGCGGAAGGGATGATAATTGTTGGGCGCCTTGGGCAGCGCCGCGAGGTAGGCCACCTCCTCGATATCGAGATCGCTCAGCTCCTTGCTGAAGTAGTTGAGAGCCGCCGCGGCCACCCCATAGGAGCCCATGCCGAGGTAGATCTCGTTGAGATAGAGCTCGAGGATCTTGTCCTTGGAGTAGGCGCGCTCGATGCGGATGGCGAGAATCGCCTCCTTGAGCTTGCGCTCGAGCGTGCGGTCGCTGGTCAGCAGGAAGTTCTTCGCCACCTGCTGGGTGATGGTGGAGGCGCCCTCGGTGCGCCGGGCGGACCGGTTGACCACGTTGGAGATGAACTTGTAGGCGGCGCGGCCAATGCCCGTGAAGTCCAGGCCGCCGTGCTCATAGAAGCGCTTGTCTTCCGCCGACAGGTAGGCGGCGATGACCCGCTTGGGTATCACGTTGATCGGCACGAAGATGCGCCGCTCGCGCGCATACTCGGCCATCAGGCTGCCGTCGTGCGCGTGAATGCGCGTCATGACGGGCGGCTCGTATTTGGCAAGGCTTTCGTAGTCGGGCAGGTCGCGCGAGGCCTTCCACACGAAGAACCCCACGACGCCCGCTGCCACCGCGAACAAGAGCACGCCCGAGGCAAAGCCGAACCCCAGCAGGCCCAGCAGCCAGCTACGCCTCCGTCGGCGCTTCCTGGGCGCCTGGGGCGGGGGTAGGATCGGCTGGGGCCTCATCTGTGTATTCCGCCGCTTCCTTCGCGTTCACGCCGACGCGTGGTGCGCTTGTGCCGTGCTGACGCGACACCTGCGTGTGAGACCGGCGCACCATAGCATGGAATGTGGCGGCATGAGGCCGGATTCTCCACCGCATTCAACAGGGTTGATGGCGCGGGCGCATCGGCATCAGTTGCGCGCGACGCGCTTGGCGAAGTACTCGTCGACGGCAGCGGCGATGGAAATGGCCACCTGGCGCTGCCAATCGGGTGAGGAGAGCAGCTTGGCATCCTGCGCGTTGCTCATGTAGCCGAGCTCGATCAGCACGGACGGGCACTGCGGTTGCTTGAGCACCTTGAACGCTGCCGATCGCGCCGGGTCACGTGAAAGCGCAATCTTGCGCCGGAGATGGGTCAGCAGGCGACCGCGCAAGTCGGTCGAGAAATTCGCCGTCTCCCGCCGCATGAGATCGATCAGGATGCTCTTGACCTGATCCGTCTCCTCCTCGCTGCCGCTTTCCGCGCCGGCTAGAATGTCCGCACGGTTCTCCTTCTCGGCGAGAAGCTGCGCCTGACGGCTCGAGGCCTGTTCCGACAGCGTGTAGGCAGTGGCGCCGCGCACGTTCTGCGCGAATTCCTGCGCCCCAACCGAATCGGCGTGGATGGAGATGAAAAGGCTGGCAGCCTTCGCACGCGAGAAGGCGAGCCGCTTGTCGAGGGACACGAACACGTCGGAGGAGCGGGTCATCTGCACGTCGTAGCGCTTCTTCACCGAAAGTACGGTCTTGAGGTGCCGGGCGACGGCCAGCACGACGTCCTTCTCCAGCACCTCCCCGGCAGCGGCCCCGGGATCGACCCCGCCGTGGCCGGCGTCGATCACGATCACCGGGCGCGCCGTCGGCTTGGGCGCCGCGGCGGGGCCGGAGGGCTCCTCGTGATCCGGCGCCCGCTGGGGGCCCGGCGCCGGACTGGGCGGCTTCAGCTTGGCCAGGAAGGTCGCCCGGTCGGTGGGGACGATATCGAGGTTCAGCCGCGCGATCAGGGAGCCCGGCCGGCTCGTCACGGCCGCGTTCTCGACACGCACCGGACCTGTGGCGTCGATCACGATGCGTGACTTGCCCGCCGCGAACAGGCCGTAACGGTAGGCTTGGACGAGGCCGCGGCCGCGCTGGCCCGCATCTTTCGGCAACCGAAAGGTGACGTCGGGTACATCGACGATGATGCGATAGGGGTCGGCCAGCGTGAAGTGCTGGAACGGCACCTTTCCCGTAAGGATGATGGAGAAGCGTGTGCGCGCGTCGTCGCCGGTCAACTCGGCCACCGTGGCTATCACCGGCTGATCGGCGACGTCCGCGGCCCAGCCGCCCGGCGCGGTCTCGGCCGGCGGTGTGGGCGCCTGTCCTTTCTTCTCTGCAGCAGCTGCGGGGGCGGGGGACGGCGGCTGGCTGCTCCCCGAGGGCTGGCCGGGACGGCTCTTGCGGATCTCGGTCTGGGCCCAGGCCGCGTCCGGCATCACCAGCCCCGCGGCGCAGAGAAGCGCGCACAGACCCCTGAGCCAGCCCCGGTCGCGACGCACCATTACCCCTCCGATAGCCTGATCCCCTCGCATCGCAGCCTCGGCTGCCGCTTGACCATCTTCATAACTTGTTTGCCGAATCGGTGGTTAGATCAAGGGCTGCCAGTCGGTAGGACCTCCAACAAAACTTTCTTGCCACAGAGGGGATCAGGGCCTAGAAGATTCCGTCGCTTACCGTCGTATGCGTCATCCGGCGATGCCCGTCGGAGCGTGCGATTTGGGCCCGGAGCGCTACGCTCGCCGCCCGAGCAGCATGCAGGATGCGCGGGCCTTCCTGGCTTCCGATGCGGCGGCTCGTCTCGATGAGAACGAAGCGCGATGACCGCCCCCTTCGCGGCGCCAGCAACGAGGGGGACTACCTGTAGTTTCGCTCAATTCTTGAGGCGCGGCTTCACACGGAAAGCGCCGCCCTCGCAGCAACGGAGAAAATCGCTTCGAGCGGCCAACAAACGCCGCGAAGGAAGTGCCAGGTTTGCCCGCGATCCGGGCATGCAACGAGGGGCCCGAGCATGCCGTGCTCGCCGGCCCCGCACCAAGAGTGGATCATGGCGGCAATTTATTCAGTATACGGGGAAGAATGCGACGCACTGCGGACTGTTCTACAGTCCGGCAGCCGGCCTGCTTGGGTCGCCGCATCGGCGTCCCGCCACCTGCGGGCGGCCGGACGCATCCTCAACCGCCAGAGTCCGAGCACAGCAACCAACATTGGCGCAGTAACGAGCGGCAGCCTCCCAACGGAGCCTGTCCGAGGCCGGCGGCCAGCCGGCCTGCTCGGCGCCAGGGACCCAATCACATGGACAAAAGCAACAAAATGCTCATCGACGCCACCCACCCGGAGGAAACCCGGGTGGTGGTGCTGCGGAACGGCCGGGTAGAGGAGTTCGACTACGAGTCAGCCGCGCGCAAGCCGCTGCGCGGCAATATCTATCTTGCAAAGGTAACCCGTGTAGAGCCGTCGCTGCAGGCGGCCTTCGTCGACTACGGCGGCAACCGGCACGGCTTCCTGGCCTTCAGCGAAATCCATCCCGACTACTACCAGATCCCCGTCGCCGACCGTCAGGCGCTGCTGGCTGAGGAGGCGGAAGCCGAGGCCGAAGCGGAAGCCGAGGCCGACGCCCGCGCGGAAGCCGCCGAGGTGCGTGGGCAGGTCGCCGACGACGGCATTGAGATCGAGCTTCCTTCCCCCGACCTGCACCCAGAAGCGCCCACCGAGGCCGAGCCACACGAGGCGGTGCCGGCTCAGGCCTCCCACCGCGACGAGATGCGCTCCGAGCCGGTGCTCGAAGTTGCCAGCGATGCCGAGCCTGCGGCCTCACAGCAGGCTGACTCCCCGTCATTCGCGAACGGCGCCGAGCAACCCGCCGACACCCCCGCCGGCGAAGGCCAAGGCCACGTCGAGGAAATCTCGGGCGATCAGGTGGAAGCCCCCGAGACGCTGACCAGCGTCGAGCAGGTCGGCTCCGAGGATGCTTTGGAGGAGGTTCCCGAGCGCCCGCGCCGGCGGATGCGCTCCTACAAGATCCAGGAGGTGATCAAGCGCCGCCAGATCATCCTGGTTCAGGTCGTGAAGGAGGAGCGCGGCAGCAAGGGCGCGGCACTGACCACCTACCTTTCGCTTGCCGGCCGCTACACCGTGCTGATGCCGAATACGGGCCGCGGCGGCGGAATTTCGCGCAAGATCACCAATCCGCAGGACAGGAAGCGGCTCAAGACCATCGCCCAGGACCTCGAGGTGCCGGAGGGCATGGGCCTGATCATCCGCACGGCCGGCGCCGCCCGCACCAAGCAGGAGATCAAGCGCGACTTCGAGTACGAGATACGCCTGTGGGAGAACGTGCGCGACATGACCCTGCAGTCGACCGCGCCGTGCCTCGTCTACGAAGAAGGCAACCTGATCAAGCGCTCGATCCGCGACCTCTACTCCAAGGACATCGAAGACATCCTGGTCGCCGGCGACGGAGCCTACAGCGAGGCTTCCGACTTCATGAAGATGCTGTCGCCGAGCCAGGCCAAGAACGTCATCCGCTACGACGAACCCGAGCCACTGTTCGCGCGCTTCCAGATCGAGCGCCAGCTGAACGCCATGTTCAGTCCCTATGTGACGCTGCGCTCGGGCGGCTATCTCGTCATCAACCAGACCGAGGCCCTCGTCTCGATCGACGTCAACTCCGGCAAGGCGACGCGCGAGTTCTCCATCGAGGAGACGGCGCTCAACACCAATCTGGAAGCCGCCGAGGAGATCGCCCGCCAGCTCAAGCTTCGCGACCTTGCCGGCCTCATCGTCATCGACTTCATCGACATGGAGGAGCGCCGCAACAACCGCAAGGTCGAGAACCGGCTGAAGGATGCGCTGCGTCACGACCGGGCCCGCATCCAGGTCGGCAGGATCAGCCACTTCGGGCTGCTCGAGATGTCGCGCCAGCGGCTGCGCACGGGCGTGCTCGAGGGCTCGACCTCGCAATGTCCGCACTGCCAGGGCACCGGCATCGTCCGCTCCGTGGAGTCGGTCGCGCTCGCCGTCCTGAGAGCGTTGGAGGATCAGCTGCTGCGCGACGCGCGCAACTCCCTGACGGCGGTGACCACCGCCGATGTCGCGCTCTACATCCTCAACAACAAGCGCACGTTCGTTACCGACATGGAGAGCCGTTACGGCATCACCATCTCCGTGCAGGCGTCCGACCGCATGCAAGGAGCCAACTTCGCCATCGAGCGCGCCGCCGCACGCCCCGCCCCGCAGAGACAGCCCGACCGCAGCGGCAACGTCGTCAACATGGAGTGGGGCTTCGAAGGCCAGGAGAGCGAGGAGGAGGCGGACGAGGAAGCCGCACAACCTGCTTCCGAGCCTGCAGAGCGCGAGTCCGGACGGCGCGGCCGGCGGCGGCGGCGGCGCGGCCGGCGCGAGGATCGCCCCGAGGACCGGCACGAGCATCGGGAACGCCGCGCCGGCAACGGCGAGCACGCCGAGACGGCCTCCGACGATGCAGCCTACGCCACCGAGCCCCCTGCGGCGGAGGACCTCGACGAGCCCGCGGGCCTTGGCGAACAACCTTCGGTAGGGCACGAGGACGAAGGACGCGAGGAGCGGCGCGGCCGGCGCCGGCGGCGCGGCCGCAGGGGCGGCCGGCGCGGTCGCGATCGGGATGGCACGCCGCGCGAGGACGGCGACGATCTCGCGGCCGAAGGCGGCACGGGGCTCAACGGCGCCGAGCCGGGCTCGGCGCATCTCCACGCGGACGGCAACGCGCCTCAGGCTGCGCACGACGAGCCGGCGCGATCGACAGAGGCACCCCCCGAAGAGCGGTCCGATCAGTGGCAGGAACCGCGTTATGCGGCACCGGTGGAGCGTGCGGAGCCTGCCGCCAGGGCTCCGGAACAGCCGTCACAGGAACGCGAGCCCCGAGCCGAGGAGCCGGCGGCATCGGCGCCGGCAAGTTCTCCAGCACCGGAGCAGGCGCGGGAGCCTGTCCACGCCGCAGAGTACGCGCCCGAACCCCCGCGCGATGAGCCGCAGCAGCCCGCGCGCAAGGGCTGGTGGCAGCGCCGCTTCTCCGGCGAGTAGAGATCGCGCGCAAGGCTGCCCTATAAACCTGTGTATCCCGTCTATAGCTCCCCCGCGCCACGCGCTGGGGAGCTGCGACGGGGTCTGTTGCATGGCGGCATCAGTATTCCGGCCCGCGGTTCCCGCGACATTTTCTCTCCACAAACCGGGCAGCACCTGCGCCCCAGGGGCACGGGCGTCAGCAACGCGCGTTGCGCGAAGATGGAGGGAGACATGAAGACGGTTACTCGCACGGCAGTGCTCGCCGCTTTCGGCATCGCTCTGCTGCAGGCACAAACGGGAAGCGCCGCGGCCGCGCAATGCATGAACGTCGGCGGCGTCGGCATGGGCGTGCTTGAGGGCATCGCCGGGTTCATGGCGGAGGCAGCCATGAAGAATTCGGCCAAGGCCAGGCTTGGCGAGAACGCCAAGATCGGCCGCGTCAGCAAGCGCTGCGCCTGGAAGGTGGTCTCCTTCGAGTGCACGGCCCGCGCCCAGGCCTGCAAGTAATCCTAGCGGCGAAGATGCCCGGCATGAGCGGGACCGGGCATTCCGTCGCGAAGCCATCAGTTTTCGGGGGACAGCGCCCGTCCTTCACGACGTCTTGAGGCGGCTCCAGCCAGCGAGCCGTCGTGCCGCCTCGGCCATGTCCGCGGTCGTGCCGGCGTAGCAGAAGCGCACATAGCGGCTGCCCCGCTCGGCGTCGAAATCGACGCCGGGGGTGGCGGCGATTCCCAGATCGTGCAGCATCTCCTTGGTGAAGGCGACGCTGTCCGCGGTGAACTCGGAAACGTCCGCGTAGAGATAGAACGCGCCGTCGGCCGGCAGGATGCGCCCAAGCCCGGCCTTCGGCAGCGCCTCGAGCAGCAGGGCCCGGTTTTCTGCGTACACGCGCTTGTTGGCCTCGAGTTCGTCGATGCCGTCAAAGGCGCCGATGGCCGCCACCTGCGCCACCGTCGGCGGCGAAATGTAGAGGTTCTGGGCCAGCCGCTCGATCGGCCGCACCAGCCGTTCCGGCACCACCAGCCAGCCGATCCGCCAGCCCGTCATCGAAAAGTACTTGGAGAAGCTGTTGATCACCACGGCGTCGGGGCTGTGGGCGAGCGCTGTCTCCTCGTGCGGGCCGTACGTCAGGCCGTGATAGATCTCGTCGGCGATGAGCCAGATGCCGTGCCGCCGGCAGGCCGCAACGATGTCGGCAAGCCGGCTCCCCTCCAGCATCGTGCCGGTGGGATTGGCGGGGCTGGCGATGACCAGCCCCTTGATGCGGTCGCGGCGCGCGGCGTCGTCGATCTGGTCGGCCGTCGGCATCCAACGCCCGGCCGCGTCGGTGACGATCATGGCCGGCGCCTGGCCCAGCGTGGTGAGGATGTGTCGGTAGCAGGGATAGCCGGGCGACGGCAGGGCGACGGCATCGCCGGCGTCGAACAAGGCGAGGAAGGTGAGGACGAAGCCCGCCGAGGACCCGGTGGTCACCACCACGCGGTCGGGGGGCACGTGCACCCCGTACTGGCGGCGATAGTGCTCGGCAATGCGCGCGCGCAGCGCCGGCAGCCCGAGCGCCACGGTGTAGCCCAGCGTCTCGCGGTCGAGGGCGCGGCGAACCGCGTCGAGGGCGGCCCGTGGCGCTGGCGTGCCCGGCTGCCCCACCTCCATATGGATGACCTTGTGGCCCTGCGCCTCGCGGGCGGCGGCAGCCTCCATCACGTCCATGACGATGAATGCGGGCACCGTGCTGCGAGCGGACGGCCCAAGACCGAGGATGGCGCCAGCCGCCTCCAGATTGCCTTGCGGGGTCTTCATCGCCGTGCTCTCGCTGCCCAATTTCTGCCCAAAGCCCTCAAACCGCCACGGTTTCTTCCTACCCCCGGCGCGCTGCCGAATAGCCTGCCTGCAAGGCCGCGCGCCATTGTCACCGCAATGCGATTGGCGCCCGCGGGGCACGCGCCTTATAGTTACGACGGTTCGAGTTGCCTAGGCCAAGCAAATTGCGAGGGACCTACCCGTCATGCGCCGATGGCGCTACGAACGCGAATCTTGCGCCATGACCCGACAGGGCGGCAGCAGGGGCAGGCAGCCCGTGCTCTTGCGCCGGGCGGGCCGCCGCCATGCGCGGTGGCAGGCCGCCCTGCTGGCATTCCTGTATGCGCTGGCGACATCGATAGGCGCTGTTTCGCCGGTCGCAGCGCAGGGATTGCCGCTGATCCGCGACACGGAGATCGAGAACCTCCTCAAGGAGTACTCGATGCCGGTCTTCAAGGCGGCCGGGCTCGCGTCGCAGAACATTTCCATGCGCATAATCCGCCACGACAGCTTCAACGCCTTCGTCGTCGACGGGCGCAACGTCTTCATCAACACCGGCACCCTGACCCTGGCCAAGACGCCCAACGAGGTCATCGGCGTGATCGCGCACGAAACCGGCCACATCATGGGCGGGCATCTTGCCGCGCTCCGGGGCCGCATCGCCCGCGATGCCACCAAAAGCCTGTTGCTGACCATTCTCGGTGTCGGCCTGATGGTGGGCGGAGCGCTCGCGGGCGGCGACACGGCGCGCGAGGTTGGCGGCGCCGGCGGCGGGATCGCCATGGGCGGCAACGACATCGTCATGCGCTCGTTGCTGAGCGAGCGCCGCGCCCAGGAGTCGGCGGCGGACCAGGCCGGCCTGCGCCTGCTCGAGTCCACCAAGCAGTCCGGCCGCGGCATGCTCGCGACTTTCGAGCGCTTTGCCGAGCAGGAGTTCTGGTCGCAGAAGGACCTCGACCCGTTCGTGCGCAGCCACCCGATCGCCGCACACCGTCTCGCCCAGCTGCGGGAGAAGGTGGCCGCCAGCCGCTACGCCGATGCGACGGATCCGCCCGCATTGCAGCTGCGCCACGACATGATGCGCGCAAAGCTCGACGGGCACCTGCTGCCCCCGCAGGCCGTCTACAACCGCTATCCCGCGAGCAACACCACGCTGCCGGCACGCTATGCGCGGGCCATCGCGCGCAACTGCTCGGGCAATTGCATCCAGGCGATGTCGGCGATCGATGCCCTGATCAAGGAGCGGCCCGACTACCCCTACTTCTCGGAGCTCAAGGGGGAGCTTTACCTCAAGGCCGGCCAGCCCGCGAACGCCATCGGACCTCTGCGCAAGGCGGTGGATCAGCTGAAACGCATGAGGCAAGCCAACCCCGCCCTCTCGTCCTCGCAGACACAGATCATGCTGGGGCGCGCCCTGGTCGCCTCCAACGATGCCGGCCACCTCCCCGAGGCCATCGCCATTCTCACCAGCGTGCTCGGCGCCGACAAGCCGCTGTGGCAGGGCGAGGACGACGACTGGATGGGCTGGTGGCAGCTCGCCGTTGCGCATGAGCGGCAAGGCAACGAGGCGGAGGCCATGCTCGCCACGGCTCGCAAATTGTTCTATTCGGGCAATGCCAAGGACATCCGCGAGGCCCAGATCTTCGCCAAGCGCGCGCAAACCAAGTTTGCACGGGGATCGCGGGGTTGGCTTATCGCGGAAGACATCATCACCTACAAGATCCCCACGTAAGGCGAATGCCAGATCCCCACGTAAGGCGAATGCCAGGACGGCAGTTGCGCCGGCAATTGGAAGGACCAAGCATGCTGAGACTCCTTGTTTCGCTGGCGAGCGCCGTCATCCCGGCCAGAGGCGCGGCCATGCTCGCCCCGGCAATCCTCCTGCTTGGCGCGACCTTTGCCGTGGGCCAGGCCCCGACCACCTCCGGGCCGGCGCCGGCCGCCCCGAGCGCCTTCACGCCCGACCAGCGCAAGGAGCTGGAGGCGATCATCAAGGATGTCCTGCTCAAGAACCCGGAGCTCATGCTCGAGGTGCAGAACGCGCTCGAGGCCAAGATGGAAAAGATCCAGGCCGAGCGCATGCAGGCCGCGATCAAGGAGCACGCGGGCGAGCTGTTCCGGCCGGCAAGCTCGCCTGTCGTCGGCAACCCCAAGGGCGACGTGCCGGTGATCGAGTTCTTCGACTACAACTGCGGCTACTGCAAGAAGGCCTTCACCGACCTCGCCCAGGTCATGGAGAAGGACAAGAAGGTGCGGGTGATCCTCAAGGAATTCCCCATCCTCGCCAAGGGCTCGGAGGAAGCCTCGCGGGTCGCGCTCGCTGCCAAGATGCAGGGCAAGTACTGGGAATTCCACCGCGCCATGCTGGAAAGCCACGGACAGGCCAACGAGGCCTCCGCCCTGCGTGTCGCCGAGAAGCTCGGCCTCGACATGGCCCGGCTCAAGAAGGACATGGCCTCGGCCGAGGTCAGGAACGAGATCGAAAGCACCCGTGCGCTGGCGACCAAGATGGGCATCCAGGGGACGCCGCACTTCATCGTCGGCGACCGGATCATCCCGGGCGCACCGGAGAACCTGTCGGAGCTGATCGGCAAGCATATCGCCGAGGTCCGCAAGGAGGGCTGCAAGGTCTGCTGAGCAGGCCTCGCGGGCCTGGAAGGGGCGGGCGAAGAGTTGTAAATCCCTCTGTACAACCTCTCCCCTGCTCTTTTGCATGAGCGAGAAAGCTGGTACACGACAACGGCTCGTCAACGGCGTCCGCAGCGCCGTCGCGTGTGCGTGCTCACACCCACTGCAGGCGGCCGATGCCCAAGCCGATCTTCGTGCTGAACGGTGCGAACCTCAATCTCCTGGGTGTTCGCGAGCCGTCCATCTACGGGGCGGACACCCTCGAGGACGTAAAGCGGCGAACTCAGGCCCGGGGGGAGGTGCTGGGGATCGGTATCGACTTTCGTCAATCCAATCACGAGGGCCAGCTCGTCGACTGGATCCAGGAGGCCCGCACGCACGCCTGCGGGATCATTCTCAACGCGGGGGCCTACACGCACACCTCCGTCGCGATCCTCGATGCGCTGACGGCCGCCGAGAAACCGGTCATCGAGCTGCATCTCTCCAACGTCTTCCGCCGCGAAAGTTTTCGCCACCACTCCTATGTGTCGGCAGCGGCGCGCGGTGTCATCTGCGGCTTCGGGGCCAAGGGCTACGAGCTGGCCGTAGATGCCATGGCCGACATCGTGGGCCCGCAGGGCGGCCCGTCCACCATTACCGCTTGAGAAGGCCGGAAAGGGGAAACGGCATTGGCTGAGCCGAAGGCGAAGGACACGAAAGGCAAGGTCAGCGACGAGCAAGCGCTGATCCGCGATCTTGCCGGACTGCTCGACGAAACCGGCCTGAGCGAGATCGAGATCGAGCGCGAAGGCATGCGCGTTCGCGTCGCCAGGCAGCTCACCGCCGGGCCGGCGCTCTACGCGGCCGCGCCCGCGGCTCCTCCCGCGACCGCCGCTCCCGCTGCCGCGGCGCCGTCAACCGCTCCCGCCGACCTCGGCAAGCATCCAGGCGCCGTCCCCTCGCCCATGGTCGGCACCGCCTACCTCGCGCCCGAGCCCGGAGCCGCGCCCTTCGTGGAGGTCGGCACCCGCGTCGCCCAGGGCCAGACCATCATGATCATCGAGGCGATGAAGACCATGAACCACATTCCGGCCCCAAAGGCCGGCGTGGTCACCGCCGTCCTCGTCGGCAACGCTCAGCCGGTCGAGTTCGGCGAGCCGCTGGCGATCATCGAGTAGCGTTGGGAGCCCTGCGAGCCCGCGATGTTCGACAAGGTGTTGATCGCCAACCGCGGCGAAATCGCGCTCAGGGTGCTTCGCGCCTGCAAGGAGATCGGCATCCCCACGGTCGCCGTGCATTCGACCGCGGACGCCGACGCCATGCACGTGCGCCTCGCGGATGAGAGCGTATGCATCGGCCCGCCGCCGGCCGCGGAGAGCTATCTCAATGTACCCCGCCTGCTGGCGGCCTGCGAGATCACCGGCGCCGACGCCATCCACCCGGGCTACGGTTTCCTTTCCGAGAACGCCCGCTTCGCCGAGATCCTGGAGGAGCACGGCATCACCTTCATCGGCCCGACGTCGGAGCATATCCGCATCATGGGCGACAAGATCGAGGCCAAGGCGACGGC
Source organism: Hyphomicrobiaceae bacterium (assembly GCA_050248715.1). GTDB lineage: Bacteria > Pseudomonadota > Alphaproteobacteria > Rhizobiales > Hyphomicrobiaceae > AWTP1-13. The sequence continues at coordinate 31,868 of JBFWRV010000023.1, read as the reverse complement.
CAAGCGCCTCGGTATTCCCGTCGTGCCGGGCTCGGAAGGCGCCATCACGGACGAGGCGCAGGCGATCCGGGTCGCCAAGCAGATGGGCTTTCCCGTGCTGGTCAAGGCAGCAGCGGGCGGCGGCGGGCGCGGCATGAAGGTGGCACGCACGCCCGAGGACCTGGACATGGCGCTGAAAACCGCGCGCGCCGAGGCCAAGGCCGCCTTCGGCGACGACAGCGTCTACCTCGAGAAGTACCTCGAGAAGCCTCGACACATCGAGGTGCAGGTGTTCGGCGACGGCAAGGGCAACGCCATCCACCTCGGCGAGCGCGACTGCTCGCTGCAGCGGCGGCACCAGAAGGTGCTGGAAGAGGCGCCGTCGCCGGCCCTCAACGCCGAGCAGCGCCGCAAGATCGGCACCGTCGTCGCCAAGGCCATGCAGAAGATCAACTACCGCGGCGCCGGCACGGTCGAGTTCCTTTACGAGGACGGCGAGTTCTACTTCATCGAGATGAACACCCGACTGCAGGTCGAGCATCCCGTGACCGAGGCGATCACGGGGCTCGACCTCGTCATCGAGCAGATCCGCGTTGCCTCCGGCGCACCGCTGAGCCTGTCGCAGAGCGACGTGATCCTGTCCGGCCACGCCATCGAGTGCCGCATCAACGCGGAAAATCCCAGAACCTTCCGGCCTTCGCCCGGCACCATCACCTATTGGCACCCGCCCGGCGGGCTGGGCGTGAGAGTCGACAGCGGCGCCTACCAGGGCTACCGCATCCCACCCAACTACGACAGCCTCATCGGCAAGCTCATCGTGCACGGCAAGAACCGCAACGAGTGCCTGATGCGGCTGAAGCGCTGCCTCTCGGAGTTCGTCGTCGAGGGCGTGGAGACCACCATTCCGCTATTCAGCGATCTGGTGACGCAGCCCGACATCGCCAACGGCCTCTACGATATTCACTGGCTCGAAAAATTCCTGCAAAAACCGTAATCTGCGCCCAGGGTTTACCGTGCGCACAAACCCTGCAATGAGTGGGGAATGGCTTCCCGCGACGACATCATCATCGAGATCACGCCGCAGGTCCTGCTCAAGGCCTACACGTGCGGTATCTTCCCGATGGCGGAAAGTGCCGACGATCCGGCTCTCTACTGGATCGAGCCGCAGCAGCGCGGCATCCTCCCGCTCGACGACCTGCACGTCCCCAAGCGCCTGGCCCGCACCGTCCGCCAAGGCGCATTCGAGGTTCGCATCGACTCGAGCTTCGAGGCCGTGATCGACGGCTGTGCGGCCTCCAGGGCCGGCCGGCGCACGACCTGGATCAATCGCAAGATCAGGGGGCTCTACCGCGACCTGTTCGACGCCGGCTACTGCCACACGGTCGAGGCGTGGGTAGGTGGGGAATTGGTCGGAGGGCTCTATGGCGTGGCGCTCAACGGCGCGTTCTTCGGCGAGAGCATGTTCTCCACCGAGCGCGATGCCAGCAAGGTGGCTCTCGTCTATCTTTGCGCGCGGCTGATCCGCGGCGGCTTCACGCTGCTCGATACGCAGTTCGTCACGGAGCACCTGCGTCAGTTCGGCACCATCGAGATCGAGCGCACGGAGTTCCACGCGCGGCTCGAGAAGGCGCTGGCCCACCAGGCCGACTTTCACGCACTCGCCGCGGATGCGGAGCCGCAGGCCGTGCTGGACCTCGTGCGCGAACGCACCGACTGAAGGGTGCGACCGGCGGCGCGCCGGCGCGGAGAGGAGTTGTAACCCTCTCGCTGCTCGTGGAAGGAATGACCGCAATTCCGCGCCGGCACTTGTTTCCTTCAGCAACGGTTGATCCGCACGCCAACGTGCTCCCACGTGGCTCCTCTTACGATGTCGTAGAGGCCGGCAGGAAAGTCCTTCTCGAAAACGACCACGTGATTGTCGCGACACCCGACCCAATAGTTGTGGGCCCAATGGAAGAGGGATCCTCCGGCGCCATCACGCAGATGAATACCCATGCTGTTGGGCTGCGGGCCCGCCGTGCGACCCCTGCCCGAGGCGATCTTCTGCGCGCTGTAGCTGTATTTGGCAGTCGTCGCCCCGGTATCCGGATTTCGAAAGCGGATGATTGAAAAGCGCTGATTTGCCAGCCGGTAGAATTCATCCACACCGCCAGCATCCCACGTCACGGTGAATACGAGAGGCTCCGGAACACAGGTCCAGGTCTGCACATCCGCCAGGGTCTGCAGGAGCGCGGGTTCCACATTGAGGAAACCCGTCACAAAGGCGGGGAGCGGATATGCCTTCGGCTGCTCCCATGCGATCGGCTTGCCGCTCACGGCACCCAGCAGCGTGCTGGCGCTCGCATGCCCCAGCCCGTATCTGTCATCCATCTCGTGATTGCCATGAGCGCCGGCCTCTATACGATCGATCCTCGATCGCAAATCCCGAAGGTCGCGGCCAATCTGATATTCGTTCATCGTATACCCCTATCAAATGGACTATGCTCGGAGTGAATATGTAAATGAAACGTCGCGAATGAGGTTTCGCGGTGAAGTAGCGTATTTGACAAGAAAAAATGCGCTTTTGAGCGATCACGATCTGGATACTCGGCCATTTTCGCCGACCCAGAACCCGGTCAACAGCGCGAAGGCGCCGACGATCCGTGTCAAACTCGCAGTGAAGCAGCCCGGGGGTCGGCTGGGACGCCACTCGACCAACGGCGGCGGGGCCTGGCGCCCCGTGCGGGCAATCGCTTGCCGGCCGCAGCGCACGGGATTGCCGGGTGGCCCTGACCTTGCAAGTCGCGCCTCACCGCGGGGGCCGGCGGCGCCCCGGCCCGATGTCGACAGGCGGCGACGGCTCCGGAGCGGCGCCGCGCGGTGCGCCGGGCCTCGCCGGGCGCTGCTGGCTGACGGTGCGCGGCTGGGCGCAGTCGGTCAGCCATACGTCGAAGACGGGATGCTCGACGGCGTTGAGGCCGGGGGCATCCGCGAACATCCAGCCCGAAAAGATCCGCTTCTGCTTGCCGTCGAGTTGGGTCTCATCGACCTCGACGAATGTCGTCGTCTTGGGCTGCTCGGTCGGCCCGCGCGTGTAGCACGCGCGCGGCGTCACCTTGAGTGCGCCAAAGTCGGCGGTCTGGTTGAGCGGCACCTCGAGGCGCGAGATCTTGGCGGTCACCTTGTCGAGCGCGGCGAATACCGCCACGGAGTTCTCGATGCGCTGCGCCGCCGCGGGCGCCGCCAGCAGCAGCACTGTCCCGGCGAGCAGGCCGACGCCGGCGGCGGGCCAGGCTCTCAAAAGTGGACGTCCCGCTGACACCATGCCCTGCTGCAATGCTCTTGCCCCGCGGCAACGATCGGGCGAGGTGGAACGAGAAACATGGCGCCGCCGTGGCCGCCGGGCTCGATTCAATTGGGCTGCCACGGTTTGTAGTCGCCCGTCGCATACGGCCGCTTGCCCGTGCTCAGGATGCTTCCGGGGGGGCGATAGGCCTTGGGCGTGCCCGTCATGTTCATGATGTGCGGCTTCTGCCAGGGCCGCGCCTTATAGGTTTCCTCGGTCGGCGGCGTGTCGACCATGTAGTGCATCCAGCCGTGCCACTCCGGCGGCACCTGCGAGGCCTCGGCGAGGCTGCGGTAGATTACCCATCGGCGCGGCACACCCAGCGGACCGATGCCCTTGCTCTGCACGTAGTAGCGGTTGCCGGCGCCGTCGGTGCCCACCAGACGGCCCCGCAAGGCCGTGTAGATGCGGTTCGACCAAGTGTTGCCGCCCCACCAGCTGAAGATCTCGCTGAATATGCCCATGCGTTCCGCCTGCCGCGCTTGCGATAACGGGCCTTATGGCACCCACATGTTGCCTCTGTCCATGCCGCCGCACGCCGCGGCAGAACTGCCACATGCCGACGCTTCCGGAATCGGACTAGCCTCAAACCCGCTATCCGCCACCCGCCTCCGAGGGTGTCTGCGGAGGCCGCAAGGGCCGTAAATTCAGGGCCCCAGGCAGGTTCCGGTCCGGGTCCTCCACAGGTTTTACCCCGAGTTCGACCAACCACTATATCTAGTGGTCGGGTGCCATCTACACTACTAGTCCTCGCTTCACGCCCGCCTCCGAATCGTCATAGTTTGCTCACACGGGCGGCGGCCGACCGGCTGCATGCCCTCCAGCGAAAGGTGCGCCGCCGGCGTGTAGAGGGAAACCAGCGGCAGGCGCTTTGCGTCGAGGCGGAGGCGAAGGTCGCCGCAGCGATGGGGTTCGTGTGTGCGTCGCGTCGCCTACGCGTCCATGTCAGCAAACACTCGCGCGAACCCGTTCAGCTTACGCGCCCCAACGCTCATCGGGGGCAAGGAAATGCAGATCAAACGGCGGTTCACGACGGCAGGCCGGTCGCCCTACGAGAGCATCCAGTTCCGCCGAGCCACCTCCGAGATCAAGAATCCGGATGGGTCGATCGTCTTCCGGCTCGAGAACTTCGCCGTCCCCGAGCATTGGAGCCAGGTCGCCGCCGACATCCTGGCGCAGAAATATTTTCGCAAGGCCGGCGTGCCGGCGCGCCTCAAGCGCGTGGAGGAGACGCAGGTGCCATCGTGGCTGTGGCGCTCGGTGCCCGACGAGCGTGCGCTTGCCGAGCGTCCGCAACAGGAGCGCATCGTCGGCGAGAGCGATGCGCGGCAGGTGTTCGACCGCCTCGCGGGCACGTGGACCTACTGGGGCTGGCAGGGCGGCTATTTCAGCACCGAGGAGGACGCGCGCGCCTTCTTCGACGAGCATCGCTACATGCTGGCCATGCAGTACGGCGCGCCCAACAGCCCGCAGTGGTTCAACACCGGCCTGTTCTGGGCCTACGGCATCGACGGCCCGAGCCAGGGCCACTACTACGTCGATCACACGACGGGCGCCGTGACGCAGTCGCAGTCGGCCTACGAGCACCCCCAGCCGCACGCCTGCTTCATCCAGTCGATCGAGGACGACCTCGTCAACGAGAACGGCATCATGGACCTGTGGGTGCGCGAGGCGCGCCTTTTCAAGTACGGCTCCGGCACGGGATCCAACTTCTCCAAGCTGCGCGCCGAGAACGAGAAGCTCTCGGGCGGCGGCAAATCATCCGGCCTCATGAGCTTCCTGAAGATCGGCGACCGCGCGGCGGGCGCCATCAAGTCGGGCGGCACCACGCGGCGCGCCGCCAAGATGGTGGTAGTCGACATCGATCATCCGGACATCGAGGCCTACATCGACTGGAAAGTGAAGGAGGAGCAGAAGGTCGCCGCTCTCGTCACCGGCTCCAAAATCTGCCAGCGCCGCCTCAAGGCCATCCTGAAGGCCTGCGTCAACTGCGAGGCCGAGGGTGAGGCGTGCTTCGATCCCGCGAAGAACCCGGCGCTGCGCCGTGCGGTGAAGGAGGCGCGCCGCGACCTCGTGCCCGACAACTATATCCGGCGCGTCATCCAGTTCGCGCGCCAGGGCTACAAGGACATGGAGTTCTCCACCTACGACACCGACTGGGACAGCGAGGCCTATCTCACCGTCTCCGGCCAGAACTCCAACAACTCCGTGCGCGTGACCGATGCGTTCCTCGACGCGGTCGAGCAAGACGCGGACTGGGCGCTCACCTCCCGTCTCGGCAACCGCACGGTCAAGACCGTGAAGGCCCGCGACCTCTGGGAGAAGGTCGGCCAGGCCGCGTGGGCCTCCGCCGACCCCGGCATCCAATTCCACACCACCATCAACGACTGGCACACGTGCCCGCAGTCGGGACCGATCCGCGCGTCGAACCCGTGCTCGGAGTACATGTTCCTCGACGACACGGCCTGCAACCTGGCTTCCCTCAACCTGATGCGCTTCCGCGATGCCCAGAAGCGCTTCGACGTTGCCTCCTTCGAGCACGCCTGCCGGCTGTGGACCATCGCCCTCGAGATCTCCGTGCTGATGGCGCAGTTCCCTTCGCACCGGATCGCGGAGCTTTCCTACCGCTATCGCACGCTGGGGCTCGGCTTCGCCAACATCGGCGGCTGCCTGATGGCCTCCGGCATCCCCTATGACAGCGCCGAAGGCCGCGCGATCTGCGGCGCCATCTCGGCCATCATGACGGGCGTGGCCTATGCGACATCTGCCGAGATGTCCAAGGAGCTTGGACCGTTCCCGGGCCACGAGGCCAATGCGGCGGACATGCTGCGCGTCGTGCGCAACCACCGCCGCGCCGCCTACGGGCTGAAGGAGGGCTACGAAAAGCTCGCGACCCTGCCGGTCCCCCTCGATGCGGCCGCCTGTTCCGACGAGGGCCTGATCGCCGCCGCACGCCGCGCCTGGGACCAGGCCATCCTGCTCGGCCAGGAGCACGGCTACCGCAACGCCCAATCCACCGTCATCGCCCCCACCGGCACCATCGGCCTGGTGATGGACTGCGACACCACCGGCATCGAGCCCGACTTCGCGCTGGTCAAGTTCAAGAAGCTCGCCGGCGGCGGCTACTTCAAGATCATCAACCAGGCGGTGCCCGAGGCGCTGCGCACGCTGGGCTATGGTGAGGCCGCGATCGCGGAGATCGAGGCCTACGTCGTCGGGCACGGCTCGTTGGCGCAGGCACCGGCCGTCAATCACACCACGCTTGCGGCCAAGGGCTTCACGCCGGCGGTGCTGGGCAAGCTCGATGCGGCGCTCAAGACGGCGTTCGACATCAAGTTCGTCTTCAATCGCTGGACGCTCGGCGAGGAGTTCCTGACCCAGACGCTGCGCATCCCCGCGGAGACACTCGCCGATCCCGCCTTCGATCTCCTGGCGCATCTGGGTTTTACCAAGAAGGACATCGAGGCGGCGAACGAGCACGTGTGCGGAGCCATGACGCTCGAAGGCGCTCCGCACATTGCTGAAGCGCACCTTCCCGTCTTCGACTGCGCCAGCCCCTGCGGCCGCAAGGGCAAGCGCTTCCTGTCGGTGGAGAGCCACATCCGCATGATGGCCGCGAGCCAGCCCTTCATCTCCGGGGCCATCTCCAAGACCATCAACATGCCCAACGAGGCGAGCGTCGAGGACTGCAAGAGCGCCTACCTGCTGTCCTGGCGCCTCGGCCTCAAGGCCAACGCGCTCTATCGCGACGGCTCCAAGCTGTCGCAGCCGCTCAACGCGCAACTCCTCTCCGATGACGAGGACGAGCAGGAGGAGATCGCCGAGCAGCTCGCGGCGGACAAGCCGATGGCGGCGCGGGCGGCCGTGGCGGCGGAGCGCATCGTCGAGCGCATCGTCGAGCGCCAGCGCGAGCGCGAGAAGCTGCCGAACCGGCGCAAGAGCTACACGCAGAAAGCGACCGTCGGCGGTCACAAGGTGTATCTCCACACCGGCGAGTACGAGGACGGCCGGCTCGGCGAGATCTTCATCGACATGCACAAGGAAGGCGCGGCCTTCCGCTCGCTGATGAACAACTTCGCCATCGCCATCTCGCTCGGCCTGCAGTACGGCGTGCCGCTGGAAGAGTACGTCGATGCCTTCACCTTCACGCGCTTCGAGCCGGCGGGGCTGGTGCAGGGCAACGACACCATCAAGAACGCCACGTCGATCCTCGACTACATCTTCCGCGAGTTGGCGGTTTCCTATCTCGGCCGCAACGACCTCGCGCACGTGGATGTCAGCGAGATCGCCAACACCGGGCTTGGCTCATCGGACGAGGAGCTGGAGGAGGAGCACACTCCGCCGCCGGCGGCGCGGTACCTGTCGCGCGGCCTGCTGCGCGGACAGGAGGGCCGCGTGCTGGCCCTGCGCTCGACCAGCAGCGCGGTCGCCATCGCGGATGCAGAACCGGCGAGCCCCGTCGCCTCGCTGCAGTATGAGGTGACGACGGCCTTCGCCAAGCACGACCGGGTCAGAATGGAGACGGCCGTCGGCGCGCTGACCGCCCTGCAGCAGGAGACGGTCGCGGGGCTTGCCAGGGCGAAGAGCGATACCTCGGTCAGCGAGCTTGCCCAGCAGCTTGCCGATCAGCTGGCGCAGCGGGCGAAGGCGCGGGCCGCCAAGGAGGGCCTCGACGCCAAGACCTCGACCAAGGCCAGCCTCGCGTCAGATCGCGCCGCCGAGGCGAAGGTGAAGGGCTACGAGGGCGAGAGCTGCCGGGAGTGCGGAAACTTCACGCTGGTGCGCAACGGCACCTGCATGAAGTGCGACACCTGCGGCGGCACCAGCGGCTGCAGCTGAGGCCTACAAGGCGCGACCGTGATCTACGACGACTACCCGGTTCCTCCGAGGACGCTGAAGGAAATCGAGGCGGAGGCTGATCGTTGTCGGTCGCGTGCAGTCGTGGCGTCAGACGCTCGCCTCAATTTGGATCAGCTGATGAGGGCATGGGGCATAACACTTCGTGTCCAAACGGCATCCAAAATGCAGGGTGCTGAAGCATACTCGCTTGCCGCGGAGCAACAGATACTTTGCATTCGAGAGATCTCGCGAGACCTGAGATTTGGCGTCCCTCTTGCACGCTACAAGGTCGGGCATGAACTCGGCCACATGTTTCTGCATCGAGGCGCCAGTCCAAAACCTCTAAAAGCGGATGGCAACCGCAAGCTGGTCTTTATCAGCGAGGACGAGTCAGGTGAAAGGCAAGCTTGGAAGTTTGCGCGAGCGTTGTTCGTCCCTCGGGAGGAGTTTTCACGGGGCGAGTCCAACGTGGATATCGCCCTTCGCGTCGGCATTCCCGAAGGCGCAGTGGCGCTGCGGCGCGAGGAAATGCAAACCGACATTGACGCCGAAAAGCCTAAGCTGATGCCGCAGGTCGTCGCGAAACACTTTGAGGACATAAGGCGCAGCGATCGAGAAGCACTAGAAGCCAGCAAGCGCCAAGCCCTTCGTGATCTAGATAAACTTGCCGCATGGGGGCGGGCCGCTCGAATTCCGGGCGAAGACCCTGCCAACGTCCGCTCCGCGAGAGGCTTCAGAGTGGAATGGGGTCAGCATGAAGTTTTCACCTCCCAGGTCGGTTGGACTGTACTCAACGGCGAAGTCAGGGCGGCAATGGATTTGAAAAGTCGCTGATGACGCGAGCCAAGTCACTCATCGCCGCGGAGAACGGGTGGCCGAGGCGCGCGTCAAGGGCTACGAGGGCGAGAGCTGCCGGGAGTGCGGAAACTTCACGCTGGTGCGCAACGGCACCTGCATGAAGTGCGACACCTGCGGCGGCACCAGCGGCTGCAGCTGAGGTGGGCCGGCGCGTGCGGCAGCCGTCCTGCAAGGATCCGCTGCCCACGTCGGCCCTTCGGGCCGAAGACCGCGGAGCTGGGCCAGAAACGCCGAGCGTGGGTTCGTGCCTGAATGGATGTTCATCGTTGCGTAACAAGGCGTTGACAGTCTTGTTGGTGACATTTATGTGAAGCCGACGTCTGGGGTGAGGCACGCCCCGCACGGTCAAGCGGAAAAAATCTGGCAGTTGTGTCAATTCGCGGGTGATCTAACGATCTTCTCAGGGGGTGGGTCATGGAACTCTCGAATTACGAAATCGTGCGGTATCCGTCGGGCCAGGTCGTCATCATCCGTGCCGGCATGACCGCCAGCGGCGCGCCCGCTTCGGGACCCCGCGACGTCGTCGGCTCCTTCATCAACGAGGGCGAGGCCCAGAGCGCACTGGCGCGCCTCACCACCGGCGTTGTGCAGAAGCCCACCCAGGCCGCGTGACCACGCAAAGCCTGGCCTGCCGGTTGCGGCAGGTCATATCAAATCCGGAGATTGGCTCTTCGCGGGTCGCCATGCCCGCCGGGATGGGATTCCCCGCCGCCTGATGGCGTGCATATCCGCCGGCGTGGGGGATGACGAAGCCATCGTCCGCGACCCGTGGCGCGGTTGAAAACCGCGGCGGCGGTTAGCCCCACCAGCGCGAATCTGATTTCAGTTTCCCCTGCAGGCGGCTTCAGCGGTGATCTAAACCGCGGCGCGCGCCTTGCATTCGGGGGACCCGCATGACCGACTTCGCGCCAGCCAGGCACCCTGGCATCTATCTCCTGGGCGACCATCTCGACGCCGCGCTCGCCATGGGCGAGGACATGCTGACCGAGAAGGTAGCACTTGCTGACGCGGCCGAGCAGCTGACTACGGCGCGGCTGGTCCGGCAGAACCGCGAGCTCTCGGAATTCCTCACCGTCACGCGCACGCTCGAGCTCGGCCTTACCGCACGCCTGCTGCAGGCACGCAAATGGACCGAGGACCTGCGCCGCCGGGAGAGCCGCCTCAAACCGCTGGTCGGACTGTTCATCGGCGGCACGGCACCCCTGGTGGACGCCGCCCAGGAACTCGGCGACACCACCACGCACGATTTCGACACCGGCGATACCGCCATCGCCTTCCTGCGCAGCCGCGGCCTGATCGCCCGCGATGCGGCGGGTCTGGAAGGGCTGGCCAATCTTGCAGTCACCGAGGACTATCTGGTCGCGCGGCGGATCCGGCTCGGTACGTTGATGGACCTGATCGCGACCTTCCTCGATACGCTTGATCTCATGTTCGATCTTTACGGCGAGCCTGTGCAGCCAACCGACCAGCGCGAACCCCTTTCTGCTGATACCCTCGCCGGCCTGACGCCGTAACGCGCCCGCGTGACGCCGTTGGGTGGAAAACCGCAGCGCATTGCACCGCTCTCGCCGTCGCCCCGGCGCAATGCGGCTTCGCCTTTGCGCCCTACGGGCGGGGTCTACGCATCACGGTTGAGGATGGTCACAAGACCCTCGCGCGGCGCGATCTGCACCTCGTCGCCGGTGCGGATAAGGTCGGTCGGGTCGCCGGCCTCGAAGCGATCGACCAGCGTCAAGTCCGCGAACGCCGCCCCCTGCGCCAGAATGGTATTCGAGCGATCGAGCAGCAGCGCTTTCGGCGCCAGGCCGCGCGCCGTCATGTCGCGCAACATCCAGGCCGTGGCGACGCCGCCCTTGGCCGTGACCAGCACCAGGACCTTGCCCACGTAGCTCTCGCCGTAGAGTTTATGGGCGGGGCGCGAGAACACGCCTCTGATGCGGTCGAGATCGTAGCGCGCCGAGAAGTTGTCCTTCGCCACCAGGGCGGTGCCGCTGACGGTCGCGCCGAGCCCCGGGTGGCACTTGAGGACCACGGGCATCAGAGCACCCTCCCGGCGACCGCACTGTCGACGCAGCGCTCCATGCTGGCAAGCGTGGGCTTGTAGCCGTAGCCGGCGATGATGTTGACGAGCTTGGCCGAGTTGGTGAGCAGGCGCTGCCAGCCGTTGGCTTCGGCCATCTCGCGCGCATAGCTCTGGTAGAAGCATACGCCGGCCGCGACGATGCCGCCGGCATCCTCGATGCGTCGCGTCAGCCCCATCCGGTCGGCCGCGAATTTGATCTCCGGGGAAGTGGCGACGATCAGGCTGGTGGCGGCATGCACGCGGCGCCCGTCGAGCAGGGAGGCCACCTCCTGCATCTCGACGAGGGAGAGCTGCGGCGCGGCGAACACCACCACGTCCACCTTGTCGCCGGTTGCGGCATAGGTTGCATAGAAGGCTGCGAAGTCATCCTTGCCGATGCGCGTCGGCGGCGGCACGGGGCGGCCCCGGAAGGCATCGGCCGGAGTCCCCGCCTCCGGCGTGACGCCGGGCACGTGGAAAAGTGCCACCGAGCCGAAACTCGCCAGCGCCGCACCGAAGTGCTTGAGCTCGTCGGAGCCCGGCACTCGGGTCAGCCCGGTCACGACGGGGACCTGCCAATAGCTATTGGCGGCGCGGCCGACGATCCCTCCGAGAGCGCCCCAGTCCGCGAAGTCGCGGGGCTCGCAGTCGACCACGAAATGGCAGGTGCCGGCGCGGTGCGCGTCGAGATGATAGCCGTAGCGGGGAGTGCGGCCCGTGAGCCCGGCCGCCAGCGCCGACGGCCCGCCCTCGAAATTGCTGCGCGCGCCCATCACGCTGTTGGCGTAGATGGCGACGCCGGTATCGCCCATCGCCAGATGCTCTCCGCGCACGGGAGGCAGGATCGTCTGGTAGTTGATGCAGGTGTTCGTCATCAGCACGCCGAGGTCCTCGAGAGCACGGGCGGCGCGTGTTTCGAGGTCGGCCATGGCATCGGTCTGCTTCAGGCGCTTGTAGGAGCCAAGGTCGAGCCCGCGCGGATCGGTGATGGTAGGAATGCGCACGCGGCGCTCGGCCGACGCCTCGCGCGCCAGGCTTTCCAGCCACTCGACGCCCACTGCGCCCAGGCTCTCCGTGTCGCACATGATGTGCGCCTGGGCGACGGGCACGGTGTCGGGCGCGTCGAAGAACTCCCCCACTGCCCGCTGGTGCGCGACGGCCCACCGGCGGACGGGACCGTGCGCGCCCGCCAGCATGGCCTGTTCCTCATCGCTCAGCCGCATGGTCGCACCTCGCTCAGGAGGCGCGACGCCGCAGCAAGCCTGTCGCCAAGGCTCACTTCTTCTCCGCGCTCGCGGCCGCGGCCTTCAGCACCGGGGTGATGCGCGCCATCTCGGAATCCACCAGCTTCTGCAGGCCTTCGGGTCCACGGTCAGCTTTCGCAGGCGTGGTGCTGCCGAGCTCGACGTAGCGCTTCACCGTCGCCGGGTCGTCGAGGGCCTTGTCGAGCGCCGCCGCCAGCTTGTCGACGATGTCCTTGGGTGTGCCTTTGGGCGCGACCATCGCATTCCAGGCGCTGAAGATGAAATCGACGCCTGCTTCCTTGGTCGTCGGCACATCCGGAATGCTCTCGAGCCTGGCGGGGGCGGCAACTGCAAACACCTTGATGGTTCCGCCCTTGATCTGCGGAATGACGTTGAGCGACTGGTCCACCATGTAGTCGATCTGGCCGCCAACCAGGTCGTTGAGCGCCGGGTTGGTGCCGCGGTAGGCGACGAGAGCCGGCTTCAGGCCAAACTGAGAATTGAAGAGCGTGCCCGACACATGGCTGATGGAACCCACGCCGGCATGACCGTAGCTCAGCTTCTCCGAGTTGACCTTGAGGTATTCGAGGAACTCCTTGAGGTCCTTCGCCGCCGTGTCCTTCTTGGCCACGATCGCCTGCGGCGTGTAGTTGCAGATCCCGACCTGCGCGAAGCTGGTCGCTGGGTTGTACTTTAGATTGGGATAGAGCGCGGGGGCCGCCGACTGCGTCCCCATGTTACCGACCCCAATGGTGTAGCCGTCGGGCTCCGCGCCGGCCACGCGCGTCATGCCCGTGGTGCCGCCAGCGCCGCCGACGTTCTCCACGACCAACTGCTGGCCCAGCGTTTGCGACATGTGCTCGCCGAGGATGCGGGCCACGACGTCGGTCGGGCCGCCTGCCGCGAACGGCACGACAACCGTGATTGTCCTGGTGGGATAGGACGTCTGAGCCATCGCGACTTGTGCCGGCCCCGCAACGAGACCCGCCAATACGGCCAGGAAACCAAACCTGCGCATTTCCCCTCCTTTGATCCTGCCTAAGCCGCCACTGCACCAATGGCCGCCTGCTGCCGAAATGCTAGCACTGGCATACCGCCCGCGTCACGCAAGACAGTGTTGATTGCATGGCGGGCATGCCCGCCCGTCACCCGCGACCAGCCGGGATCGCGATCTTCCGGCGATCCCAGGCTTTCAAGAGCACGCACAAAGGCCCGCAGCGGTTGGGACGGCGGCCCGCCCTGCGGCCTGCCGCCCGCCCGCTGCCCCCGCCCTGCCGTCACCGCCCTGTTACGAGACTCGGGCAACGCTGGCGCCGTGCCTGGCTCGCACCGAGGGACCCGCATGACGGCATTCGAATGGCTTCTGATCGGCTTTGGCGTAACCGCTACCGCTCTGCACCTGGGTTCGGTGGCAATTGCGATGCTCCGTTGCCGTGAAGGGGCGTCGCGGCCCCCTCCGGGGGGCGGCGCGCCCTCGGTCAGCATCCTGCGTCCCATCTGCGGCCTCGATCGCTACGACGAGGTGACGCTGCGGTCAGGCTTTTCCCTCGATTACCCCAACTTCGCGATGATCTTCTGCTGCGCCGACGCCGGCGACCCCGCGGCCCATCTGGTGCGCCGGCTGATCGATGCCAATCCACACGTGAGGGCGAGCCTGCTGATCGGAAATCATGCGATCTCCGCCAATCCCAAGCTCAACAATCTCGTCAAGGGATGGCAGGTTGCAGGAGGCGACTGGATCATCTTCGCCGACAGCAACGTGCTGATGCCTCGCGATTACGTGCAGCGCTTGCTCCTCGGCTGGCGACGCGATACGGGCATCCTCTGCTCGCCCCCGATCGGTTGCCGGCCCGAGGGCTTCGGCGCCGTGCTGGAATGCGCCTTCCTCAACACCTACCAGGCGCGCTGGCAGTACGCTGCGGATAGCCTCGGGTTCGGCTTCGCCCAGGGCAAGACGATGCTGATGCGACGCGGCGAGCTGGCGCGGGCCGGCGGCATCCACGCCTTGGCGGCAGAGATTGCGGAGGATGCGGCAGCGACCAAGATCGTCCGCGGCCTCGGTCTCGATGCAGCCCTCGTCGACGCGCCCTTTCGCCAACCGCTCGGCGCACGCACGCTTAAGCAGGTCTGGGATCGCCAGGCGCGCTGGGCGCGTATGCGGCGCATGGCGTTCCCCGGCTGCTTTGCCGTGGAGGTGCTGACCGGCTGCCTGCTACCGCTCGCGGCGCTTGCCTATGTCGGCGCGGCGAACGACCTGCCGACCGAGACCGTGCTTGCAGGCGTAGCCGGGCTCGCTACGGTATGGCTCGGCGCCGAGGCCGTCCTGGCCCGCGCTGCCGGCTGGCATCTTAGCTGGCAGTCGCCGTTCGCCTGGATGCTGAGGGATGTGCTGCTCCCATTCGTGTGGGCGCACGCATGGGTCACCGACAGCTACGCCTGGCGCGGCAACGAGATCAGCACCGCCGAGAGCGGCGCACGCGCGGGCTAACGATCAGCTTGCCTCGAACAACTCGTCGCGCTTCTTGAGGATGGACTGCACCTTGTGCGCGGGGATCTTGAACTCCCACCCCTTGGCGCGGGCGTTGACCTCATCCGCCGTCTTCTTTGCGTCGCCATCGCTGCCGCTGGCCTCGATCGACACCCAGGAATCCTCGCCGTCCTTGCGCAACTTCAACGTGACGGCAAGCCCGCCGTCACCCTCGAGTTTGACGGTCCCGGCGTCGGTTCCGGGGGTGCCGCCGGCCTTGCGCACGTCCTCCATCTCGATGTTGCCGGCCGCCCGCACAATGCTGTCAGGGCCGGCGCCGGCCTTCAGCTTCTTGCCGTCGGGGATGGCGGCGATGGTGTATTTGCTCTTGTCCGATCCATCGCGCTCGATCGTCAGAGGCTCCTCGCCGGGCATCTCCACGATCACCTTGCCGATTTTGGCGGCCGCAATATCGAGCACGCCCGGGTTCACCCAGCTCTTGACGGCCACCGTGAGATCGAGGTCAGCATTGCTGAGCCAGGTCTGCGCCTCGCCGGGCTTGCGCACGTAGGTGCCACTCCTGTTGGAGCCGAAGGCGTCATAGCGGCGCTTGCCGATCACGGCATCGGCCAGCACGGCGCCCTTGTCGTCGAGGAGGCGCAGCTGGCGCGACTTGGCGTCCTTGCCGCCCGGCTCCTCGAGCTCCAGCAGGGCATAGCGGTCCTTGTTGCGGGTCTTGGCCTCGACCAACTCCGCCTGCGCCAGCTTGACGATGAGTGCGCGCACGGCCTCCGCCTTGGCGGGATAGTTGGCGCGGTCGGCCAGCGTCCAGCCCTCCTTGCTCCGCGCCAGGGTGATGGCGTTGTCGCCCTGCTTGAGCTCGACCTTCGCGACATTGCCGGCCTGGGCGGCAAGGGTGGGGAAGAGTGCGGTGCCGGAAACGGCCGCCTGCGCCCAACGGTTCTGGGCGGCGTACGTGGTGATTGCAAGCGCGAGGCATGCGACCGTGGCGACCGCCAGCGCTGCGAAGGCCTTGGGTTTCATGCCGATGCTTCTCCCGTGCCCGATCCGCTCTTGCCTGCTGCGGGCGCCGGGCCCTTCTTGCGGCGGCGCAGGGCGGCAAACCCGATCCCGCCAGCTCCGATCAGCAGCGGCACCAACGCGATGTTGGTGAACTTGAGCCAGCCGTCGAGCCGATCGATGTCCTGCCGCAGGGCGCGCTTGACCTCGCGCAGCTCGCGGCGGATCGACAGCATGTCGCCGCGGAATTTCTCGATCGTCTGCCGGTCGCCCTCGCTCAGGATGACGTTGCTGCCATCGCCCGCGCTCTCGAGCTTGGTGAGCTGATCCTGCACCTCCTTGAGCTTGGCGGTGAGGGCCTGCTCCTTCTCGCGATAGCGCTGCTCGGCCTCGCGGCGCAGATCGTTGACGAGGAGGAACGGCCGGTCGTCGGCGCCGCGTCCGCGCAGCGCGATGAGCGCGTCCGAACCCGACAGGTTGTCGATCGCATTGACGATGAAAGCGGCGTTGCTGGCGTTGGGAATGGCCACCTGCTGACCCAGGAAGTCGCGGACGTCGACCCAGAACTGGTCGCCCAGCAGATCGGTATCGGCGATGACGATGGCGTTGATCTGGCCGGAGGCCTTGTGCGGCTTGGCCGCGGCACCCTCAGGCTTCTCCTCTTTCGCCTTGTCCTCCGGTTTGGCCGCCGCCTCCCCGGCCTTGGCCTTGTCGTCGCCCTCGGCCTTCGGCACGGGCTTCGGGGCCCCCTCGGGGTAGGCGCTGTTGGCGCTGCCGGAGATGCGCGCCGCCAGCGTCAACGCCTTGCCCTCTGGCTTGTAGGCGCGCAGCAGGCCCACGGGATCAGGTGCGGCGGAGAACTTCTCGGCCGCGATCTGCATGGCCTGCGGGCTGGTGTGCAGCAGGGGAGACACCGTCGTCGTCGCGGCCTCCGCCTTGGAGAGGAAGCCGGGGGTGGCAAGGTTGAGGCGCTCGATGCCGCCGGCCAGCACGTCCTTCTGGTCGAGACTGGAGCGGTCGAGGCCCAGCCAACCCACGTATTCCGTCACCACCGGGCGCGCGCCACCACCGAACTGCACGCGCCGCGCGGTAGCGATGTCGCCCACGGCCTTGCTGGGGTCGAAGTCTACGCCCCAGGCCTTCAGGAGCTTGACGAATTCGGGGCTCGTCGGGCTCGGCGGCATCATGCCCATGGGGCCGGGACGCGCGCCAAGCTCGGCGACCGGGTCGACCAGCGCCAGCACCTTGCCGCCACCGAGGGCGAACTGGTCGATGGCATAGGTCGCCTCGGGGGTGAGGCGATCAGGCTGAGCGATCATCAGCACATCGACGTCGGCAGGCACCTCCTTGATGTCCTGGCCGAGCGTCCTGACCTCGAAGAAGTCGCGGATCTGCTCCATGATCATTTGCGGCGGCTGCTGGCGTCCGCCGCTCATCATGGCCATCGGGTTCATGGCGCCGCCATCGAGCGGTAGGCTGGTAATGAGCCCGACCACCCGCTTCTTCGGGTTCGCCAGCGTGTAGATCAGCTTGGTCAGATCATACTCGAGATAGACCTCGCGATCCGTGGTGAAGAAGGGAATGGTGGCGTCGGTATCGGTGGAGTTGCTGCCGACAAGGCCGAAGTAGCCGACCTCGCCCTCCTGGTTGAGGCGCACACTGCGCAGGCCCGCCGCGACCGCGCGGTCCTCGGCATCCGAGAACGGCTCGGGATCGAACACGGTGAGCTGCAGCCGGCCGCCGGAGATGTCGCTGTACTGCTGCAGCAGCGCACGCACACGCTCGAAATAGCGGGCGTAGATGGAGGCGGCCTCGCCCAGGCGCTTGGAGAAGTAGAGCCGCATGCTGATCGGCTCGTCGATGGCGCGCAGCATGCCGCGCGTGCCCTCAGAGATCGTGAAGAGGCGCTGTTGCGTCAGATCCACCTTGGCGTTGCGCAGCGTGCTGCCCGCGAACAGGTTGACGCTCAACAGGAGGATGAACGCCAGGGCGATGCTGCTCCAGGCCAGCGTGTGGCGCGGCAGTCGGGCCGCCCAGTCGATCACGGGCTGATAGAAGGTCGGGGCTTGCTTGGAATTGTCGGACACGGGGCTTGCTCCCTCAGTCGGCCTTCTTCAGGTCGACCAGGATTTTGTTGGTGAACAGGGCGAAGGCGATCAGCGACAGGTAGAAGATGACGCCGGAGAGCGACAGGAAGCCCTTGGTGATCCGGTCGAAATGCGACAGGAAGCTCATCGACGACACGGCCGAAACGACGAAGCCCGGCGTCCAGGCGCGCAGCACGTTCAACACCAGCTCGAGCCCGCTCATGACGAGCAGGAAGCAGATGGTGGAGGCGACGATGAAAGCGATCACCTGGTTCCTGGTCAGCGCCGAGATGCACGAGCCGATGGCCAGGAACGCGCCCGCCATCAGGAAGCTGCCGATGTAGCCGGCAAGGATGACGCCGTTGTCGGGGTTGCCGAGGATGTTGACGGTGATCCACATCGGCATCGTCAGCACCAGCGCCACGCCGATGAAGGCCCAGGCGGCCAGGAACTTGCCGAGGATCGCCTCCCAGGGCGAGATCGGCAGGGTCATCAGCAGCTCGATGGTGCCGGATTTGCGTTCCTCCGCCCACAGCCGCATGGCAACCGCGGGCACCAGCAGAAGATAGAGCCAGGGGTGGTACTGGAAGAACGGCGCGAGGTCCGCCTGGCCGCGTTCGAAGAAACCGCCGACGTAGAAGGCGAACGCGCCGGTGAGCGCAATGAAGATGATCAGGAAGACGGTGGCCAGCGGCGTGCTGAAGTAGGCGATGAACTCGCGCTTGGCGATGATCCACGTGTTGCGCACGAGTTCATGCATGGCCGGCCCCCGTGTCCGAGGTGGTGATCTGGCGGAACACGTCATCGAGATTGCCACGCTCGACCTGCACCTCCTCGGCCTCGATCAGGCGCGTGCGGATCATGGAGGCGAGTTCGGCCGGGATGGGCGCGCCGGCGCTCGGCACCGCCCGCAGCTGCACGCGGCCGTTGGCGGCGCCCACCCGCTCGACCTTCGAGATGGCCGCGAAGTCGCTCAGCGCCTTGGCAATGGCCTCGGCGCGGCCCGTCGCCACCTTGAGGGCAATCGTGTTGTGGTAGGGCAGGCGGCGCATCAGGTCCTCTGCCGTGCCGTCCGCGACGATGCGCCCGCGGTTGATAATGATGGCGCGGGAGCACACCGCCTCCACCTCCTCCAGGATATGGGTGGACACGATGATGGCCTTGTCCTTGGCCATGCCGGCGATCAGTTTGCGCACCTGGTGCTTCTGGTTGGGATCGAGACCGTCGGTCGGCTCGTCCATGATCAGCACCTGCGGATCGTGCAGGATGGCCTGAGCGATGGCCACGCGGCGCTTGAAGCCCTTGGAGAGGGTATCGATCCTCTGCTCGAGCACGGAGTGAAGCTCGGTCTTGTCGACGGCGGCGGCGACGCGCTTGCCGCCCTCCGCCCGATCGAAGCCGCGGATTTCCGCGATGAAGGTGAGGAAGGCGCGGGCCGTCATGTCGCCATAGCAGGGAGCACCCTCCGGCAGATAGCCGAGCTTCGCCCGGGCCATCCTGGGATTCTCGAGCACGTCGATGCCGGCGATGCGGGCGCTGCCGGCGTCCGGCTCGAGAAAGCCGGTGAGCATCTTCATGGTGGTCGACTTGCCGGCGCCGTTAGGGCCCAGGAAGCCCAGCACCTCGCCCCGCTCGACATTGAGGGAAATGCCATTGACGGCGACGATGTCGCCGAACTGCTTCCTGAGATCGGAAGCTTCGATCAAGGCCGACATTTCAAGCCTTCCTCCTCGGTCGTCCAGCCGGTGCGCCTTTGCCAGGTCACGAAAGGCCCCAAGCGCGCGATTGTGGCTTTTGTTGTGTGGCTGACGCGCGTGCGACAGTAGGGCGCGCCCGGTGCCGGCACTCGCCCGCGCCTAATTAGGCGGCTCAATGGCAGTGTCAAGGCCCGAGTGCCGGGCGGCCCGTTCGAACGGGCCGCCAGTCAAGCATTTCCAAGCACTATGAAATTCACGAAAGGTTGGCCGGGCACGCGACGCCGGCGTCCGCATCGTCAAACTCGCCGCACGGGCAGCAAGCGGGAATGAATTTCGCGAGCCTGACGATCGCCCAGCGCCGAGCCGCAATTCGCGCTTCTCGATCATCGCATTAATGCGGATCCGATTTCGCGAAGGCTGCCTTCTGTTCGGCGCTCGCCTCCTTCTGGTGCTTGGCCTGCCACTCCTTGTAGGGCATGCCGTAGATCACCTCGCGCGCGCCGTCCTTGCTGAGCTCCAGGCCCTTGGCGCCGGCTGCCTCCTGATACCAGTTGGCGAGGCAGTTGCGGCAGAACCCCGCGAGGTTCATCAGGTCGATATTCTGCACATCGCTGCGCGCCCGCAGATGCTCGACCAGGCGCCGGAATGCGGCAGCCTCCAACTCGCTTTGGAGAGATTGATCGATTTTGGTCATTGTCCCTGCTCCGTTCATCGAGCCACGCACGGGGACTGTGGCGGCGCCCACGCGTCGGGCGCCGCCCGCGGCAGCCCCCTCTAAATGCAAGCCAAATGTATGCGCGAGAACGCGGCGTACAATACGGGCGAACCGCTGCACCCATGCGTCCTGGCCACCCTCGTCCCGGATCAGGTCCTGCCTGATCTCGATCAGGGCATTGGCGAGCCCGCGACTCGTGGCGTGCTGCCAGAGAGAGTCGCCCTCGAGTTGGCCGGAATAGGGCTCGTTGTCGCCGACGATGAGATCGCCCTCGGCATGGAGCGCATCGATGAGCGGCCGGGCGAGCCGCTGGTCGCGGTCCCACAGTACGCCGACGTGCCAGGGTCGCGGGGTCTCCTTCCAACTCTCGGTGAAGGAATGTATGGACAGCAGCAGGGGCCCACCCGCTGAAGCGCTGCACCGGTCGATGACACTACCGATGGCGCGGTGGTAAGGCGCGTAGTAGAGGCTGATGCGCCGACGGCGCTCGCCCTCGTCGAGGCGGCGGTTGCCGGGGATGACCGCGCCGTCCGACAGCCGCATGATAAGGGTCGGGTCATCCACGCCGCGGTTGGGGTCGATCAGCAGCCGCGAGAAGCGGGTCATCACCGCGGGCACCCCGAGGGCGGCAGCCAAGCCTGCCGTCACGCGTGCGGCGCCGATATCGTAGGCGATATGGCGTCTGAGCTGCTCCGCAGGAAGCCCCAGGGTGCCGTAGGGCGGGGGTATGTCATTGGCGGCGTGGTCGCAAAGCAGGATGAGGCCGGCGTCGGCACGGCCACCAAGGATGCGGTAGCTCTCGTGCTCTTCGTCGGGGATGCGGTGCGCCGGCGATGCATCATCGGCCATGTCCCGACTATAGTGGGCTCACTCCACCTCACAAAGCGTGCACGCGGCCCCGCATCCCGGCTGGAGCCGCGCTCGGCTTGACCCGGCCTGTGTCGTACCGGCAAATGGTGGCAGGAAGCATCAGGCCCAGTCGACGATCCATGGCGAACGGAGCCGCACAAGCCGACGAGCGGGCGGCCCTGCTCGCGCTCTATGACGCCGCCGTGGCTGCGGCCCATCCTGCCGTGTGCCTGCCGCCGCATCTGCCGGCGCCGCCGGCAGGCGGACGCATCCTGGTGGTCGGCGTGGGCAAGGCGGCGGCCTCCATGGCGGTGGCCGCGGATGCGCACTACCGCGCGCAGGGTGTCATCGACCGGATTGCCGGATTCACGACGGCGCCGCACGGCTCGCTCGAGACGCTCGGCGCGCAGCGTCCGGGCGCGATCGAGATCATCACCGCGCGGCATCCGACCCCGGACGCCGCCAGCCAGACGGCGGCGGAGCGTGCGCTTGCCCTCGTCGCCACGGCGACAAGCCGTGATCTCGTCCTCGTCCTGCTGTCGGGCGGGGCCTCCGCGCTCTGGGCAGCGCCCGCAGCGGGCCTCACCCTCGCCGACAAGACCGGGCTTTCGCGCGGGCTCCTCAAGTGCGGCGCCGACATTCACGAAATGAACACCGTGCGGCGCCACGTCTCGCGCATCAAGGGCGGGCGCCTGCGCAAGGCGACGCCGGCCTCCATGATGACCCTCGCCATCTCCGACGTGCCGGGCGACGATCCCGCCACCATCGGCTCGGGGCCGACAGTTCCAGATCCGACAACGCTCGCGGATGCGCGTGCCGTGCTGGAAAGGCGCCGCGCGGCAATGGAGGCGCTCGGCCTCACCCTGCCGCCTGCCATCGACGCCGCGCTTGCCGATCCCGCCAACGAGACGCCCAAGCCCGGCGACCCCGCGTTCGCGAACGCGGAGTATCGCATGACCGCGACACCCGCCGCGGCGCTCGCTGCTGCAGCCGGCGTCGCAAGAACCAAGGGCTACGAGGTGGTCGACCTCGGCGACGCCGTCACTGGGGAAGCCCGCGACGCGGCAGGTGCGCATGCGAAGCTGGCGCGTGAGCTGAAGGCCTCGGGCCGCAGGGTCGCGATCCTGAGCGGCGGCGAGTTGTCGGTCACGGTGCGCAACGTACGCGGGCGCGGCGGCCGCAACCAGGAGTATGCGCTCGCTCTGGCGCTCGCGCTCGACGGCACCGCGGGTATCGGCGCGCTGGCGGCGGATACCGACGGTATAGACGGCGGCACCGGCAAAATGACCGATCCCGCCGGCGCCATCATCGACAGCACCACGCTCTTCTCCGCCCGCCACCTCGACGCCCAGAAGTTCCTCGACAACAACGACGCCACGACTTTCTTCGAAGCCGCGGGCGGACTGGTGGTGCGCGGACCCACGCAGACCAACGTCAATGATTTCCGCGTCCTTCTGGTCGATCCCTGATGCAGGGCCTTGAAACAATGCCGGGGTCAATTCCGGCCTCGTTCCCGTTCGCGGCGGCTTTCGTGCGTCACGCTGCCGCCCTCCTCGTGGGCAGCTTTCTGGCATCGTCCGCCTATGCCGATCTCAAGCTCTGCAACACCACCACGAGCCGCATCGGCGTCGCCATCGGCTACCAGGACCCGAGCGGCTGGACCACCGAGGGCTGGTGGAACATCGCCGCTCAAACCTGCGAGACCCTCTACAAGGGAACGCTTTCCAGCCGCTTCTATTATATCCACGCCATCGACTACGACCGCGGCGGCGAATGGGCAGGCAAGTCGTTCATGTGCACGGCCGAAAAGTCGTTCACAATTCGGGGGGTTCAGGATTGCGGCCGTCGCGGCTATAAGAGCACGGGCTTCTTCGAGGTCGACACGCAGGAAGCCAAGGACTGGACCATCCGCCTGACCGATCCCAGCGAAAGGGGACGCTAGTGCGATGATCGAGAAGCCCGCTACAGCTGAGACGGATATCGCGATCGGGACACTAGCCACATGAGACGCACGAGGCGCGTCAAGATCGTCGCCACCCTCGGACCTGCGTCGTACGCCCCTGAGATGATCGAACGCCTCTTCGAGGCCGGCGTCGACGTTTTCCGCATCAACATGAGCCACTCGCCCTTCGACCTCGTGAAGAAGGTGCATGCGGCCGTGCGCGCAGCGGAGGCCAAGTTCAGCCGTCCGATCGGCATCCTATGCGATCTGCAGGGGCCCAAGTTCCGTGTCGGCAGCATTGCCGGCGAGCGCGTCGGCTTGAGCGAAGGCGCGACCTTCCGCTTCGATGCCACCGAATCCGAAGGCGGGGCGCAGCGCGTGTTCCTGCCGCATCCGCAGATCTTCGAGGCGGTCGAGCCCGGACACACGCTGCTGCTCGACGACGGCAAGATCCGCATGGTCGTGCTGGAGAAGTCGCGGTCGACCATCGACGCCAAGGTGCTCGTCGGCGGCATGCTGGCCAGCCGCAAAGGTATCAGCCTGCCCGACACCGTGCTGCCGATCGGGCCGCTCACGGAGAAGGACAAGAAGGACCTCGATTTCGCCCTGCGTCTCGGCGTCGACTGGGTCGCGCTGTCGTTCGTGCAGCGCGGCGACGACCTGAAGCTGGCGCGGGAGCTGATGGGGCCGAGCCAGTCGACCCTGCTGATGTCCAAGATCGAGAAGCCCGCAGCGATCGCCGATCTCGAGAACATCGTTGCGAATTCGGACGGCCTGATGGTCGCGCGCGGCGACCTCGGCGTCGAGCTGCCGGTGGAACGCGTGCCGGGACTGCAGAAGCAGATCGTCGGCAAGGCGCGCGCCGCCGGCAAGCCGGTAGTCGTCGCCACCCAGATGCTGGAGAGCATGATCTCCTCGCCGGTGCCGACGCGCGCCGAGGTGTCGGACGTCGCCACTGCCGTATTCGACGGGGCCGACGCCGTCATGCTGTCGGCGGAGTCCGCGGTCGGCCAATATCCGATCGAGGCGATCCGCACCATGGATCGCATCGCCTTCGAGGCGGAGAACGATCCG
Source organism: Hyphomicrobiaceae bacterium (assembly GCA_050248715.1). Taxonomy (GTDB): domain Bacteria; phylum Pseudomonadota; class Alphaproteobacteria; order Rhizobiales; family Hyphomicrobiaceae; genus AWTP1-13. The sequence continues at coordinate 7,710 of JBFWRV010000023.1, read as the reverse complement.
AGCTACGGCGCGCTGCTGCACGCCACGCGCACCCAGCCGCAGGCCACCGCGGCCGACGCCATCGCCGCGGCGGCCCACACCGTCGCCGACACGCTCAAGCTCGCAACCATCATCTGCTATACGGCGACCGGCTCCACGGCGCTCCGGGTCGCGCGCGAGCGGCCGGGGCTGCCGGTCATCGGCCTCTCCCCGGTGCTGGCGACGGCGCGCCGGCTGGCGCTGGTGTGGGGCGTGCACTGCGTGCTCACCTCCGATCCCGAGAACCAGACAGCGATGGTGCGCAAGGCCTGCCGCATCGCCTTCGACGAGGGCTTCGCAAGGGCAGGCGAGGGTGCGATCATCGTCGCCGGCGTGCCGCTGGGCTCGCCCGGCACCACCAACATGCTGCGCATCGCCTACCTCGACGACGCCGGCAATCCGGCAGCCGAGGGAGTGTGAAGGCTGGCTACGGCGCCCGCCCCGGATGCGCCAAGCGGACAAGGACACCGCCAGATGGCGGCGATCTTGGGCTGAGCGTCACCGGAACAGCAGCAGCACCAGGGGCGGCGCGGCGAGGCAGAGCCCGTAGAGCGCGTAGACATCGAGCGCATAGTACGCGCGGGCCCAGACCGCCTCCATCCACGGGCCGCCGCGCTCCGCCTTCGCCATCAAGTAGTCGACGCGCGCGTGGTTGTAAGGGCAGCCACGCACCACCGCGTTGTAGCGTCGGCGAAATTCCTGCACCGTTACAACGTCCGCGGACGGGATCAGCTTCAGCTCGTGGTAGAGGTCGTTCACAGCCAGCGCACACTCGTGCATCGCGTGCGCCTTCATGCGGTAGTCGTTCATCGCCTCGATCAGCGCCAGCACCAGCGTGAAGATCGAGGACATGATGGAAACCAGCGTGACGAGGCGGTTGGTCGGCTCGTCGAGCGCGGAGGCGTAGACGGCCTGCCACACCGACAATCCCACGAAGTAGAGCGACACCATCGACATCGCGAACACCGAGAGCGCATTCTTGCGCTCGTAGCGCTCCGCGGCATTGAAGCGGGTGGCCTTCACGGTGCGCATGGCCAAGAGCAGCTGGCTGACCGCACGCAGGCCGCCGACGTCCGCGCGCGGCGCGGCGGGTCGCGCGGGCACAGCGGCCTCGGTCGGAGCCACGACCGCTAGCGGGAATCCCTGTCTTCGCTCGGATAGAGCCATGCCGGACACGCCAAGGCGCCGTTTTCGCTTCGCCTGGGCTTAGCGCGATTCGGCTGCTTCACGCGTCTCCCGGCATGGCCGGCTCAATGCACCCGGAACTCGCCGCCGACCATCCGCAGCTCCGCCGGCGTGATGAGCTTCCTGTGCGCCACGCGCACGCGGAAGAGCTTGCCGTCGAGGTTGCGCGCCCAGAAATCGAGGAACGTGCGCAAACGCGGAAAGCGCGGGTGCTCGTCGTAGTCCTGCCAGATATAGCTCTGCAGCAGCGAGGGATGGTCAGGCAGGCGATACAGAATCTCCGCCGTCGTCAGGCTGAAGCCGGCGAGCTGGGCGCGAAAGTCCCGGTCACTGGATGCGGTCATGGATGATCACCTCCCTGCCGCCGATGCGCACCTTGGTGATCGTATGCGCGATTCGTGCCTGATGGGTTGCATCCTTCCCACAGCCGCCGCTTCTCTTCTGCAGCCGGGGACGCACTTCCGCAGCGCGGCCGCAAGACTGGAACGAAGCAGCTTCGGATGCAGTTCCGGGGGGCACAGGGCGTGCAGCAGACCGCGCCGCCGGCGCGGAACCTAGGGTGTCACGAACTTCAGGCCCGCCACGCCCGCCACGATCATGGCGATGAATGCGAGCCGCGCAGGATCGGCCGGCTCGCCGAACAGCCAAATGCCCAGCAGCACAGTTCCGACAGTGCCAATGCCTGTCCAAACCGCGTACGCCGTGCCGACGGGCAGCCACCGCACAGCGACGCCCAGCAGCGCCAGGCTCACCACCATCGCAGCTATCGTCCATACCGAGGGCCACAGTCTCGTGAAACCCTCAGTGTATTTGAGACCGACTGCCCAGCCGATTTCGACCAGGCCGGCCAGAATGAGAACGAGCCAAGCCATGCCTCATCTCCATGCTTGTGATGAGGTCGTCCCCACCGCGGGTTTCTTTGGAAAATGCGGGGCCGTCCCCGCTGCCCACAACATGGGGCCTAATGCCGCGCCGTCAAGGTCGCGGGGCGCCTTTGGCACTCTCCTCTTGACACTGCTAACGACCGTCAAATATAGCTGGCCCCGCTCTTTGGAGCGCCCCGGCGGCTCATCCCTGGCAGCGCGCGCCGTGCGGTTCCGAAGTGTCGAATTTACCGTCCTAAAAACAGTGAGGTAGAGGTCATGAAGTTTCGCCCTCTGCACGATCGCGTGGTCGTGCGCCGCATCGACGAGGACACGAAGTCCACGGGCGGCATCATCATCCCCGACACCGCCAAGGAGAAGCCCATGCAGGGCGAGGTGATCGCCGTAGGACCCGGCGCCCGCGACGAGCAGGGCAAACTCGTCCCGCTCGAGGTTAAAAAGGGCGACAAGGTGCTGTTCGGCAAGTGGTCGGGCACCGAGGTCAAGATCAACGGTGAGGAACTGCTCATCATGAAAGAGAGCGACATCCTCGGCATCATCGAGGGCAAGGCGTCCGTACGCGCCGCCGCGTAAGCCGGGGAGAGGGGCCCGACCCCTTTCTGGCCGTCTGTCTGACTCCCTTCCAGCTTCGTTTCCAGGAGCCCAACCCATGGCCGCCAAAGACGTCAAATTCTCAGGTGAGGCCCGCGAGCGGATGCTGCGCGGCGTCGACGTTCTCGCCAATGCCGTGAAAATTACCCTCGGCCCGAAGGGCCGCAACGTCGTGCTCGAGAAGAGCTTCGGAGCCCCCCGCACCACCAAGGACGGCGTGACAGTCGCCAAGGAGATCGAGCTCGAGGACAAGTTCGAGAACATGGGCGCGCAGATGATGCGCGAGGTGGCCTCCAAGACCTCCGACATCGCCGGCGACGGCACCACGACGGCGACCGTGCTGGCGCAGGCGATCATCCGCGAGGGTGCCAAGTCGGTCACCGCGGGCTCCAATCCCATGGACCTGAAGCGTGGTGTCGACCTTGCCGTCAGCGCCGTCGTCTCCGAGCTGCAGAGCAAGGCGAAGAAGGTCACTTCCAACGAGGAGATCGCCCAGGTCGGCACCATCTCCGCCAACGGCGACAAGGAGATCGGCGCCAAGATCGCCGAGGCCATGAAGCGGGTCGGCAACGAGGGGGTGATCACGGTCGAGGAATCCAAGAGCCTCGAGACCGAACTGGACGTGGTCGAGGGCATGCAGTTCGACCGCGGCTACATCTCGCCCTACTTCATCACCAACGCCGACAAGATGCTGGTGGAGCTCGACAGCCCCTACATCCTCATCCACGAGAAGAAGCTTTCCACCCTGCAGCCGATGCTGCCCATGCTCGAGGCGGTGGTGCAGGCCGGCAAGCCGCTGCTGATCGTGGCCGAGGACGTCGAAGGTGAGGCGCTGGCGACGCTGGTCGTCAACAAGCTGCGCGGCGGCCTCAAGGTCGCGGCCGTCAAGGCCCCGGGCTTCGGCGACCGCCGCAAGGCCATGCTCGAGGACATCGCCATCCTCACCGGCGGCACCGTGATCAGCGAGGACCTCGGCATCAAGCTCGAGAACGTCGCCCTCAACATGCTGGGCCGCGCCAAGCGCATCTCGATCGACAAGGAGAACACCACCATCGTCGACGGTTCCGGCAAGAAGGCCGACATCGAGGCGCGGGTGAAGCAGATCAAGGCGCAGATCGAGGAGACGACCTCCGACTACGACCGTGAGAAGCTGCAGGAGCGCCTGGCAAAGCTTGCCGGGGGCGTGGCCGTCCTCAAGGTCGGCGGCGCCACCGAGGTGGAGGTGAAGGAGCGCAAGGATCGCGTCGAGGACGCCCTCCACGCCACCCGCGCCGCCGTCGAGGAAGGCATCGTGCCGGGTGGCGGCGTCGCCCTGCTCCGCGCCAGCAAGGCTCTCGACAGCTTGAAGACCGACAACGACGACCAGAGGATCGGCATCAACATTGTCCGCAAGGCGCTGCAGATTCCGGCGCGGCAGATCGTGCTGAACGCCGGCGAGGACGGGGCGGTCGTGGTCGGCAAGATCCTCGAGAGCAACAAGTACGCCTTCGGCTACAACGCGCAGACCGGCGTCTACGGCGATCTGCTCGGCGAAGGGGTGATTGATCCGGCCAAGGTCGTGCGTTGCGCGCTGCAGGACGCGGCTTCGATCGGCGGCCTCCTCATCACCACCGAGGCGATGGTGGCCGAGCGTCCGAAGGATGCCGCCCCTCCGATGCCCGGCGGCGGTGGCATGGGCGGAATGGGTGGCATGGGCGGCATGGACTTCTGACACCCTCCGCGACTGAGATCGCACATACGCCCCGGCCTCGCGCCGGGGCGTTTTCGTTTCCGTTCATCGCCTCGCGGCAGATTGCGCGATCGTGAAGGAGCGGCATCGATCGGTGTACTGAGACACGCCGGCCGCCTGCGTATGATGATGCGAACATCTCGCGACTGGAGGAGAGGGAGGCAGCAATGAGAAGAAGCGCTGCAAGCGGGTTGGCTCTGCTTGGCCTCGCGGCTCTGGCCGCCTCGACGTTCCTGCACCAGGGCGCGAATGCACAGACACAGAGCAAGCCGCCGGTTTTCGCCGACTTCAAGTCCAAGCTCGCCCTCGACGGCTACGATGCCGTTGCGTACTTCAAGACCGGCAAGCCCGAGCGCGGCAACCCCGCGCACAAGGCAAGCTGGAACGGCGCCACCTGGCATTTCGCCTCCGCCGAGAACAAGGCCGCCTTCGAAGCGAACCCGCAGGCGTTCGCCCCACAGTACGGCGGCTATTGCGCCTGGGCAGTGTCGGAAGGCTACACGGCCAAGGGCGATCCCCACGCCTGGCGCATCGTCGATGGCAAGCTCTACGTCAACTATAACGCATCGGTGCAGAAGAACTGGGAGAAGAACATTCCCGGCCACATCGCCAAGGGCGAGAAGAACTGGCCCAATGTGCTTGCCAAGTAGAGCGGGCGCCCTGCCACGTGGCAGCCATGCCGGCAGATTCCGGGCCAATCCGTTGCGCGCATTCGACGCCAGCGGGTAACATCCCACGCGCAGGCAGACCGGGAGGCCGGCTCGAAGACGCCTGATCGCTTGGCAGCGCCCATGACCGACATCGCCACCCGCGTCTACAATCACAACTGGAAGATCGATCCGATCGTGCGCTCGGTGCTCGATACGGACTTCTACAAGTTGCTGATGGCACAGACGATCTTCCGCCGCCACCGGGACGCCCGCGTCACCTTCGGCATCCTGAACCGCACCACCTCGGTCAAGCTCTCGGACCTGATCGACGCCGGCGCGTTGAAGGAGCAGCTCGACCACATTCGCAGCCTGTCGCTGTCGCGCGGGGAGTCGACTTGGCTCCGTGGCAACATGTTCTACGGCAAGCGGCAGATGTTCACGCCCGACTTCATCGCCTGGCTCGAGGGCTTCCGCTATCCCCCCTATCATCTGGAGCGCCACGGCGACCAATACGAGCTGACATTCGAGGGGCCCTGGATCGAGACGACGATGTGGGAGATCCCAGCCCTCGCCGTGCTCATGGAGCTCCACAGCCGCGCGGTCACCAAGGGACTCGGGAAGTTCGAGTTGCAGGTCCTCTACGCCATGGCCATGACGCGCGTATGGGAGAAAATCGGGCGCCTCAAGCTGCTGCCGGGAATCAGCATCGCCGACTTCGGCACCCGGCGCCGGCACGGCTTCCTGTGGCAGGATTGGTGCGTGCAGGCCATGATCGAGGGATTGGGGCCGGCCTTCCTCGGCACGTCCAACTGCCTGATCGCCATGCGCCGCGAGGTGGAGGCCATCGGCACCAACGCGCACGAGCTGCCGATGGTCTATTCCGCGCTCGCCCGCAACGACCGCGAACTCGCCGAGGCGCCCTACAAGGTGCTCGCCGACTGGCAGCAGGACTACGACGGCAACCTGCGCGTCATGCTCCCCGACACGTACGGGTCGCGCAACTTCCTGGAGCGCGCCCCCGATTGGGTGACGCACTGGACCGGCATCCGCATCGATTCCGGGGACCCCATCGAGGGCGGCGAGATGGCCATCGCCTGGTGGCAGCGCCGCAAGCAGGACCCACGCCAGAAGCTCATCATCTTCTCCGACGGCCTCGACGTGGACGACATCGAGCGCATCCACCGCCACTTCCACGGCCGTGTTCGGCTCGGCTACGGCTGGGGCACGCTGCTCACCAACGACTTCCGCGGGCTCGGTCCCGACGGGCGCCTCGATCCGTTCTCGATCGTATGCAAGGTCGTATCGGCGAATGGCCGCGCCGCGGTGAAGCTCTCCGACAACCCCGCCAAGGCGATGGGCCCGCCCGCCGAGCTTATCCGCTATCGCCGCGTGTTCGAGGTCGGCGAGCAGGCAAGCCTGCCTGTGGCGGTGTAGCCCGGCGCGCGAGGAGCCAGCGATGACGAAGGTCGATGAGCTGAAGCGGATGATCGCGGAAGCGCGCAATGTCGTCGCCTTCACCGGAGCCGGCATCTCCACGGAGTCCGGCATCCCCGACTATCGTTCGCCCGGCGGCATCTGGACCAAGTTTCGGCCGATCGAGTTCGGCGATTTCATGGCCTCGGCCGAGGCACGGCGCGAGACCTGGCGGCGCAAGTTCGCGAGCGACGCGGTGCTGCGCAAGGCGACCCCCAACGCAGGCCACCGGGCGCTTGCCCGGCTCGTCGAGCAGGGGCGCATGACGGCGGTCGTCACGCAAAACATCGACGGCCTGCACCAGGCCTCTGGCGTGCCCGACGACAAGGTCATCGAGCTGCACGGCAACGCCACCTATGCGACCTGCCTCGAGTGCCGGCGCCGCTACGAGCTCGAGTGGGTGCGCGAGATATTCGCCATCGACGAGCGGCTGCCGCTGTGCACGGGCTGCGGCGGCATCATCAAGACGGCCACCATCTCCTTCGGGCAGGCGATGCCGGAGGCCGAGATGGAGCGGGCGCAGGAGGTGACGCTGGCCGCCGACCTCTTCATCGTGCTCGGCAGCTCGCTCGTGGTTTATCCGGCCGCGGGCTTCCCGATCATGGCCAAGCGCAACGGCTCCCGGCTTGTCATCGTCAACCGCGAGCCGACCGAGCAGGATGATCTGGCCGACCTCGTGATCAACGCCGAGATCGGCTCCACCATGGGCCGGGCCGTCGGTGTGAACTGAGGCGCGACCCGCGTTTTTTTTCGCCGCCGGCGACCAGTTCTCCTTGCGGCTGAATGCGGAGGCAATCCGCATCGCCGCAGCCGTCGCGATGGCGAGATTCGCCAGACGCCCGGCTATTGACCCGCGAACGCCTGTTGCGCCCAGCAGGGGCCTCCTGCATCCGGCTTTGCCTTCTTGCTGGTACTCCGCTCCTGACTGATGAGAGCCGAATAGCTCAGCAGCGCCGGATTGAAGGCTCCCGGATCGGTGGTGGGCAATTGGGGGAAACCGGTGCGCGCCTGAAGGGTCCCCTGACGCGACCCGCCGGGCGATCGGCGAGGATTCGCCTAGAGCTTGTTCAGGTCAAATGGCAGCATATCCGGCGTTGGCGAGGTAGTTGGCGCACTCTTGGGGGCTGAAGTGGTCGAGCAGGTCGCCGATCCTGCGCCAGGTGGCTTCAAGGGTGCGTTC